>JAQWSN010000028.1 GCA_029243165.1 Flavobacteriaceae bacterium
TGCTTATGCTCCCAATTTGGATCAAAACATTGTTTGTTTAACTAAAGAAGGGGTTGGAATATTGGGAACGGCTCGTTTGTTAGGAATTTCTCCTACTACCTTAATTTCACGAATCAAAAAAATAGCTGCTGAAATCAAAGAACCTATTTTGGTTAAAGGCAAAACCTATGAGGTGGATGAACTCAGAACCTTTGTTAAAAAAAAGGAAAGTTGATCTGGGTGGTCAGTGCTTATTGTAGAGAAAGTAAAAGTATTGTTCGCATTCATGTGGGAAGCAGAACCAACAAAACCTTAAACCGAGTATTGATCTCATTACAACTTTCAGAAGCTAAAAAAATTTACACGGACAAGCTCAAACACTACCGCTTTTTGATTGAAAAAAATATCCATAGTACTAAAACGAGAGCTACCAATCACATAGAACGTATGCATCTTAATTTAAGAACCCATCTCAAACGCTTGAATCGGAGAAGTATCGGTTTTAGCAGAAGTAGTGTTATGCTCATTTCTATTTTAAAGATTTATTTGTGGGGGTAAAAAGTGTTTTGTAATTTAAAACGTCCTAATCCTCATACTTAACCTCATGAAAAAACTCTTTTTTTTATATTTTTTTCTTTTAATGGGTACTTCCCTTTGGAGTCAAAACTTAGTCCGGGAAAAATGGCAATACCGCCTTGATGACAAAGTAATAACACACAAAGAAGTCAAACAACTTTACAAAAAAGTACCTCAAGCGCACCAATACTTTAAAAAGGCACAAACTCAGCTGAGAATTTCGTCTGGTCTCATACTATTAGGAGGAGCCTTTACTGGAGAACGTATTGGGCGTCTGACGGCCACTGGTGAAATCACATGGAACAAAGCGGGAATTGGACTTGGAGTTTTAGGCCTTGGAATTGTCTCATCTATTGGACTGAATAAAAAATACGATAAAGCAGTGACAATTTACAATCAGCAAAAGTCTAAAAAAACAAGCTTTACGTTGAAAACCAGCACCCGTGGTTTAGGAGTAACAATCCAATTTTAACCCTTCTCAAAATTCATTCCGCATGCTTTAAATAAAGACTCAATACTTAGTTTGACCCCAGTTGACTTTGAATCCGTACTTTTAGCAAAAATTCAAAGCGGATGAACCTACTTTCGGTCGAAGGCATTTCAAAAACCTATGGAGAACGGGTCGTCTTTGAGCCCCTTTCCTTTGGGATCAGTAAAGGACAAAAAATTGCGTTGATTGCCAAAAACGGTAGTGGAAAAACAACCTTATTAAAAATCATTGCACAACAGGATACTTCTGATACGGGTTTAGTGAATTTTCGAAAAGGTACTCGAGTATCTTACCTCGCTCAAGAACCGATTTTAGATCCTCAACAAACCGTTGAAGAAATTATTTTGGCAAGCGGCAACGAAACCTTAGAGGTGATTGCCACCTATGAAAAGGCTTTGCAAAACCCTGAAGACACCGCGGCTTATCAACTCGCTTTTGAAGCCATGGACCAGCATCAAGCTTGGGACTTTGAAACTCAATACAAACAACTTTTAAGTAAACTCAAACTGGAGGATCTATCCTTAAAAGTAGCTACCTTATCTGGAGGGCAAAAAAAACGCTTGGCCCTTTGCAGTGCGTTACTAGAAAAACCCGACTTACTGATCTTAGACGAACCAACCAACCATTTGGATTTGGAAATGATCGAGTGGTTGGAAGCCTATTTTATCAAGGAAAAACTAACGCTTTTAATGGTAACTCACGACCGTTATTTTTTAGAACGGGTATGTACAGAAATCATCGAACTGGACGAGGGTGCACTTTACACTTACAAAGGAAGTTATTCCTATTACCTCGAAAAACGCAATGCACGTTTGGAACAACAAGAAACCGAGGCTCACAAAACCAAACGTCATTTTAGCAAAGAATTGGAATGGATGCGTCGTCAGCCCAAAGCCAGAACTACCAAGTCTAAATCAAGAATTGCCGATTTTCAAACCATCAAAGCCAAAGCTTTACAACGCCGAAATGAACACGAAGTTCAGTTGGAAATCAACATGGAACGATTGGGTTCTAAAATGATTGAAATGCACAAGGTTGGCAAAGCTTTTGGAGAAAAAATAATTCTTCAAAGTTTTGATTACAATTTTCAACGCAACGACCGGATCGGGATTATTGGAAATAATGGGTCGGGTAAATCCACATTTTTAAAGCTACTCACAGACACCCTAAAACCCGATTCGGGAAAAATTGTACGAGGAGAAACCCTTAAATTCGGTTATTACACCCAAGAGGGCATTCGGGTAAAACCCAGTCAAAAAGTCATCGAAGTGATCCGAGAATTTGGAGAATTCATCCCCCTGAAAAAAGGAAGAAAAATCTCTGCGCAGCAACTCCTGGAACGTTTTTTGTTTGACCGAAAAAAACAGTACGATTTTGTAGAAAAACTGAGTGGCGGAGAGCGTAAAAGACTCTATCTGTGTACCGTGCTGATCCAAAATCCAAACTTCCTTATCCTTGACGAACCCACTAATGATCTCGACATTGTAACCTTAAATGTTTTGGAAAACTTTCTCTTAGATTTCCCCGGTTGCTTGATCGTTGTTTCACACGATCGTTATTTTATGGATAAAATTGTAGATCATCTTTTTGTGTTTAAAGGGGCAGGTACCATAGAAGATTTCCCTGGGAACTATTCCGACTTTAGAACCTACGATCAGTCTTCTTCCCAATCTGAAACAACAGAAAAAAAACAGAAAGTTGACTGGAAAAACAAAGAACAAAACAAGCCGTCTTACGAGGCCCAAAAAGTATTGAAAAAATTAGAGAATGAAATTGCTTCCTTGGAAATTCAAAAAGAAACCCTTCAAAATCAGTTTGCTGACGCCTCCCTGTCTGCAGAAGACATTAAAGCACTGGCTATTGAACTAAAAACCGTTGAAGAAACCTTAGAGGTAAAAACCAATGAATGGTTGGAACGATCCCTAGAAACAGAATAAGTTTTACTCCCCTTTTCATTTTTTTTAAATTAATTTGGTTTACATCATAAACTACTTTATGTTTGTTTAAATTAAATATCCTACACAATGAAATCAAAAGAATTTACACCCAAAGAAAGTTTTGAACTAATCGACCAAGTCATCAATCAAGCTAAAAGTCGTTTTGAAGAAAACGGTTTTGCATTTATGTTATGGGGAGGAGCCATTGCCCTCTGTTGTTTTGCTCAATCCTATTTATTACATATTGGTATGGGATCACAGAGTTGGTATCCTTATCTACTTTTGCCTCTTTTGAGTATTTACACCATGTTCTATTACTCCAAAAAACACTCGAGCCAACACAACCCACTCAATCAAATTTCATCGAGGTTATGGATTTTTACCGGGTTTAATATCATGATCATCGCTTTTGGATTTAATGGTTTTCTTCAAAGTAATCTTATCCCCATCATCCTCATTCTTTGGGGTATTGCAACCTCAGTAGCCGGTAGTTTTATCCGAAGTAAACTGTTGTTGTTTTCAGGAATCATTTTAAATCTAAGTGCTTATGCTGCCTTTTTTATTCCTTGGAAGCAACACCCTCTTTTGATGGGTATTGTCTCACTGATTGCTGTTTTAATTCCTGGTATTCTCTTGTATTTTAAGCATAAACAAAATGTATAAAAATCTTGATCCCATGCTGCACGCCCCTTTGCGTTTGGCCATAATATCTCATCTCATGACGAATACTCAAATCAGTTTTAAAGAGTTAAAAAAACATACCGAAGCTACCTCAGGGAATCTGAGCATTCAACTTAAAAAACTGGAAGAAATACAGTATGTTCGCATTCAAAAAAGCTTTTTAAACAACTATCCACATACTCAGATCTCATTGACAGACAAAGGCATTCAGGCTTTTAAAACCTATGTAAAAACCTTAAAAACATACCTATGAATTGGCACTACACAATCAAAATTCTCAAAAGAACTACTGTCTTTTTCTTGTACATCCACTTGGGGTTAGCTAACGTGCAAGCTCAAACTTCAACAACAGAAGCTCCGATCCACAAGGCCTATGTTTTGGATAAAACTCAGGGAAATCAAAGTCAATTAAAAAATATCAATCAAAATCTTGAAAAAACTTTTAACCAACAAGACACCAACTCAAATCGATATTGGCTTTCTTACGGTTTGTACAACCAAGCATTGATTGCTGATTTTCAAAACGATAAAAAGCAAGCCGAAAGTTTAATTGATCGCGCTATTGCCTTGTTAAAATCCCTAGAAAATGATGCAGAGGCGCAAGCCTTAATGGCCATTCAGATGGGTTACAGCATTCGCTTTAAAAGCTATTGGGCAATGATGAATTTAGGTCGTAATGCCAGTTTTCATGCAAATCGTGCAGTTGAACTCAACCCCAACAGCATTCGGACTCACCTTGCTGTTGCTATCAACGATTTTTACACCCCCAAAGCTTTTGGAGGGGGCAAACGAGTAGAAAACAGTCTCAAAAAAGCGCTTGAAGTAACGCCCTCCAAGGGGTCACCTACTTGGGGAAAAGTACTTGTTTACGAACTTCTAGTCAAACACTATCGGAAATTAAAACAAGATCAAATTGCTCAAGATTACTTATCACAAGGACTTGCTGAATTCCCGGAAAGTGAATTATTATTAGAATTAAAATAAAGAAGTATTCACCCCATCCATCCTTCCCGATCCAAGCTTCGGTATTGGATGGCTTCTGCAATATGGGAGGAAACAACTTGATTTACCCCTTCCAAATCGGCTATGGTTCTTGCTACTTTTAAAATACGATCGTAAGCTCTTGCCGACAAGGAAAGGCGCTCCATGGCTTGCTTTAATAAATTGGAAGAGACTGTATCCAATTCACAAAACGTACGAATCTGACGGGTAGTCATCTGAGCATTGTAGTGGGTATTCTGAAAGTTTGTAAAGCGTTTGTACTGGACTGCTCGTGCAGCATTCACTCGTTTTCTTATCGCCGCTGAAGATTCTGCCGGTTGACGATCCGCCAACTGCTCAAAGGGTACGGGTTCTACTTCAATATGCAAATCAATCCGATCCAATAAAGGACCCGAAATTTTACCCATGTACTTTTGCATCTCCATAGGCGATGGACCCATTTTGGAAAGCGGATCTGTAAAATAACCTGTTGGGCTGGGGTTCATACTGGCTACCAGCATAAACGAAGCGGGATAGGTAACTGTAAATTTTGCACGAGCAATTGTTACTTCACGATCTTCTAGGGGTTGCCGCATTACTTCCAAAGCACCTCGTTTGAACTCGGGCAATTCATCTAGAAACAAAACCCCGTTATGCGCTAGAGAAATTTCTCCCGGTTGGGGATAGGTTCCCCCTCCAACTAAAGCAACATCAGAAATTGTATGGTAGGGCGAACGAAACGGACGTACACTGATCAGCCCCTGATCTTTTACCTTTCCCACTACAGAATGAATTTTTGTAGTCTCTAAAGCTTCCTGTAAGGTCATGGGAGGTAAGATACTGGGGAGGCGTTTTGCCAGCATGGTTTTTCCTGCTCCTGGCGGACCGATCAGGATGATGTTGTGCCCTCCAGCTGCTGCAATTTCCATACAGCGTTTGATGGTTTCTTGACCTTTGACATCAGAAAAATCATGTTCAGGATATTTGAGTTGTTTTTGAAACTCGGCTCGAGTGTCCACTACCGTTGGATTTAATTTTTTTTTCTCCTCAAAAAAAGCAATAACCTCAGTCAAATTAGAAACTCCGTAAACTTTCAAATCTTTGACAATAGCTGCTTCCAAGTCGTTTTCTTTAGGCAAGATAAACCCCGTAAAACCGTCTTTCAATGCCTGAATGGCAATGGGTAGTGCACCCTTGATTGGGCGTATTCAACCGTCTAAGGCCAATTCTCCCATAATGAGGTAACGACCCAAATCTGGAGCCTGAATCTGATTAGATGCCGACAATATCCCCATAGCCAGCGGCAGGTCGTAAGCCGAACCTTCTTTGCGCATGTCGGCAGGTGCCATATTAATGGTGATTTTCTTACCCGGGAGTTTGTAACCAATATTGTTTAAAGCTGCAGCAATTCGGTAATTACTTTCTTTTACAGCATTGTCTGGCAAACCCACCAAATGGTAACCTATTCCTTTTCCAATATTGACTTCGATGGTAATTAAACTGGCTGTTACACCAAATACAGAAGATCCGAAGACTGAGACAAGCATGAAGTAAGTTTGGTTTGTTCTAAAATACAGATTTCTTCAAACAAAAAAAAATTAAATGCAGCAACTCTGGGGTTTAACGAGTCTGATTTTAGTCTCAATAATTAAAATATTGTGCTTTGACAGGGGTTTTAGGAGCCTGTTCTAATCCACTGAGTAACCAATTTTTAAAAGTTAGCTGATCCGTGTATTGTATGGGAGCATTCAGGAGTTGCCCTTCGGCAGTCATTTGAACATAAAAGGGTTGAGAAGCCGTATTAAAATTCACCGCCTGAAAAGTGGCCCATTTTTTACCGATCGTATTGATTTCTTTAATCCTACCGTCTGGATATTGATAATTAAATTGAGCTTCTGGGTCAAGCACCTCTCTGTCGTCCACATAAAGTGAAATGATGATGTAACGATCTTTCAACAATTCATAAACCTCAGTTGCAGCCCAAACATTTTCTTCCATCCGTCTGCAGTTTACACAAGCCCAACCGGTAAAGTCTAAAAGTATGGGTTTCTTCTCTTCCAGAGCTACTTTTTTTCCTGTCTCAAAATCCTTGTAGCAATCCAATCCTAGGGGGCAATCCGATTCTTGCGCACGAATACTGTAAAACTCAGGAGGTGGAAATCCACTAAACAAACGGAGCTTATTTTCTTCGGAAATAAAACCGAGAAAAAGGTAGCTCGTCAAAATCAAGGCACCAACAGCCAATAGTTTTCGCACTCTACTCAAAGGCATTTTTATTTCATTTGGAAAGCGAAAAATTCCAAAAAGATACAGAGTTAATCCAAAGGCCAAAAGCGTCCAGATTCCCACAAATATTTCGCGTTTTAAAATTCCCCAATGGGCAACTAAATCAGCATTGGATAAAAATTTGAGTGCTAAAGCTAATTCTAAAAAACCCAGCACCACCTTAACCGTTGTCATCCATCCTCCTGATTTAGGCAAAGCTTTTAAAGTATTGGGAAACAAGGCAAACAAACCAAAAGGCAAACCCAGTGCGACTCCAAAGCCGAGCATTCCGATACTCAATTGAAAGGCGCCTCCTTCTGCCGTTAATGAACCGGCCAATAAAGAACCCAAAATGGGCCCTGTACAAGAAAATGATACAATAGCTAAGGTTAGTGCCATAAAGAAAATTCCTAACCCTCCGCGCACGGTCGAAGCTTCATCGGTCTTACTCCCCCATTGCGTGGGCAATGTGAGTTCATAAAATCCAAAAAATGAAAATGCAAAAAACACAAATACCACAAAAAAGAGCATATTCAATATGACGTTAGTAGCCAGATTATTTAAAATTTCAGGATTTAATGAATCAATAAAATGAAAAGGAAGACTTAACAATACATAGATCAGTACAATAAAAAAAGCATAGAGTAAAGCGTTAAAAATTCCTTTGGATTTTGAATTACTTTGTTTTAAAAAGAACGATACTGTGAGTGGGATCATTGGAAAAACACAAGGGGTTAGTAAAGCCAGAAGCCCACCGAAAAATCCCAATAAGAAAATATTAAAAGGAGCATACGTTCCCTCTTTAGCAAGGGTACTTTCCAGAAACTGTGTTTCAGTCAATTCAAGCTCCAACTCTGAAGACAAAATTCGGCTTTTTTCATCCAACTCCAGGGCAACGGCTGATGAAGTTCCATCTAAAGAAATAAGTAATGCTTCGTTTCTAAAAATGCAGAGTTCGTCATCACAAGCTTGGTAATTTATTGTTAGTTGAATTTGATTGAATTCATTATCGATAATTTGGATTTCTTGCTGAAAAAGAGCGCGTTCATTAAAAAAGGTCAAATCCATTTCAAACACTTCATCGAAATCGGTTATGGACTCGCTCTCTTTTACACTTCCAATCAATTTGTAGGCTGCACTATTTTCAAAAACAAATTCCGTAGGTATGGCACCTTCAGGATTCGAAAATTGAGAATACAAATGCCATTTAGGAGCTATTTGCGCTTCAAAAGTCAATAAATAGCGATCTTCTGAGAGTTGCTCTACTCGACTTTTCCAGACTACAGGCTCTTCAATTTGTGCTTGCAAATAAAAGATTCCAATAAAAAAAAGCAGCCACGTTTTCATAGGCTCAAAGTCATTAAAAGAATTTCTGCTGTAGCTTCTTTTGCTGCATATCGTTTATCGCAACGTTTGCCAACGACCCACACAATAGCATCATTTGAATCACACAAAAGCCATTGAGCTTCTTTTTCCAAGGTGGTAAATTTTTCATCTTTGAAAAACTTACTCAGCATTTTTTTTCCTTTCATACCGGTTGGGTAAAAGTAATCTCCTTTTTTGTATTTTCTCAAATGGAGTGGTTTTTTTATTACACTTTTATCTAGCGCTGCTTGTTGTGGCTTCCAAGTCCCTTGTGAAGATTGGGAAAGTGTCTCCCAATAAAGCGGTACAGGGAATTCAAGCGAATTTTTATTCAAATTTAAAATGTAATATTCGTCTTTAGTGTGAATTAATGGAGTCAAAACCATTACCTCTCGTTCACGAATTAACCGATGCGTATTTGAGAAAAGCATTTTGCCTTTAGGCGCTTTTACTAACTTCACTACCTCACTAGCTACAAAACCCAATGGGGCAAACCAATAATGAGCACAAAAAGTAGATTGCGGAATTTGTTCGAACGAATGAATATTTATTTCTAAACCAAAGGAATGCTCTTTAAAAATCTGCTGCTGAAGCCTATCCATTTGAGACTGAATAAAAGAATTCGCCGCTGTTAAATGATCTAGAGTTGTTTTAAAATTACTTAAGTGCTCGGGATGTTTTTTTAACCAAGGTTCTACCAACTGGTTCCTAAATGCATTGCGAAGATAATCGTCTGATGCATTGGAGGCATCTTCACGCCAAGAAATTTGATTTTGCTTTGCATAAGCAACGATTTCAGTTTTGGATACTTTTTTTAGGGGTCTTCGAATCCAATCTGTCTCGGGAATTCCCAATAATCCTGAAATACCTGTTCCTCTTGTAGAGTGCATCAAAAAGGTTTCAAATTGATCATTTAAGTGGTGTCCTGTGAGTAGTACAGTAAATCCGTGTGAATTTCTGAGTTCTTCAAACCACTGATAACGTAAGTTCCTGGCCGCAAGTTGCGTACTTTCTTTGGTGCGCTTTTTGTAAGCTTCTGTATCAAACCGCTTACTAAAAAAAGGAACCTTTTTAGTAGCACACCAATTTTTTACAAAATCCTCATCTTTATCACTAGCGGAAACACGCAATTGAAAATTACAATGTGCGACAGAAAAGACAATTTGATTTGCTTGGAGCAAATGGGCTAACACACTGCTATCTATCCCGCCACTGTGGGCTAGCAGTACCTTTTCCGATGCAAAACTCAAAAGAGTTTGACGTATTTTTTCAATTTCTACAAATTCCACCTTACAAAGGTAAGGATTACCCTCTTTGGTTATCTCAAAAGATTTTAACCCCATTTTCTTGTTCAAATAAAAAAAATAATAGAAATTTGTGCCTTTATGTCTGAACACTATCAACATACCAACCTTTCAAGCAACGCAACTTTCCCGTTGCGCAGACCTCGTCGTCGCCCCTTTGGGGTGTAAATTTTTATGGAGTACGGTGAGCCCTTCTCCTTTGACGAACAAACTTTAATTCTTTTTTTCAATACCATTTAAAATGAAAATCATTCGCGCCAAAGCGGAACATATTACATATGCCAAAACCATCAGTGAATGTATTGATGAGTCAGCAAAATCTCGAGGTACGGGAATTGCAAGACGAACTCCTGAATACATTCACACTAAAATGCTCAATGGAAATGCAGTAATCGCTCTTGACAACAATACTTTTGCCGGTTTTTGCTACATCGAAGTTTGGGGGCATGGAAAGTACGTCGCTCATTCCGGACTCATTGTCGCTCCCAGTTTTCGCGGACAAGGATTAGCTAAAAAAATTAAAAAAGAAGTTTTTGAGCTTTCGCTACAGAAATATCCAGAGGCTAAAGTCTTTGGTATTACAACAGGGATGGCGGTGATGAAAATCAATTACCAGTTAGGTTACAAACCCGTGCACTTTTCTGAATTGACAGACGATCCTGAATTTTGGAAAGGGTGTCAGACATGCAAAAACTACGATGTCCTGACACGAACCGAACAAAAAATGTGCTTATGTACAGGGATGTTGTACGATCCTAAAGAAAGTGCAAAATCAAAAAAAATAAACGACAAGGTTTTTAAACGTTTGAAACAAATCAAAGAAACACTTTTACTCAAAAAGAAAAACTCATGAAAAAAGAACCCTTAGTTCTCGCATACAGCGGAGGTTTAGACACTTCTTATTCCTTAAAAAAACTTTCTCAAGACGGATATGAAATACATGCAGTGAGTGTCAATACAGGAGGCTTTAGTAGTCAAGAAATTGAAACCATCGAAAGCAAAGCCTATCAGATGGGAGCCTTTACCTATCAGAATATTAATGCATTGGAATCTTTTTATCAAAAAATTGTCAAATATTTACTTTTCGGAAATGTATTAAAAAACAACACCTACCCGCTTTCGGTAAGTGCCGAGCGAATCATTCAAGCCATTGAAATTGTCCGTTATGCAAAAAAAGTGGGGGCAAAATACATTGCACATGGAAGTACAGGCGCGGGAAATGATCAAGTGCGTTTTGATTTAATTTTTCAAGTAATGGCTCCCGAAATGGAAATCATTACGCTCATTCGTGACAACCAACTTTCTAGAGAAGACGAAATTAGTTATTTAAAAACAGAGGGGATTGACATTCCTTGGGAAAAAGCTCAGTATTCCATCAATCAAGGACTGTGGGGAACCAGTGTAGGTGGAGCCGAAACACTAACCTCGCATTTACCCCTGCCAGATACTGCCTATCCTAGTGCTTTAGAAGAAAACGAGCCTGTTAGTATCGAACTTCAATTTGAAAAAGGAGAATTAGTAGCTGTCAATGGAATGAAATCAGATGCTGTTTCGCTTATTCAGCAACTACAAGAGCTTGCAAAAAAATATGCCATCGGTAGAGATATTCATGTTGGCGATACCATTATTGGAATCAAGGGAAGGGTTGGCTTTGAAGCCGCTGCACCATTGATTTTGATTAAAGCGCATCATCTACTCGAAAAACACACTTTAAGTAAGTGGCAACAATATCAAAAGGAGCAACTGGCCAATTTTTACGGGATGCAATTGCATGAAGGGCAGTATCTTGATCCTGCAATGCGAGACATCGAGGCCTTTATGGAAAGTAGTCAGCAGCGGGTTAGTGGAACTGTATTTGTTCAACTCCACCCCTATCGTTTTGAATTGCTTGGTATTGATTCTCCTTTTGATCTGATGCAAGCAGAATTTGGAAGTTATGGAGAAATGAATAAGGGCTGGACCGCAGATGAGGCCAAAGGTTTTATCAAATTGACCTCCAATGCAACTAAAATTTATCAACACTTAAATTCAAAAAAATGAAAAAAGTTGGCATCATAGGGGGGTCAGGATACACAGGCGGAGAACTCATCCGACTCCTAATGCAACACCCTGCATTGACACTTGATTTTGTTTTTAGCACCACACGGGTTGGTAAATTACTTACCACAGCACATCCTGATCTGTTGGGTAGAACGACACGCTCTTTTACAGGAACAATCAATCCTGATGTTGACGTCTTGTTCCTTTGCTTAGGACATGGAAAGTCAAGAGCTTTTTTATCTGAAAATCATTTTTCTGAGCAAACTTTGATAGTTGACTTAGGAAATGATTTCCGATTAGAGGAGGACCATAAGTTTCAAGACAGAACCTTTGTTTACGGTTTACCTGAACTACAAAAAGAGGCCATTGAAAAAGCCCGATCCTTAGCAAATCCGGGTTGTTTTGCAACAGCCATTCAACTTGCTTTATTGCCTTTGGCAGAGCATAAAAAAATAAGCAGTGCCTTACACATAAATGCAACTACGGGAAGTACAGGTGCTGGAGTGGGCCTGAGTCCAACTAGTCACTTCAGTTGGAGAAATAATAATTTGTCATGGTACAAACCTTTTACCCATCAGCATTTAGGTGAGATTCATAGAACTTTAAATCAATTGAATGCCCCTGCAGAAATATTCTTTATGCCCCAAAGAGGTAATTTTACCAGAGGTATTTTCGCTACGGCTTACACGCATTTTGAAGGAAGCCTAGAAGAGGCCAATGCACTCTACGAAGCTTTTTACAAAGCTGACCCATTTACCCATATTGCTCATGATCCCATCAATTTAAAATCGGTTGTAAATACCAATAATTGTTTTATTCATCTGCATCTCCACGAAAAAACCTTATTGATCACCAGTTGTATTGACAATTTAGTGAAAGGAGCTTCAGGACAAGCAATACAAAACACCAATCTGATGATGGGTTGGGAAGAAACACTAGGATTAGAACTTAAAGCCACCGTATTTTAATTAAATAGATATGAAAATTGCAATAATAGGAACCGGAAATTTAGGATTAAGTATTGCCAAAGGGTTGATCATAAACAATACCTACACCGACCTCTACCTAACCAAAAGAAATCTTGAGTCGATCAGAGAATTTGAAGAATACAAAAGTGTTTTTCTCACTACCGACAATAAAGAGGCAGTTAAAAATGCTGATATCTTAATATTTGCCGTACAGCCGAGTCAATTTGAATCCATACTCGAAGAGATCAAACCTCATTTAAATGAAAAACATGTTGTTATTTCAACCATCACTGGTTTTGCCATTTCAAGAATAGAAGACGTAATTAGTAAATCGTATCCAATTGTTCGAGCCATGCCCAACACTGCGATTTCTGTAGGTAAATCCATGACCTGTTTGTGTCACA
Organism: Flavobacteriaceae bacterium; assembly: GCA_029243165.1. Taxonomy (GTDB): domain Bacteria; phylum Bacteroidota; class Bacteroidia; order Flavobacteriales; family Flavobacteriaceae; genus MS024-2A. The sequence continues at coordinate 12,991 of JAQWSN010000028.1, forward strand.
ACAAAGAAGGAGAATCAAAACTCCCCATCGCTGAAGCCATTTTTAACGGATTGGGTACCAGCCTTCCAATCGAAGAACATTTAATGCAAGCTGCAACGGTATTGTGTGCCAGTGGAATTGCTTTTTGGATGCGTTTAATTCGGGCAACAACCCAAGGGGGTGTTCAGATGGGTTTTGATGCAGACATTGCACTAAAAATGTCCATGCACACTGCCATGGGTGCTGCCAGCTTACTCATTGAATCAGACACCCATCCTGAAGAGGAAATTGACCGAGTAACGACACCAAGAGGTTGTACCATTACGGGTTTGAATGAAATGGAGCATCAAGGCTTAAGCTCATCCTTGATTAAAGGTCTGAATGCTTCTTTTGACAAAATTAACGAAATAGCCAAGCAGTAAATGAACTTATTTAACGTTTATCCTTTGTACGATGTAACTCCCCAAAGAGCACAAGATGTCTATGTTTACGATGAGAATGAAGTAAAGTATTTAGATTTGTACGGAGGTCATGCGGTAATCAGCATCGGGCATTCTCACCCTCATTTTGTTAAAAAGATCCGTGAACAATTGGAACGTATTGCCTTTTATTCCAATGCTATTCAAAATCCCCTTCAGAACAAATTGGCGGCTTCCATAGCGGAACAATCTTGCCTTCACAATTATGAGTTATTTTTATGTAGCACAGGGGCAGAAGCAATTGAAAATGCTTTAAAGTTGAGTTCCTTTCACACGGGTAGAAAAAAGGTTATTGCCTTTCATGGTGCGTTCCATGGGAGAACTTCAGCAGCAGTTTCAGTAACAGATAACGCTGCAATCAATGCGCCTTTAAACCTTCAGCATCAAGTTACTTTTCTCCCTTTTAATGATATTGAGGCACTCGAAAAAGAATTGGCCACAGAATCTTACTGTTCCGTAATTTTCGAAACCATCCAAGGTGTGGGAGGTTTGGATCAACCCAGTGAGGAGTTTGTTATTGCTATGGAATCGTTGTGCAAAAAATATGGGAGTTGTCTTATCGCTGACGAGGTTCAATCTGGTTTTGGACGGACGGGAACCTTTTTCGCTTATCAAAATCATCCCATTACTCCCCACATCATAACAATGGCTAAAGGCATGGGGAACGGTTTTCCAATTGGTGGAATTTTGATTCATCCTGATATCAAAGCCAAATACGGGATGTTGGGAACTACATTTGGCGGAAATCATCTTGCTTGCAGTGCTTCACTAGCAGTACTGGATGTGCTCAAAAAAGATCGTTTACAAGAAAAAACAAAAACTTTAGAACGCTATTTTAGAGATCAAGCTGCTGAAATTCCAGAAGTTAAAAAGGTTAAAGGCAGCGGGTTAATGTTGGGGCTAGAATTTGATTTTGAAATTGGATCGCTTCGAAAATCACTAATTTACGATCATCATATCTTTACAGGGGGAAGTAGTAATAAAAAGCTCATTCGGATCTTACCTCCGCTAACCATAGAAGAAAAGCACTTTTATCATTTTTTTAGTGCTTTAAAAATTGCTTTAAAAAATATTTAATTCCCACAGATGAAAAACTATTTAAATTTAGATGATATTCCCAATCTTCAAAACGCGATTGACGAAGTAATTACTCTAAAAAAAGATGCCTTCGCAAACGAACATTTAGGGAAACACAAAACACTTGGGATGTTGTTTTTTAATCCCAGTCTGCGAACTCGTTTAAGTACCCAAAAAGCAGCCCAGCATATGGGACTTAAAACCATGGTGATGAATTTTTCCAACGAAGCTTGGGCGTTGGAATTTGAAGATGGTACAAAAATGAGTGGCTTGCGTTCTGAACACATCAAAGAAGCTGCTGCGGTAATTTCACAATATTGCGATATGGTAGCCATACGTGCTTTTGCAACACTAAGTGATAAACAAAAAGACGAATCTGAACAGGTGTTGAATAATTTTGCTCGTTATGCCAGCATTCCGATAATCAATATGGAAAGTGCCACTGCACATCCTTTACAAGCATTAGCTGATGCCGTAACGCTTAAAGAATACGGCTTGAAAAAGCGTCCGAAAATCGTATTAACCTGGGCACCCCATCCCAAAGCTCTTCCTCATGCCGTAGGGAATTCATTCACTCGAATGGTACAAAAGTTAGATGCTGAATTTGTAATTGCCCAACCAAAAGGTTATGAATTGAATCCAGAAATCACTAAAAATACTCCATTGATTTACGATCAAGACGAAGCGCTTGAAGGTGCTGATTTTGTCTATGCTAAAAATTGGTGTTCTTATGAAGACTATGGAAAAATTCTTCGTACAGACGATCAATGGATGCTGACTGCTGAAAAAATGAAATTAACTAATCAAGCTAAATTCATGCACTGCTTACCGATACGAAGAAATATTGTGGTTTCAGATAATGTGTTGGATCATTCCAGTTCTTTGGTAATACAACAAGCAAACAACAGAACTTATGCTGCACAATGGGTTTTAAAACAACTTCTCGAAAATGGATAAGCTTCAAATTGTAAAGATTGGTGGTAATGTTATTGAAGACCGAAAGGCACTCTTGGAGTTCCTTAGCGATTTTTCAAACTTAGAAGGTCCCAAAATTTTGGTTCACGGAGGAGGAAAAGAAGCCACTCAGATGGCAAAAAAACTCGGTGTAGAGGTCCAACTTATTGAGGGCAGAAGAATTACTGACGCCCAAAATCTTGAAATCATCACCATGCTTTATGCAGGGAAGCTGAACAAAAATATTGTGGCACAATTGCAAGCTTTAGGATGCAATAGCCTTGGTTTAACTGGAGCTGACGGTAACAGTATTTTAGCTGATAAAAGACCTTCGGATCCTATCGACTTTGGTTTTGTCGGAGATCTTACAGAAGTAAATCAGTCGTTATTCAAACTGTTACTTCGCGAGGGAATCAGTCCTGTTTGTTGTGCACTTTCCCACGATGGAAAAGGGCAATTGCTCAATACCAATGCGGATACCATAGCTGCTACCCTAGCTGCCGCACTCTCCTCAAATTACGAAGTATGCTTAAGTTTCTGTTTTGAAAAGGATGGCGTACTTTCCGATCTTAATGATGAGCTTTCGATTATTAAAACGATTAATGAGGAAGACTACATAAACTTAAAATCCAAAGGTGTTTTACACACGGGAATGCTTCCTAAACTTCAAAACTGCTTTATGGCACTAAAAAACGGAGTCAAGCAAGTCCGAATAGGAAGTCCAAAAATGATAACTGAAACCGTTAACTACACCCAAATAACCAACTGATGCTAACTCAAAACGCAATTTTATTATTACAAGATTTGATTCGTCTGGAATCATTTTCAGGTGCTGAGGACCAAACCGCAGCTCGACTAGAACAATGGTTTAATCAGTACAGTATTCCATTTCAAAGAAAAGACCATAACATTTGGGCAACCAATAAATTTTTTGACGAGAAGAAACCCACGCTACTTCTCAATTCACATCACGATACAGTAAAACCCAATCAAGGATACACTAGAGATCCTTTTAGTCCCGATATTGAAAACGGAAAGCTTTACGGACTAGGGAGTAACGATGCGGGCGGCGCTTTGGTTTCTCTGATTGCCACCTTTACTCATTTTTATGAGAATCCGAATCTAGCATACAATCTGCTGATCGTTGCCTCAGCTGAGGAAGAAAATGCGGGGGAAAAAAGTTTGCGTTACCTCCTGACCGACCTTCCTCAAATTGATATCGCCATTGTTGGTGAACCCACCTTAATGGATTTGGCTATTGCAGAAAAAGGATTGGTCGTTTTTGATCTCCATCTGAAAGGAACCGCAAGTCATGCTGCACATCCAAATGAAGATAACCCTTTGATGAAACTCCCAAAACTGATCCAAGAAGTTGATGCACTTAATTTTGAGAAAGTTTCTCCCTTACTTGGACCCGTAAAAGCAACTTTAACACAAATTCAGGCAGGAAGTCAGCACAATGTAGTTCCCTCTGAAGTGAATCTCGTACTCGATGTTCGGGTAAACGAATGCTATTCAAATAAAGAAATTAAGGATATTATTGAGAAAGCTTTAAGTTGTGAAGTAAAAGCACGTTCCTTACGTCTGAAAAGCTCTTCCATAAATTCCGATCACCCCATTGTAAAAGCTGGAATTGAATTGGGAAAAAACACCTACGGCTCCCCTACTTTGTCCGATCAGGCTGGATTGGATTGTCCTTCACTTAAACTTGGACCAGGGGACTCTACCCGATCACATTCAGCAAATGAATTTATCTACATCCGAGAAATTGAGGAGGGCATTACTTTTTATGTAAACTTGTTAAATCAAATTTTATAAGCTTATGAAACTTTGGCAAAAAGAAACTTCAACAAATGAAAAAATCGATCACTTTACTGTGGGTAATGATCGTACATATGACTTGGTTTTAGCACCTTATGATTGCATTGCCTCAAAAGCCCATGCGCACATGTTAGGGAAAATTGGACTCCTTTTGCCCAAAGAAGTTGAGAAACTGACCCAAGCGCTGAATACCATTCAAGAATCTGCTGAGCAAGGAGATTTTGAGATTGAAAAAGAATTTGAAGACATGCATTCCAAGATTGAATTTATTCTGACTGAAAAGTTGGGAGACTTGGGGAAAAAAATTCATACTGCCCGATCGAGAAACGATCAAGTTTTGGTTGCTATTCAATTGTTTATCAAAACCGAATTAACACAAGTGAAAAAAGAGGTTGTAAGTTTATTTGATTTGCTTATGGATCTTGCCGAACGACATCAAAATGATTTACTCCCAGGCTACACCCATATGCAAGTCGCCATGCCTTCTTCTTTTGGGCTTTGGTTTTCAGCCTATGCTGAAAGTCTAATTGACGACGTTGCTTTTCTCAATACTGCCATCGAATTGACAGATCAAAATCCATTGGGAAGTGCTGCTGGTTTCGGGAGTTCTTTCCCTATTGATCGGGAAATGACAACCAAAGAGCTGAATTTTAAGACTTTAAAATACAATGTTGTAGCAGCGCAAATGGGGCGTGGTAAAATTGAAAAAGCGACAGCAACAACTCTTGGCATGCTCAGCGGGACCCTTGCTAAACTTGCTATGGATGTCTGTATGTACATGGGTCAAGATTTTGATTTCATCTACTTTCCTGAAGAGTTAACTACTGGATCGAGTATCATGCCTCACAAAAAAAATCCAGATGTTTTTGAACTAATACGTGGAAAATGTAATCTGCTCCAAGGACTTCCCCAACAGCTTGCGTTGCTTACATCCAACCTTCCCAGCGGTTACCATCGGGAAATGCAATTGGCAAAAGGACCAATAATTGAAGCCTTTCAGGAGATTAAAGCCTGTCTGGAAATGATGCGTTTTAGTCTTTCAAAAATTCAGGTAAGAAAAAATATTACAGCCGATTCGAAATACGACTATCTGTTTAGTGTTGATACGCTAAATGAGTGGGTAAAACAGGGAGTTCCTTTTCGTGAAGCGTATCAAAAAATGGGAAAGGAAATTGCAACAGGCAATTACACGCCCAAAAGAAATTTGGATCACAGCCATCAGGGAAGTCTCGGCAACTTACAACTTGAGAATATTCGTCAAAAAATGAATTCTGTAAAGAATTAAAAATCTCGATAATTCCAATCTCCTCTGTAAGCCCGATCCAGTAATAAATTTGCTCCATGATCATCAACAAATTGTTCGCTCACAGGATTCCATTCCAAAGGACGTTGAAGGGCATATGCAATGTTTGAAACATTACAAACTGTTGCCGTTCGATGACCAATTTCCACATCGCAAATGGGACGACTTCGCTCACGAATGGCATGCATCCAGTCTTTATGATGATTTTCACTTTTGTACACTCGTTTGGTGTCAGAATCCTTTAACGGAGTTTTCGCTAGAGCTTTGTTTGGATAGGTTCGTAGGTACCCTCTACTGATCTCCAAACTCCCTTCTGTTCCAATAAACTGAATCTCATTTCCACCCTTACCCCATTGGGTATGAGTTACCTTAATTCCATTTTCATAGGTAAAAACCAATCCGCTCTCAGCGGGGTTGGAAGGGGGAGTAAATTGTATTGGTCCGCTGTCGTCTTGATCTAATGCCCATTGAACAATATCAAACATATGAGCTCCCCAGTCGGTAACCATTCCTCCTCCAAAAGGTTTGTAATCCCTCCATAAAGCCCAACGGTTATCTCCTACGGGATTTGCTAAATCAGCATGATATCCTCTGTAGGAAGCTGGACCAATCCATGCATCCCAGTCAATGTTGTCAGGGGTTTGCTGAGTCGGCAAATCACATTCTTTGTAGGGTGCGCCAATGGATACCTTAATTTCTTTTATCTCTCCAAGGTAACCATTGCGAATTAACTCGACTCCATGACGAAAGCGATCCCAAGAACGCTGCATACTTCCCGTTTGAAAAACACATTGGTATTTTCGTGCAGCATCCACCATGGCACGCCCTTCAGCAACCGTACTCGATAGTGGTTTTTCACAATAAATATCTTTTCCTGCTTTGGCAGCATCTACAGCCATCTGCGCATGCCAATGATCGGGTGAAGCAATCACTACAGCATCAATATCTTTTCTACTTAAAAGTTCTCGGTAAGCTTTAATTTCAGCCAACTTTTGCGAAGCTTTATCTTTTTTTGCAAGTTGCTCTTGGAAGGTCTTAGAAAAAAGAGCATTTTTTTCGCTATCTACATCGCTAACCGCTATTACTGCGGCAGCATCATAGTTTACAAAATTAGTCATCAAACCTCTCCCTTGCCTTCCTGCACCAATAAATCCAAGTTGAATTTTGTCGTTGGGTGCTGTTCCAGAAAAACCCATCACATGGCTAGGAACAATACTGAATATGGATGAAGCGACTGCAGATTTTTTAATGAATGATCTTCTTTTCATGATTAAATGCTTTTGTTTTTAGATTGGAAACTAAAGTTAGAAAAATTAACTCATTGAGGTTGTATTAAAAAATAAAATAGCCCTCTTTGGCATATTAATTGTATCCTATCAAACAGACAGGATACTCATTAGAACATGTTAAAAAAAATTGTACTTGTTTTGTTCTTTATATTTCAAGCTTGTTCCGATGGATTGGAAAAAGAGGATTTAATCGGAATAAAACTCAGGGTAAATTATTACACAGAAGAATGTCAGGGGATTATTTTACAGCAATGTTATCTAGTTCAAGAAGGAGACGCAATTGGAGGGACTAATTGGGAGTTGTTTTATGATCCAATTTTGGGTTTTGAGTTTGAAGCAGGTTATGTTTATGACCTAGATGTAACGGTCACAAAAGTGGATAATCCAGCCGCTGACACTTCTTCTTTGAAGTATTCTTTAAACCGAATTATCCAAAAAATTAAAAAGGATTAAGTCTAAGAATGAATGGATCGATTATCCGTTGCTGCTAAAGCTGCTTCTTTGACAGCCTCTGCATAAGTTGGGTGGGAATGACTCATACGGGCAATGTCTTCTGCTGAAGCTCTAAATTCCATCGCAGTTACTGCTTCTGCAATTAAATCTGCCGCACGAGCACCAATCATATGAACTCCTAAAACCTCATCCGTTTTCGCATCAGCAAGGATTTTTACAAACCCATCCACATCCATACTGGCACGAGCGCGACCCAGAGCACGCATTGGAAACTGGCCTGACTTGTAATTAATACCTTGTGCTTTTAATTCTTCTTCTGTTTTACCAACCGCTGCAACTTCTGGCCATGTGTAAATTACATTTGGGATTAAATTGTAATTAATATGTGGTTTTTGTCCTGCTAAAAACTCAGCTACAACCACACCTTCTTCCTCAGCTTTGTGAGCCAACATGGCTCCTTGAACTACATCTCCAATTGCATAAATATTGGTTGCTGAGGTTTGGAGATGATCGTTTACAACGATCTGACCTCGTTCGTTGATTTGGACTCCTGCTGCCTGAGCATTTAAGCCCTCCGTGTAGGGACGACGGCCTACAGAAACCAGACAATAATCCCCCTTAAAAGTGACTGCTGCTTCTTTTTTATCTGTTGTAGTAACTTGAACCGTGTCTCCTTTTCGTTCCACTTTATTCACTCCATGAGATAAATAAAATTTTACGCCCTGCTTTTTCATCACTTTCATTAATTCTCTTGACAATCCTGCATCCATCACTGGAGTAATACAATCTGCATATTCAATCACAGATACCTCAGCTCCTAAGCGGCGGTAAACTTGACCTAATTCCAATCCAATAACACCTCCACCAATTACGATTAAATGCTTAGGTATTTCCTTAAGTTTCAAAGCCTCTGTTGAAGTGATTACTCGTTCCTTGTCTATTGTGATGAAGGGTAATGTTGCTGGCTTTGAGCCTGTAGCAATAATACTGTTTTTTGCCTCAATGGTTTGGGCATCTTCACCTACAATTTTGATGTGCGTTGCATCTTCAAAACTTCCTAGACCGTGTAAAACGTCTATTTTATTTTTCCCCATTAAATAATCGATCCCTTTGGTAGTCTGTTCTACAACAGCTGCTTTACGATCAATCATTTGTTTGAAATTTACTTTAGGAGCCCCTTCAAATTCAATACCGTGTTCTGAAAAATGTTTTTCTGCCGACTCAAAATGATGTGAGGAATCTAAAAGCGATTTAGAAGGAATGCACCCGACATTCAGACAGGTTCCTCCAAGGGTATTGTATTTTTCAATTAGTGCCGTTTTCATTCCTAGCTGGGCACAGCGAATTGCAGCTACATAGCCTCCGGGACCTGATCCAATTACAGCAACATCATATTTTTTCATAATCACAAATATTTAGCGATTTCAAAAATACAAATGTTTCCTCGCTCTTTGGCATCTTAAAGAATGGTTTTGAAATATTTTTTTAATTTAGCTCAATACTCCCAACTCACAATAATATGACCCATACCTCCTTACCCAAATACTACCACGAAATTCAAAAAAAATCTCGGGATTTAAAATTCGGTCAGATTTCTGAAGATGAAGTTGGTGTACTTCTAAGGCTTTTGGTTTCCTCAAAACCACGAGCCAAGGTTTTGGAACTTGGAACAGGGACTGGAATGGGTTTGTCATGGATTGCCGAAGGCTTGCATTCTGAAGGAAGTTTAGTGTCTGTAGAAAAAAATGAAAAATTACTTAATGTAGCTCGTATGTTTTTTGAAGACGATCCGCGTATTGAGCTGGTTCATCAAGATGCTTCTTCTTGGATTGAAGAAAATCGTGATGCTCAATTTGATGTTATTTTTGCTGATACCTGGGCAGGAAAATTCACCGATTTGGACGCTATTTTAAAAATGGTAAAAACCAATGGGTTTTATTTAATTGATGATTTGAACTATCAAGCGCATTGGCCAGGCTACCATCAGGAAAAAGTACTTTTTTTAGTGGATAAATTAAAATACCATCCTGATTTTTACACTTTTCCAATAGATGTAGGTACGGGCTTGATGCTGCTATGCAAAAAATAATATCAATCGCTTTCCCTATTTGTAATTCGTAGGATCTCATTTAAATTGATTAAACTTGTAACGCAACAAAACCAAAAGCTTTGAAAAGCAAACAACTCTCTTTAGGTCGAGCTCTTTTTCCCATACTTATTTTGGTACTTCTTTTGTCTTACAACGTCATTGTTTATGGCGATGATGCTCTGAGCGGTTCCAATCAATTCATTTTATTATTGGGAGGGGCCGTAGCCGCCATTGTCGGTTTCCTTCAAAAAATAAGTTACGAGGTCATGTTAGAAAAAGTAGCTGAAAATCTTCAATCAGTAACAGGAGCTCTACTTATCCTTTTATTTGTTGGAGCTCTTGCCGGTACTTGGCTGATTAGTGGAATTATTCCGGCCATGATTTATTACGGCTTGCAAATTCTGCATCCCAGTATCTTTTTACCTGCTTGCATAATCATATGCGCTATTATTTCTTTGGCTACCGGGAGTAGTTGGACAACCTCTGCTACTGTTGGAATTGCCTTGATCGGTATTGGAAAAGTTTTGGGGATTCCAGTGGGTATGGTTGCGGGTGCTGTTATTTCAGGTGCTTATTTTGGGGATAAATTGTCTCCATTGTCTGACACAACCAATCTAGCGCCTGCCATGGCAGGTGGTGATTTGTTTACGCACATTCGTTACATGACACTTACCACTGTTCCGAGTATTGTAATCACCTTAATTGTTTTTTTTATTATCAGTTTTACCCAATCAACAGTAGGTACAGCTGATATTGAATCTCTTATGGTCGCAATCAAAGATAAGTTTAACATTCATCTAGGGCTATTTTTAGTTCCTGCAGTTGTGATTTTTTTGATTGTTAAAAAGGCACCTCCTCTAATTGCTCTTTTAATTGGTACACTCATGGGAGGTCTTTTTGCGCTTATCTTTCAGAAGGATATTTTAATGGAGGTGGCACAAGCCAGTAGTTTTAGTTTTGATGCAGCCTACAGAGGGATCATGGATGCCATAACCGTTTCAACCCAAATCAAAACAATGAATCCTTTGTTAAATGATTTGTTTAGTTCTGGAGGGATGGAAGGAATGCTGGGAACCATTTGGCTGATTTTTTGTGCTATGGTTTTTGGAGGTATTATGGATGCAATTGGAGCGCTTACACGCATAAGCAACGCATTATTAAGTTGGGCACAAACCACTTTTCAATTGTTTGCAAGCACTGCAGCCTCTTGCTTGGCAATTAATCTGACTGCTTCGGATCAGTACCTATCCATAGTAATCCCAGGAAAAATGTTTGCAAAAGCCTATGAAAAAAGAGGGTTGGCTCCTGAAAATTTAAGTAGAACTTTAGAAGACGCCGGTACTGTTACCTCGGTCTTGATTCCTTGGAATACATGCGGTGCCTATCAATCTGGGGTATTGGGAGTTGGAGTAGGTGAATATTTTATTTATGCTATTTTCAACTGGCTTAGTCCTTTTATGACCCTGGCCTATGCTGCATTAAAAATTAAAATTGCAATGAGAAAAAAATAACTTTTAAGGTAAGTGCCCTAAAGATTAGTGCCTTTAATTAAATGTAATAATTGATGTAAAACCCTGGTTACAAGAATTCAAAATGATAATGTAAAATTTATAAGAAAAACTTATTAAAGCATCAATTTTTATAAATCAAAATTGATACAGCATAGACGTACATTTTTTATTTTAGTAATCAAAAATAATTTAATCATGAGTGAGAGTAAATGTCCTTTTCACGGTTCCACTACAAAACCTAATGTAGGAACCGAAAACAACAATTGGTGGCCCAATCAACTGAATGTTGATATTTTGCGCCAGCACGACACCAAAAGCAATCCGATGCCTGAGGTGAATTACAAAAAAAATGTACAGAATTTAGACCTCGAAGCTGTTAAAGAAGATGTCAAAATCATGCTAAAGGATTCCAAAGATTGGTGGCCTGCAGATTGGGGACACTACGGTCCGTTTTTTATTCGAATGACCTGGCATGCTGCTGGCACCTACAGAACCGGTGATGGTCGTGGAGGAGCTGCAACAGGTGCACAACGCTTTGCTCCATTAAACTCCTGGCCTGATAACGGTAATCTGGACAAAGCACGACGTTTACTTTGGCCGATTAAACAAAAATACGGGAACAATCTTTCTTGGGCAGATTTACTTGTCCTAGTTGGAAATGTCGCCATTGAAGATATGGGAGGACCGAATCATGGAACCGTTCTTGGACGTGAAGACATTTGGCATCCAGAAAAAGATATTTATTGGGGAGCCGAAGACGAGTGGTTGGGAGACAATCGCTACGGAGACACCCGTCAGTCTCTTGAAAATCCGCTTGCTGCCGTTCAGATGGGGTTAATTTATGTTAATCCTGAAGGACCTAATAGTAATCCAGATCCTGCGCTGTCTGCTCAAGACATTCGCGAAACCTTTAAGAGAATGGCAATGAATGATGAGGAGACCGCCGCCCTAACTGCTGGAGGGCATACCTTTGGTAAAGCACACGGTGCGGGTGACGCTGGACTTGTTGAGGCAGAGCCAGAAGGTGCTCCAATAGAAATGATGGGGCTAGGCTGGAATAACAAACACGCATCTGGTGTTGGTGTTCACGCAATTACTAGTGGTATTGAAGGTCCTTGGACCACAAATCCTACCCAATGGGATATGGGCTATTTAGAGCTTCTCTTTAAATACGAATGGGAGCTTAAGAAAAGTCCTGCTGGAGCTTGGCAATGGCATCCCATGGATTGTGCAGAAGAAGATATGGTACCCCAAGTGGACGGAAGCGATCAAAAAGTCCTTCCTATGATGACTACTGCCGACATGGCTTTAAAAGTAGATCCAGCTTACAACAAAATTTGTCAACGATTTTTAGCCAACCCAGAGGAGTTTGGTGAAACTTTTGCCAAGGCTTGGTTCAAATTGCTTCATAGAGATATGGGCCCTAAGTCCAACTATGTAGCTGGGGATTTTAAAGATGTGGATTACATATGGCAAGACCCTACTTCTGTAGGTAAACTACTAACTTCATCAGAAGAACAAGCCGTCCGAGAAGCACTTTCAAATTCTGGATTAAGCAATCAAGAAATGATTCGTACTGCCTGGGCTAGTGCGAGTAGTTTCCGTGGTTCTGACAATCGTGGAGGGGCTAATGGAGCTCGAATTCGTTTGCAGCCTCAGAGATCGTGGGAAGCAAATAAACCTGAAGAACTCGATAAAGTTTTAGCGGTTTATGAACAAATTGCTACAGAACAAGGGACCAGTGTAGCAGATGTAATTGTAATTGGCGGGGCTGTGGCAATCGAGAAAGCTAGTGGCCAGAAAGTAGCTGTGACCACAGGTCGCGGAGATGCAACCCAAGAAAATACGGATATTGACTCTTTCAATCTACTCAAGCCAAGAGCCTGTGGTTTTAGAAATTATTCAGAGAAAGAATTTGCAGTAAGTCCTGAAGAAATCATGTTAGACAAAGCTCAACTCCTCGGCTTAAATCCTGTTGAAATGACCCTTTTAGTTGGAGGTATGCGTGCCATGGGTATTTCACACAGCGGAGACGGCGTTTGGACAGATGGTGCTTTGGATAACAACTGGTTTAAAACTTTACTTTCAATGGATGTAAAGTGGACTACCACTGGATACAATAGCTATGTCGCCAAAGACAGAATCACCAATAAAGAAGTTAGAACTGCTTCCAGAACAGATCTTGTTTTGGGTTCAAATTCTGAATTGAGAAGCATTGTCGAAGTTTATGCTCAAAATGATAACAATGACAAATTTATTAGTGATTTTATCAAAGCGTGGAATAAAGTAATGGATGCGGATCGGTTTGATCTCAAATAGATTCTAAATTCATAGGTAAAAAGACAAAACCCGATTTAATCATCGGGTTTTTGTTTTTAATAAAATCAAGGGGTCTAATATTCAATTAAAATCTTAAAGGATTCAAAGAGTATGGAATCCTTTGGAATTGAATTTGTACTTTTACAAAAGATTTTTAACCGATGGCTAAAAAAAAGCAACCCAAGCAAATCGATCCCAAAATAAAAAGGCAAAGACAAGTGCTTTTCGGTGGGGCGTTATTGCTTTTAGCATTGCTTTTAATTCTTGCATTTACATCCTATCTGTACAGCTGGAAAGCAGACTACAGCACCCTGACAGCATTAACCGACAGGACCGTTGTTGCCCAAAACATTCTCAATAAATTAGGGGCCTTGATCAGCCACTTTTTTATTTATGAGGGAGTGGGTTTAGGAGCCTTTTTCATTCCCTACCTCATTGGTCTTAGTGGTTACAAATTGTTTTTTCAGGGAAGCACAAGCAAATTAGTCACCTCTTGGGCATGGAGCTTAGCACATATGCTTTGGACCTGTTTGGCTTTTGGATATTTTTGGACAGATTACCCAATCTCATCTGGAGTGATTGGATATGAACTACATTCATTTGCGGTAATTTACATTGGTCGATTTGGATTATTATCCATATTAGCTTTTGTATTTCTATGCTTTATCGTAATTGAATTCGGCTGGACACCCGAGAAAATGGCACAGTGGGTTAAAAGTTTAAGTAAAGAAAAACCTGAGGTAACTGAAAACATGCCTGATGAAAATCTTTCTGTTGATTTTGAAACGAATGCTGAAACAATAGAGGATGACCAGGAAGTGATCTCAGAGGAAAGCGTAGATCGTTTAGAAACTCAAGATGCAGAAGAATCAAGTTTAGAAAACGAACCTATTTCAATGGAAATTGAAGCTCCTGTTGAAGAAAGTATTGAAGATCAACTTTCAAAAAACTTGGTTGAAAAACAAGGATTTTTTGATCCAACCCTTGAGTTGAGTAATTTTAAAAGACCTGGGATTGACCTATTGAAAGACTATGGTGACGGTAGCATTACCATCAACCAAGAAGAGTTAGAGGCCAATAAAAATAAAATTGTTGAGACGCTGAGCAATTACAAAATCGGAATTGCGAATATCAAAGCAACCATAGGACCTACTGTAACCCTTTATGAGATCGTTCCCGACGCAGGAATTCGAATTTCCAAGATTAAGAATTTAGAGGATGACATAGCCCTTTCATTATCGGCTTTAGGGATTCGAATTATTGCTCCTATCCCCGGAAAAGGAACCATTGGAATAGAAGTTCCAAATCAAAAAGCAAGTATTGTTTCCATGCGCTCAGTTATTGGTGCTGCCAAATTTCAAAATGCGGAAATGGAATTACCCATCGCCCTTGGGAAAACAATTAGTAACGAAACTTTTGTGGTAGATTTGGCTAAAATGCCTCACCTTCTTATGGCAGGTGCTACAGGACAGGGAAAATCGGTAGGACTGAATGCTATACTCACTTCGTTACTTTACAAGAAACATCCAGCAGAAGTCAAATTTGTTTTGGTTGATCCCAAAAAGGTAGAACTCAATATTTACAATAAAATTGAACGACATTACCTTGCCAAGCTGCCGGATACAGAGGAAGCCATCATTACCGATAACACAAAAGTGATTAACACTCTTAATTCACTTTGTATTGAGATGGACAATCGGTATGAATTGCTTAAAAATGCAATGTGCCGAAATCTAAAAGAATACAACAAGAAATTTAGAGAGCGGAAATTAAATCCGAACGATGGTCACAGTTATTTACCCTACATTGTTTTAGTAGTTGATGAATTTGCGGACCTTATCATGACAGCAGGTAAAGAGGTTGAAACGCCGATTGCACGTTTGGCACAGTTGGCTCGTGCCATTGGTATTCACCTGATCATCGCAACACAGCGGCCATCTGTAAATGTAATTACCGGAATTATCAAAGCAAATTTTCCTGCTCGTATTGCATTTCGAGTAACTTCAAAAATTGATTCAAGGACAATCTTGGACAGTGGAGGTGCAGATCAACTCATAGGAAGAGGAGACATGCTCTACACCCAAGGAAATGAATTAACCCGAATTCAATGTGCATTTGTAGACACACCTGAGGTAGAGCGAATTGCTGCATACGTGGGCGGACAAAAAGGCTTTGCAGATGCGCATTTACTCCCAGAATATGTAGGGGAAGAAAATACCAGTAATTTGGATATTGACGCCAGTGAACGAGATGCTCTTTTTAGAGAAGCTGCCGAAGTCATTGTAACTGCTCAACAAGGTTCGGCATCTTTGTTGCAACGAAAGTTAAAACTCGGTTACAATAGAGCCGGTAGAATTATCGATCAAATGGAGGCTGCAGGAGTTGTAGGTCCTTTTGAAGGAAGCAAAGCCAGACAAGTTTTAGTTTCTGACTTTGCAGCATTGGATCGTTTACTTAATGATGAATCGATTTGACCTTTTTAAAACAAATAGAACAGCTATGAGAAAATCAATTGTTTTTCTTTTTTTTACACTAACAACAACATTTTCGTTGCAAGCCCAAAATACAGAAGCTGCCAAAAAACTATTGGATGAAGTATCAGCAAAAATCGCCTCATTTAAGACCATGACATTTGATTTTGATTATGTATTGGAAAACAGACAAGAAAACATCAAACAAGAAACAAACGGTTCTGTAACCGTTTCGGGGGATCGGTACAAACTCCTTTTTCTAGGAGCAGAACAATTGTACGATGGTGAAAAAACCTACACAATAGTTCCCGAAAATGAAGAGATTACAATTGAGACCAAAGACGAAGCAGAAGATGTAGGAATTAATCCGTCCAAGCTTCTTTACTTTTACAAAGAGGGATATGCTTTCCAATGGGACATCAAACAGAATGTAATGGGGCGAAACATTCAATTTATAAAACTCATTCCTATGGATGAAAACAAAGACATCAACTATTTGTTGCTTGGTATTGACACAATCAAAAAGACGATCTACAGATTGATCGAAATCGGATCCAATCAAACAAGAACCACCCTGACCATTTCAAACTTTATTCCTGATGTAAAATTGGCAGCCAATTTTTTTACTTTTGACCCGGCACTTTACCCAGACTATTACATAAATCAGTAAGCATTGAAAATAATTGATCGCTACATTTTAAAAAGCTATCTGATACGATTGTTAAGTGTTTTTACAATCTGTATGTTTATTTTTATTATTCAAACTTTTTGGTTGTTCATTGACGAATTGGCTGGCAAAGGTTTGGATCTGCTGATCATATTAAAATTTTTGATCTATTACACCCCCAAACTAATCCCTCTAGTACTTCCTCTATCGGTGTTATTGGCCTCCTTAATGACCTTTGGCACCCTTTCTGAAAATTATGAGTTTGCAGCAATGAAATCGACTGGGATTTCACTTCAGAGAGCCCTTTATGGGTTGGTTATTTTTCATGTTTTTCTTGGGATTGGCACTTTTTATTTTTCAAATCATGTCATTCCTTACGGCGAATTAAAATTCTTTAATCTGAGGAAAAATCTCGCTAAGTTGGAGCCAACTTTAGCCATTCGAGAGGGGATTTTTAATGAAATTGGAGAAATCAATATTAAGGTAGAACGCAAATACGGGGATAATGATCGTTTTTTAGAAGATGTTATCATACACGAATACAGCCCCAGTCTTAAAAATAATATTGTGATCAAAGCCGAGCGAGGGGAATTGAAAAACGACCCTAATGATCCTAACTTAAAGCTGGTTCTTTACAATGGAAATCGTTATGAAGACATTGAATCTAAAAAACAAAAAGACAGAGGGCGCATCCCACACGCCAAAGTTTTCTTTGAAACCTATGAGATGAATATCGATCTTTCCAAATTCAATCAAGTTGACCTTGAACAAGAAAACTACAAATCAACTTTCAGAATGCAGAAAATTGATCAGTTAAAGGTCAGTATCGATACGCTTCAATTAAACTTCGTTGAACAACAGGATGTTTTTAGTGAAAATTATGGAAAAAAGAGTACCGTCACAAAATTCGTGAGGGATAACATGGTGCTCACAGAAAATGACAGCTTACCAAATAATCTTTTTCAATTTATTGTGACCGAGGAATCTTGGAAAAAAAGTCAGTTAATGGAAGAGGCAATTTCTTCCGTGAGAATCTCGATTCGGGATCTCAATTCAAAACGGAGACCTTTTTTTTCCTATCAAAAACTGATCAACTTACATAAGATAGAACTTTACAAAAAATACACTTTACTGTTTGTTTCAATTCTTTTATTTCTCATTGGAGCAGCATTAGGTGCTATTATTCGTAAAGGAGGCATTGGACTTCCACTTGTACTTTCAGTATTAATTTTCCTTACCTACCACTACATTGGATTGTTCAGTACCAACGCTGCTGAAGACAATAGTATTTCTCCTTTCATAGCCTCTTGGCTCTCAACTGTAATTCTAACACCCTTTGCGATTATTTTAACCAAAAGGGCTTCTTCTGACAAAGGATTTGTAAGTATTTCAAACTTCTATTATCCAATTGTTGAAAAAATAAAAGCACTCCCTTTTTTTCAAAAAAGAATAAAATCATCATGACTAAAGAAAACATAACATTGAACTCTGTACCTGAGGCCATTCAAGCCGTTAAAAATGGAGAAGTTATTATCGTTGTTGACGATGCTGATCGAGAGAATGAAGGTGATTTTGTTGCGGCTGCAGAGAAAATAAGTCCTGAACTTATCAATTTTATGGCGACCCACGGTCGTGGATTGATCTGTGTTCCATTAACCGAAAAAAGGTGTGATGAATTACAACTGAACCGAATGGTATCCAACAATACCGATCCTCTAGAAACTGCCTTTACGGTATCTGTAGATCTTAAGGGAAATGGAATCACGACAGGAATATCGGCTTCAGACCGATCCAATACTGTTAAAGCACTTGTGGATCGCAAAACAACTGCTTACGATCTTTCCCGTCCTGGACACATTTTTCCATTGATTGCAAAAAGTGGTGGTGTTTTGAGAAGGACAGGACATACCGAAGCTGCTATCGACTTTGCCCGATTGGCAGGAATGGAACCTGCTGGTGTTATTGTTGAAATTATGAATGAAGATGGAACCATGGCACGGCTTCCTCAGCTAATCGAAGTAGCGAAAAAGTTTGATCTTAAAATTGTTTCTATTGAGGATTTAGTATCCTACCGAATGCAACACGATAGTTTAATCGTTAAAAAAGCAGATCACGATATCAATACACAATACGGTGCTTTTCGATTAAGAGCGTATGAGCAAACTACAAATGGTACCATTCATTTAGCTTTGACAAAAGGGGTTTGGAAAAAAGAGGATGTTATTCTGACTCGAATACATTCTTCCAAGATCACCAACGATATTCTTGGAACCCTGACGGGATCAATTCGCAAAGGTCTGGATGATATTTTTAAGCTCATAAATGAAGCAGAGTGCGGAGCTTTGTTGTTTATCAATCAAGAGCAAACTCCTGAAAATCTTCTCTCTCGAATCAGCCTATTAAAACAGATGCAAGAAGAAGGAAAACAAAACATAGCACCTCCAATGAAAATGGATTTTAAAGATTATGGAATCGGTGCACAAATATTACACGACTTAAATATTCAAAAACTGAAAGTCATCAGTAATTCAAAACAAGCTCCTAGAATCGGAATTACAGGCTATGGCATTACCATTGAGGGATATCAGAACTATTGATTTTACTCAAAAAACCATAATTTCATCGCCATAATAAACAGGGTTGCCAGCATGGCAATTCGAATTACAGTATCCCCTTTTTTAACAGACCAACGACTCGCCCACCATGCGCCAAAAAGGGTTCCTAATGCCATAAGGGAACCCAATTTCCAATCTACCGCACCGTTAAGAGCAAAAAGTATTAATGCAACAGAGGAATAAATCATCACAACCAAAACTTTCGTTGCATTAGTTTTTACCAAACTTAGTCGATTCAAACGATTTAAAAAAAGCATGATCACAATTCCAATTCCGGCATTGATAAAGCCTCCGTAAATACCTATGATAAAAAACCCAAGGACTGCATAAATTAAATATTTCCCACTAAGTCGTTCAGGGACATCTAAGGAGAGGGATTTTCTCCGAATCAAAATTAGTAAGCCCACCACCAGCATAATAACTGCAAGAATTCGATTGAAAACTGCCCCATCTAGTTGTAGTGCTATTTGAGTACCGATCACAGCACCAATACTAGCACTTATTCCCAAATAGATAGGAAATGGAAAAGTATGCACTCCCTTACTTCGATATCCTAATGCTCCTCCAAGTGATTGAACAACGATTGCAATACGATTTGTTCCATTTGCAACAGCAGGGGGAAGTCCTAAAAAAATCAGTACCGGAAGTGTGAATAAAGAGCCGCCTCCAGCCAATGTATTGATGATTCCAGCAAAAAAACCGACAACAACCAACAATAAACCTTCTAAAACAAACTCCATTGTCCAAATATAAAAATACAAAAGAGATTCCCTACATGTAAAAAGAGCCGGATTTAATCTTTTCTAATCAAAAAAGGAGTGTATATTTGCAACCGCAAAGGAGAAATGGCAGAGTGGTCGAATGCGGCAGTCTTGAAAACTGTTGAGGGTCACACCTCCGGGGGTTCGAATCCCTCTTTCTCCGCTTCAACAATCCCTATTACATTTAAATACAATGTTTTAGGGATTTTTTGTTTTTTTATTGTATGGTATTTGTATGGCTACTCTATTTTAAAAGCTAAAAGTTTCAATGCAGCATTAATCTAAAGACAGGGGCATGGATTTTAGAAAACGGTTTTTCTATTGAAACAATGGGATGGGATTTGATATGTAATCTAAACCTTGTAACTTAGATGTATCATTAACCATAAATCAATTAAAATGAAAAAATTAATATTATCAATTTTATTATTAGGTACAATTTCATTAAATGCTCAATATTGTTTGTTTTTCGATATTAAAGCAGAGAATCCCGAAATGGTTGTATCAGCACTTTCTAGTGCAATGAATACTGAATGGGGTAAGAATATTCAAGGAACAAAGTCATTATTTGCGTATGCCATAAATGGATCAACTGAATCTACACATTCACTTCAAATATGCTTTCCTAATGAAGAGGCTTTTGAACAAGCTTTTATGTCTTATGGTCAATCACTTGAGGCACAATTACTCTTGGATGGTAAACTTGCAGAATTTTCTGTTGCTGTTTCTCAGTCGTTAAATACACCTATTTGGTACAATGGTCAAGATTGGGCTGAAGATAATGTTTTCATGCTTTACCAAATGGATGTATCAAATCCAAGCTTATACTTAAAGGAATTTAAAAGCTTCTCTCAAAAAATGGCTAAAAAGTTAGGATATGAAGATAATTCTTATGGTTTAGCATATCCAATTGTAGGTAAAAATTCAGACTTTACTCATTTTGTATGGATTGGCTCTCCTGACATCAAAACTGCACTTTCAAATACTAAAAAAATGTTTTCTGACCCTGCATTTGCAGAATTTTCTAAGAAAGTATCAGGTGTGAGAAAAGTCGTTAATACCGTAATGTCAGTCCGCGTTATGGACTTTTAAAAATATTTTCAGCTAGATTTAACCCTCCCAAATGGAGGGTTTTTGTTTTTTTTGATTTGAATTGATTTATTGAAACTCAATTAAAAGTCTTGATATGTTATCTAATATTTTTATCTTGGAATGAATCTGATTAACATCAAACAAATTCATGAATTCAGCCCGAAGAAGATTTGTTCAAACTTCCTTAACAGCTGCCTTAGGGTTGCCCTTAATCGGTCAATATCCAAGGTCCGATTCATCCGAATTAGTCAATAAAATTAAAATCTCTTTACAATGTGTTTCTTACGCTAATAAATTATTGAGAGGAGAAATGTCTATTTTGGAGTTTCCAAAATTTGTTCGAGAGGATTTTAATTTAGAAGCTGCTGAGTATTGGAATCTGCCATTAATTCAAAGAAGACGTGACCCTAAATTCATCAAAGAACTCAATCAAAGAACCTCCGACTTCGGCCTTGAAAATACCATTCTGTTAGTTGATTTAATAGATCCAAAAACCCGAGAGTCTAGAAGTATTTGTGCTGCTGACCCAAAAACAAGAACTCAAGCTGTAGAAGAACATAAAGAATGGATTGATGTAGCCAAATCCATCGGATGCAGTTCCATACGGGTTAATCTATGGTCAGAAGGAATGAGCGCAACCGAGGTTAAAAAAATTAGTTCAGAGAGTTTAAATAAACTTCTTGAATACAGCAACTCTTTAGAGATGTCCATTGTCATTGAAAATCACGGCGGATTTACTTCTGATGCAGCCTGGCTTGTCGATTTGATGAAAAGCATAAATCATCCAAACTTAGGAACCTTACCTGATTTTGGAACCCAAAATTTTTGCATCGAAAAAGCACCTCCCAAAGAAGGGAGAATATTTAGCTCGGATTGTATTAAGCAATACGACAAATACCAAGGGGTTGAGGAAATGCTTCCGTATGCCAAAGGGATAAGTGCAAAATCCATTAGATTTGATGACCAAGGCGAAGAGACCAATACTAATTTTGAAAGAATGATCAAATTAATTAAAGCCTCCTCTTTTGAAGGCTACATGTCTATTGAATATGAAGGTGCTTTAATGCTAATGTTTGGACAAAACCCTTCGGATTACTTAGCTCCAACAGAAGGAATTAGGGCCACCAAAAAACTCATTGAAAAATACTTGTAAAGGAGGGGAAAAGTTTTTTTAGCATACTATTTAAAGGCTTTAGTTCCCCTACTTAAAAACGGACTCGAAGGAGGGTTTAGACCCGTTTTCCCTAATTCAGATTATAAAATTTACTAATCCAAATACCCTCCCTTGTGGAGGGTTCTTTTAAAACCATTTGAAGGTCCCTAACGATCAAATCAAATTTTTATGTTGCTCTTCAAAGGGTAAAAAATCAATATCCAAATAGCCTCCGCTGGCGTTGTCATCAGAAACGATCTGTGGCACTCCCTTGATCACTTCGATCGAATTTCGGTGAATGTGCCCTGCAAAAATTCCGATGAGATTAGGAGCATCAAAAACTTTTCTAAGAAAATCAAATGTGGTTTGGGTATGTCCACTACTAGGCCATTTAGGGCGCTTTTCAAGTTTAAAATTTCGATCTGTTTCTGATCCCCAATTAGGGTTTCCACAGCCAAAATAAATTCCTTTTCCTGGAGCATACATTGGAATGTGAACAAGTAAAACCAGTGGGATTCCTGTAGCAACTTGCTTTGAAAAAAAATCCAATTGCTCCTCATTGATCTCGTAGGTCGAATTGTCAATAGCTAGAAATCTAATTCCTTTAATATCGTATGCTGCCATTAAAGGATTGTTCCCTTGATAAAGCGGAAGCAATCGTTTTTTTATCCATGTATTTCTAAGAGACTCCAACGATCCATTCATACCCTCATAATGCCAATCGTGATTTCCTGCTACAAAAATGTAGGGTATGTCCACAGCATTTAACTTGGACAAAACCCACTCTATTGCTAATTCAGAAGGGAAGCTAAAGATATCCCCTACCAAAGTGATAACGTCCGCATTCACTTCTTTGGCAAAAGCTAGAGTTTGTTCAAAAGAAGCCTCTGGATTGGTTTTAATTCTTGTTTGAAAATGAGATGTTTCATGATAAGCTCCTGCCATTCTTCCACTGTATTCCTCATAGGGAATCCCCCTTTCGTCATCCTTAAATAAATGGGTATCGGCTATGTGAATTACTTTAATTGACTCGGTGATTACATCAGCATAAAAAGAAACCTTTTGCTGATCTAGGGTTGCACAAACTTTAAATGATTTCTCGCCTCTCTTTTGCTCTTTACCTGCTGTTAATCCAAATCCTGCTGCGGACAAAGCCGTTCCTTGTAAAAATGATCTACGTTTCATTAATAATTAAATTTAAAGTTTCCTTAAATCTATGATAATTTAAGGATATTGAATCTACTCCTAGATCTTAACGAATAATTTAAACTTGACACTGAAGTACATTTATTTTTTTAACACCTATCGTCTATTTGATCAAAAAGTGCTTTCAATACAAAACGAAAACTAGGAACCTTTAATTGATAATTTTTTCTCGATACTTTTTGGGTGTGGTTTCATAATACTTTTTAAAAAAACGATTAAAATTTGAAAAATTATTAAAACCCGAATCAAAACAAATGGCTTTTACATTCAAGTCCGTTTCCAAAAGTAATTTAGCTGCATGATTAACTTTGTATTCATTGACGTATTGAACAAAAGATTTTCCCGTATTCAACTTAAAATACCTACAAAATGAAGTGGTAGTCATGTTGGTTTGATCTGCAATGTGACTTAAGTTAATTTCATCTTTAAAATTTGATTTGATGTAATTAAAAACCTTTTTAAGTCGGTCGTTTTTATCAGCATCAGAAGTAGTTAAATCTGTTGCATTAAGAACGTTTGGATTAACTAGCGACATTTCTTTTAAGATATTGATCAGTGTCAATAAACTTTGAAAATCAGATTCATATTGCAAACCAATCAAAGCCTGTCCTACTTTTTCTTTAATGGGACCCGAAAAAGACAAGCCCCGTTTAGATAGCTCAAGTAATTTAAAAATTGAATTTAATTCGGGGACTTGAGTTAACATATTCCCCAAAAAGTTGGGTAAAAATTGAATGACAACCTCCGTCTTACCGTCTTCAAAACTATCTGTAAATCCCATATGTTGCAAGTTGGAACCCAAAAGTATGAGGTCTCCGTCAGTGTAAGTTGACA
This sequence comes from Flavobacteriaceae bacterium, assembly GCA_029243165.1. Lineage (GTDB taxonomy): Bacteria > Bacteroidota > Bacteroidia > Flavobacteriales > Flavobacteriaceae > MS024-2A. The sequence goes on from JAQWSN010000028.1 coordinate 37,064, forward strand.
AGCTTGTCCCAACACCTCTCTTCCCCTTTCCTTTGCTGATAAAAATCAATTCTACTTCAGGATGATAATGCCAATGAGGAGAATTCCTGTTGGGCGTATTTAAATCAAATAGTTGATAATGGAATGATTTGTGCTGCGGTCGAACAATATCTTCAAAAGAATACTTTATCATAATTATCAAATTTACAGTGAATAATTTTTAAAATATGTTTTATTAACATTAAATTAATATTAACTATATTTATAAGATAATATAGTACACTAATAGGGTAATGTAGATGAATTTTTTATTGTATTAGCGAAATATCTTTGCTGTATCAATAATTAAAAAACTTGTTATGAAAAAGCTTACACTACTCTTTTTAATGTTACCGAACTTATTTTTTGCAAACGGCTTGTCTTCTAATGAAGATTTTGAAGTGACTGTAGTAAAAAATACTAAAGCTTTATTACTTAATTCCCTTGCAGCTAAAACTGATTTATCAATCGAGTTGTATCTACTCAAAGGAAATTCAAAAAATAAAGTAACTGCCAAATTCAATAGAAGGTTAAGAATTCTTGATCTCAATTACGCAACTCCTGGAACTTATGTCATTACTGCCCGTTTAAATAATCTTTACACAGATTATTTGATAAATGTAATGGACGACAAAGTGGTAATCGTAGATGAGAAAACGATTCGAAATCCAATTTTTAATCATTTAAATAAAAAAATGTCTATTGAGCTTGACTCAAATAAGACTGAAGTTTTAGTGAAAATCGAAGACTTCAATGGGGATGTAATTTTTTACGAAAATTATTCCTCTGAGGAATTACACAAAAAAGTGTTTAACCTCAAAAACAGATACGGTAGAATAACAACTACTGTGGAGTACGACAACAAAAAATTTGTCAACGAATTTGTTTTGTAGTTTAGAAAAAGAAATAAACTATCTTGTTTTGAAATCCTCTAGGTTTCCCTAGGGGATTTTTTTGCTTTAAAAGGTTTTTGGTAAGCTTAACAAAAAAAGGATGAGTAGCTAAGCAATACAATTCTTCTAGCCGCTTACTCATTTAAGGGAAGTCTTAGCTTAGTTTTCCTTTACAAATTATTTGACACCCAGAATGCTCTGATATCGAGAGATCATTTCATTTAGTTTTTCAGACTCGCTCTCAGCCAAGTTGTTCTGTTGTGACAAGTCATTCTCCAAGTTGAATAGTTGATATGCTGCTGCATTACCCAGTTCAATATTTACATTAATGCTTTTTGACGGTCCTGGGTAGGGTGGGATCAAAACCCAATTGTCTTTTCTAAATGCAGTTTTAGTTTGTGCTTCAAGCACCAATTCACTTCTACCTTTACCCTTGTTTTCAAACAAAACATCCGCTAAATCCACTCCATCATTTGATCGAATTTCGGAACCGACTAAAGAAGCTATGGAATTCAAAAAATCAATCTGAGAAACCATTTGATCAGAAACTTGAGGTTTAATATTCCCTTTCCAGTAAGTAATAAAAGGAACTCGAGTACCTGCTTCAAAAAGACTGTATTTTCCTCCTCTCAAGATACCTGAAGGAGTATGGTTTCCTAGTTTTTCAACAGCATCATCATAATAACCGTCATTTAAAACAGGTCCATTATCACTAGAGAGAATGAGAATTGTATTCTCTAATAAATTACTTTTTTTAAGATGTTTGTACAACTCACCGATACACCAATCGGCTTCTACTATGGCATCACCTCTTGGTCCCATTCCAGATGTACCTTCAAATCTTGGATGTGGAGTTCTTGGCACATGGGGTTGTTGGAGGGTGTAAAACAAAAAGAAAGGATTCTCTTTTACTGTATCAACATACTTCTTGGCTTGATTCAAAAACTCATCAGCCATATCAATATCGCTCCATTTAGCCTGTTCACCGCCTTTCATAAAACCGATACGAGGAACCCCATTCACTATGCTCCCATTATGACCATGGTGCCACATCATCGAAAGAAGCTCTGGATTGTCTTTTCCAGTAGGTTCTCCTTCAAAATTTTTTTCAAAACTGACATCTATGGGGTCATTGAGGTCAAGGTTTAATACACTCCCGTTTTCCAAATAAACAGTAGGGACTCGATCTTGAGTATCAGGCATGATAAAGCTAAAATCAAAACCTACTTCGTTAGGGCCTGGACTAATTCTCTGATTGTAATCAATTTTTGAGTCCCCTAGTCCCAGATGCCATTTTCCTACTATTCCTGTTTGATATCCTTTCCCTTTTAACATTTTTGGCAAGGTCATTTCTAAGGTATCAATGATAAGATTGGCGCCCGTCAAAATTTTTGCACGTTTATTACGCCAAGGGTAAGTTCCCGTCATAAGTGCATAACGGCTTGGGCTACATGTAGCGGAACTTGAATAACCGTTGGTAAAACGAGTACCCTTATTGGCAATTTTATCGATGTTTGGCGTCTGTAACTTTCCCACTCCATATGAACTAACATCACCATAGCCTAAATCATCTGCATAAATAATAATAATGTTGGGTAGCGTTTTTGATTCTTTAGTTTCACATGAGAAAAAAAAAGAGAGTAATAGAAAAAATAAAATCCGTTTCATTTTCCTAAGATAAAAGTTTCAGAGTGGAATTAGAATTATTTTACTCAGGTATTTAAAAAAAAGCCTCTGAATTAAATTTCAGAGACTCTATTAACCATAAACCAATTCATCGAATTGATACTTTAAAATTAGAAATAAAAAATGAAATCAATGCGCCTAAAGTCACATAAGTTTAAAAATTGAGCTAAAAAATGCTTACTATCAATTTTCACTCGAGTTAAACTTTTTAAATTTCCTGAAAACCCTCTTTGTAAATGCTCTAAATTCTTTCCGAAAATTCAGACTCATCTAGCAAACTGATTCAGAAAATTGAAAAATGCAGTAGCTTCAAATCAGTTGTAAACTTCAAACCGCATCATGGTTTGAAAAATTCTTCTTCAGTTATTTGGTAATAATTCCCCATTCGAGATGCATCAAAAAAGAAATTAAAGGTGTGTTTTTCTCCGTAGTTGATGTTGGTCCGCTCACGGTCCTCATAGAAAAATTCTTTAGACTTGAACTGAACATAAAGACGGGTAATCGGGAGGTCTTCAAAAACATAACTGTCGTTATTACGAATGTAAACGTGTCGTAAGAATTTTCTGTCTTGATCACGAACAGAAACAATAATATCATGATCAACCTCATTTACTAAAGTCAAAGACGAATTAGAAATTTCGCTAAAAACCTCTTCCGGAAAACGATCTTCAAAAGTTTTATCTCCTGTTTCACCACGTTGGCTAAAAACCAGCGCTGAAGTCATAAGTAGGCTTAGTATTAATACATTTTTCATGGTGCTAATTTTAAATTAAACAATTACTAGTACTAAAATAAGACATTTTAAGTTAGAATATGCTGGTATGCCTTTCTTGAGAAAACAATTAAAAGTATTGCTGCGCCTAGAAAAATCAAAAAAGCTAAATTTAAATTAAACAGATGAGCTACATATCCTACAAAAGGTGGAGCTAAAAGAACCCCTACAGTTGCATAAGTTCCTACAATGGAAATAGCCATGCCTGGAGCATATTTTTTTGATTGACTCGCCAAACTAAACGACATGGGGAAAATTGAAGCAACCCCCACCCCAGTGATAAAAAATCCTATGAGTGCAGGATAAAATGTTGGGAACAAAATTAAAATGGAGACTCCAAAAATAACTACCGAGGCACTGACAAAAAAGAGCTTTTTCATTCCCATGATTTGGATCAGGGTATCGGTGAAAAATCTAGAAACAGTCATGGCGATCATAAAAACCAGATAACTCAAAGTAAAAAGTTCATTTTGAACCACTTCTCTAAAATACACACTACTCCAATCGTAAATACCCCCTTCACAAACTGCTGCACAAAAAACAACCAATCCTGTGTAAAAAATGAATTTATCAGGCCTTCCTAAACGTAATTTATTTCCTCCAGCCTCGCGATCATTCTTAAGCAAATAAATGGAAACTACCAGAGAACTAATCATCGCAAAACCGACAACGCTCCCTAGATGTACCATCATAGAAATTTTAAAATACAAAGTACTGGTTGCATACAAAATCCCACAAAGCCCGCCAAGACTCCAAATACCGTGAAAACTTCCATTAATGGACTTTCCATACCTTTTTTGCAACTGGATGGCCTGAGTATTCATTGAAATATTTATTGCACGCAATCCAAACGCAAAAAAGCAAACCGCTAACATTAGAAATTCAATTTTGGATGCGGATCCGATACCCAAAAGAGCAATTATGTAGATCCCAAAACCCGAAATGAGAAGATACCTACTATCGTACTTTGCAATAAGCCATCCTGAGACGGGAAGCCCAATTAAAGAACAAATCGGTAAAATAAAAAGAAAGCTCCCCAATTCTGCCTCATTCATATCGAAAACAGATTTAATAGTTGGTATTCTAGACGCCCATGAGGAAAAACAAAATCCCGCAAGGAAAAAAAAGATGCTCAATGCAAAGCGATTCTGCTTTAGTTTTTTCAAAATTAAAATTTAGAGCTGCAAAGATGATTTCAATTTTTAAAATAAAAAACTCTCATTTGTCATTTGTTAAAAAAAATTTACCTTTAGTATCCTCTAATCAAAACTTATAATGAAAAACAAAAAACACGATTCTCGTAGATCATTTATCAAAAAAAGCATTGCAGCTTCATCCATTATGATTGTCCCAAGACATGTATTGGGTGGCCCAGGTTACATCGCACCAAGCGACCAGTTAAACCTTGCCGCCATTGGTTCTGGTGGAAAAGGTGAAAGTGACATAAGTAATGCCTCGGTAAAAGGTCGAGAACGTGTAGCCGCATTATGTGATGTAGATTTTTCAGGAAGTGCCTCAAGAACAGTTAAAAAATTTCCCAAAGCAAAACAATATGCAGATTACAGAGTCATGTTGGACAAAGAGAAAGACATCGATGCTGTGACAATTTCTACCCCCGATCATGTGCATGGACCCGCTGCTGCTTTTGCAATGCAACGAGGGATTCATGTCTATGTTCAAAAACCCATGACTCACAACATCAAAGAGGCGCGGGTTCTTACACAAATGGCTCAAGATCAAAAAGTGGTTACCCAGATGGGAAACCAAGGGGGGTCTAACCCTTTACTCAATAGTGTACAACATTGGATTGATTCTGACGCCATAGGAGCAGTCTCAGAGGTGAAAATTTGGACCAATAGACCTGTTTGGCCTCAAGGGGTTCAAATGCCTGCTCCCGATCCAAGTTTAAAACCCGATGCTTTGAATTGGGATCTTTGGCTCGGACCTGCCAAGGAAAAACCTTACACGCCCAACATGCACCCTTTCAGCTGGAGAGGGTGGTGGGAGTATGGTACTGGAGCACTGGGAGATGTTGGATGTCATCTAATTGATATTCCCTTCAGAACCCTTGGACTCAAATATCCAACAGCTGCTGAATGTAGTGTAGGAAGTGTTTTCTCTAAAATGTGGACTCCAGATTACATACCTGAAGGATGTCCCCCTTCTTCACTGATTACCATTAATTTTGAAGCTACTCAAAAAAGCAAATCCCCAATTCAAATGACTTGGAGCGATGGAGGAATTCGACCTCCACATCCTGAAATTATTCCAGCCAATAGTGATATTGGAGGAAAAGACAGTGCTAACGGAGTTTTGATTATTGGTGAAAAAGGACTCATTTCAACAAATATTAACGACAGTTCGCCTTTAATGCCTAAACTTTATCTGTACGATGGAACAACTGATTTTGGACCTGAGACAGAAGAAATGACAGAACCCGAATACGGACATCAACGCAAGTGGGTTGATGCGTGTAAGGCAGGATTTAACAGCAAAGAACACCTTGCTCTGACTTCTTCATTTGACTATGCAGGACCCATGACTGAAACTGTTTTAATGGGAAATTTAGCAATTCGAAGCTTTATGCTTAGAAAGGAATTAGGCAATGGAAAAATAGATTATTTCGCTCGTAAAAAACTTTTATGGGATGGACAACAAATGAAAATAACCAATCTAGAAGCTGCTAATCAATTCGTGACTAGAGATTACAGAGAAGGTTTCACCCTTTAGTTTTTTCTCTTTCAAAATGGATTCTAACTGTTTTATTGTATTCTAAATCAGTAAAATAAATTCAAAAAGGTACTTCAACCGTTGAATTTAGTTTACTTTTGCCGTCATAATTTAATGTATGACAACATTCCAGTCCCTAGGACTCAGCGCACCACTACTAAAAGCTGCAGAAAAACTAGGATTCGAATCTCCAACAGAGGTACAAAATAAAGTAATCCCATTACTACTGAATGATAAAACAGATTTGGTAGCACTTGCTCAAACAGGGACGGGAAAAACCGCAGCTTTCGGGTTCCCGATGCTGCAGCAAATTGACTTTGGTACTAAAAAAACACAAGGACTGATCCTTTCCCCGACACGAGAACTCTGTTTACAGATTACCAATGAAATGGAACACTACGGCAGTGAAATAAGACAGATCAATGTAGTGGCCATCTACGGAGGCGCAAACATTACCGAACAAGCAAAAAAAATAAAGCGTGGAGCCCATATTGTTGTTGCTACACCCGGTCGATTAAAAGACATGATTCGCAGAAAGCTTGTTGACATTAGTGCCATTAACTTTTGTGTATTGGACGAAGCTGATGAAATGTTGAATATGGGATTTTATGAGGACATTAAGTCTATCCTTACCCACACTCCAGACAAAAAAAGTTCTTGGCTTTTCTCTGCAACTATGCCGCCAGAAGTAAATACTATTGCAAAAAAATTCATGACTGCCCCTATTGAAATAACAATAGGCACAAAAAATGCAGGAACAAAAAATGTAGATCATCAATTTTTCGTAGTGGGTGGAAGAGAACGTTATGCTGCCTTGAGAGCGGTTGTGGGAATGAATCCTGATATTTTTGGTTGTGTATTTTGTAGAACTAAGATTGAAACCCAAAAAGTAGCTGAAAAATTAATCCAAGACGGCCATAAAGCCGCAGCCATACACGGAGATTTGAGTCAAAATCAAAGGGATGCAGTGATGCAATCTTTTAGAAAGAAAAAGATTCAACTATTAATCGCAACGGATGTTGCCGCTCGCGGTATTGACGTTGATGACATTACCCATGTGATCAATTATCAATTACCAGACGAAATTGAGACCTACACCCACCGAAGCGGAAGAACAGGTAGAGCAGGTAAGCTTGGAACTTCTATCATTTTTGTAACAAAATCTGACAGAAGAAAAATAAAGTTGATCGAAAATAAACTCCAGACCAAACTAACTGAGTTGGAAATGCCTTCCCCTGAGCAAATTTTCAAGAATAAAATTCAACATTGGGTAGAACAAGTAAAAAATACTCCCCTCAAAGGAGATCTTCAACCGTACCTTGACAGTGCTTTTAAAGGTCTTGAAGAACTTGATAAAGAAACACTCATTGAATTAATTTTATCCAAAGAATTTCGGAATTTTGATTTAAACCCAAAAAGTCTAAGCTTAAGCGAAGGGAAAAATAATGAAAAGCGTTCCGATAGAAAAATCAATGCACCAAAAGACAAGGATCGCTTTTTTATCAATTTAGGAGCCCGTGACCAATACGAATGGACTACGCTAAAAGACTTTATCCGATCCTATCTCAAGTTGGGTATGGACGATGTATTTCAAGTTGAGGTGATGAAAAACTTTTCGTTTTTCTCTACCCATAAAAAACATCGTGACTTAGTTTTGAAATCCTTTGAAAACTTAAATCTTGACAGCCGAAGAATTTCAGTTGAACTGACTAAAAAAGGAAAGACTTTTTCTCCCAATAAAAAGAAGAAAAAGTCTGGTTTTAAAAAAAAGTTCTAAAAAAAGCTTAGAGCTTTCGCATCCAAATATTCCGGTAGCTAACTAAATCGCCATGGTCTTGCAACATGAGTGAGCGATGTTGTGCTTCCTCTGAACCATACCCTGGAACAACATCTCGTCCCTTTTTGGGTTTACCAATGTATTCCGTTGTACCTTGAAGTTCTACTGCGTTTTGAATCAAGATTCCATTATGAAAAACAATAAAATTACCTGGCTTGATTTCATCTCCAGCTTCGTTGAACTCAGGAGCATTAAAAACGATATCGTAAACTTGCCACTCTCCAGTAGGCCGCATAGCATTTACCAAAGGAATGTATTGTTTGTAAATTGATCCCGCTTGTCCATTCGAATAGGTTCGGTTTTGATAACTATCCAACACTTGAACTTCATAGCGCCTTTGAAAAAGAATACCACTGTTTCCTCTTCCTTGTCCCTCACCTTTAATTACTGTTGGAGATTTCCATTCAATATGTAACTGAATCGAGCCGTGATCCTCTATGGTCTCAATTCCTCCCGTTCCGGGATTTACCGTTATACTTTTGTCTGGATTCAGCGTCCAGAGAACCTTTTCTCGGGTTCGTTCATTTCTCCATTTAGAAAAATCTGATCCGTCAAAAAGTACAATGGCATCACTAGGAGGTGCTGTGTAAACTCCCGGTTGGACAACTGCAGGCTCGGGATCCCATACTTCTGTCTCTTCTGGTTTCATTTGATTTTGAGCAAAGGAAAACTGAGCTGCTAAAACTAAAATTATTAAATGTTTCATTTGAATTTAAATAAGAGGTAAAGAATAACCGTTATGATAGGTGCTCGTCAGATATTTATCATTAATTGCAGCATCTGTAAAGCCTTTTTTGGAAGCGTCCCAATACAGTTTTTCTCCAGATCGATAAGAAATATTCCCCATTTGAGCAACCGTTGCGACATGGGCACCTTGTTGTATTGAACAATTTACCATTGAAGGGTCATTAGATCTTATGGCCTCCACAAAATTTTGGGCATGTTTATCCAGTCCGTTATCAGAAGGTTTTACTAAAGGCTTAGCCACCTTATTTTCGCTTCTTCTTTCTTCGATAACTTCCCATCCTCCACGATTCAAAATGAGTGTGGCATAATTTCCAATAAAAGCAATTCCATGATCTCTGTCGTAAGAACCGTTATCAATTCCCATTGCTGAATCCCAAACCATATTGAATTGGTCAAACTCGTACAAGGTTGTCAGGGTATCTGGTGTCTCTTCTGAAAGGTTAGGATAAGCAAATTTACCCCCCAAACCAACAATAGTTTTAGGTAATGAAGCTTTCATTCCCAGCAGTGCATAATCCAAAAGGTGCACTCCCCAGTCAGTCATTAAACCTCCTGCATAATCCCAAAACCAACGGAAATGAAAATGAAAACGACTGGAATTAAAAGGTTTTAAAGGTGCTGGTCCTAGCCAGCTTTTGTAATCTACTCCTTTTGGAGGATTGCTATTCGCAACAATGGGTTGGGGTCGCATCCATCCCTGATAACACCAAACTTTTACAGTTCGGATGGGGCCCAAAGCTCCCGTAGCTATGAAGTTGACCGCGTCTTGAAAATGTTGCTGACTTCGTTGCCATTGACCAACCTGAACGACATTGCCATAGCGCTCCTGTGCGGCAACCATACTTCGACATTCACCTACGGAGTTTCCGATAGGCTTTTCACAATAAACATGTTTACCCGCTTCCGAGGCATGAATCATCATTAAAGCATGCCAATGATCGGGAGAACCAATAACGACCACATCAACGTCTTTCTCTTCGAGTAATTTTCTGTAGTCTAAAAAGGTTTTTACCTTGACTCCCTGCTTGTCCATTTCTGCTTTACGCTTATCCAACACATTTTGATCAACATCGCATATTGCTGTAAGTTGAACTTTAGGAAGTTTCAACAAAGCTTTTGTATCGGCCCAGCCCATCCCATTAATTCCTATGGCACCGATACGTAGTGTATCATTTGCACCTAAAATAGTTGAGCCTTTTTGCAAAGAGGTAAATCCTGGAAGTACCAATCCTGCTCCCGTCATTAAGGCAGATTGTTTTATAAAATTCTTACGATCCATAAAGTTTTGTTTCTAGTTTGTAAAGTTTAAGAATGAAAATATACTAAATTTTGATTAAAATCTATCCCTTTTTAAGATATTCAAAATATCTCATATTAATCAGTTTTTATATATTCGAAAAATAAAAGGATCAAAATGGAGACGGTAATAGAATATTTTGAAACGATCCCTTCCCTTCATAGGAGTATTATTCTTGTAGGAGGACTTAGTTTTTTTTGGATTGTAGAAAGTTATTTTTCCCTATTTAATTTTCAGTATGAAAAATGGCGGCATGCGCTTCCAAATATTTTTTTTACAGCATCAACGGTATTAATTAATTTCTTTTTAGCCTTTCTTCTGTTACAAACATCAGATTGGACAGTATTTCATTCTTTTGGAATTCTAAATTGGCTACCTGACTTTCCACTTTGGTTAGACGTTATTTTAGGCGTGCTGCTTTTGGACTTCATAGGAGCTTACCTTCCTCATTGGACAGAACACCGAGTTAAACCCCTTTGGATGGTTCATTTGGTTCATCACAGTGATCACCATGTAGATACAACTACTGCAAACCGACACCATCCTTTAGAAAGTTTGATCCGTTTTGCATTTACCCTTTTGGGGGTTTTTGTTATTGGTGCTAATATGGGAATCATTATGTTGTACCAATCATTATCACTTATTTTAACTCAATTCAATCATGCCAATATCAAACTTCCGAAAAAACTAGATCTTATTCTGAGTTATTTGATAGTTTCTCCAGATATGCATAAAACCCACCACCACTACAGATTACCGTATACCGACGCAAATTTTGGAAATATTTTTTCGATTTGGGATCGGATGTTGGGTACTTATTTACCATTCGATCGGGAAAAGTTGGTTTATGGGGTAGACGTTTTTTATGACGAAGAGGCTAACAGTAAAATTTCTAATCTACTAAAGCAGCCTTTCCAGTCATATTCAAAACCTACATTGACACCCAAAAAAGATCTTTAGGTAAAAAGTGAGTCCAATTCTGAAAGAGGATGGGAGGTTTGAGTTCCAGAAATCATGTTTTTGTAAATAAATTCTTTCTTTTCCAATTCTTCAGAACCAATCAAAACTACTTTAGAAATTTGCTTCTCATTTGCATAAGACAATTGTTTTTTTAGCTTTACCTCAGTGGGATAGAGTTCGCATGCAATTCCTTTATTTCTAAGTTTATTGACATATTGATAGGCAACTGCTACAGATTTGTTTCCAAAATTAGCAAATAAGACTTCGGTGGAAATTTGTAAACTTTCAGGAAATAACCCATGTGCTTCCATTACTAGATAAATTCTCTCGAAACCAAAAGACACACCTATTCCACTCATATTTTTGAGACCAAAGGTCCCTGTCAGATCGTCGTAGCGTCCACCGCCACCTATGGATCCCATTTTCACTGAATCCGGTGCTCCAACCTCTACAATCATTCCCGTGTAGTAATGCAAGCCTCTGGCCAGAGTCAGATCAAAATTCAAAGCCACTGTTTTCAAGGGAGAAATTTCCAATTGTGATAAAATAAATTTCAATTCCTTTATCCCCTCAATGCCCTCTTCTTGATCTACCAATAAGGCTTCCAAAGTATCCAACTGTTCAGTAGGAGTCCCTGTGAGTTCTAAAAGCTGAGAAAGAGTTGCAATAGCTTTTGAAGAAAATGCATTCGACTCCAATTCTTTAAGCACTCCCACTTTACCTATTTTATCAAGCTTATCTAATGCCACAGTAAAGCTTGTAAGTTTAGATTCTGCACCCAATAAAGCAGCAATACCAGCTAAGATTTTTCGGTGATTGATTTTTAAGGAAACCCCCTCCATTTTAAGTTTTGTAAAAACCGTATCGTAAAGTGAAAGCATTTCAATTTCTTGCCATAAGGATCGGTTGCCCACAATATCAGCATCACATTGATAAAACTCTTGAAAACGCCCATGCTGGGGACGATCAGCGCGCCAAACAGGCTGAATTTGGTAGCGTCTAAAAGGAAAGGAAAGTTCGTTTTGGTGTTGGGCAACGTAGCGTGCAAAGGGGACCGTAAGATCATAGCGAAGGGCTTTCTCTGACAAGGAATGAACAAATTTTTGATAGGCTCCTTTGGAAAGTGCCTCTACATCTGCCTTTTTAACTTTTTCTCCCGAGTTAATGATTTTAAAAACCAAACGATCACCTTCTTCGCCATACACTCCAGTGAGAGTTTCTAACCGTTCAAATGAGGGTGTTTCTATGGGTTGAAATCCGAAGGTTTCAAAGGCATCTTGAAGTAATTCTTTTAAATAATTTCGCCGAGCAACTTCTGAAGCAGAAAAATCACGAGTGCCTTTAGGCGTTGTTGGTTTTATTGGCATATTAAAATTTGTAATACAAATATCTTCTATTTTGCCGAATTGGAAAAATAAGTTTGTAAAGCTTTAAATCGCTTCCCATCTGTTCTGATGGCACCCTTTTTCAAATACGCATAAACAAACTCATTTTTCGATGGCTGGTAGGAATTAGAACCTTTAAAAAGATTGACTTTATCTGAATCTATGTGGTTTAAAATCCATTGAAATCCTTCCTCAGTGGTTAAGTCAATTTGTTTATCAATTACCCTAATTACAATAGCTAAAGCCTTTTGCTTTGAAGTATCTATCATAAAAAGTTGATCCGGTGTACTGAACTCCAGATAACTACATTCACTTACAATTTTATCCCAAACCACATCACTAAAAAGATCAAGTAGGGAAACTACCCGTTCGGAGTCATTTTTTTTGATTTCCTTCCATTTGGCATGGTCCAATCCTTGAGAAGCTAAAAATACCGCAAACTCATGGTGTAATTCCTCAAATTGTTCGTGAGTGAGCCTATGGTATTTCACGTTTTTTATTATTGAATAAAAAAAAGTCCGCTAAAAGCGGACTTAAAAATTTTAAGATTTTGTGTCAGGTACAATTTCAAATGGAAATTCAAAACTGACTTCCCTATGCAAACGTATTGAAGCTTCATATTTACCAAGTCGTTTGATGCTCTTACCAGGTAAAGAGATGTGCTTCTTATCCAGCTCACTGGACTTAGCGCTTATGTGTTGAGCTAAATCAGCATTGGTGACTGAGCCAAACAATTTGTCTCCAGTTCCAACTTTAGAAGGAATTTGAATTTCAAGAGCCTTGATCTCCTCTGCACGAGTTTGAGCAGCTTCAATGATTGACTTTTCTTTAAAAGCACGTTGCTTTAAATTTTCTGCTAAGACTTTCCGAGCAGAAACTGTAGCCATAATTGCTTTACCTTGTGGTATTAAAAAGTTACGCCCGTAACCGTTTTTAACGTTCACAATTTCATCTTTGAATCCAAGATTTTGTACGTCTTCTTTTAGTATTAGTTCCATGATGAATGCTTTATTATTTTAACATATCGGCCACGTAAGGCATTAAAGCCAAGTGACGCGCTCTTTTTACAGCAACAGAAACTTTTCTTTGGTATTTTAAAGAAGTTCCCGTCAATCGTCTGGGTAAAATTTTCCCTTGCTCGTTTACAAATTTCAATAGAAAATCTGGATCCTTGTAATCTACATACTTGATTCCCGAACGCTTGAAACGGCAATATTTTTTCTGAGTTGTGGTGTCAATATTTAAGGGAGTTAAATATCGAATTTCACCTTCTTTTTTTCCTGAGTTTTGTTCCTCTATTTTAGACATAACTTATGCTTTTGCTTTGTTTCGTTTTCTTCTTTTTTCCGCCCAAGCAAGTGCATGCTTGTCTAGCTTTACCGTCAGGTAGCGCATTACGCGTTCGTCACGACGAAATTCAATCTCTAGTGGATTGATCGCCTCGTGGGGAGCTGCAAATTCAAAAAGATGATAGAAACCGCTTTTCTTATTTTCAATAGGATAAGCAAGTTTTTTAAGACCCCAATTTTCCTGGCTTGTAATTGAGCCTTTTTGTGCCTTAACAATGTCTATAAATTTTTGAACTGCTTCCTCCACCTGAGTTTCAGACAGAACGGGATTTAAAATGAAAACAGTTTCGTATTGATTCATAATATTAATTTTGGTTGGCAAAAATAGACTTTTACCTAGAGTAAACCAAATAATATTAGCATCATTAATAAATATTTTTTTCTACATTTGTTAGACTAAATCTTATGTACAATGCTCCTCAACTACATCTTAATTGACCCAAACCCAGTTCAACGGCTCCATTTACTTCAATTCTTAAAGAAAATTAGCTCTTTACATTTAAAGGCTGAATTTTCAAATGCTGTGGATGCCCACAATTTTTTAAATTACAACACAGTAGATATCATTTTTTTGTCTGCTAAACTCCCCGTGTACTCTGGCTTTGATTTTATCGAAAAATTATGTGATCCCAACGAGATTATTTTACTAACAGAACAACCAAAGGACGCCCTGAGAGCTTTCGAAGTTGGACTCACCGATTGTATTGCCCCACCCTACTCTCTCAAACGAATGGAAAAAGCGGTAGAACGTGTTCAGTCTAAAATCAAAACCTCTTTACAAACAAAAAAGGAAGAAGTTCAAAATATTGAAATAAAACACAATCTTACTACAGAAAAAATTCCAACAGCAAACATTAAGTGGGTCGAAGCTATGGGTGATTATGTAAAAGTAATTACATCAAAAAAGAATTACCTTGTTCTTTCCACTATGAAGGCCTTTTTGGATAAATTACCTGATAATCAATTCATACGAATTCACAAATCATTCATCATTAACTTAAATAAAGTGGTGAACTACACTGCCTCTTCTGTAAATATTGACGGGACGGAGTTGCCAGTAAGTAGAAATCGAAAAAAAGATTTCAGACAAACCATCAGTCAATTTTAATACGGATCCACATCAAAATTTACGCGGATACTCCTAAAAGAAGCAATAGCTTGAAAGCTCTTAAAGGTCTTCAACAGTATTTTTTTAATTGTAGTGGCTGATAGCTCATGATCAACCTTGATGAGTATTTGTTTGTGGTATTGATTTCGGACTCTTGCTACTAGTGGGAAGACGGGTCCCAATACCGTACCGGCATACGACTGCTTAAGAACATTGACAAACCAATCTGCTGCCAAATTGATTGTTTCGTACTGCCTGCTCTTCAATGTAATTCGAATCATTCTGTAGTACGGAGGGTAACGATATTGCAATCGCTCTTTTTTTTGGGTTTCAAATAAACTTTCAAAGTCATGCATCAAAACCTGTTTTAGGGTGGGATGGTCCGGCTGATAGGTTTGCATCAAAACACGCCCTTTCCTATCGGATCTCCCTGCCCTTCCAGCTACCTGACAAAGCATTTGAAAACTCCGTTCATGAGCTCTAAAATCTGGAAAATTCAAGACGTGATCTGCATTGATCACTCCAACCAATAAAACATTTTTAAAATCCAATCCCTTTACCACCATTTGGGTACCAACCAAAACCTGAAGTTCTTCTTTGACAAAAGCATCGATGATTCGGTCAAAGCCCCACTTACCCCGAGTACTATCCCAATCCATCCTTCCCACATTAACCTCTGGAAAAATTTCTTTAACATGCTCTTCTATTTGTTGCGTACCTACTCCTTTAGTCGTTAGGGTAGGCATCCCACAAGCATGACATTGTTGTGGCATGGGTATGTGGTAACTGCAATAATGACAACGTAACTGTTGATGCGACTGATGATAGGTAAGAGTCACATCACATTGGGTACATTGAGGGGAATGACCACAGCTAGTACACTCTAAAATTGGTGCATAACCACGGCGATTCTGAAAAAGGATGACTTGTTTTTTCTGATCTAAGGTTTGCTTTATGGCATTGACTAAGGTCTGAGAAAACATACCGCTCATCTGCTTTTTCTTTTGCGCTTCCCTAAGATCAATCAATTCAATACTGGGTAATGAAACCCCTCCGTATCTTTCCGTAAGCTGAACCCAACCGTATTTTCCATTTCGAACATTCTCAGCCGTTTCCATAGAAGGGGTTGCGGATCCTAACAGCACTTTTGCACCCAAAAGTTTAGCCAAATAAATCACACTGTCTCTTGCTTGATATCTTGGGGAAGGATCAAATTGTTTGTATGAATTTTCGTGTTCTTCATCTACGATGATCAAACCTAAATCTTGAAACGGTAAGAGCACGGCTGATCGTGCACCAACAATAATTTGCCCTTGTTTATCTGAATGCAAAACACGCTGCCAAACTTCAGTACGCTCATGCAATGAAAACTTTGAGTGATACACCAAAACTTGATCGCCAAAACGAGCAATCAACCGATTTACAACTTGAGGTGTTAGTGCTATTTCAGGAACCAAATACAACACTTGCTTAGCTTGTTTCAGTTCCTTTTCAATAAGATCAATGTAAACCTCTGTTTTACCCGATGAAGTAACCCCTTCAAATAAAACAACAGATTTTTTATTTAGCGAATTTTGAATTTCTAGAAAGGCTCTTTCTTGAGCTTCAGATAGCTTTTTCCTATTGGTTAAAATCCCTTTCGTGGAGTAAAGCTCTCTCGATATTTCTTGGTAATTTTCTTCCAAAATAGCCTTGTCAATAAGAGTCCTTATTGCACTACTTGAAATGGATGAATGTGATTTTAAATCTTTTACCTGATGCCATTCTGATTTTTCAGATTTAAGGCTAAAAAGACACATGATTACTTCCAATTGTTTGGGAGCTTTTTTCAGTTGATCAAAAAGCAACTGTAGTTTATCCTCATTATCAAAATCAGTATGTAATCGAATAAAGCGTGCTTTTTTAGGTTTGAATTTTTCTTCAATCTTTTGGTGAATCCTAACTGCTCCTTTTTGCATCATATCAACAACCAAAGGCATAACGCGTTTTCGATCAGTTATTTGAGCGATTTCATCTAAACTTAGTGCCTGCTTTTCTAGGGCTTCATAAACCAAATATTGCTGATCCGAAAGCTCGTTTAAAACAGATTCTTCCACTTCTTGAAGAACAATAATTGTTTCACTTTCAAGCAAAAGTGTTGCAGGCAAACACGCTCGCATTACTTCTCCTTCAGAACACATGTAATAAGAAGCCATCCAATCCCAAAAATTCAACTGGGTTTGGGTTACACTAGGCACCTCATCCAATATCATCCCAATGGGTTTGGGTTCATAGGTCTGTGGCGCAACTTGATGCAAACGAGCTACGATTGCGGTGTACAATTTTTGTTTTCCAAAAGGCACAACAACTCTGAAACCCGGTGCCAAACGTTCAGCCTCATCCTTACTTAGCCTGTAGGTAAAAGCCTTGGGAAGTGCTAAAGGAAGTTGGACGTCAACAAAATACACCGGTGGCTCTAATTCGTCAAGTTTCATCAGAGACAATCTTAGGCTCTCTTTTAAAACGAAAGAGTGTTGCATTTAACTCAAATCCTAGCAAAAGAATATTAGAATTGATCCAGATGTAAAGCAGGAAAATCAATAAGGCTCCAATAGAGCCGTAAAGCTGATTGTAGGTAGAAAAATTTTCGATGTAAACCCCAAAACCGTAAGTCGTAAAAAAGAACATTAAAACCGTCATTAATGCTCCCGGTGAAAAGAATCTTATTTTTCTCCCCTCAATAGTTCCAAAATAATACAATAGACTTACAACGATGTAAATAAAAGCTCCAAAGAAAGCATACTGACCAATCCGGGTCCATCGAATTTCAGAAGCAATCAATGAATCCAGATTATTGAGAATGTAAAATTCAAAATAAAAGAAAATAATAACTGCTGCCAAAGAGAGAATGGCAATTACCACACTTAAAGCAACAGATAACATGTATTGCCTGAAAAAGTTTCTTGAAAAATTAACGTGGTACGAAACTTCAAAACTTCCAAAGATTGCAGAAATACCATTAGCTGACAAAAAAATAGAAAGTAAAAAAACGGAAGACAATAACCCTCCTCTTGGCTTGTTGCGAATATCTTCAAATATTTGAGTGAAAAAAGACTGTGTTTCAGCAGGTAAAAAAAGTTCTAGATAATTGAGAAAGGTCTCGTCAAAATTTTCAATACGTATGAAAGGAATCAGATCCACAAAAGGAATCAGATTCAGAATAAATAATAAAAAAGGAAAAAGAGCCATAAAAAAACTGTACGAAATACTTCCAGCTCTAGACGTTAAAGCTCCTTTTACAATTCCAATGACATACATCTCTAAAAGGTCGTAAACAGAAAAGCCGTAAAAACCAGGAAGCTTAATCGCTCTAAGGAATTCTACAATTGACTTTACTGCGGGTAATTGTAAAAATTTAGACATGTTTTTTTGGGTATTCTTTTACAAAGATAATCGCCTTAATCATATGGGCTGATATTTACACTAAAAATACAGAAGCTTTGTAACTTTGTACAGCTATGAAAATTAAACTTCTTTGTGTAGGGAAAAATAATCAATCTGAATGGTTTGACTCTGTGGATGACTATTTAAAACGTGTCAACCAATATACTACGTTTACTATTGATTACGTATCCGAGGTCAAAACTGGAAAAAAAAGTATTCCTGATTTAATTAAAAAAGAAGAGGGTAAAAAGCTCTTATCAAAAATAAAAAAAGAGGATCTTGTAATCCTTCTGGATGAAAAAGGAAAATCATTTAACTCGCTTGCTTTTGCTAAAAAAATTGAAACTCATCAAAATAACGGTGTACGGAATCTCGTTTTCATCATTGGGGGTGCATTCGGTTTTTCGGATCAGATTTACACTAGCTTCCCAAATCGAATGCGATTATCTGACATGACCTTTTCTCACCAAATGATCCGTTTATTTTTCTGCGAACAACTCTACAGAGCTTATTCTATTATTCACAAACACCCGTATCACAATTCGTAATGAAACTTATTTTTGCCACTCATAATGCCCACAAAGTTGAAGAACTTAATCAACTCCTTCCTGACTCAATTGCTTTATTAAGTTTAACTGACATTGGTTGCAATCAAGAAATTAAAGAGACGGGAACAACTCTTGAAGAAAACGCTAAAATCAAAGCCGATTTCATAAGACAAAAATACGGTTTAGACTGTTTTGCTGATGACTCCGGTTTAGAAATTGAAGCGCTAAGTGGAGCCCCTGGGGTTTACTCTGCTCGATATGCAGGAGATCAAAAAAACAACGAAGCAAACATTAAAAAGGTGTGGGGTGAATTAATGGGAGTAAAAAACACAAAGGCTTGGTTTCGAACCGTTTTTCATGTCCATTTTGAAAATAAAGAATACATCCTTAAGGGACAGGTAGAAGGCTCAATTATTTTTGAAAAGCGAGGAAATGGAGGGTTTGGTTACGATCCGATTTTTGTTCCAAAAGGATACGATAAAACATTTGCAGAATTGGGAAAAGAAGTGAAAAATAAAATTGGACACCGTGCCCTAGCGACTCAATCCCTTTTAAAAATTTTATCTACTCAATAAATCTGCAGACTTTATTTTTCTGGAATTCACAGGTTCCATGTTTTTTATCTAAATTTATGGCATGAGGAAGATTTGGGGAATGCTATTTATTATTGTATCCTACACCTGTATTGGTCAAGAGAAATTTAGCGCTGTTGTAAAGAATGAAACAACAGGCTTAGCCATGCCTAGCGTCCATATCTTAAATCTCACTCAAGTAATCGGAACAATTACCGATCAAAAAGGAACATTTGAAATCCAAGCTCAAACAAATGACACCTTGTATTTTTCTTATTTAGGATACAAACCCCTAAAAATTGCTGTGACGAATGATATGATCAAATTTGGTAATGCTGAATTTAATATGACTGAATTGGCCTTCGCACTTGAAGAAATTGTGGTTCGCCCTTATCAGCTGACAGGCTATCTTGACATAGACGTGCGTAATGCCCCTGTAAATACCGCAAGAAGATACAGCATTTCAGGGTTGCCTAATCGAGGATACGAGGCAGGAAATCAAAACCCTAGCGCTATTTCAAAAGCTTTTGGAAGCCTTTTTAATCCTGCCGATTTCTTGAACAATATTTTTGGAAAAAATCCAAATCAAATGCGCAAGCTCAAAAAAATGCGTGAAGACGATGAAATCAAAAACCTCTTGGCAACTAAATTTGATCGTCAAGTACTGATTCAATTGCTCGGAATAACTCGATTGGATATTGACGAAATACTGAGAAACTGCAGCTACTCCGATGCTTTTATGAAAGAGGCAAATGACCTTCAGATTTTAGAAGCGATTAGCAAATGCTATGAAGAATACCGAATACTAAATTTGTAAAAATCCACATGAGTGAACTAACCTCCTTACTTAGTTCTCTTAAAGCATCGAGAAAAGAAAGAGTTCAAGCCTTAAAATTTGTCCAAAAAAATCCTAAAAATTATTCTGAGCTATTTGATCTAGCGTTTAACCCTAAAGCATTGAGAGAGCATATTTATGCAGCTTGGGTTTGGGAACTTCTCATCCTAGATGATCTCTCTAAAATAAAATTCTACTGGTCATCTCTTTTGGATAAAATAGACTGCATAACACATCAAAGTATGCGTCGTGTACACAGCAAAATAATCTGGCACTATGTATCAAAAAAAGAAAATTTCATCTGCCTTCTAGAAAATGAAAAAAGGAAACTTATTGAGGTTTTTTTAGATTGGGTAATGACCGAAACCAAAACAGCTCCACTGAGTTATTCAATAAAAATTTTAAGTCTTTTCTTTGAGGAGTTTTCAGAACTTAAACAGGATCTTGGAGGATTGCTTTTACATTCAAAAAAAATCATCCCTAAGGGTTTACATCCAACAATTCGATCGGTTTTTAAGGATTGATTTCCTTCAGTCTTATTTTCAACGTATCTTTGCAACTTCAAAATAAACCAAGATGTTGCTCACTGCATTAAACGCTATTTCTCCAATAGATGGTCGTTATCGTTCCAAAACAAAATCACTTGCTCCTTATTTTTCTGAAGAAGCACTAATCAAATACAGAGTCCAAATAGAAATTGAATACTTCATAGCGTTATGCGAACTACCCCTGCCGCAGCTATCAGATTTCAATCCCTCACTTTTTGAAGAACTAAGGAGTATTTATTTACATTTCTCTGCGGATGATGCTTTGGAAATAAAATCCATTGAAAGTACTACAAACCACGATGTCAAAGCCGTGGAATATTTTATCAAAAATGAATTTGACAAACTCGAATTGCAGGCCTTCAAAGAATTCATTCATTTTGGATTAACCTCACAAGACATTAACAATACTGCCATTCCCCTGTCCATCAAAAATGCAGTAGAAAAAGTTTACCTACCTCAGTTGGATACCGTGATTCAAGAATTGAAAAATAGGGTAACGGAGTTTAAGGATATTCCGCTATTGGCTCGAACTCACGGACAGCCCGCCTCTCCTACTCGTTTGGGAAAAGAGATTGCTGTTTTTGTAACGCGAATTGAAAATCAAAAAAACATGCTCCTTCAGCTTCCTTTTGGTGCAAAATTTTCAGGGGCTACAGGAAACTTCAATGCGCATCAAGTTGCTTATCCAGAAATAGACTGGAAGCATTTTGGAACTCAATTTGTTGAAAAACAACTGGGACTTACTTATTCATTTCCCACCACCCAAATTGAACACTACGATTCGTTTGCGGCTCTTTGTGATAATATGAAACGCATCAATACGATAATTATTGATTTGAATCGAGATCTATGGCAGTACATCTCCATGGATTATTTTAAACAAAAAATAAATGTAAATGAAGTGGGCTCATCTGCAATGCCTCACAAGGTAAACCCTATCGATTTTGAAAATTCTGAAGGTAATTTGGGAATTGCAAATGCTGTTTTTGAATTTTTAGCCAGTAAACTTCCCATCTCAAGACTCCAACGCGACCTCACAGACAGTACCGTTTTAAGAAACGTCGGAGTTCCGTTTGGACACACCCTAATTGGACTTCAATCTACCCTTAAAGGATTGAAAAAATTGGTTGTTAATACCGCTAAAATAGAGGATGACCTTAACGCTAATTGGGCAGTTGTTGCAGAAGCCATTCAAACTATTTTAAGAAAAGAAGGGTTTCCAAATCCGTATGAAGCACTCAAGGAACTGACTCGCACCAATGCTACAATTAATCGAGAAGCCATTCACCAATTTATTGCAAATCTTGAAATTGACGAGCGTTTAAAAACCCAACTGAAAACCATCACCCCTTTTAATTACACAGGACTTTAGGGTTTACTGAATCTTAATTTCAGAATCAAAAAAATTACCCAATGATCCTACAGAACTTTTGATTTGATTTTCAAATTGCTTAGGATCTATTTTTTTACTTAAGCTAAGTAATGCAGCAGGATTAATCTGGTCTCCTAAAATTCGAAGTACTCCGAATCCCATTTCGCTTGCATCTACAAAAACGATTCCTTCCTCTATTTGATCCGTTTTTCCTTCAAAAAGCAAATTCCCTTGGGCTTTGTCAAAAGCCTTAAAATCCATCAAATGCTGATATCGATCTTCTGATAAAATTGTTTTTACTTTTCCTACCTCTGTTTTGTATTTCTCGGGTTGGGTCTTATCTTTTTTGTAAAACAACAGATTGAGCTTTCCAATGCTAGAAATCAACTCACGGTCTTTAGCTGTAATGTCTTTTTGAAAAATGCTATCTAACTGAATGGGTAGATTCACAATTAAAAAGGAAGGATCTTCCATCTTTTCAACAAAATATTGCTGTAGGCTAGGACCCTGCTCACAGGAAATCATCAAACTTCCCGTGAGCATTGTCAGTAAATAAAGGACTTTCTTTTTCATTTATAAAGACTTTTTCTGTTGTGCTTTTCGCAACTGATTCCCCCCAGGAAGATCCATTTGATCTGTTAATTTTGAAATTTGATTCAGATCAATATTTCCTTCTAACAACATCAGCACGGCCTTAACATCTCTTCCGTTGATATTGAATTTTGATTGTCCAGTCTCAGAATGTATGCGCTCGTTTACATACATCAAAAGTTGTTCAACATAATTTTCCTTGTTTCCTTCTTTTACGTAAAAAGTAACATCTGCTTCTTTGTCTTTTACGCTCATCAATTCATCTAAATCTTGTTTAGAAACTTGGAGGTTAACCCATTTGAGCATGTCACTACTGATGTCTTGGTTGCTTGACACCAATACTTTAAAATTATTAATACTCGTAACCATTTCGAGATATTCCTGAGCCTCTGGGTCATCTAAACTAAGACTCATTTGCCCAAGCATTTTAAACATTTTAGGACTGATGGAGACTAAAGTTACCTCATCATTATCGGCATACCTTTCAAAAATACTTTGCCCGGAAACCCAAAAAGAGGTAATACACGCTGTAAGTAATAAGAGATTTTTTTTCATAACTGTTTATTTAATTAATTTTTGTGTGGTGTCATTCCAATAATCTAAGTAGGCTACTTTTTGAACTCCTCTATTTAGATGATTAGAAACGGTCTTCATTTGAATTTGAAATTGTTGAAAGGCTAACTCGGCCTGTTGTTGTTCTGTTATTGCATTTTTGCTATCAAAAACACCTCCTACTTGGAGTGCAAGTAGCACTGCAATACTAGCCGCAGCAAAAATCCAAGATCTATTGGATGTTTTGGTTCTGTTGGACACTGAGGGGTATGTCTCTTTTTTAGCTACTTCACAGTAGCCAAAAAATTGCTGATAAGGAATCCAAGCTTCAGGAATATTTTGCTCTTCATTAAAATACTTTCTTAATACTGCTTCTTCTTCCAAGCTGGTTTCCCCTTCAAAATACCTTTCCAATAAGGTCTCGATTTTATTTGATCCCATGATTTTGTATTTCTAAAAATTGTTTTCTTATTTTTTTTCTAATTCTCGATAGATAAACCCGTACTGTACCTTCTGGAAGATTTAAAATGGATGCAATTTCATCAAAATCGTATTGTTCAATTTCTCGCAGTTGAATAATCATTCGTTCTCTTTCTGGCAGTTGATCAATCAAAGTACCCACCCAATTCAGTTCGTCAGTCTGTTCAATTTTTGTTTGCAAAGAATCAGACATTTTACTATTGCCAATCTTTTCATTTAAAGATAGGTTTTGTGCTTGTTTAGACTTGAGCCGATCCAGACAATAATTTTTTGCCATAGTTACTGAGTAAGCCTCAATACTTCTGAATCCGTTGCGCTTCGTGGCATCCATTTGCCATAATTTCACAATAACTTCCTGGGTAGCATCTTCTGCTTCTTCTTGAGAAATTAAAATTCGTTTTGTAATCCGAAAGACCTTATCTCGTATTTGATCAATATCATTTAAAAATGTTCTGTCAGCGGTCAATTGCACTTTTTTGTAACTTGTTTTTAATAGACGAATTTACATGGTAAATGTTACAGAATTACTCAAAAGCATCCTTAAATCAAAGGTTTTCTCTAAATTTGAGAAAAAAACACCAAATGATTCTTCATTTTTTACCTACTGGGTCCACAAAAACCTATCTTTTTCTTGCAGCTCTTTTTCTTCTGGTTACAGGGTGTAAAAAAGAAGAAGTCTTAGATGAGGAACAAGCCGTAGAAGCAACTAGACAAGATACTGACGATACCGCTATTAGCTTAGAAGGGGCTCTTCAAGTAAGTGATTTTGTATGGGAAGGACTCAATACCTATTACTATTGGCAAGAAGAAGTACCCAATTTGGCCGATTCCAAACTTTCGGACGAAAAAGCTTTTGCTCAATTTATCAGCAATAATTCAGAACCTGAAGCATTTTTTGAAAGCCTGTTACACCCAGACGATCGTTTTAGTTGGATTCAAGACGATTACGAAGAATTAGAAAACTTACTTCAAGGAGTTTATGCCTCTAATGGTGTTGAATTTGGCCTTACCTATGCCTGTAATGATTGTGACCTGATAGCTGGGTATGTAAAATACATTTTAGAAGATTCTGACGCTTCTACCAAAAACATAAAACGAGGGGACTTTTTTACTGGAGTAAACGGAACTACGCTCAATGTAAATAATTATCGAGAATTACTTTTCGGAGATGATTTAACTTACACACTAAACATGGCTGAACTTCAAACAGATGGAATTGTCAGTAATGGAACTAGCATAGAATTGACTCAAGAAGAAAATTTTGAAACCAACCCCATACAACTAAATAAGATACTAAATACTGAAGTCGGAAAAGTGGGCTACCTCGTATACAATCAGTTTGTTGCCGAAAAAAGCTCAAATTTAAACAGTGTATTTGGTGATTTCAAAAGTCAAGGAATAGATGACTTAATCGTTGACTTGAGGTACAATGGTGGAGGTTCTGTTAGAAACTGTATTGAATTAGCCAGTATGATCACTGGGCAATTTACAGGAGAAATTTTTTCAAAAGAACAATGGAATACGAAACTCGCTACCTACATTGAAGAACGATTTGGAGCAGATAGTCTTCAAGATACTTTCGTGGACACCCTCGAAGACGGTGAGCCAATCAACTCTCTTTCACTCAACCGCATTATTATTCTAACCACATCAGAATCTGCATCGGCCAGTGAATTACTGATCAATAGTTTATCATCTTACATTGATGTCATTCATATTGGCGAAAGAACAACAGGTAAAAATGTAGGATCCATTACCGTTTACGACTACATAGACAATGAGGGAACCAAAAATCCTGATCACACCTATGCCATGCAACCCATCGTCTTGAAAATTGCCAATAAAGATGATTTTGCCGACTATGCAGATGGTTTAGAACCCGATAGTATCATTGAAGAAAGTTTTAGAACCCTAGGTACACTTGGCAGTAGAGACGAACCTTTACTGGCTGAAGCAATTCGCTATCTCACAGGCGGGACGGCTAAATCCGTAACAACGGTACCTTCTATTTCAAGAGATTTGTTAATCCAAGATCCGTTACTCTACAAAATGCAGGGTATGTTCGTAGATAAAAACAGATTTCAAAATCAAGGGAAACGATAATTTAAGCCAGCAATCAAATTTCTCCCTCGGGTTGTGTATTGTTCAATTTCCACGTATTTAGCATTTAAGATATTGGTGGCATGAATAAAAAATGTGAGTGGAATGTTTTTTAATTTGTTTTGGTAACTCAAATGCAGTAATTCATAAGCATCCAGGACGGTTTCGTTATCTAAACCAAAGCGCTCTCCAACAGCTTGAAAACGCAAACTAAATTGACGATTGGCATTCAAAACATAGGTTACAGCCGTTTGAGATGAAAATTTTGGTAAATATCTCAAATCACCATCTTGGGTAGCGGTAAAGGTAGCTTGCTGATCGATCCTGAATTTATCTGTTAAAGTTCCCGAAAGTTGTAATTCCAAACCGCTGTAGGTAGCATCCTTTTTTGCGTTTTCATAACGATAACTACTCAAGTCATAAATTAAAGATGGATTTTCATTTCTGTAAAAGTAGGTTGAATTTAAATTCCAATTGGACTGACTCAATTCAAAACCGACTTCAAAAGAGGTGTTTTCTTCGGGTTCTAAATTTTCATTTCCAGAATAGGGATCGTACAATTGATAAAGGCTAGGGGCAATAAATGCCGAACTTAAAGACGTCAATAATTTAAGAGATTGTTTGTCCTTATCGATTAACTGAATGGAAGGATTTATGCTGTAAGTAAAATGATTTCCATAGCCGCTATTAGTATTCAAACGCCCACCAAGGTTTACTCTAAATCGATCTGAAAATACTGCAACCAAATTGCCGAAAAAATCTGTCTGACTCAGCTTTTGTCCACCTTCGTAATCGGCTTTTTGTTCTTGATGCAATACTCCAAAAACAGTGTAAAGTTTTGAATCAAAAGCATACCGATTGTTCAATTCTATTTGGGTGTTTTCTCCTTCGGTTTGAAAGGGATAATCACTTTGAAAATCTCTTGAAACTTTTTGATATCCGAAACGCAAACTGGCTCCACCATTTTTAAAATTGTAGTTTGGGTTAAAGCTTATGCGATCAAGGGTAGTATTCAATTTAAAATTTGCATCCTCTAGGGGAAAACTATTATCATAATCTGAATTGATGGAAGAGTGATCATAAGCAGTTTGAATATCGAAAGAAGCCGTAGGCTGATAGCGCAAGCTGGCTCCTAAATTAAAGTGTGAAAAAGGATCTAATTCTGGACCGACTACAGCACTCATTCCATTGGATTGGTGGCTAAAAGCATATGACTTAGCGCTTAGCTTGTTTCCTCCATAACTCAAATCTAAACTGTTCTTAAACAAATTTAAATTAAAGCTACTCTCTTGATCTTGATCTGATCCAAAACTACTTTGTAAGCTAGCTTGAAAGCCTGTTTCAGGTTTTTTAGTTTGTATTTGAATTACTCCAGTAGCAGCTGAACTACCGTAAAGGGTACTCGAAGCACCCTTCATGATTTCAATAGATTCAATTTGATCAAGACTTAAAAAATTTAAATTAAAATCATTATCAATTCGAGAAGGATCTGAAACACGCACTTCGTCGATCAGGATTAAAACCTGTCTATTTCTTCCTCCTCTTAAAGAAACTGTTTTGTTTTGTCCCGCATAGGATTGGCTACCAATAATTTCGATCCCCGCATATTGTCGAACCAATTCGCTCAAACCCAGTCCTTGAAATTTTGAAATTTCATCAGCCTTAATTTTGATGATGGGTTTCCCAGATTGAGAGCGTTTAAGAGGAAATCTTGAGTCACTAATAACTACCTCCTCTAAAGCTGTTGTTTTTGTTTTTAAACTGTCACTGTCTTTTTGTTGTTGTGCAGCTAGTCCTAGACTAATTGCAAAAAATGGCAGGATGTACCGTACCAATAAGTTTAGATTCATTTGAATTAATAAAGTGTTTTCTTGACCTTATTCCCGAGATCGAAAACATTAAACACTAACGGCAGGTCTCCTGACTTACATTTTTAATTCACCTTCCCATCAAATTTTTGACAGTGGCTTAAGTACGAATTAAAATATCCCTAAGGACGAAGCATACAGTTGCGGGTACAGCTTTGGATTCTCACCAAATTCCCTTTTGATCCTAAATTAATAAGAACCGTCAAATCAAATTTAAGACTAATTACAAACTAAATGAAGGTGATTTCACTTTTTTAAATGAAAACTGTAAAACAGCTGTGTAAAAAAGGTCCCCAGCGATGGCATTAACAAAGAAGGGAATGGCAAGAACGAAGCAAGTCGTTAAACCACTCCAGGTTAAAGGATAATAAAAATACCAAACACCAAGATTACTCAAAACAAAAAATAAGGTTGATGCTAGTAAAACATTTGTAAAAGAAATGGACTTAATGTAAAAACTCATAACCGAAATCAAAACAAAAGAAAGGTAAATTACAGGCATTAAAGCGTGCATACCCAAAAAAATATCAGATAAAAACATCCCGACTAAAGGAATCAATAGTGCAATCCTCTTACTAGAAAAATGAAAGCCGGAAAAAAGAGCGATACTTGTAATCGGGGCAAAGTTTGGAGGATGTGGCAATAAGCGTGTTAGTATTGCGATTATGATTAATCCGAAAACAGCCTTCATTTCTATCTTTTGCATTGGTGTCCTGTGTTTGTTGTAAAGCTAAATAAAATCTGTTACTTAGTCAAATACATTTTTCGTCTAGCATAGAGATCATAAAAATCATCGTCTTTTAAACTCTCAATAAATAAAATACTTTCCCCAGTACTTTTCATTTCTGGCCCTAGTTGCTTGTTAACATTTGGAAACTTATCAAACGAAAAAACAGGCTTTTTAATTGCATAGCCCTCTAACTGTGGATTGAATTTAAAATCGCTCACTTTGTTTTCTCCAAGCATGACTTTGGTTGCATAATTCACATACGGTTCATTGTATGCTTTTGCAATAAATGGGACGGTTCTTGACGCCCTTGGGTTGGCTTCGATAACGAAAACTTTATCATTTTTAACTGCATACTGAATATTGATGAGTCCCTGCGTTTGAAGAGCTAATGCAATTTTCTTTGTATGGTCTTTGATTTGTTGTAGGACAAACTCTCCCAAATTAAATACAGGCAAGGTTGCATTAGAGTCCCCTGAGTGTATTCCACAGGGCTCAATATGCTCCATAATACCAATAATGTAAACCTCTTCCCCGTCACATATTGCGTCTGCTTCACATTCAATCGCTCCGTCTAAGTAATGGTCTAAAAGTAATTTGTTATTTGGAATCTTCTGGAGCAAATCTACTACGTGTGCTTCAAGGTCTTCTCTGTTAATGACAATTTTCATACCCTGACCTCCCAAAACGTATGAAGGTCTTACCAAGATGGGGAAATCCAGTTCATCCGCAAGGACCAGTGCTTCGTCAGCAGTTTGAGCTACACCAAATTCCGGATAAGGAATATTGTTGTCTTTCAAAAGAGTAGAAAAGCTTCCGCGATCTTCTGCTAAGTCAAGCGATTGGAAACTGGTTCCAATAATTTTGATTCCATAGCGGTCTAATTTCTCAGCCAATTTAAGGGCTGTTTGTCCTCCTAACTGAACAATCACACCTTCAGGATTTTCATGCTGAATGATGTCAAAAATATGTTCCCAAAAAACAGGTTCAAAATACAGTTTATCTGCCACGTCAAAATCGGTAGAAACCGTTTCTGGATTACAATTGATCATGATGGTTTCATAATCGCATTCGCTTGCAGCCAATACCCCGTGAACACAACAATAATCAAATTCAATTCCCTGACCAATTCTATTTGGTCCTGATCCTAAGACTACAATTTTTTTACGATCGGTAACCTTACTCTCGTTATCGCAATAAGGTTTGCCTCCTTTCTTTTGAATTTGAGCTTCAAAAGTTGAATAGTAATAAGGTGTTTGTGCGGCAAATTCTGCAGCACAAGTATCTACTAATTTGTAAACACGTTGGATTCCTAATTCATTTCTTTTTTTGTAAACTTCACTCTCCAAGCACTTTAGCATATGGGCTACCTGTCGGTCAGCAAATCCTTTCTGTTTGGCTTCCAGTAAAAGAGGGGTGTCAATAGTTTCAATAGTAAAGTTTGAAATTTCTCGTTCCAAGAAATACAATTCTTCATACTGCTTTAAAAACCACATATCAATTTTTGTGATTTCATGAATACGCTTTAAAGGGATTCCTATTTGGATGGCGTCGTAAATCACAAACACCCGATCCCAACTTGCATAGGTTAATTTTTCAATAATTTGATCGTATTCTTTTAAGCCTTTACCATCAGAACCTAAACCATTTCTTTTAACCTCTAGAGATTGTGTTGCTTTGTGTAAGGCTTCTTGAAAGGAGCGTCCAATACCCATTACCTCCCCAACAGATTTCATTTGTAAACCCAATGTTCGGTCTGAACCTTCAAATTTGTCAAAATTCCAACGGGGTATTTTAACAATAACATAGTCCAAAGTAGGCTCGAACAAAGCAGAAGTAGATTTTGTAATCTGATTCTCTAACTCGTCCAAAGTGTATCCTATGGCAAGTTTGGCAGCAATTTTTGCAATTGGATAACCTGAAGCCTTTGAAGCAAGGGCAGAAGAGCGAGAAACACGTGGGTTAATTTCAATAGCAATAATGTCTTCTTTTTCATCTGGACTTACAGCAAATTGGACATTACATCCTCCTGCAAAATCACCAATACTTCGCATCATTTTGATTGCCATATCACGCATACGCTGAAAGGCAGTATCTGAAAGTGTCATTGCGGGAGCTACGGTTACAGAATCTCCGGTATGAATTCCCATGGGATCCATATTTTCAATAGTACAAATTATGACTACGTTATCGCTTTTGTCACGAAGCAATTCCAGTTCGTATTCCTTCCATCCAATTAAAGCTTTGTCAATAAGAACCTCGTGAATGGGTGAAGCTTCTAAACCACGGGTAAGCAGTTCGCTAAAGTCTTCCTCTTTATGAACAAAAGAAGCACCAGACCCTCCAAGAGTAAAAGAAGGACGAATTACTAAAGGAAATCCGAATTCTTGTGCTATTTCTTTTCCTTTCAAAAAAGAATTAGCCGTATGTGCAGGAGCCACTGGAATTTCAATTTTCTTAAGCAATTGCTTGAATTTATCTCGATCCTCGGTAATTTGAATAGCGTCAATATCTACTCCAATAATTTCAACATCAAAATCATTCCAAATCCCTTTGTCATCTGCTTCAATACAAAGGTTTAGTGCGGTTTGACCTCCCATGGTTGGAAGTACTGCATCTACCTTGTGTTTTTTTAAAATGTCAACAATTGATTTTGTATTTAAAGGTCTCAAATAAACATGATCCGCCATGGTAGGGTCGGTCATGATTGTTGCTGGATTTGAATTAATTAAAATCGTCTCGATTCCGTCTTCTCTTAAAGAACGGAGCGCTTGAGTTCCTGAATAGTCAAATTCACAGGCCTGACCAATTACTATGGGGCCAGAACCAATAACTAGGATACTTTTAATTGAGTTTACTTTTGGCATAGATAAAATATAGCTTGTGAATATAAAAAAAAGGTGCTACTTTCAAAAAGTAACACCTCTAAAATCGGTTTTATACAAAATCATTTTTTGTGACGCGGTTCAGATGAAACAGATATTTTTTTTCTGCCTTTAGCTCTTCGAGCCGCTAAAACTTTACGACCATTTGCAGAGGCCATGCGTTCGCGGAAACCGTGTTTGTTTCTTCTTTTTCTTCTTGAGGGTTGGAATGTTCTTTTCATAATTTCGTAACTGAAATATTGTTCCTTTTTGAGTCGGGCAAATATACAACAACTTTTTAGTCTTCCAAACATCGTAATGAACATTTCACGATTGATTTTTTTTACCTTTGTCAAAAAAAAATTATGTTTCCAAAAGTCTTTAAACTTATTCTTGCTATTCTCTCTTTAGGTTATGGTGTCTATCAATTTACAGATGACTACATCGGCAATGGGATTATGTTCACACTCCTTTCGGGAATGTTTATTTTACTTTATTTTAAAAATGAAATTATCTTTCTCTCTTTTTTACGACTTCGGAAGCAAGATTTTATTGGAACAGAGAAATGGCTGAATCGCATCCCTAATATTGAAAAGAATTTAGTGCGAAAACAGCAAGGCTATTACTACTATTTAATGGGTATTATTCAATCGCAAAAAAACCTTACTCAAGCTGAAAAACATTTTAAAAATGCTTTAAAACTTGGGCTTTCAATGAATCACGATTTGGCTATGGCAAAAATGAGTTTAGCTGGAATTTATCTTCAAAAGAGAAGAAAACGTGAGGCACAGCAACTCTTGTCGGAAGCAAAAAAATTAGATAAACATGGAATGCTATCGGGTCAAATGAAAATGATTCAACAGCAAATGAAAAAAATCTAATAACTCCCTGCTTCAGGGATTGCGATTTCATAATACTTTCTGGATTTATTGTTCAAATGGTTTTGAATCAACCAGGGATTATGAATTTTAAGAATCTTGTAATTGATGGAATGTTCTTTCGCAAACTTAGCCAGATTGGTTATGGCTGTATCCAAGCCCATTTTTCTTACCGGTATCGGTTGATACAGATCTTCAGAATCAAAAATAAATCCATAACGATTGGGGTTGGACATGATTTCTTTCACCGCTAAAATTCTAAAAACGTACCGACTTGTTTCCGAATTCAATAGCAAGTCATAATAGTTGTCTGTAATTTGCTTCCCTAACAACCGATCTGTACCGTACATCCCTCTGTTGTATGATGCTGCAGCTAAGGTCCATGAACCCAAACGTTTTTTAGCTTTTTTTAAATACGTACTAGCCACACGTGTAGCCTTTTCGATATGATAACGTTCATCAACATTTGAATTGACTTCTAAACCGTATTCTTTCGCCGTGTTAGGCATGATTTGCCAAAACCCTTTGGCTCCCTTTGGGGAGCGAACATTTTCTAAAGCACTTTCAATTACGGCTAGGTATTTAAAATCATCCGGTATCCCCTCTTCTTGAAGTATCTTTTCAATTGTAGGAAAAAATTTGTTCGCCCGTTTAAGTAGCAACATCATATTGGATTGCCAATACGTATTAACTAACAACTCTTTATCCAATCGCTCTCTAATATCAGGTTGATCTAACGGAACTGGTTCTCCAGAAAATTCAAGGTTTGTTGGTAATTTTAAAGCATAGACCTTGTAACTATCCTCATCGTGTGAATTAAAAGCTGTTAACTTTTCAATGTCAAAGGCTTTAAAACTCAAGAGAAAGACAATCATTAAGATTGATAAGAATATGGAATTTTTAGTATTCATAAATGATTTTTTCAATTTCAATAAACTAATAAACTATTCTACTAAAATAATGGATTTAGTTTAATTAGACTCTAGCAGTAACTTGGGAAGTTCCTTATTAAACCAAATAGCATTTGTAAGGATAGCTGCATGCCCTCCCCGTATTTTTACAAAGGGCGATTCTAAATTTTTAATTGGAAAGACTGTATCCTTCTCACCATGAATATGAAGTACGTTTTGGCAGCTCAGTTCTTGATCCCATTGCACAATGGCATCAATGGCCCAACTTAGATAGTCCGGATTGCGCTCTGAAAGATACTTTTGATACATTTCCAAACGCTTTTGAATTCCCTTTCCAAAAGCAAATAAAGTCAATGCATCCAAACTGTTAATCCACTGAGTAGGCAATAATTTATGTGCATTTGTTTTTTTTGCCATTTTCATTGGAAGGGGCAGCTCCTTGTTGCTTTTTACGCTTGAAATAATAACTAATTTATCAACAACGATATGTTTTGCCATTTCCTGAACTAAAACCCCTCCGAAAGAAACTCCTAACAAAATAGGGGTTGGATGCTCAATCCGTTCACACATTCTTAATGCGTAAGCTGATAAAGTCTCATTTCCATTGGGTTGTATCCAGCTTAAATAATGAACAACGAAAGGTTCAGGGAATTTAATAAATTCAAAAATTTTAGGGCTTGCAGCCATACCGGGCATACAGTAGATATGTATGGGTTTTGCTTTTGCCTTTGAATTTGGTTTAGATGTTAACAAATTTTTGTATTTTTGTATCCCTCTTATTATTTAAGGCAAAACTAAAACATTACTTCAAAATTAGCGTTATGGATGACTTGAATCTAGTGAACAATGAGTTTTTAAGACAATTTGAAGTCCAATTAGACGACCAGCTGGCAAGGATAGAATATTCAGAACAAGAAAGAAAAATTTTCCTTACAAAAATTTCAATCCCAGAATCCATTCAAAATAAAAAATTCGAAGAGGCTTTTATCGTTAAAGTACTTGAATTTATCGAAAATAAAAACCTTCGTGTCGTTCCTACTTCTCCAAAAATAGCTGGTTTTGTAAGGCGTAACCGTCGTTACAAAGAATTACTCCCTGTCGGGATCAAGCTCTAATCAACAAGTGAGAATCTAACGATTCCTTCATCATCAATTTCTTTTAATTTCACCTTTTTTACTGTATTGATCCAGTCTGGATTCCACGGTGCTCTTACTTTGACATAATTTTTTGAGAAGCCCGTGATGTAGCCTTTTTTGTTTTCACCCTCAAAAAGCACCTCTTCTGTTTTCCCAAGTTGGGATTCATAAAAAGCTCTACGTTTTTTTACAGATAAAGCCCTTAACATTTTACTTCTCTTAGTGCGTACTTGAGCTGGAACCACTCCATTCAATTTTACAGCTTCAGTATTCGGACGTTCTGAATAGGTGAAAACATGCAAATAAGAAACCTCTAATTGATTTAAAAAATCATAGGTGTCTAAAAAGTCCTCTTCTGTTTCTCCTGGGTAACCCACAATAACATCAACTCCGATACAAGCATCTGGCATTTTGGTCTTAATCCAACTAACGCGTTCTTTGTAGAGTGGAGTAAGGTATCTTCTTCGCATACTCTTTAAAATTTTATCGCTCCCACTTTGCAGTGGAATATGAAAATGGGGTACAAATCTTTTGCTATGAGCCACAAAAGAAATCATATCCAAACTCAACAAATTGGGTTCAATGGAGGAAATCCGAATCCGATCAATAGGATCAACCGCATCAAGTGCATGGATCAGCTCAAAAAAAGTGTGCTGATGCTTTTTATTGCCTTGTTCTCCTTTTCCATAATCTCCAATATTGACCCCGGTAAGGACAATTTCTCGCAATCCGGCATCAGCAATATTGTATGCATTTTGAATTACGTTTTCCAGTGTATCACTTCGAGAAACTCCTCTTGCTTTAGGGATTGTGCAATAAGTACATTTGTAATCACAACCGTCTTGAACCTTTAAAAAAGCCCGCGTTCGATCACTGACGGAATAGCTGCTTTCATAAAAATCAACAGAATCTATTTCACAAGAATGAACCTCACCCTTTGAATTCTTCCCAAGGTCTTTTATGTACTCATTTAGCTTGAATTTTTCTGAAGCACCTAAAACAAGATCAACCCCTTCTAGTGAAGCAATTGCCTCAGGCTGTAGTTGGGCATAACAACCAATGGCAACTACAAAACCTTCAGGATTTTGATGCATTACCTTTTTAACAAGCCCTTTGACTCTTTTATCTGCATTTTCAGTTACCGAACACGTATTGATTACATACACTTCGGCAAAGGAATCAAAAGAAACTCTTTTGTAATTTTCATTTTCAATATTTCGAGCTATGGTGGCTGTTTCTGAAAAGTTAAGTTTACATCCAAGAGTGTGAAATGCAACTCGTATGACCCCAGTAGCATTATTTACATGTGGGTGTAATGTTTTTTCCATAGCAGTTTTTAAAACCGTAATTTTAGCGCAAATATATCAACAAAAAAATTGATGTTTAAAAAGACATTCACTGTTTTCACTATTGTTTTTGCTACACTCTTCGTCATAATGGGTTGTAATCCTAATGAAACCATAGATCCAAAACAAGTATTTCGGTACAACGAATACAGAAATGTCACTTCACTAGATCCTGCATTTGCTCGAAATCCTCAAAACATATGGCCTGTAAATCAGCTCTTTAATGGTCTTGTACAACTAGATAATCAACTTCAAATCAAACCCGAAATAGCGACCCAGTGGAACCTTAGTGAGGACGGCTTAACCTACACTTTTTATCTACGTGATGATGTGTATTTCCACAACTCCCCTCTCTTTGGCAAAGCAGGTACTCGGACAGTCAGGGCTTCAGACTTTGTTTACAGTTTTGATCGACTAACCGACCCAAAAGTGGCTTCTCCAGGAAGCTGGGTCATGCAACAGGTAGCATCTTACAAGGCGCTTAGTGATCATACCTTTGAAGTTCAACTAAAAAATCCATTCCCTGGATTTTTAGGTTTACTCTCCATGCGCTATTGTGCTGTTGTTCCAAAAGAGGTTGTAGAACATTACGGAAATCAGTTCCGCTCCAATCCGATTGGGACTGGACCTTTCTATTTTAAACGATGGGAAGAAAACATCAAATTGGTTTTACGAAAAAATACACATTATTTTGAAAAAGATTTAGAAGGCAACTCGCTACCCTATCTCGAGGCAATTGCCATTCAATTCATCCCAGACATCCAAAGTGAATTCATGCTTTTTCTCCAGGGAAAGCTCGACTTTATTAACTCTCTTGACAGTTCCTACAAGGATGAACTTTTGACACCTACAGGATCATTACAACCCAACTACAAAAACCGTTTAAAACTTCTCAACGGACCCTACTTAAATACCGAATACATTGGTATCTATCTTGACAATCCCAATCCTGCTATTCAATCTCTAAAAATTAGGGAAGCCCTTAACATTGGTTTTGATCGTAAATTAATGATTGCCTATTTGAGAAATAACATTGGGTATCCAGCAAGAAAAGGATTTATCCCTAAAGGTTTGTCAGGAAGCAGTCAAGAAGCACTAATTTACGATCCGAAAAAAGCAAGAGCACTCGTTAAATCCTTTATTGAAGAAACTCAAACAATCCCTAAACTAACTTTAAC
Source organism: Flavobacteriaceae bacterium (assembly GCA_029243165.1). Lineage (GTDB taxonomy): Bacteria > Bacteroidota > Bacteroidia > Flavobacteriales > Flavobacteriaceae > MS024-2A. The sequence continues at coordinate 73,775 of JAQWSN010000028.1, forward strand.
AACGGATGCAAACTACTTAGACCTTTGTGAATACCTTCAGCATGAAATGCAAAAAATTGGTGTTGAAATTCAAGTAGAAGTAATGCCTACTGCAACTCTAAGGCAAGCAAAATCATCCGGAAAATTAGAACTTTTTAGGGCAAGTTGGATTGCGGATTATCCTGATGCAGAAAATTATCTTTCCCTTTTTTACAGTAAAAATTTCTCTCCAAATGGACCAAACTACACTCATTTCAAAGACGAAGAATACGATTCTCTTTACAATCAAGCCATGACGACACCAAACGATACCCTAAGAATTCAAAAGTATTTACAAATGGATCGTTTAGTGATGGAGAACTATCCGGTGGTACCCCTTTATTATGATGAAGTTGTTCGCTTTGTGCAACGAAACATAAAAGGGATGGAGATCAATCCCATCAATCTACTGATCTTAAAAAATGTATCTAAGGAATAAAAAAAGCCGCTAATTAGCGGCTTGTAAAAAACTCATAAATTGAGCTTTAATCTTTTTTGAATTTTGCGTATTTGTTCTTGAATTTATCAATTCTACCTGCAGTATCTACTAGTTTGGATTTACCTGTGTAGAAGGGGTGTGATGTACGTGATATCTCTAGTTTCACTAGAGGGTACTCAACGCCTTCAAACTCAATAGTTTCTTTAGCGTTTACCGTTGATTTGGTAATAAAAACATCGTCGTTTGACATGTCTTTAAATGCTACTAAGCGGTAATTATCTGGATGTATTTCTGCTTTCATAATACTAAAATCGTGTGCAAATTTAATTTTATTTTTTAAAACATCATAAACTCTTTATCTTTTTTTACCTTAGAAGTGAATTTAAACAATCTTTACCATGGAAAACCAAAATCTTTCTATCAAACAAATCATGATTACTTATGGTACCTTACTTGGAGGTATTTCAGTTGCATTTCAATTAATGCTTTATTTTTTGGATATGCACTACAAAAATGATTCAACTGCAGGAATTGTTTCGCTAATCATTATGATTGGTGTTTTAATTTATGCATTTATTCAGTTTAAAAAACAAAATGAAGGTTATCTCTCTTTATCGGAAGCCCTAAAAATTGGTTTGGGAATTTCACTCGTTTCAGCGTTAATTGGAGTCGTTTACACGCTAATTCTGACCAACGTTTTAGATCCTGACACCATGCAAAAATCACTTGAGTTTACCATGGATAAAGTTAGGGCTGAAAATCCTGAAATTCCCCAGGAAGCTTTGGATACCACACGTTCTATCCAGGAGAAAATGTCTTCTCCATTGATATTGGCAGCAGTTCAAATCATTTTTGCTCTATTTTTTGGATTTATCATCTCTTTAATTGGAGGTTTAATCGTTAAAAAATCAAGACCAGAATAAGCCAAATTTTGTAGTTTTGCACTACATGCAAAACACCTTTGAACTTTCTGTTGTTATTCCGCTTCTCAATGAAAAAGAATCTTTGACACCCCTCCATCAATGGATTGTCAAAGCCCTAAAGGGAAAAGTTTCTTCTTATGAAGTACTTTTTGTTGATGACGGTAGTACGGACGGATCTTGGGAAACCATTTGCACCTTGGCAAAAGCACACCCTGAGGTAAAAGGCATTCGATTTGCTAAAAACTATGGAAAATCTCAAGCCTTGCACGCTGGATTTGAAGCTGCACAAAAAGAATTTGTCGCTACCTTGGACGCCGATCTTCAAGACTCACCAGAGGAACTCCCAAAAATGATTCAAACTCTTGAGGATGATGGGCTGGATTTGATTTCAGGCTGGAAAAAGAAGCGTTTTGATTCCGTTTTGTTCAAAAATTTGCCTTCAAAATTGTTCAATTGGGCCGCACGGCGCGTTTCCGGAATTAGGCTGCATGACTTCAATTGTGGAATCAAAGTGTATCGTAAAGATGTGGTCAAAAATATTGACGTTCACGGGGAAATGCATCGTTACATTCCCGTTTTAGCCGCTCAACAAGGCTTTCATAAAATTGGAGAACAAATAGTACAACACCAAGCCAGACAATTTGGACAAACTAAATTTGGAGCAGACCGATTTTTCAAAGGTTTTTTGGACTTGATCACCCTTTGGTTTGTCAATCGTTTTGGCAAAAGACCCATGCATTTTTTTGGTCTTTGGGGTACGATTATGCTTTTTATCGGATTTGGGTTTACACTCTACCTCGGGATCGACAAACTGTACTTTGACACCAAGGCCAGACTCATTACGGAACGTCCTGAATTTTATGTTGCTCTGACCTTGATGCTTTTGGGAAGCCAATTTTTTATTGCGGGATTTTTGGGTGAATTAGTGCTAAGGAATGCCAGATTGACTCATCGTTACAACATTAAAGCAACCGTTTAAACATGAACTTTAAAAATCGTATGTCGCCTTGGATGCGTCCTCCTTTCGATCAAGAGACTCAAAATCAAGTAGCACAGCTTTCTCAATCTCCAGAAGAGGCTGAGGATGCCTTTTACAAAGATTTAGAATTTGGAACAGGGGGAATGCGGGGAATCATGGGCGTGGGTACCAATCGAATTAACAAATACACCCTCGGCAAAAATTCACAAGGAATTGCTGAATATCTTTTAGAGGAATATCCCAATACTGATATTCGTGTGGTGATTGCCTACGATTGCAGAAACCAAAGTCAAGAACTTGCTAAAATTTGTGCGGAGATTTTTACAGCAAATGGTATTCATTGTTTTTTATTCAGTGATCTTAGACCTACCCCAGAGCTGTCTTTTGCCGTAAGACATTTAAAAGCCCAGTGTGGCATTGTTCTCACGGCCTCACACAATCCGCCAGAATACAATGGATACAAAGTGTACGGCCAAGACGGAGGTCAACTGGTTCCTCCCCAAGATCATCAAATAAGTCAGAAAATTAAAAACACCCCTTTTGAATCCATAAAATTTAAGGGTGATAAGAACTTACTTGAGTTTATCGATGAAAAAATTGATTCAGCCTATCAGAAGGACGTTTTAAATTCTGCGCTTTTTGATACAGGTCGAAACAAACCCCTAAAGATTGTTTTTACCCCCATACATGGAACTTCTATCACCGCATTACCACAAGTTTTAAAACAAGCGGGTTACGACAAAGTTTCAATAGTTGAAGAGCAGCTAAAACCTAACGGAAATTTTCCTACGGTTGTTTCTCCCAATCCGGAAGAGCGTGAGGCGCTCCAAATGGCAGTAGCGTTAGCAACTGAAAAAGGAGCCGATTTAGTAATTGGAACAGACCCTGATGCAGATCGTTTTGGATTGGTCGTAAAGGATAATCATTCCGAATGGTACTATTTGAACGGCAATCAAATCATGGCAGTTTTGACAGACTATTTACTCCAAAAAAGAGCCCGTGCAAAAAAACTACATTCCAATTGTTTTATTGCTTCTACTGTTGTCTCAACACCAATGATTCAAAAAATGGCAGAACACTACGGTGTACAATACAAAAACACACTGACTGGATTTAAGTGGATTGCCAAGCTTATTGAAGACTTTCCTGATCTTGAATTTATTGGAGGAGGAGAAGAAAGCTTTGGATATTTAGTAGGAGATTCTGTGAGGGATAAAGATGCCATTTCTGCCAGCCTATTGGCATGTGAAATTGCCAATGAAGCCCTCCAAAATGGAAGTAGTTTTTTTGAACTTTTAATGGAATGCTACAGAAAATATGGTGCGTACAAAGAACATTTGGTCTCCATTACCAAAAAAGGAAAACAAGGAGTAGAATACATCGCAAAACAGATGGAAAACTTCAGAGTCAACCCACCTCAAACAATCAATGGGATCCGCGTTGTAGTTTTGGAGGACTATCATAACCTAACCTCTTACAACTTTGAGTTAAAACAGCAACAGCCACTTGACTTCAGTCCCTCTAATGTGTTAATTTTTAAACTTGCAGACGGTACCAAAATTGCCTTACGCCCAAGCGGTACAGAACCCAAAATAAAATACTACTTTAGTGTAAATCAGAAATTTGATTCTAAGCTAAGTTGGAAAGCCCAAGAGGCAATTTTAGACCAACATTTGAATCAATTGTCTTCAGCAATTTTGCCTTGATGAAATCTTCATTTCAAAACATCATACAATTTGGCTGGCGATACAGAGGCTATGCATTTCTAAATTTAATTTTCAACGCTCTGTATGCTTTGTTTAGTGCGTTGTCTTTTGTCTCTTTAATCCCCATGCTAAATGTGCTTTTTGAAACAACTGAAAAACAGATTGAACCCGCCCATTATGAAGGTTTTTTTAGTATCCATCATTACATAATGGACAGTTTGAACTTTTACATTGCTTCTCAAGTTGATCAGAATCCTCAGGGCACTTTGATCTTTGTAATTGGATTGGTTTTAAGTTTGTTTTTCTTAAAAAACATCTGCAACTACCTTGCTCTGTATTACATTACCTATTTACGAAACGGAATCATCAAAGATCTTAGAAATGCTATTTACGAGAAAATCATTACCCTACCCATCTCCTATTTTAGTGAGAAAAAAAAGGGTGATTTAATGGCAAAAATTACCAGTGATGTAACTGAACTTCAAATATCATTCCTATCGATTTTGGAGTTGATCGTGAGAGAGCCTTTAACCATACTGTTTTCTCTGGCAGCCATGTTGTTTTTCAGTGTAAAACTCACTTTTTTTGTTCTTTTTTTCATTCCTATTTCCGGTCTTATTATTTCGCGAATTGGTAAAAAACTCAAAAGTCAATCTGAAAAAATCCAAAAAGAACAAGGAGATTTTTTATCGTTAATAGACGAAACAGTAAACGGTCAAAAAATAATTAAAACATTTGCAGCTGGAGATCATTTTAAACATAAATTCAAGTCTGCCACTACTCGATTTTATGATTTTTCAAATCAGCTACTTCATCGGGCAAGTTTAGCAGGACCCGCCAGTGAATTTTTAGGCATTGTAGCTATTGGAGTGTTACTTTGGTATGGAGGTACAATGGTATTGGTAGAAGGAAGTATTTCAGGCACCTCATTTATTGTTTACATGGGTCTGGCATACAATATCCTGACACCGGCAAAAGCCATCAGTAAGGCAAGTTACAGTATCCAAAAAGGAAATGCCGCTGCCGAAAGAATCCTGGAAATACTCAACACCAAAGATCAATTGAAAGATGCCCCTAACGCCAAAGAGCTCAAAACTTTTTCAGATCGAATCATTTTCGATAAAGTAGCTTTTCGTTATGAAGAAAATCCAGTATTGGAGGATGTTTCTTTTGAAGTAAAAAAAGGGCAAATGGTTGCACTAGTTGGGCCTTCAGGAAGTGGAAAAACTACATTAACCTATTTGCTTAACCGGTTTTATGACGTAAATCAAGGTAAACTAACCATTGATGGTATTCCTATCGATCAAATCAAAAAAGAAAGTTTGTATCAAAAAATAGGTATGGTAACGCAAGAATCTATTTTGTTCAATGATAGTGTGTACAACAATCTGAAACTAGGAAACCCAAACGCAAGCTCGGAAGCTATTGAGGCTGCTGCAAAAGCTGCAAATGCAGAGGAATTTATTCAAAAACTACCTCAGGGATATCATACAATTATTGGGGATTCCGGAAACAAACTTTCGGGGGGTCAAAAACAACGCTTAACCATCGCTCGGGCTTTGCTCAAAGATCCCGACCTTCTTATTTTAGACGAGGCAACGTCTGCTCTAGACACCGAAGCAGAACAACAAGTACAAAAAGCACTTGTGGAATTGATGAAAAACAGAACATCCTTTGTGATAGCGCATCGACTCTCAACCATCCAAAAAGCGGATTTGATTTTAGTGCTTAAACAAGGCAAAATAGTAGCTTCTGGATCACACAAAAAATTACTTCAACAGAGTGAGGAATATAAAAGTTGGGTTCAAATACAACAAATGGATTAAACTATTATTCTTACCTTTTGTCAATATATAAAGTAAAATTTTGTCAAAACAACAATCTATATTTGTAAATGCATTGCGTGACCCCTTGACCAAAGAGGAGGCTTTCAAGAAGCTCGTTACGGAATATAAAGAACGCTTGTATTGGCATATTCGAAAATTAGTGCTGGATCATGATGATGCACACGATGTAGTTCAAAATACATTCATCAAAATTCATTTGAATATCGATAAATTCAGAGAAAACAGTTCTTTATTTACTTGGATGTATCGAATTGCAACTAATGAATCTTTGAACTTCATCAACAGTAAAGCTGCTAAAATGGGGCTACTAAATCAAGAATGGATTGAGGCAAAGGCAGACGGACTCACGGCCGATTCCTACTTTGATGGTGATCAAGCCGCCTTAAAGCTCCAAAAAATGGTAGCTCGATTACCTGAAAAACAACGTATTGTCTTTAATATGAAGTATTTTGATAATATGAATTATCAAGACATCTCAGAGGTGTTAGATACCAGTGTAGGAGCGTTAAAAGCCTCCTATCATCATGCCGTAAAAAAAATTAAAGCTGAATTAAATGACTGATTTTAAAAAACATAATCCATTCAAAATACCCGATGGATATTTTGAATCTTTGGAAGAAAAGCTTTGTAATTCAGAGGATGCTGTCTCTAAACTCAACCCATTTAGCACCCCTGAAGGTTATCTTGAAAATTTGGAAAACAGTATTCATAAAAAAATTGGAATTTCCCAAAAATCAGCAAAGAACAGATTAAAAAATTCTACCCTGCGTTACACTTTAGTAGCTGCAGTGATTGTATTTATTGTCACCCTCTTTCAAGTAAATAGATCGGCTGAAATTGAAAAAGAACAAGCCCTCAACGAATTCATAGAAAATTACTATTTAGAAAGCTTTGATAGCTATGAAATGCTCTCTGTTTTGGAAGATAAAGAGCCGGAATCTACATTTAATTTAGTTCGAAAACCATAAAAAATGAAAAGAGTTTTAGGTTCTTTTTTAATTTTAATTGCATTACTAGGAGCAACTCATGCTCATGCTCAAAAAAACAATCGCTTTGAAAGATTCAAAGCAATGAAACTGAGCTTTATTCTTGAAAACACTAATTTATCGCCTCAAGAGATCGATTCTTTTAAGTCCATTTTTGATGCATTTGGAAACCAATATCACGATGAAGTTTGGGTACTAAAAAGGAAAGTCTGGAAGGAAGCTCACCGCCCATTTGACACCATGTCCCCTGAAGACGCCTCTAACTTCATCAATGACGAATACCGCCTAGAACAACTTGGTATGACTATTAAGCACAAGCGAAACCAAGAGCTTTTAAAGGTTGTTTGCCCAGAAAATGTCCTTGAAATTCTCATCCAAGAAAAGGAGTTTGATCAAGTCATCTTAAAACGTATGCGGAATCAAAACAAAGAAGAGAGAAATAAAAAGAAGGATCGAGAATAAAGAGATACCTTTACCCTCGTGAAAATACATCGTAATATCGCATTGGGAGTTGTTGAAGGACTTCGACAGATTCTTGAAAAAAAACAGGCACTACGCCCCTCTTTAAGTCAACTTTTAAAACAAAATAGAAGATGGGGATCCCGAGACCGAAGGCAATTGGGTGAAGCGGTTCTGGATTGTATTCGGTGGAAACGAACTTATGCTTATTTAGGAAATTTAGATTCCCAATCCGAATACTTTTTTTGGGAACTTTTGGGAATTTGGATGCTCACAAAAGAAATGATTCTTCCTGAATGGGAAGAACTCTCCTCAATCAAAGAACTGAAGATTTCCATCCCATTAAATCTAGAAACAACGGATCTAAAAATAAGGACCTCCCTTCCTGATTGGTTAGATGTCTTGGGAATTGAAAATTATGGTGAAACCATTTGGGAAAAAGAATCTCAGTCATTCAACACACCCGCTGCTCTTGTTTTGAGAAACAATACGCTGAAACAAGACTCTGTTTCACTCAAAAAACAACTTGAAAAAGATTTTACTATCAAGTCTACTGAGGTTGCGGACATACCACAGGCCTTAGTTCTTGACAAGCATTACAAACTCAATCAAAATCCACTTTACCTCAACGGAGCTTTTGAAATTCAAGATGCTAATTCACAACGTGTTGCGCATTGGGTAAACCCACAATCCAATCATCTTATTGTGGATGCTTGCGCTGGAAGTGGAGGAAAAAGTCTTCATATGGCGGCGATGATGCAAAACCAAGGTAGAATCTTTGCCCTAGATCCGCATCCAATCAAATTGGATCAACTGAAAATAAGAGCCAAACGAAATGGCATTTCTAACATTCAAACTTTAGATACTCATACCCCTGATTTTTTCAACCAACAACAAGGTACCTCAGATGTAGTTCTTATTGATGCTCCCTGTAGTGGGCTTGGAGTGCTGCGAAGAAATCCTGCAGCAAAATGGCACATGAATCCAGAAAAAATAAAAAAGGTTGAACTTTTACAACGAGATATCCTCCAGAAAAATGCTCCACTAGTGAAAAAAGGAGGGGCTTTAGTTTACGCAACCTGCTCTATTTTTCCAAACGAAAATCAGTATCAAATCAAACACTTTCTTGAAACAGATTTAGGAAGTGAATTTGAATTGATTAAAGAAGAAACTTACCTAACCCACCAAACTGGTTTCGATGGATTTTATCTAGCAAGGCTTGAAAAAAAAGAATAGTCCCTATTCCTAAAAGTTAAATTCCTTTTAATCCCAAGACTTAAGACCCAATAACTTTTCACCTAAAGGACTTAAACGGGCAGTTTCATATTTAGTTTGCTCCCAATTTCTGGGATCTCCGGGAAAAGCATGTCCCACAGGTGCGACTCGATTTTTCCATGAATTGATACGCCATTCTTTAAGTGTTTTATTATCCTCTTCCGCTGGCATCATGGAAATGTACTGTGCAATTCTGACTTTATTTTTGGATAAATTAGGACGAATCCCGTGCGGTTCAAGGCTATTAAAAATTAACAAATCCCCAGCTTCCAGTGGTACTTTTACAAGATGTTTTTCAAGTCCGCTTACATCAGGCTGAAAACGGTTTCTATCTTCTGGTTGAGACCGTTTCCATTTGTCATAATTTCTAAAAAGCCATGGAATACACTGAAAACCTCCCATTTGAATATCTGTTTGATCGGACAAAGCCAAAACGCCTTGAACATTTTGAGGTTTGGTCTCTGGATCATAATCCCAATGAATAAAACCCCGATATTCAAAACCGGGTTGTATGGGAAAATTAAGATTTGCACGATCGATTGTAGCCCATAATTTTTCCGTTCCCCAAAGGTCAACAAAGGCATCGTAAACTTTCTGAGTCTGTCTATTTTCCCAGAGATATTGATGGTTGTAAACCTCTACCATTCCTGTACCTTGGAGTTCTTTCATTTGCATTTCCGCACGCGGTGGCGTGTACCAACCCTCAGGTTTATCAGGAGATTTTTCTTCAAATTCCCATAAAAATTCAGCTGTTTTTTGAGCTTGCTTTTTAGAGATAGCATTTTTAACAACTACATAACCATTGTGTAACCAAAAGTTCCAATCTTCAATACTCAATACTTTTAAACTGGAAGTCTCGGCTGACTTTCTCAAATGGATACTGCTGCTTTTTGCGGTAGAGGGGTTGCCGGGAATATCTTGATGTGCATTGTAAGGGTCTTGTGTTTCCATATTCAAACGGTTTTATGCAAGATACATATTAATTAAAATCCTGTTGTACCACATTCGGCTTCCAAGTTTGCAATGATTTCAATTTAAAAAGGGGCTTACTAAGCTACATCAATCTCTGTGAATAAAAAGAAGATAACTTCATTTTTTAGCTCAAAACAAGAATCAACTATCTGAAAGTAAAGCCTTATTTTTGTACTTTAATTTCATTCGCATGATCCTCTTTTTTGGCGATTCATTAGTCCAAGTTTTTGCAGTCAAATGCAGTAATCCCCTACCTTCACCGCAAATAGAAAAACTGAGTTGGCTCTTTGGTGATCAGGCTCTTCTAGACAGCCAAACTGTTTCAGACGAATTTTACGGCCCTCGAGCTACTATGGTGACCCCATGGAGTACCAATGCAGTTGAAATTACCCAAAACATGGGCATTGAAGGTATCGAGCGTATTGAAATCTACATGGCTAAGAATCGTGTTCAGGATCCTGATCCCATGCTGGTAACCTCATTTAATTCACTTTCACAAAATCTTTTCGAAGTTGATCTACTCCCAGAAGCAATTCAAGAAATCGATGACATTGCAGCATACAACAAGCAAGAAGGCTTAGCACTGAGCGATGAGGAAGTTGACTATCTCAACAAACTGGCTAAATCTCTCAATCGTTCTCTGACCGATTCTGAGGTTTTTGGATTTTCTCAAGTCAATTCAGAACACTGTCGTCATAAAATATTTAACGGACGTTTTATCATTGATGGTAATGAAAAAAAAGAAAGTCTTTTTCAACTCATTAAAAAAACATCCAAAGTCAATCCAAACACCATAGTCTCAGCTTACAAAGATAATGTTGCCTTTATTGAAGGTCCTGAGATCGAACAATTTGCACCTCAAAGAGGTGAAGTTCCTAGTACATATGAAAAAACCAATCTAGATAGCATCATCTCATTAAAAGCCGAAACACATAACTTCCCCACCACAGTTGAACCTTTTAATGGAGCAGCAACCGGTTCTGGTGGTGAAATTAGAGACCGATTGGCTGGTGGGCAAGGTTCTATTCCACTTGCGGGTACTGCAGTTTACATGACCCCCTATTCTAGGGTTCAATCGGATCGAAAAAATAGTAATTTTCCCGAGCGTAAATGGCTTTATCAAACGCCTATTGATATCCTAATTAAAGCTTCAAATGGAGCCTCTGATTTTGGAAATAAATTTGGACAGCCTCTTGTATCTGGATCACTGCTTACTTTTGAACACCAAGAAAATAAAACCAAACTGGGGTATGATAAGGTGATTATGTTGGCTGGAGGTGTTGGCTATGGTAAAATGGAACAAGCACAGAAACTAAAACCTAAAAAAGGAGATCAAATCATCATTTTAGGGGGAGACAATTATCGAATTGGAATGGGGGGAGCAGCAGTTTCTTCTGCAGATACTGGAGCTTTTGGGAATGCGATAGAACTTAACGCGGTGCAAAGATCAAATCCAGAAATGCAAAAACGAGTAGCCAATGCCATTCGTGCTTTGGTAGAGGCCCCAACGAACCCGATTGTATCTATTCATGATCACGGAGCCGGTGGGCATCTTAACTGTTTGTCAGAATTAGTTGAGGACACAGGTGGTACCATTCAAATTGATGCACTACCCTTAGGTGACCCAACCCTCTCAGCAAAAGAAATTATTGGAAATGAATCCCAAGAACGCATGGGCCTCATTTTAGCTCCTCAGGATGCACTCCTTTTAGAAAAAATAGCCGATCGTGAACGAGCTCCATTTTATGTAGTTGGGGAAGTCACAGAGGATCATCATTTTAGTTTTGTTTCAGAAAAAACAAACAAAAAGCCTGTTGACTTGTCTCTTTCTTCACTATTTGGAAGTGCCCCCAAAACACTAATGGAGGATCAAACCATACCCTCAGATTTTAATGAAATTAATTACTCTCAACAGAACATTAAAACCTACATTGATCAAGTTTTACAATTGGAAGCCGTAGCCTGTAAAGATTGGTTGACAAACAAGGTAGACCGATGTGTAACAGGAAGAGTTGCTCAGCAACAATGTGTTGGAGAGCTTCAGCTGCCCCTAAGTAACTGCGGAGTTGTTGCTTTGGATTACACAGGAAGGAAAGGAATTGCTACCTCAATTGGACACGCCCCCATAAGTGGTTTAATTGACCCAAAAAAGGGGAGCATTAATTCCATCGCTGAAGCCCTGACAAATCTCGTTTGGGCTCCTTTGGAAGAGGGATTAAAAAGTGTTTCTCTTTCTGCCAATTGGATGTGGCCATGTAACAATCCAGGTGAAGATGCAAGACTTTACAAAGCAGTAGAAGCATGTTCTGATTTTTCCATTTCATTGGGAATTAATATCCCTACGGGTAAAGATTCTTTATCCATGAAACAAAAGTATCCGGATGGAGATGTCATTGCACCCGGCACTGTTATTATCTCTGCTGCGGGTCAATGTGCGAATGTCAAAAACATCATTACCCCAGTAGCAAAACTAGGAGGGGGTGCCTTGTATTATTTGGATTTTTGTCAAGATGAATTTCATCTGGGCGGTAGTTCTTTTGCACAAAGTCAGAATGCCATAGGAGTAAACACTCCAAGTGTACAAAATGCTTCTTATTTCAAAAAAGCTTTCAATTTAGTTCAAGAGGAAATTAAAAAAGGGACCCTCCAAGCGGGACATGATATCGGTTCTGGAGGATTGATCACCAGTCTTTTGGAGATGTGCTTCCCTTCAACTTCTATCGGAATGGAGCTAGACTTTTCAGATCTTAAAGAAAAAGATTTGATCAAATTGCTTTTTTCTGAAAAACCAGCAGTAATTATTCAATCAACCGAAGATCTTACTCGCCTGTTTCAAAAAGAGGGAATCAGTGCAATCAAGATAGGAGCGATCAACAACAGTAGCGTTTTAAAGATAGACAAACTGACACTTGATATTGACCAGCTAAGAAATTCTTGGATGGCTACTTCCAAAGCCTTAGAAAAACAACAAACCTCCCCCAGTTTGGCTGAAAAACGAGCTGAGAATATCATAAAACAACCCTTGCAATTTGAATTTCCAAAACACTTTACAGGCAAACTACCTTTACTAAAAAAAGCCAAAATTAAAGCTGCTGTGCTTCGAGAAAAAGGAAGCAATTCCGAAAGAGAAATGGCCTATGCAATGGATCTTGTTGGATTTGAAGTACGTGATGTTCATATGACAGACCTCATAGAAGGAAGAGAAAATCTTGAGGATATTCAATTTTTAGTTGCAGTAGGTGGGTTTTCAAATTCCGATGTTTTAGGTTCTGCAAAAGGATGGGCAGGAGCCATAAAATACAATGAACGTGCAAAAGCGGCCTTAACAAATTTCTTTAACAGAACTGATACGCTTTCGTTAGGAGTTTGTAACGGATGTCAGCTTTTTGTTGAATTGGGATTGCTTACTCCAGAAGATGATAAAAAACCCAAAATGCTCCACAACGACTCTGGCAAATTTGAATGCATATTTACCGCAGTGAAGATTCAACAAACCAATGCCATTATGCTCAAGGGACTGGAAGGGAGTAAAATTGGGATTTGGGCTGCTCACGGAGAAGGAAAATTCTCGTTCCCTAAAGAAGAAAATCATTATTCTATTCCTGCTAAGTACCTCTATTCAGAATATCCCTCAAACCCAAACGGATCAGATTACAATGCAGCTATGCTGAGTACTGCTGATGGTCGACATTTGGTAATGATGCCTCATCTGGAACGCTCTACATTCCCTTGGAATTGGGGACATTATCCCAGCAACCAGAACGATGAAGTCTCTCCCTGGATAATGGCTTTTGAAAATGCAGTTAACTGGTTACAATAAACTTCAGGATTAAAATTTTACTTTTCGCTACAAAATATTTCCTATTTTGCAGTAAATAGTATTTTTATGACGCCGACAAGATTATTTGAATTCATTTCTTATCAAAAAGATAATGCTCCACTAGAAAAATCATTTACCACAAAATATGATGGGAAATGGGAAAGTATTTCCTCTGAAATATTTTGTGACAAAGCCGAGGCCATCAGTAACGCATTGATCGGATTGGGCATAAAACCTCAAGATAAAATTGCCATGATTTCATCAAATAACCGAACTGAATGGAGTTTGATGGATGTTGGATTGCTTACCGTCGGTGCTGTAAACGTTCCCATTTACCCAACCATTTCTTCAAGGGATTATGAATACATACTAAACCATTCCGAAAGCCAATACTGTTTTGTTTCCGACCAAGAGGTTTACGACAAAGTAATGGCCATCCATAAAAACGTTAAGTCCCTCAAAAAAATATTCAGTTTTGATAAAATTGACGGTTGTGCTCATTGGAGTGAACTTTTAGAATCTGGAAAAGATAAATCTCATCAAGAAACGGTTCAAAAGACTAAAGATGCTGTAAAACCTGAAGATTTAGCTACAATAATTTACACTTCTGGAACCACTGGAGTTCCTAAAGGGGTCATGCTCAGTCATCACAATGTGGTTTCTAATGTGCTTTCAAGCTCCAAACGTTTGCCACTCAATATTGGAGAGGCATCAGCTCTGAGTTTTCTCCCGATCTGTCATATTTTTGAGCGGGTAATTCTCTACATCTACATGTACAATAGCGTCTCTGTTTATTTTGCTGAATCTATTGAAACGATTGCAGATAACTTACGCGAAGTAAAACCTGAGGTCATGACTGCTGTACCTCGACTTCTTGAAAAAGTGTACGACAAAATCTACGCGAAGGGAGAAGAGTTAAGTGGAATCAAACAAAAACTATTTTATTGGGCAGTTGATGTCGGACTACAATACGAGCCCTATGGACAAAATGGCGCTTGGTATGAATTCAAACTAAAAATTGCACAAAAACTCATTTTATCCAAATGGAAGGAAGCTCTTGGAGGGAATCTCAAGCTAATCGCATCAGGTAGTGCAGCCTTACAACCTCGTCTAGCAAGAGTTTTTACTGCTGCTGGAATGACACTAGTAGAGGGTTATGGACTTACAGAAACTTCTCCTGTAATTTCGGTAAACGACATGAGACAAAATCAATTCCGTATCGGCACCGTAGGAAAGATTCTGGATGGAGTTACAGTCAAAATTGCTGAGGATGGAGAAATTCTTTGCAAAGGACCCAACGTCATGATGGGTTATTACAAAGAAGAGGGAAAAACCAATGAGGTCATGACCGATGATTACTTTCATACCGGCGACATAGGTGAAATTGATGCTGATGGTTTCTTAAAAATTACGGATCGTAAAAAAGAAATGTTTAAAACCTCTGGCGGAAAATACATTGCTCCGCAAGTCATTGAAAATCAGATGAAACAATCGCTATTTATTGAACAAATAATGGTTGTAGGTTCGGGAAGAAAAATGCCTACTGCAATTATTCAACCCAATGTTGAGTATGTGCTTAACTGGCTCTACGAAGAGGGAGTTAATTGTTCCTCTTTAGTGGATGCAATCATTGAACCAAAATTATTAGAAGCCATTGAGAAAGATATTGATTTTCACAACCAAAATTTTGGCTCTTGGGAGCAATTAAAGAAATTTAAACTCACTCCAAGTGAATGGACCATAGAAGATGGACACCTGACACCAACCATGAAATTAAAGAGAAAAGTCATTGCTGAAAAATATGCTGACTTGATCGAATCCATGTACGTTTAAAAAAACAAATAAAAAACATGCTGAAAATAAATTTGATATTTTACTATGCGTGCATAGTAAATTTAATATCTTTGAAGTAATGAAAAATGAAACTTTTGACAGCGCATTGCGATCAACATGGAATTTGGTAAGCAAAATGTACAACAAAGAGGCAAGTAAATTTGATTCTACTATGGCAACCGGGTTTGCTTTATTGAGTATTGATTCTAAGGGTACACCCTCTACTACCTTGGGTCCGAAAATGGGAATGGAACCTACGAGTCTTTCAAGGCTTTTAAACACTATGGAAGAGCGCAATATGATTTACCGCTCTCAAAATCCGGATGATGGGAGGAGTATCTTGATTCACCTTACTGCTTTCGGTAAAGAAAAAAGAGATGACTCTAAAGCTGTTGTATTGCATTTCAATAAAGTAGTTGAAAAGTCATTAGGTCCTGAAAAAATAAGTGCATTTTATGAAGTAATGAACTGCATTAAAGAGCATGCTAAAAGTTTCGAACATTTTACCCCAACATTAAAAACATAATAATCATGGAAACAAAAACACAAAAAGAGGTAAACGGTGGTGAATTTTTAATTTCGGAATCAAGTCCGGATCAAATTTTTACACCTGAAGATTTTAGTGAGGAACAACTCATGATGAAAGAGGCTGTTATCGAATTCATAGATCGTGAAGTATGGCCCAACAAGGAACGCTTTGAGAAAAAAGACTATGCGTTAACTGAATCGTTAATGAAGAAAGCGGGAGAACTTGGTTTTTTAAGCATCCCTGTACCTGAGAATTATGGTGGCATGGGGATGGGTTTTGTATCCACCATGCTGGTTTGTGATTACATTTCTGGAGCTACAGGTTCCCTTTCAACAGCATTCGGAGCGCATACAGGGATTGGAATATTACCCATCTTATTGTATGGAACCGAAGCTCAAAAACAAGCCTACCTTCCTAAATTGGCTTCTGGTGAGTGGTTTGGTTCTTACTGCCTTACTGAACCGGGTGCAGGATCTGATGCTAACTCGGGGAAAACCAAAGCGGTATTGTCCGATGACGGAACACACTATGAAATTACAGGTCAGAAAATGTGGATCTCAAATGCTGGATTTGCCAGTTTATTTATCGTCTTTGCTCGAATTGAAAATGATAAAAATATTACTGGATTCATCGTTCCTATGGAAGAAAATAATGGTATTGAACTTGGTGAAGAAGAAAAAAAATTAGGTATTCATGCCTCCTCCACTCGTCAAGTATTCTTTAATAAAACTAAAGTTCCCGTAGAGAATTTATTAGGAAAACGAAACGGTGGGTTTAAAATTGCAATGAATGCACTCAATGTGGGAAGAATTAAATTAGGAGTAGCTTGTCTGGATGCACAAAGAAGGGTAATCACCAATTCCGTTCAATATGCGACAGAGCGAATCCAGTTTAAAAAACCCATAGCATCCTTTGGTGCGATTAAAGATAAAATAGCCCAAATGGCAACCTCTTGTTATGTTGGTGAATCTGCATGTTACCGAGCCGCTTCAGATGTGGAAAATAGGATACAACACTACCGTGACAAAGGACTAAGTCATCAGGAAGCTGAATTGAAAGGGGTGGAAGATTTTGCCATTGAATGTTCGCTGATCAAAGTAAGTTCTTCTGAGGATGTTCAAACCTGTTCCGATCATGGTATTCAAATCTATGGAGGAATGGGCTTTTCCGCAGACACACCCATGGAATCCGCTTGGAGAGATGCAAGGATAGGAAGAATTTACGAAGGAACGAATGAAATAAACCGTATGCTCTCCATAGGCCTACTTCTCAAAAAAGGGATGAAAGGAGAACTCGATCTTATGCCAGCGGTAATGCAAGCCGCTATTAAAATGGGTGCTGAAAAAGTAGAACAAATTGGAGAAGGTACTCTTGATCAAGAAAAACATTTGATTCAAAACTTCAAGCAAATTTTTTTAATGATTGCGGGTAATGCAACTCAAAAGTATGGAACTCAATTGGAAGAAGAGCAACAGGTTCTTCAATCGTTAGCAGACATTTTAATCAAAATCTATTTTGCAGAGTCTGCTCTTTTAAGAACACTTAAAAACTGTAAACGCCATGGAGATCAAAGTCAAAAAACTCAAATTGCAATGGTGCAGAATTTTGTTTTTGAGGCACAGAGTTTAATCAGCAAACAAGCCAAAGAAGTAATCTTCCATTTAACGGATGACAATAAAACTGAACGGAATCAATTGCTAGAAGTTTTACAAAAACATGGAGAGTACATTGATTATCCTGACAATATTAGTCTTAAAACCAAAATTGCAGATCATCTGATCCAAGAAAAAAAGTATTGCTTTTAATTAATTAAAACAATCTCTGTTCCAAACCGACACCTGAAGTGTCGGTTTTTTTTTAACTTTTACAAAAAAAATGAAAACATACTGGGTATTTTTAATGGTATTCGCCCTAAGCACGGGAATGAGTCAAGACACTACGAAAATTTATGACATTATCGATGGTGTATCTGCTTCTAGAATTGAACAAGATATCAAAAAATTGGTGGGTTTTGGAACGCGGCATACATTAAGCGACACGCTTTCCAAATCCAGAGGAATAGGAGCAGCCCGAAGATGGATTAAAGCGGAGTTTGATCAAATTTCATCCGATTGTACTGATTGTCTTGAGGTTTTTTATCAAAAAAACTACTACACTCCAAAAGATGGTAACCGGATAGTGAAACCCGTATGGATCAACAATGTTGTTGCTATTCAAAGAGGCACTACACATCCAAATCGGTTTATCATCATGAGTGGAGATATTGATTCTAGAGTATCTGACCCAAACAATTATTCAGATGATTCACCCGGTGCAAATGATAATGCTTCAGGAATGGCTGGGACTATTGAAGCTGCCCGAGTACTTTCTAAATATTCTTTTGAAAATAGTATTATTTATGTTGGCCTCGCTGGAGAAGAGCAAGGACTTTTTGGAGGTAAAGGTTTAGCTGAATACGCCCAAGAAAAAGGATGGGAAATCATCGGAATACTAAATAATGATATGATTGGAAATATTCAAGGAGTAGATGGGGTGATTGACAATCGATCTTTTAGAATATTTTCTGAACCCGTGCCTGCAAACGAATCTGAAAAAGCGAGAAAAGCAAGACGTTTTTATGGTGGAGAGGTAGATGGAATTTCAAGACAATTAGCCCGATATGTCCACAAAACCGTAAAAAAATACATGCCCGAAATGAATCCTATGATGATCTACCGATTGGATCGTTTTGGCAGAGGCGGACATCACAGACCTTTTAATGATGTGGGCTATGCAGGAATTCGAATTATGGAAGCCCATGAAAACTACGTCATGCAGCATCAAGACATTAGGACGGAAAACGGCATTGCTTATGGAGATGTCATCTCAGGGGTAAATTTTGATTATGCCAAAAAGCTAACCGCAGTAAATGCAATCAATTTGGCCAGTATGGCGTGGGCACCACCAACAGTTGAAAAGCTCTCAATCGGAGGAATCGTTCAAGCCTCAGCCAAATTTAAATGGAAAAAAGTAAACGACCCAAATGTAAAGGGTTACAAAATCTATTGGAGAGATACTACCAGTCCAGTCTGGCAATACGAACGTTTTGTGGGTGATGTTGACTCTCATACTTTGGATGGAATCGTAATTGATAATTTCTTTTTTGGCATCGCTACGGTTGGAAAAAATGGTTTCGAAAGTCCTGTCGTTTTTCCAAATGGAATCTTTAGAGACTAAAAATAATTATCGTTTTGCAATCGTTTGTAGAGGCCTCTTCGGTTTCTTCTGAACTTGCTGAAATCAAATGTTAAATAAAGTTCGAATACACTTGCTGCAAAAGTTTTATTGATATTTCTAATTGGAAAATTGTACAAAACTCCAAATTCAAAATTATCAAATGAAATTCCCGCAGACATCCCTACTTGGCTCAAGTTAAACCCATCAAAAAAAGAGATTTGTTGATTTACTCCAAAAGCGAATTCTGCCAATTGAATTTCTTGGGAAAGATTCAATAAACGTGATTTTCCTTGCATGGTGTAATGGGCATACGTAAGTAAATATGTGAACCGAGGTAACAGTCCTCGATCAAAAGGATTGAGATTGAATTCATAAGCAGCGTTTGTGGTGATACTGATCTGTTTACGATTTTCAGCTCCTTGATCAAAGCTCACATTGGGTCGATTTAAATGTTTTAAACTCAAACCCAAAAGAAGCCTTTCGTTATGAATGATTAAAGAAGCTCCCAAATCCATGTAGGAAACTTGTACTAAACGATTTGCAAGAGGGTCAGTCGTCTCTGTGCTGATGTATCCTGTGCTTCGGTCAAGTTGATCTTCAAAAACAAGAGTAGAGACGTTAAAAGTTGAATTCCCCAAACCCGCA
>JAQWSN010000014.1 GCA_029243165.1 Flavobacteriaceae bacterium
GATTTACTTTGGGGGTGCCTTAAAATTTTTAGGAATTCAGAGTAAAAATTTGTGATATTACATTTATGAAAAACATGAACAGGCAGAACTTTATAGTCTATTTTTTTCTCATTGTTTTTCTATCTATTAAATTTTCAGGCCCTCATATACTAGCCAATGATGGGAATCAAGACCATTGTATTGTAGTCCACTCGCGTCTTTTGCAGGATCTGTATTGGCAGAGCTGTATTGCACTATGTCACTTTTAAAACAAGAAAACATAATAAAGAGTAAAAAGAGTAAAAAGAGTAAAAATAATTTTTTCATTTTCACTTATTTATGTTGAAAGACCCGTGATAAAACTCGTTCCTACCAACCCTAATTGATCCATGCTCCAATCCCAAATTCTCTCTTTTTGACTCTCGATTAAATTTTTGAACTTGGAAAAACTTTTCGTTAAAACTAAATGAAAAAAGTTCTGATATTAAAATGACATACTCTAATGTATGAAGGATAGATTGCATATCAAATCTCAGCTCTCTTCTTGAATTGGAAACAAATGTTCTAAAGCTTATGACGTATCCCTACTTTTTCCAAACAAACACCCAAAAAAATATGGGAATCTCTGCCTTGATCAGACTAATGGATAAGGAGTACTTGGTATTATTTTTTTCAACAGGAATTCATTAAGCTTCAGCTTTGAAAGACCAATTAAAAAATTATTTTCCATTTTGCATGGGGTCCGTATCACTCATAGTCTTATTAAGGATAAAGTAAACTGGACAAAACTTGGTGAAAGGACTGATTATTTGTAAAACTCCAACACCAATAGCAATGGAAAGAAAATTCAAATCCCCCGTCTGAATCGTTAATCCGACACTTACAAGATACAATAGTCCGCAAATAGCATCGTGTGCTCTAACTTTTTTAATGTTTTTAGCTGCATTCATTTTAAATTGATTTATGATTTATACTTTTTCTAATATAGAAATATTAAAACGCAAAAAAAAAATATTTGCCAAAACCTACCAAGAGACTAGCCAAAAAACAGCCCCTTTTATTTTTTTAATTGAATCATGTTTAACATATCCAACTCCCAATTTGGAGTGCCTTTATCAGGTTAAGCTTCAATTCTAGAAAGTCTTTTTACAGTTTCATTCAACTTGGCTTGGTCTTTAATTTTGTATCTTAATAGTTTATTAAACTATTTTATGTCGTTTGTATCAAATCCAATTTATGTCCTTGTGATGTTAAGTCTTATGGTTATTCTGTCTATTTATGCAGGAAAGACAAAGTTGGGGAAACAATTTGGAGCAGCATTACTGGTCATTCTTTTTACAGCAGTGATAGCAAATCTAAAACTGATTCCCTCTGCCTCAAACAGTATTGGATTGTACAATGTAATATTCAAATACGTAGCTCCAATTTCCATCTTTTTCTTGTTGTTAAATATTAACCTTAATTCAATAAAAAAAGCAGGGTTACCAATGATTAGTTTATTCATTTTGGGTTCCTTGGCTACTACTGTTGGAATACTCATTTCATGGGTAGTTTTTTCTCCCGAAACGGTATTGGGTAAAGATGCAAAGGTAATTGCGGGAATGTTAACAGGCACCTACACGGGGGGAAGTGTCAACTTTAATGCTGTTGCTCTTGAGTATGGATTCCAAAAAAAGGGGGTGTTGTACGCCGGTACTATTGCCGTTGATAATGTAGTCACTGCATTGTGGATATTGGTTACCTTAATTTTGCCCATGTTGCTGTCTCGTGTATGGAAAAGTAAAATTACAGTTAGTGAAATCAAAAAAGATCAAGTAGCTTTTTCTGAGGAAGGAATAGATTTAACTTCCTTAGCATGGCTTACTTTTCTGGGGGTTACTTCTTTTTACCTTTCTGAAATTCTAGCTGACTATTTACCTCAAATTCCTTCTATTCTGATACTAACTACTCTGGGAATCGGATTGGCTCAAACCAAGTTTGTTGCCAATTTAAAGGGAAGTCATCACTTAGGACTGTTTTTAGTGTATCTTTTTCTGGCGGTTATTGGAGCATACTGTGAATTAAATGCCGTTTACCAACTTAAAGAAATTGGAATTACACTTTTACTATTTACCAGTTTGGCCGTGTTGCTTCACGGAATTCTCACAATATTCTTGGGCGGTCTGCTTTACCGTGATTGGCAAATGATTGCCATAGTAAGTCAGGCAAATGTGGGAGGTGGGACCTCTGCCATTGCTTTAGCGGAAACTTTTGATCGTAAAGAGTTAATTTTACCTGCCATACTGGTAGGAAGCTTAGGCAATGCACTTGGAACTTATTTAGGGTTTTTTGTCGTTTACCTCTTGTAAAATTTAAAATATCCATTTTCAATTGGTTTTGATTGAAAATAACTCTAATGTGCTGAAATGTAGTATGCTATTAAACTGAACCTTTTCTATTTTTTCATCCCATGTTGACTGTAAGCAAACAAAAACTCTAAAACCTAAATTTGTATATTAATAAAATTTAAAACACTAGATGAAAAGAATCATAATACTCATAACGCTCTTTACCACGATTTTTTCTTGCAAGAAGGAAGGTGTATTTTTTGATAACGCCTTTGTAATTGAAGACATCAATTTAATTGACCCTATTGATGGATTAAAAGAAAACAGATCTGTAGTTATTCGTGGAAATAAAATCATAAAAACGTTTAAAACTAACGAGGTTGAAATTTCTTCAGAAAACAAAATTTACCCTGGAAAAGGAAAGTTTTTAATTCCTGGTCTATGGGACTTTCACGTTCACTTTTCTTTTGAAAGAAACTTTGCTGAGGCAATGCCTAATCTGTTTTTAGCTCACGGTATCACCAGTGTTCGAGATACCGGAGGTGAAATTGATTTTGTCAATCCCTACAAGAAAACTGCTCTTGAACATCCCAAAACTAAAAGCAGAGTGAAAATTGCAGGTCCTCTTATTGATGGAAAATACAATGTTTATGATGGAAGCAGTCCCTATTTCCCCGTACTCTCTATTCAAAATAAAGATGTGAGCCAATTGGAAAAAAATGTAGCTTATCTAGTAGAACAAAAGGTTGATTTTCTCAAGGCCTATGAGATGTTAAGTCCAGAACAATTCAAGACTTTGGCTCAAATCGCTAAAAAAAATAATCTAAAACTAACCGGTCACGTACCACTAAGTATGAATGTAATTGAGGCCTCTAATTTGGGATTAAGCAGCATTGAACACCTAAGAAATATTGAACTTTCAATGACCAATCAATCTGATGCTCTTTTTGAAGAGCGAAGAGAACTTCTAAAAAATAAAAACCAAATTAAAGGTTCTGCCCTGAGATCAATGCTTCACAAGAAGCAGCGTATGAAATCCGTTTACGATTTAGACTCTACAAAAATCAATCAAGTAGTTGATGTATTGGCTAAAAATAATACTTGGCAAATCCCCACGCTTGCACTGTACATCAACTTTGCCTTCAAAAAATTTAAAACTCCAGAATATTTATCCTTGCTGGATGTTCTCCCAAAGTCAAAAAAAGAAGAGTGGATTGAAAAAATAAACGCGTCCGACGCGTCCGTAGATCAACAAACCATAGATTACACTGCTTGGTCTTCGGGTATGGTCAATTACATGCACAAGAAAGGGATTCCATTCTTAGCTGGAACCGATACCCCTATTGGTTTTCTGGTCCCAGGACTCAGTTTGCATCATGAACTTGAGGAATTGAAAAAATCTGGTTTGTCCGAATTAGAAATTCTTCAAACAGCCACTATCAATCCCGCAAAATATTTTGATCTCCAAGACTCACTAGGCAGAATCAAATCAAATTATGTCGCTGATTTAATTATCCTTGATAAAAACCCATTGCAAGACATTGCAAATACAAAATCGATTAGAGCAGTGATTAAAGATGGAAATTACATGAACCGATCGTATTTAGATTCTTTATTAAAACAATAAAAAAAACAGTTTTTTTTAAAAATCCAAAATCAACCAAAAAAGATAAAAATTGGTCGAAAAAAGATCAAATTGAGCCAAAAAGGGCTAAAAAAGTGTGAAAATGACTCAAAAATGGTGGAAAGAACAAGTTGTTTATCAAATTTATCCTCGGTCTTTCTACGATGCTAACGGAGATGGAATTGGAGACCTAAAAGGAATTCTGTTAAAATTAGATTACCTCCAATTATTGGGAATAGATACCCTGTGGCTTTCCCCACACTTTGATTCACCAAACGACGACAACGGATACGACATCCGAGACTACAAAAAAGTAATGGAAGAGTTTGGGACTATGGAGGACTTTGACCTACTACTGGAAACCTGTCACAAAAAAAATATCAAACTCGTGATTGATTTAGTCATAAATCACACTAGTGATGAACACGCATGGTTCACTCAAAGTCGTACTTCAAAAAA
Organism: Flavobacteriaceae bacterium; assembly: GCA_029243165.1. Taxonomy (GTDB): domain Bacteria; phylum Bacteroidota; class Bacteroidia; order Flavobacteriales; family Flavobacteriaceae; genus MS024-2A. Next base: position 4,390 of record JAQWSN010000014.1, read on the forward strand.
CAACCCGTATCGAGATTATTACATTTGGAAAGAAAGCAAAGATGGCCACCCACCCACCAATTGGACTTCTTTTTTTGGAGGATCTGCTTGGGAAAAAACAACTGAAACAAATGAATATTACCTTCATTATTTTTCAAAAAAACAACCCGATCTAAATTGGGAAAATAAAAAGGTTAGGGATGAAGTTTACGCCCTAATGCACTATTGGTTAAAGAAAGGGATCGACGGATTTAGAATGGACGTGATTTCATTCATATCAAAAGATCAACACTTTTTAGACTTAACTTCAGAAGAGTTAAACGCACCAGAAAACACCTATGCGAAGGGGCCTAAGCTAGATCTCTATCTGAAAGAGATGCATCAAAAGGTTTTGTCTAAATACGATATTTTCTCTGTTGGGGAAGCCTTTGGAATCAGTAGAGAAGCCATGCTAAGAATCAGTGATGAAACAGCCCGAGAACTGGATCTTGTTTTTTTATTTGACATTATCCGCATAGGAAGAGACGATTGGATTCAAAACGAATGGACATTACCTCAACTGAAAAAATTATTTACACTTCAGTCAACTACCGATCCACATCATTGGCCTACCGTCTTTCTGAACAATCACGACAACCCAAGAAGTGTATGTAAATATGGAAATCACAAGGAATACAGAGTCAAATCTGCTAAACTTTTAGCTCTTTTAACCTTGTCACAAAAAGGAACTCCTTTTTTGTACCAAGGTGAGGAAATTGGAATGACCAATTACCCTTTTGAGAATTTAGATGAATTTGACGATCTACAGGTTAAAGGGAGCCTCCCAAAAGTTTTGAAAAATAAAATCTCTAAAGAAATCTATCTGGAGCATCTAAATCAATCCTCAAGAGACCATTCACGAACAGTGATGCAATGGAATGCAAAATCCAATGGTGGATTTAGTAAAAGCCCAATGTCTTGGTTTTTGATCAATCCAAATTACCGCAAAATCAATGTCGAGAATGCGATAAATGATTCGGACTCTATTTTTCATTTCTACAGAAAACTTATTGCAATTAGAAGACAATCAAAGGATTTAATCTATGCGGATTACAAAGACTTAGATCCAGACCACACTCAGGTTTTTTGCTACGAAAGAGTTGGACTTAAACAAACTTATTTGGTTATCTTGAACGTTTCAAACGATGCTACAAATTATAAAATTCCCATGCCCTTTTCTAAAAGCAGCTTAATCCTATCGAATAATTTGAAAACAAGCGATACTTTGAAAACCAATGCTATTGAACTAGAACCTTGGGATGCGTTAATATTTAAAATAATAAAATGAATAGAAACATCGATGGTGCAGAAATCTCATGGTTTGCTCCAATCTGTGACGGTGATGATCAGTTTCTAGGAGCTCGAGATCCTGAATTTAAAAGCAGTTGGGAAAACACTTCACAGATTGTAAAAACCGCAGATAAATTGGGCTACTCTAATGTTTTGTGTCCCTCATCATATCAAGTTGGACAAGATCCATTGGCTTTTATTTCTGCCATGGCTCCAATAACTGAAAAAATTAATTTTTTAGCCGCTATTAGGTGTGGCGAGATTCATCCTCCCATGTTAGCAAGAACACTGGCAACCTTGGATCACATATTAAAAGGCAGATTGACCATCAATATCATTTCATCTGATTTACCCGGTACCGAGCTAGCCTCCTCCGAGCGTTATGCAAGATCCAGAGAAGTCATTCAGATTTTAAAGCAAGCCTGGACTAAAGATGAAATCGATTTTAAAGGAAAATTTTATGATTTAAACCTATCCTCAAGGCCCGTAAAATCCTACCAGCAAAACGGTGGACCCTTACTGTATTTTGGAGGGTACTCTCCTGCAGGAGTTGAATTGTGTGCTGAATTTTGTGATGTATATTTAATGTGGCCCGATACACAAGAAAAGTTACAAGGATTAATATCAACCATGCGTTCCAAAGCTGCAAACTACAATCGTACTGTCCAATTTGGACTCAGAGTACACGTCATTGTAAGAGAAACCGAACAAGAGGCTAAGGCTTATGCCAATTCATTACTCTCAAAACTGGATCTGGAATTGGGAGAAAACATAAAAAATAGAGCCCAAGATTCAAAATCTCTTGGAGTATCGATGCAATCCAATTTAAGAGATGCTTCAGATGAAAATTATTACGCAGAACCCTACTTATGGACGGGTATCGGATTGGCCAGATCAGGTTGTGGAGCAGCCATAGTTGGAAATCCCGATCAAGTTTACAACAAATTGAAAAGTTATATGGAAATGGGAATTCATGCTTTTATCTTATCAGGATACCCTCACCAACAAGAGTGTGAATTGTTTGCAAAATATGTCTTACCAAGATTAAAAAACATCCATTTACCAGAAGTTTTGGGAAGGGTTCCAAAAACAATTCCAAATACACCGCTAGGGAATGGTTCTAGAGCTTAAAACAGATGATTGATTTTATAATAGTTCTCTTCTATTTTACCTTAATACTCACGGTTGCTTTAAAAGGAAAAATGAGTAAGCAAAGTACTGCTGAGGCTTATTTTTTAAGCAATAGAAACTTAAAATGGTATTCCATAGCACTTTCTACAATTGCAACAAATGTGAGTGGATATCAATTTTTGGGAATGATGGGATCTGCCTATCTCTATGGTTTAGCGCAAGCCAACTTGGAGATCAACGCAATACAGGGAATCCTGATTGCGGCCTTCGTATTTGTCCCCCTTTTTCTAAAGGAGAAAATCATTACCATTACTGACTTTATTAAAATCAAACTGAGTGAGAAAATAGCCTTGTTTTACTCCTTGAGTAATATTGCCTTATTTTCAACTATTACATTAGGTGCAGCCTTATTTTGGGGGGCTTACTCAGCAGATATGGTTTTTGGAAAAGAATTGGCTTTTATTCATGAAGATCGAGTAACGAGAATAGCCATACTCATTTTGTTTCTAGGTGTATTTTCAGCAGTTTACACTTATTTTGGAGGACTTAGTGCTGTGGTAAAAACTGATATTATTCAATTTACAATTCTTTTAATTGGAGGAACCGTAGTTTGTTTTATCGCAGTAAATCAAATGGGAGGATGGGATCAATTGTATCTAAAAACTCCAGAGAAAATGCATCTTCATTTGCCTGCTAACCATTCCACGCTACCCTGGATTCACTTGTTTGGACTCTTTTTTCTCAATATTAATTATTGGTGTGCCAACCAAACTGTTATGCAAAGAGCTATTGCAGCTAAAAATCTAGCACACGCTCAATCAGGATTAATGATGGGAGGACTTATCAAATACATCATGGCTATCCTAATTGTGATTCCAGGAATTGCTCTGTATGGCATATTAGGAGACAGCTTAGGAGAACCCGATTTGGCTTTCCCCTATTTGGTGAAAACTTATTTACCTGCGGGCATCAAAGGAATTGTTTTGTGTGGTTTATTTGCTTCACTAATGAGTACAGTAGATTCTACTTTTAACTCACTAGCAACGCTTTGGTCAATTGATATTTATTCAAAGTATATCAATAAAAAAGCCACAGATCAACAAAAAATCCAGTCGGGACGAAGAGCCATCGTAATCAGTCTAATTTCTGGTTTGCTAATGGGGTTGATTTTATTGTATCTAAAATTTGACAATCCAAATTCAGCATTTACACATACCCTTAACAATCTTCGTTATTACATCAATTGCGGTATTGTTGTTTTGATCTGTAGTACAATAGTGTTGGTCAAACCAAAACAAAAAAGCATTCTTATTGCTTTCCTTCTTACCCTACCCATTAATTTGTTACTGTCTTATTTGTTCCCCAATATGAATTACTTTTTTAGAGCTTTTTGGGTGATCTTTTTCGGGTTAAGTCTTGCCATAGCAACCAATTTTAAACGAATTAATAATTTGGGAAAACTATTGGTGAGTGCTTCCTCAAAAAATCGATGGTTGGGGATACTTTTGCTTCTCAGTTTAATCTTAGTGCATATTCTATTCCACTAGAAATTCTGAAAAATTGATATTGGCTAGGTTCTTTTTAATCGTATCGATACAAATCTCCTCGTGTATCTCGGTACTCTTTTTTATCTGTAAAGTAAATCGTTCCTGTTTTTTTGTCAAAAACAACATTTTCACTCACATACTCAAATCGATCGGTTGAGATCCCATTAGAAATTAAAATACCAAGAATAAAACAACCCAACAGTACACTGGCAGCAATAATGATTGAATTTTTCATTTTTAAATGATTTTTATAAATATAGTCATTCGCTTTTTAAAATGGCACCTAATAAAGCGAGATGAATCCTTCAAATAAAAAAATCGTTTTATTCTGTTTCCCGTTTGTTATCCAAATTTTAACCCTAAATTGAAAATACTATTTTATTAAAACATCAAACTTGAGATGAATCAATCTGCCAAAAATTTTCTAAGGAAACTCTTCCTTGTAGTTGTGTTAAATGCTTTTTCTTTTGGATTTTCACATTCTGGAACACACACCCAACAGACAAAAAAATGGATTCTTCAAGAGGCTTCTTTGGTACTGGAAGCAAATTTTATTTCATTAATTGGCCAACAGGTTACTTTAAGAGAACTAAAAACAAATTCCATTGTTCATTTTCCAATTACGGACTTCTCTATGGAGGATCAATTGATTATTTTAAAGCACCACGAGTTATCAGAGAAAATCAATAGATTTCACAACCAAAAAGTTCATCTAGAGCCTACAAAAGTCAAAAAGTTTAGTAAACTCAAGGCTGGGATTGGGCTCGTATTTTTATTGTTAATCATTATTTCAATCACACTTTATTTTGGAGTTTCTAAGGTTCGAAAACCTGCTTTGATTAGTCTGTTTTGTTCGTTGTCAGTATTTGTTATTATTGCTTGTGCTCCCGAAGAAGATGATATTCCTGCAGAAATTGAAACCAATACACCGCCTCCGACTACCGAACCTCCAGCAACTGATGATTCAACTACAGATTCAACCACAGATACTAGTACAGACAATCCCGATTCATCAGATACTTCAACAAATAACGAAACAAATGGCACTCTAGTAGATACGATAATCAGTCATTTTGAAGATTATTCTGGGGTAAGTATTACAAGTGATGAAGAATATTTTTACATCAATTCCTTTAGCTGGCCGGAGCATGGCATGGGTGTTGGAATTACCTCATGGCAAGAACAAGTCCCAATTCCTCAAAATTACACAGGAGATAATAGCTGGGTAATCCCCCTGTATCCTGAAATGGCTGACGAGCCCCTGAGTACAAGTGATCATTTATTAAAAGGAGCTTTAGCTGTTGCGGTAAATGGTGTTCCGATTTTTAACGTTTACAACAACAGAGGTGAAAATGCATATCTGATTGGTGAGTTGGATAATTGGGGAGGTCATTTTGGCCGTGGTGATGATTATCATTATCATTTGATACCAACGCATTTGGAGGAAACGGTTGGAACAAATCAACCCCTAGCATACGCTCTTGATGGATATCCTGTTTATGGATACACTGATGAAACTTTGGATGATGCCTTTGGACGTCTTGACAGTGACGGCAATTACCGCTATCACGCAAAGACAACGGCTCCTTACTACATGCCTATGGTCATGGGAAAAATAACCCTAGACCCAAATTCAATTGCTCCCAATGATCAAATTTATCCTCAACCTGTTCAAAATCCAATTCGCCCTTCAAATGACTTTAAACCCGTCGATGGGGCTACAGTGACTGGCTTCAGTCAAACGGGAACCAACGCTTTTTCTTTTGAATACACTGTAAGCGGAACCAAATATTATGTGAACTACAATTGGGATGATGACTGTAAATTTACTTATTCTTATGTAGATGAAAATGGGTCAACTACTAACTTGCCCACCTATGGAGCCATTGCGGATACCTCCGAAAATATTGAGGTCTATTCTAATGTAAACTTTTGCCAAGATGTAAATCTAGGAGACTCCAATTATGCTGTTTCAGACAATACTTCAACCTCAGCGAATGAGTCCACTGAAACCGAAACCTCTGATTCAACATCAGATACTTCAGTTACTGGCTTTTCTGTTAGCTCAGAAAATTCAAATTTTACGCTTTCCAGCGTTGCTGTTGATACTGACGGTGAAATGCTTGATGCTTACAAATGCGAAAAAAAGACAAACGGTATTGAAAATTCCATACCCATCGCATGGTCAAATGTTCCCGAAGGAACTGGAAGTCTTGCCATTTCAATCCACGGATTTCCTAATCCAACGGACACCAATTCCTATTTAACACTTTGGAATATTGATCCGAGTATTACCGAAATTCCCTATGGCGAAGCAAATAGTGGCTCTTGGTTTATGGGACCCAACAAAGATGGGGCATCCATTTCTTATTCCTCACCGTGTAACCCAAGTGGAGGAAGTACAACCTATTACATGACCATCTATGCTTTGAGTGAAACACCATCAAGCCTGCCAGATAGCGATTCACTAGAGGTGAATTACACCACCTTAATTGAATCACTCACTGAGGTAACGATTATTGATCAAGTTGTTATGAAATATGTGTCAACTTCGAACTAAAGACTGATTACTATTTAAAACTTTATTATTATCTCCTAATTTTGACCAATAGTTAAAAAAATGGAACACTATGTTGAACTCGGTTACTTAGGTCTTTTTGTAGCCAGCTTTTTGGCAGCTACGGTAATACCTTTGAGTTCGGAAGTTGTCCTTAGTCTTTTAATTGCAAATGAATACGATTTTGTTAGTTGCCTTTCTATTGCAACTTTGGGAAATTGGCTCGGTGGAATTAGTAGCTACGGCTTGGGATACATTGGGAATTGGCAAATCTTAGAACGATTTTTTAGGATCAAACAAGAAAAGGTTGGGAACTTAAGAAGCTTCATCAAACGATGGGGCAGTCCCCTTGCATTTCTTTGCTGGCTTCCGCTAGTAGGTGATGTTTTTGCTGTTGGACTTGGTTTTTTCAAAATTGACTTTAAAAAAGTGGCTCTGTGGATGCTCGTCGGGAAAATGCTTCGCTACTCAATTTGGGGTACATTGACCCTTTGGGGAATTTCTTTATTTTAACTTTTTAAAAAATCACTTCAAATGAAACGTAATCCAATAGAAGTATTCAGCGATTGGGCTGACTTAGATAAAGATTTTGGAATGGAAATAAACCATAAAGAATCTGTAGAAAACATGCTTTCTTTTGCCCTTCAAAACGAGACTCCTTTTTCATTTATTGATGCAGGGTGTGGAAACGGCTGGGTTGTGCGTTCTGTCGCTGAACACCCAATGTGTCAGAATGCAATGGGAGTAGACGGTTCCAAAAAAATGATTGATAAGGCGAATAAAATAGATCCAAATGCAACTTACACTTGTGCTAATTTGATGCAATGGTCACCAGAAAAAAAGGTGGATCTAGTTCACTCCATGGAAGTATTCTATTACATGGAAAATCCAAAAAAACTCATTCAATTCATTTATGAAAAATGGCTCAAAAAGAATGGTAGACTAATCATTGGTCTTGATTTTTATTTTGAAAACAAAGCCTCTCATGATTGGAGTGAGAGTTGTGGTATTTCAAACATGAAACTGTTTAGTGAAAATGAATGGGTTAGTTTTTTTACTGATACAGGCTTCAACGAAATAAAATTCTGGCGCTACGGAGCAAAAGAAAATTGGGCAGGTACTCTAATTGTAACTGGGGTAAAATAAATTATTATTTATCGTAGCGCCCTGGAGCCAGTCGCTTACTAAAAAATGGGAAAAGTGAATGGGGTAAAACTTTAAGAAGAAAAACAATCAGCTTAAAAGTCTTCGTAGGGACACAAACTTTCTTTCCTTTTAATGTAGCTTTTACCGCTTCTTTGGCTATGCGACTAGCCTCCTTTTTCATAAAATAGGGAACTCGATCCATCTCATCTTGAACACCACTTGCTGCATGAAAATTTGTAACCGTATACCCTGGACAAACCGCTGTGGATGTAATTCCTCTATGATTGTAATTAAGGTTAAGCCCTTCACTAAATCGATTGACAAACGTTTTAATGGGTCCGTATAAAGTCTGAATAGAGGAAGGAGGTGCAAAAGCTGCTACAGAAGAAATAATCATGATTTTACCCCCATCAGAAGCCAACATATCTTTGACAAAAAGTTTACTCAACGCAATGACAGAAATTCCTAACACACGAATAAAATTTTCCTCCTCATCCATAGCAGTTTCTTCAAAAGGAGATGGAATAGCATATCCTGCATTGTTAACCAATAAATTAATAAGAAGATTATTTTTACTACAAAAATCATAAATTGATTGAGGAGCTTTAGGATCGTGCAAATCTGCCACAAAAGAATCAACTCGAACGTTTGATTGATTTCCCAAGACTGCAACGGCTTGATCTAGTTTTTTTGGGTTTCTGGCTGTAAGCACCAGGTTGTAACCCTTATCAGCCAAACATTTTGCAATCTCAAAACCTATGCCTGATGATCCTCCTGTAATCAATGCTGTTTTCATTTAAATTTTTATTGATTTAACCAAAATAAGAATTTATTAACAGTCTAAAAATCTGAAAATTCATTTGAAAGGTATTTTGATGTTTTCTTACATTGTCGTTAATTTATGATTCTTTTTTGTTAAAACATTTTTATGAAACCATTCTGTATCGTATTGTTATTTATTGGTGTATCTAATTTTGTGAATGCACAAATACTGTACAAAGAATTTTCTTTTGGCATGCCTATCGATGAAGCTAAAGAAATTCTTCAAGAAAATTCAAAATCTCTCAAAAATATTGTTTTTGGAAACGGAACCTCGTATGCCTTTCGAAAAAGATCGCTAGTAGATCATGATGGAAGTCTGGTTAGCATTAATATTTGGAGTAAAAAAAATCTCAACCTTGCCCAAGCTACTCAATATCTCAAAAAATCACGTTCCCATTTTGAATCCAATAATTACAAAACGGTTTATGCCCAAGAGAATTGGTCGGATCCTATTCTGGTTAAAAAAAATCTTCCGTGTATTCGCTTTATCGATCCTGATAGTTCAGTCGTTATTGAAATGGATCCCAGAGGTCAAGGGAGTGTTTACAATGTTTTTGTTACCATCTACAATTACGATTGGTTTTTACGAAAAGCCAAAGGGAAAGAATAATTTACAAATCGACATTAATTCCTAAGCCTAACAGTTCGCGCACCTGAAGTCTCCCAATCAAATCGTCATCATACAATAAGTGTAAGATGAAATTTCCGGAAATTTTACTATTGACTTTGAAACGTAAATTGGTGTACCAATCAAAATCAATGTTTTGTGTTTTCTCAAGGTAATTTACATACATACTGTATTTGCTTTCCCAAATAATATTTTGCATGATTTCTTTTTTGAAAAAACCAGAAATCAAAGCACCAAAAAAGAATTTTGATCGTTTATCAAAGTCCACACCAAAGTATTTGGCATCGTTCTCTAATTCTCGAGTATATTTTTTGGAAACGACAATGACACGACCCGATACTGGTGACATATTCAGCCAAAAGGAATCATTTTTTTTGTAATAAAATCCTAATCCTCCTTGAATAATTGCTGGCGATAAAAACTGAGAAACTTTTTCTCGAAGCTCACTACCGTCTTGATTAAAAAATCTAAAGCCCGGTAACAATTGGGTCTTAAAATTCAAAAAACCCGAGTAGTTCCAGTATTGATTGATTTGCTTTCCTACCAGTGAGTTAATTTCAAATCGATCGTCCGCTTTCTTTAAAAATTTACTCCCCGACACATAAGTTGTTCCTATGGACAATAATAAATTAGTATCCCAAACCAATCCATTACGGTCTGAATAGTTAAAATTGTAATCCAGTCCGTAAAGCAAAGTTAAAGCGCTTTCACCTCCGGAAATCCAGTTTGAAAAATAAGCCTGATTAAAATTGAACCGAGTATTCCCGTAAAACTTCATCCGCTTACCTCCCATTTCGGACTGAATAACTGCATCAAAAGGAAGTAACTCTTCTACTTCCTCCTCCTCTTGAGAGAAAAGACTGGCAGAAAAAAATACCAAACAGATGGCAAATAGCAATGCCCAATTACGAGTAAAAAATTTGGAAGAATAGTTCAAACTGAAAGCGTTTTAATCATAAACTTTTTAATTTGGATTAAATTTATAAAATAAAGTTTTAAAAATTGTATTCTTAAGAGCATGTTGAAAGTATTTTACATCGGGGCGATGTTTATTTTTTGCTCTTTTAATCTAGTAGAAGCGCAGCAAAAAGAAAGGCGTTTTGAAGCCACAGCTGACTCTTTGATAAAGCACGGAATTCAAAACAAAGCCTTTCCAGGAGCTCAACTTCTCATTTTCAAAAAAGACAGTGTACGACTTCAGAAATCTTATGGATTTCACACCTATGATTCCCTTGTAAAAGTTGAAAATACAGATCTTTACGATCTTGCTTCAGTAACTAAGGTTCTGGCTGGCACTCTAGCTTTTATGAAATTGTATGAATTATTCGAGATTGATTTAGAACAAAAAGTAGCTGAATACATTCCATTCATCAAACGAAGTAATAAAAGACAAAGCAGCTTCAAAGAAGTCTTAAGTCACAGTGCAGGCTGGCTCCCTTACATTGCACATCAAAATTTAATTCGAAAAAAAAACGTGGCCTTTAAAGCCAGAACAGTTCGAAATCAATACACTGAGAAGTATCCCTTTCAAATCAGTGATTCTCTTTTTCTTCATAAAAACTACTCAAAAAAAATCATGCGTAGAATTCGAAAGACTAAAATGGGTACCGTAGGGCAATACAAATATTCTGGTCTTTGGTTCTTTTTAGTCCCCCAACTCACAAAAGAACTAAGTGGACTTTCTTTTGAAACTTTTCTTAAAACCCATTTTTACGAACCATTAAAATTAGACCGGCTTGGTTTTTTACCTACAAAGCAATTTCCCAAAGAACAAATAGTCCCCACAGAAAAAGACTCGCTATTTAGAAAACAATTGGTTCAAGGATGGGTTCACGATGAAGCAGCAGCTTTAATGGGTGGCATCTCTGGTAATGCTGGTTTGTTTTCCAATAGTGCTTCAATTGCACCCATTTTACAAATGTTACTCAACAAAGGAACCTATCAGGGTAAAGTCTTTTTAAAACCGGAAACCGTCGCTCTTTTTACGCAAAGGGCCTATCCGGGAAGCGACAACCGAAGAGGGCTTGGTTTTGATAAACCCGCTCTTTTTGAAGAGAATAAAGATCCCTATCCCTCTCGTTTAGCTTCTCCTAAAAGTTATGGACATTCGGGTTTTACGGGTACATTAATTTGGGTAGATCCTGAAAAGGAGAGCTTTTTGATTTTTTTAAGTAATCGGGTTTATCCCAATAGAAATCAACGAGGACTTTACGAGATGAAAATTAGAGAACAACTTTTAGATCATGCATTTCAAAACTAAACTTCTTCTAGGATGGGTTTTAATCCATCAGTTGGTTTATTCACAACAACTCCCTGAAGGATTCACCAATCTAGTCCGTGTAATTCCAACTCTTGAAGTTGAGTTGCGATACGCCACTTCAAATAATTTTATGGGAAGATCTGTAGCGGGCTACCATTCCGATAGTGCAATTGGTTCGATCGCTATGGCAAAACAATTGAAAAAAGTACAAGAAGCATTGAAACCTCTTGGATTAGGATTAAAAGTTTATGATGCCTATCGACCACAAACGGCAGTGAACGATTTCATACGCTGGTCTAAACTACCTCAGGATACATTAACCAAACAAAAATACTATCCCAATCTTCCCAAAAATAAGCTTTTTGATCTGGGGTTTATTGCTTCAAAAAGTGGACACAGCAGAGGGAGCACCGTTGATCTAACCTTAGTTTACCTAGAAGGAGAAAATAAAAAAACAGTATTGGATATGGGAAGCCCTTGGGACTTTTTCGGTACTATTTCCAATTATTCCTCTACTGAAATTTCAGATCAACAAAAAGCTAATCGTAAATTACTAAGAGAGCTGATGTTATCAAATGGTTTTAAACCGTATGACAAAGAATGGTGGCATTTTACTTTAGCCAAAGAACCCTACCCAGACACCTATTTTGATTTTTTAATTTCTACTCCTTAAGGGAGGAATTTTGAAGGAAAGGACTCCAAGTCAATATCCCAAACAATTGGTAAGAAAAAATAAACCAGTATGCTTATTATTAAAATTGAGAAAACATTCATAATAAATCCCTTTGCAACCATATCTGAAATTCTCAAATAACCAGATCCAAAAACAACTGCATTAGGCGGGGTGGCTACAGGTAGCATAAAGGCGCATGAAGCAGCAACCGCAGCACCTACCATAAGCCCATAGGGATGAACACCAACCTCCAAAGCCAAAGGTGCTAAAACTGGCAACAACATTGCTGTAGTGGCTAAATTTGACGTAATTTCTGTCAGAAAATTGATCGCTGTTACCAATAAGACAATTAGTAAAAATAGTGAAAGATTACCAAATTCTGTCATTAACTGTCCCAACCAAACTGCTAAGCCACTTTGCTCAAATGCTTTGGCTAGCGACATACCTCCTCCAAATAAAAGAATAATCCCCCAGGGAAGATTGATGGTATCTTTCCAATTGAGAATCGGCTGAGGGTATTTTTTGGAGGGAATCACAAAAAGTAGTAATCCAAAAAATATTGCAATAATGGTATCGTCAATATTTGGAAATATCGGCTGCAAAAAATAGGAGCGGCTTATCCAACAAAAAGCTGCTAACGAAAAAACCACTCCAACCCATCGCTCTTCATAGCTAATTGGACCAAGCTTATTTTTTAATCGATTAATTTCTTTTTTTCCTCCTGGGAATTCAGTTTGCTTGAATTTGAAGGCTAGTCGAGTTAAATAAAGCCAACAAAAAACTAAAAGAATCAGTGAAATTGGAAACCCAAATCGGAACCACTCCAAAAAAGTAATTTCATGTCCGTAGATCGATTGGACGATACCCGCCAAAACAAGATTAGGAGGAGTCCCAATCAATGTTGCAACACCTCCAATTGAGGCACTGTATGCAATTCCTAGCATCAAGGCTTTTCCAAAGATTAGATTTTCATCTTCTAGAGTTTCTGGGTTATCTTTCAATTGCTTAATAATTGCGATTCCAATGGGGAGCATCATTACAGAAGTTGCCGTATTAGAAATCCACATAGACAAGAACGCTGTGGCAATCATAAATCCTAAGATAATTTTTCTGACATCAGAGCCAATGAATGCAATAATGTTTAAAGCAATTCTTCGATGCAAATTCCATTTTTCAATACCAATGGCAATCAAAAAACCACCTAAATAAAGGAATACATATTTATGCCCAAATGAAGCTGTAGTCTCAGACAAATCCATGCCCCCACTTAAAGGAAATAAAACAATGGGCAACAATGCAGTAGCAGCAATCGGAATGGCCTCTACAACCCACCATAGGGCAATCCATAAGGTGGTTCCCAAAACTGCATGTCCCTGTTCAGAAAGGCCTTCAAAAGGATTTAAATAAGTGACCAAAACGAAAAGTAGTGGTCCTAAGATTAGGGCAATACTTCTTTGCATAATTTATGGATTTGAGGCCGATGTGTGATCTGAAATGATGAACCATCGACCCTTTTTCTTAATCCAATTTAGGGTAAAGTACCCCTGTGCATCTCCTAGGGTTCGAGTTAAATAAAATCTACCTTGTAGTTGAATCACGGAAGGACTCAATGCAATCATATTTAAAATATCAAATTTTAATACTCCCATTTTTTGACGATCAGAGTAGTTTTTTTTGTAACGCGCTCGGGTTGCTTCCCATCCGAATACAGGTCCAGATGCCCCTGAAAAAACAAGCTTATCAGAATTTAAATAACCTTGCATAAACGCATCAATGTCGCCTTTATTCCAATCGTCTTGCTGTTTGAAAAGTATTTCGACTACAGACAATGAATCTGTTTTTGATACATTGTATTGAGAAAAAACTAGAACAGTAAAAAAGAAAAGTCCTACTGAAAAAGAAGCTTTCATTTAAATTTATTTTAGGGTTGGGTAGCTAATATTCAATTGTTCAAGATAAGAATCGTATTTGGTTTCATCGAAATAAAACTTCTCCAACTCAGGCCTGAATTCATTCATGATTGCCTCATTTAAATAAATTGGAGGAGGATCTTTTTCAGTGATCATGGGTTGATATTTTGTCTCTTTACTTTGAACATTTTCAAAATAGTCTTTTGCTTGATTCAGCAACATGGGCTGGGTTAGAAAGTCTATTACGGTAGCTGCTACAACTTTTGCTCCTGCCGTACCCCCTTTGTGAGCAATGGGTGTTGCCATAGCAATTGCATTTGACCAGTGATGTCCTTGAAGTCCTGGTATGTTAGAAGGAAATCGAAGGGTTACCGTTGGGATGGTCCAAGAAATATCACCTATGTCATCAGAACCTCCACTTCTTGGGTTTTTAAGGGGTTTTCCCAATTTAGAAAGTTCCATTGCAAGTCCTTTTACATTGTCTGAATTAACTTCATTTTGTACTGCTTTGGCAAGGGTTTGATCTGCCTCTGACCACTCTGGAAGCCCAACGGTCTGAATATTAGCATACATGGTTTCTGCAATAACTTTATTGTAATGTCTGGGCCATGCTGTACCGACAATTTTCGAACTCACTTTAGTGTCGGTCATTAGTGCAGCTCCTGCAGCAATATTGTTTGCATCGTCATACATTTTCATGATTCCATCGTAAGTGATGTCTCTCAGGTAGAACCAAATAGACGCTTTTGAAGGAACCACATTGGGTTGGTCTCCTGCATCTGTAAAAATGGAGTGAGATCTTTTTAGTGGGTGTAAATGTTCTCTTTTGTAATTCCATCCGACATTCATCAATTCGGCTGCATCCAGGGCACTTCTTCCTCTCCATGGAGCTCCGGCAGAATGCGCGGCTTCCCCTTCAAAGGAATATTCCACAGAAATCAAACCTGTGCCCGGTGCCTCGCCGTAAGAAACGTCCAAATTACTTCCTACATGAGTGAAAATACACATGTCTATTTTATCAAAATAACCATCTCTAACATACCAGGCTTTAGAAGCTACCAATTCCTCAGCAATACCTGGCCAAATAATCAGAGTCCCTCCTACATCATTTGCTTTCATTTGTTCTTGTAGGGTTAGTGCTGCAGTAATAATGACAGGAATTCCTGAATTATGACCTTCACCGTGTCCTGGAGCTCCCTCAACCATGGGCTTATGGTAAGCCACACCTGGATATTGAGATGCTTTAGGAATACAATCCACATCACTCCCCAGGGCAATTGTGGGTCCTTCTCCGTGACTCCACCGAGCAAACCAAGCCGTTGGAATTCCAGATATGCCTTTTTCAATTTCAAAACCTGCTCCTTCTAGAATCTCGGTTAAATAAGCAGAAGACTCATACTCTTGAAAACCTAACTCTGCAAAACTGAAAACCTTATCAATCATCACCTGAGTATTCTTATGACGACTCTCTACGGATTCTAAAGTTGCGGTTTTAATTTTTTGAATTTGTCTTTTAGAAAGTTTTTGCTGTGCCTGAGCTACCCCGATTTGTGTTAAGAAAATAAATAGCAAGGTTTTACTCAGAAGTCTTAAATCATGTTGCATAGAAATCATATTTTTACCTAAAATAAGAATAATTTGATGCATCCAAGCCATTTTAAAAAAACAACTCAAAAAGTATTTTCAGTTTTTTTGATGATTTCTTTATTAAGTGGTTGCAATCAGCCTTCTCTTGCGCCCGAAATTTTGTTGCAAAAAAGTATTCAAGCACATGGTGGTATGGATCTGTTAAATCAGATCGAATCCATTCAATACAATAAGTCCATAAAATTGTACACAGCTTCTGGAACATTAGAAAGACAACTAAATCAGAAAATATTACACCGCTGGGAACCGTTTTTAACTTCCATGGAATGGACGACAACTGAGGGAAGCTTTTTTGCCCAAAAAGATTCCGAAAAAGTACGGCTAACACTCAATGGAGAATTACAAAAAGACTCTTTGCTGTTGAGTGAAATCAATTCTAATTTAGATGCAGCCCTTTATGTTTTCTGGCAACCTTTTAAATTGACTGAACCCGCTGCAAAAAAAACATATTTAGGGCCACAAAAACTTTTGGATTCCATTGAGGTTTTGGCTTTACAAGTATCGTACTCCGATGCTCCAAATGCTGATCTTTGGCACTACTACTTTACTCCAGAAAATTACAAACTCCGTGCGGTGCAAGTTGACCATAACAACCGGACAAGTTTGATACTCAATGAGCTTTATGAGACCCAAACAGGTTTGTTTCTTAATAAAACAAGAATGAGTTATTTTTTAGATTCACTTGGACAAATTACCTATCTGCGGGCTGCTTATGAATACGAAATTACTGCCCTTGACTTTTACAAGAAATGATACCTTTTAAATGCTTCAATGGCAGCGTACTCTGAAAGTCCCATGTCTTTGTATTTTTTTGCGGTTGCAGCGTTTCGCTCTTCAGCTCGGATCCAGAACTCCCTATGGTCATTCCCTTGAAACATTACCCCGTCCTTTTGGGATTGATGAAAAAATATGGCTTTCCTTTTTCTTAATACTTGGTCTGGACTCATGGGCACTGCCATTTCAATTTGGTGAATCTCCCACTCGTGCCACGCACCTCGATACAACCACAGCCAACAATCTTTCATAAAAGGTTTTGTTTTAAGAGCATCTACAGCAGAAAAAATCACATCCAAACACACTCTGTGAGTGCCATGTGGGTCAGCAAGATCTCCTGCTGCATAAATTTGATGTGGTTTTAATTCTTCAATGAGCGCGAGGGTAAGATCAATATCTTTTTGGGATACTGGGTTTTTGTCTATTAAACCCGTCTCATAAAATGGTAAATTCATGAAGTGAACTTGTTCATCTGGGAGTCCAAAATATCTGGTCGCACCTAATGATTCCCTCTTTCTAATACTTCCTTTAAGATCACAAATTCCTCTTGGAGCGGGTTGTTGCGGATTAATTCTTTCAAACTCCTCTTTCAGTTTTAATACCTTTTCATGCTCTTCTGTTTTGAGCAAATCCTGAGTAACTTCTAAAAAAAGCTTTGCGTCTTCATCAGACACAGCAATATTTCCAGAGGTCTGATAGGCTACATGGACCTCATGACCCTGAGATACAAGACGATCAAAGGTTCCTCCCATAGAAATAACATCATCATCGGGATGTGGACTAAAAATTATGACCCTTTTCTTTTCTGGAAGAGCACGTTCTGGTCGGTACTTGTCATCTGCATTGGCTTTACCTCCTGGCCAACCCGTAATGGAACGCTGTAATCTGTTAAACATTTCAATATTGAGGTCATAGGCAGAACCGTGAGAAGCGAGAAGGTCTGACATTCCGTGTTGATTGTAGTCCTCATCAATGAGTTTTAAAATGGACTTTCCTGTCTTTTCACAAAGCCATGCAATTGCCTTAGAGCGAAGTGCTTCATCCCAGTCGCATTGACCTACTAGCCAAGGAGTTTTTATTCTAGTAAGTTCAGAAGCTGCCTCATGATCCAATACCAGAGTAGTATTTTCGTTAAGTTGCAGGTAAGTAGTGGGTATCATGGGTGAGATGTCCCCTTCTATTGCTTTTTGAATGATCTCTGCTTTGTTGGTTCCCCATGCCATAAGCAATACCCGTTTTGCAGATAGTATGGTTTGAATTCCCATGGTAATGGCTTTTCGAGGAACGTTTTCTATTCCTTGAAAAGAAGGAGCCGCATCGTAACGTGTTAAATGATCTAATGTAATGGTTCGGGTCTGAGAATTTTGATGAGATCCAGGTTCATTGAAACCGATATGCCCAGTTCTACCGATTCCAAGGATTTGCAAATCAATTCCACCAAATGCTTCAATTTTACGTTCGTATTCTATGCAAAAACTCCTGATCTCTTTTAAAGAAACTTCCCCATTCGGAATGTGGACATGTTCTGGTTTTATGTCTACATGATTGAATAAATGCGTATGCATGAAATAATGATAACTCTGAACGTCTTCTTTTGAGAGTGGGTAGTATTCATCTAAATTAAAACTAATAACATTTTGAAAACTAAGTCCCTCTTCCTGATGCAAACGAACAAGTTCCCGATAAACACTAATTGGGCTAGATCCCGTAGCAAGTCCTAAAACGCACATTTCATTGCGTTCTTGTTTGCTTTTTATCAAGCTTGCAATTGAATGGGCAATTAATTTTGAACCTTCTACAGGAGTCTTACAAATTACATTGTGGAGCTTTTCGTATCTAGTTTCCTCAAAACAACCTGGCGCCTCATAATCTAAGTGCCGAGTATTTGATAATGTCATTTTTAATAAATTAAGGGTGAATTTCAAATTTAAGATTTCTTGTTTAGAATAGTTTTCTTTTTGTAAGGTTTTTTGAGTTAAACTAAATTCTTAATTTAGCAAAAACCACTATCATGAGTAAAGCCATTCTGTATCTTCTACTTTTTCATATTATTACTGGGCTACTATCCCCTGCACTCGCTTTGCTTCAAGATCATCCCTTAGAAGAAACCATCGCTTTTGTAAACACTGAAAAAGACAACGAAATGGATGAAGAAGAGCTGGATAAAACGCTTGATTTTGTGGTTTCATTAATTGAAAAAAAGCCCACAGTCTGTTCGTCCCAAAAATTTTTCTGGCAATCAAATTCTTATCAATATCCTTTTCTAAAACGCCTTAGCGCCCCTCCCGAAGCCGTCGTTTAATCTAAAAAACTGACGATCTAAAATTTTACTCAACTTTCCTGTTTCGGGAAACAAAAACTATTCCATTGAAAAAAATATTTACTCATATTAAAGGTGATGTCCTAGGTGGACTTACCGCAGGTATCGTCGCTTTACCATTAGCCTTAGCTTTTGGAGTAAGTTCAGGATTAGGGCCTAGCGCAGGGCTCTACGGTGCCATCTTTTTAAGTTTTTTTGCTGCATTATTTGGGGGTACTCCAACTCAAATTTCAGGTCCAACCGCTCCAATGACCGCAGTAAGTATGGTTGTTATTGCAACCATATTAAGTGTTCATAACGGATCTATTGAACAAGCCCTACCTTACATTTTAGGTGTCTTTTTACTTAGTGGTATTTTTCAGATTGCCCTAGGCATATTAGGTGTTGGGAAATACATTAAATACATTCCCTATCCCGTTGTCTCTGGTTTTATGACTGCTATTGGCGTCATCATTTTAATAACCCAAATTATCCCGGTCTTAGGTTATGATGTAAAAAATGATGCTGAATACATTGAACAATTTAAGCCCCTTGCTGAAGAACAGATTTTAGAAAAGATTCTTGTAGAAGAATCCAAAGAAGGCCTACTGGTACTTGAAGATTTTGAAGAAACAATAAAAAGAGCTGGGGAAGTTAATCAAGCATCAATTTATGAAGAAGCTGTTAACCTAGCAAAAAACAATTCCTCTGGTGTAATAGGCACAATCAAAGCACTACCTAGGGCTCTTAGTAACATCAATTGGATCGAAATGATTTTGGCTTTAAGCACTATTGTAATCATCTACGGATTCAAAAAAATAACAACTGCTATTCCCAGTACTTTGGTTGCGCTCCTAATCGTTTCTGGAATTGCTATTGGTTTCGGAATTGATTACACCTCCATTCAGCAAATTCCTGATGGGTTTCCAAAAATCCAATGGACACTGTTTTCCGAATTTAGTTTTATGCAGCTTTTCCCCTATATTTTGACTGCTTTAACCTTGTCTCTTTTAGGAGCGATTGACTCTTTGCTTACCTCGGTAGTTGCTGATAATCTGACCAAGACAAGACACCTTCCAAATAAGGAGTTGATTGGTCAAGGTATTGGAAACTCTATTGTTGCAATCTTTGGAGGAATTCCAGGTGCAGGAGCAACCATTCGAACGGTTGTCAATATTCAATCTGGGGGTAAAACAAGAATTTCAGGAATGGTTGCATCACTTGTGCTTTTGGCCATCCTCTTGGTATTAAGTCCTGTTGCCTCTCAAATTCCTGCTGCTGTATTGGCCGGCATTTTAGTAACCGTAGGAATCGGAGTTATGGATTACAAAGGTCTTAATACGCTGTCTAAAATTCCAAAGACAGAAGTCACTGTAATGGTCGTTGTACTTCTATTGTCCGTATTTTGGAATTTGGTCTATGCCGTGGGTATTGGACTGGTATTGGCTTCATTATTCTTTATGAAAAAAATGGGCGATCTTGCAAAAGATGATGCTAGAGTATCCACCATATCTAAAGAAAAAGCATGGAAAGATGAAACAAAGTTAAGTGATTCTTTTAAAGAAAATGTATTCATCAAGCATTTGAGTGGTCCTTTATTTTTTGGTTTTACCTCTGAATTTGTCAATATTGCTACGCAAATACCTAAATCTGCCAGCATTCTAATTATTCGGATGAACAAGGTCCCTTACATTGATCAGTCTGGACTTTTTGCATTGGAAGATGTGCTCCTTGATCTGAATGAAAAAGAAATTGAGATCCTGATTGTAGGCATCCAATCTCAACCCAAGTATTTAATGAAAACGATTGGAATTTTGGGGGAACTTATTCCTGAAGAAAGAATCTTTGATCGCTTTGCTGATTGCAAAGCCTTTATCATAGAAGAACAAGCTAAAATTACAGCCTAGTCTTTAAATGAATTTTGAAAAACAGCCTTTTACTGTAATAAGGTAAAAGGCTGCTTTTTTCTAAGAAAATTAAGGAATTTTAACCACAATATTCTTATTCTCTATTGTAGAAATTTTGACAAGTATTTCTGTGTCATACAGTGCTGGAAGACTATCTAAGGGGGTCCATTTTTCTTGAGGTTTGTAATTATCATAATCCTGAAAAAGAAACCCTTTAATTTTTTTTGCGTTTTTAGCGACTCTAAACCGAGTGCCCCCTCCATCTGTTAAATAATTGTAAGCCAAATAATCAATCTGATTATTTTCTTGATTGATCCAATAACGGAATTCGTCTTGAAAATCTTCCCCACCTCCTTCTTGATCAAAGGTGATTTTTAATGTCCAATAAGAAGTCCCTTTGATTTCAACAGAACTTAAAAGTTCGGGATTAACAGCTGGATCTTGAAGCGGTTTGGGCAACTGGAAAAAGTACATTACAGAATTTAAGGAATTTGAATACACTTTTTGAATGCTATCCTGAATCGAAACTAAGCTGTCGTCCTGAAAACGCTTTAATTTTTCTTCTGAAGTCATCAGGTCAAGAATTTTTTTACCCTCTTTTATTGTTTGTCTTGTGTAAGAAAAATATCCTTGTTCACGCTCCAATTCATAGGAGTAATTCCTAAAGTCAAAGTTGATTTGATACCTTTCCGCATCAAAGCCATAGGTACTTACAGATTGAGCAATAAGCTGCTCAACCGTTCTAATTTTTTGAGTCTGGCAAGCTGTAAATAGAAGTAAAAAAAGGAGAAAACGATTGGGAAAAGAAATCATTGATAAGTTTATTAATAATTCTAATATTAAACGAAGATACAACTAAAAGATATGCTTTATTTTTGGTGAAAATAAAAACCTCTATGGAATTGCTTAAAACCTTAATTATTGGAAGTGGACCTGCCGGATACACGGCAGCTATTTATGCTGCAAGGGCCGATTTAAAACCTGTACTCTACACGGGTATGGAACCGGGAGGTCAACTCACCACGACTACCGAAGTTGATAATTTTCCTGGTTATCCTGAAGGTATTGATGGACCCACCATGATGGTTCAGTTACAGCAACAAGCTGAACGATTTGGAACTGAAGTCCGAATTGAAATGATTGAAAAAGTTGAATTTGCCCAAACACCTGGAGGGATCCACAAAGCTTTTACAGCTGGCGGTAAGGAAATTCATGCACAAACCGTAATTATCAGTACGGGGGCAACAGCGAAATATCTCGGTATTCCCAGCGAGCAACGCCTGCGTGGGGGTGGAGTATCAGCATGTGCCGTATGCGATGGTTTTTTCTACAAAGGGCAAGAGGTTGCTATTGTAGGAGGTGGAGATACTGCTGCGGAAGAAGCTACTTACCTTGCCAAAATTTGCTCTAAAGTCACCATGTTGGTCCGTAAAAATGAAATGCGTGCCTCAAAAGTAATGCAACACCGTGTGACAAACACTCCCAATATTGATCTTCGATACAATACCGAAGTTGAAGAAGTTATGGGAGATCAAGTCGTTGAAGGATTAAAAATGAAAAATAATCAAACTCAAGCTATTGAAGAAATAGCAATTACTGGGCTTTTTATCGCTATCGGCCATAAACCCAATACTGAAATCTTCAAAGGACAATTAGATATGGACGAGGCAGGTTATTTGATCACCAAAGGAAAATCAACACATACCAATTTGCCCGGTGTTTTTGCCTCTGGCGATGTTCAAGATAAAGAATACCGCCAGGCAGTAACTGCTGCCGGTACCGGATGTATGGCTGCCTTAGATGCGGAACGCTATCTTCAGGAAATTGAAAACTAGTCCTGAAGCTCTTCCCATTCTTTCATTAAACCCTCAAGCTTTTTCTTTTTTTCTTGATAAGCATCAAAAAAATTAGGTTGGGCAATGGTTTCTTCATAATTGATTTCAAGTTCGACATCTAGGGCTTTAATATCTTTTTCTAGGCGTTCAATTTGTTTTTCAACTTTGATGATTTTCTGCCCATCAGAGCGTGATTTTTTTTGTGCCTCATAGCCGTCGTTTTTAGTTTTAACCAATGCTTTTTGTTTTGAACCTCTTTCCAACTCTTTCAATGAAGCTATTTTTTTAGCCTCCAAATACGCATTAATATCTCCTAAAAAAGGCTTTACTTCTCCATCTTTAAAAGCAATTACTTTTTCACAAAGCCCTTGAACAAAATCACGGTCGTGTGAAACTAAAATGAGTGTCCCTTTAAATTTAAGCAAGGCTTCTTTCAAGACATTTTTAGAAGCAATATCCAAATGGTTGGTTGGCTCATCCATGATGAGTACATTAAAAGGTTGCAATAGGAGTTTACATAGTGCCAAACGGTTTCTTTCTCCTCCTGAAAGGACTTTTACTTTTTTATCTACCGCTTCCCCAGGGAAAAGGAAGGCACCGAGTAAGTCTCTTACTTTAGTCCGATTTTCAGGCGTAGCAGAGTCTTCAGCAGACTCCAATACTGTTTGTGCTCCATCCAAATAGGTAGATTGATTTTGAGCAAAATATCCAAGTTGAACATTGTGCCCTAACTTTAACTTACCTTCAAAACTTATTTGTGACACAATTATCTTTGCAAGTGTTGATTTTCCTTGTCCGTTTTGCCCTACAAAGGCAATTTTTTCTCCGCGTTCAACCTCAATATTGACCCCATTTAAAACCTGCTTTTCATCGTATGATTTTGCAATATCCAATGTTTCAAGTATGATTTTTCCAGGTTGATGAGAAATTCCAAATTCAAATTTGATTTTTTTATTTTCTTCAGGGTCGATTTCTATGCGATCAATTTTATCCAGTTTTTTGATTAAAGACTGAGCCATACTCGCCTTAGATGCCTTGGCTCGAAAACGCTCAATTAATTTCTCTGTTTGCTGAATTTCTTTCTCTTGGTTTTTTTTGGCAGCTTGTTGTTGGGTTCGAAGTTCTTGTCTTAAAACCATGTACTCCGAATACGACTTTTTAAAATCGAAAATTCGTTGTTGAACTATTTCAATGGTTCGATTGGTAACTTGATCTAAAAACATCCTATCATGCGATACCAATACCAAAGCTCCTTTAAATTTTTTTAGAAACTGTTCCAACCAAATGATGGATTCAATATCCAAGTGGTTGGTTGGTTCGTCAAGAAGCAAAATATCGTTGTCTTTTAGAAGTAATTTTGCTAATTCGATACGCATTCTCCATCCTCCAGAAAAAGTATCAGTAGGAGCATCTAAATCATTCATAGTAAATCCTAAACCCAATAAAATCTTTTCTGTTTGGGCTTGGTAATGATATCCCCCTATCATTTCATAACGGGAATTCAATTCATTAAGCTCGTCTAAAATATCGTAATAGGTTTGGCTTTCGTAATCTTGAGTGGTTTCCATAAGCGTATGGATTTCCTCTTGACGCGTTTCAATTTTTTTGATTTCATGAAATGCTAAATAGGCTTCCTCAAGAACAGATCTTCCATTTTCAAAATCAAGGTCTTGTGGTAAATAACCAATTTTACAATTTTTTTCTAAAGCAAAAGTCCCCGAAGTTGGAGTATTTTCTTGAGCCATCAAACGTAAGAGGGTAGATTTACCAGCTCCATTTTTACCAATTAAGCCAACTCGATCCCCTTTCCCTAGACGAAAAGAAATTTCATCAAAAAGAGTTTCTCCTCCAAAACTTACGGTGATTTGATGTGCGTTAAACATATTTTGTTTTTGGACTGCTAAAATAGCTTTCAAAACGATCAATAGCTACTTCGTTTGGAAATTGTTTTCTTTGGTGTACAAATTCATAAAGCCATTGAGACAGCTTAGGTGCCATAAGAACCCCTCGTGTGCCTAAACCATTAAAAACGTAAAGATTCGAATAGCTAGGATGTACTCCCAAAAGAGGTCTCCGATCACTAACTGTTGGACGTACAGCTGCTTCATGATTAATTACCTCATAGGGAATATTTAAAATTGAATTGAGTTTTTGAATCAGCCAATCCTTCCCCAAATCGGTCGGAACGTCCGTTTTGTCTTTCTGAGAAAAACTTGCTCCGATCCAGAATAAATCATTTTCTATGGGGGCAATAAAAATTGCTCCTTTAACAATTCGCTCTCTAGATAGTTCAGGAGCTTTTATGATAAGGTATTCACCTTTAGATCCCACCAAGGGTAAATAGTCAAACCAGGGATTCTTTTTGAGACCAAAACCTTCACAGAAGACAATACTTTTAGCCTTGATTCCTTTGTAAATCACACCGTACTCATGGATTTTTAAAGCCTCGTAATCAAAAACTTCTTCCCAAAAAGACTTTGCCTCTTCTTTCTCCTTAAAACAATTCAACATGGACTTGATATCCAATTTACCTAAATGTTCCACAATACCATATCCTGCTTTATCTTTCAGTGTTTTGTCTGTAGTTTTTTCTATTTCTGGATTTAAGAAAGATGATAAGCCTGACCTTTGAGAAGCTACCAACCATTCATTTTGTTCTATCCCATTAAAAAAATACCGATGAATGGGGAGGCTGTGAAAAAAAGGATTGTCTAATTCAGCTTCAATTGTAGTATAATGCTTTAATGCAAAGTCTAAAAACATCTTGCCCTCCCAAGCCATGGTGTATCTTTTCAAGACAGTAGGATTACAAATACCTGCGGCTTTTCTACTGGCACCAACTAAGGGATCAGCTATTACCAAAAATTTTTTTTGATGCTGCTTCATCTGCCAAGCATAATGAAAACCTGCCAAACCGTATCCAACAATTATTGCATCTAACATGACTGTAAAATTACCCTAAAAAAAAACGTTATTGTTTCCAATAACGTTTAAAAGCTTATCTAAAGAATTAAATTAATTGCTCCACATATCTTGTTCAAAGTCTCTAATTACAGATTTGATTCGTTCAGACTCTAACAGTTGGCGAAGTGCATCTTCGTAAATATATTCTTTTACTTCGCGATCCTCATAGACGTTTTCTTCTTTGTAAATCGTTGCGTTGAAACGTCTTGAGTTTAACATATGATCAAATGTAATGGGTTGTGATGAATTTCTGGTATTGAATACTTTACTGTTTGCAAGTGCCTCACGTGCATCAGGAAACCAAATCCAAAAAAGAGGTACTAAGGCATCTTTCATTGCTGCTGGTCCTTGACTGAGGGTAGAAACATCTGGAGCTACAGGAGCAATCCCCAAAAGTCTGTACTTCAGTTCACCTAAACGCTTATTGAAATACCATGTTCCCTTAATACGATATTGAACAATTTTATCTGTTTCAATTTTGTATGTATCGTAGTCGTCTTCAGTAACTTGCTCACCGGCATTAGATTTCGAGATTCCTTCAGCAGATAAGTTTCGAGAAACTAAAATATCTGTCAAATCATCAAAAGTCAATTTCTCACTCTCGTTGAAGTAAGAAGTAGAGTAAATTTCTGTAATATTCCCTGAGGCAATATTATCGTATAAAATACGATACAAAGATTTTCGATTATTTGACAACAATCCGTTGTTGATTGTCGGATAGTAATAAGGAAAATTGATTCGTTCGTTAAGGTCAACGATCTCCCAAATGGTTTTGGACCAAAGAACATCCCGATCATCCACATAACCGTAAGCGATGGGTTTTAGATTTTCTTCTATTTGCATTCCGACTTCTTGTGGAACTTTTGCATTGAGTAGGTTGGATTGAGACCAACCAAAATTAACATTCAATGCAATAACCAATAGTAATATAAAAAATCCTTTTTTCATCAGTGGGTTGATTAATTTATTGTAATCGAAATTGGTGATGTTTGTTTCAACTTATAACTCGGATTTGATGGAATTATTACTTCAATATCAGAAATAATTACAGTTTGACCGTTTTTGATACGGCTCAGACTATTGATCGCTTTACGATCAAGCTTGTTTCCTATGATCACCATACTGGGTTGCCCCGGTGCTCTAAATCGGAACGATTTTGTTTCTAAAGGAAGGTCAAAATCAAAGTCTTCAAGTCTTGCTTCTACAGTTCCGCGCTCTAAACTAGACTTTGGAATGGTAAAAGAACCTGATTGACCTCTAAAATAACCTGCAGGCTTTGGAATGTCTTTTATTCTAAAAGTTGAAACCGAAGAGACATTATTGCCGTCAGGTAGGGTACCTGAAACATTAATTTTTACCTCTCTCCCTTTTCCAGGAAATAAATTGTATTTACTGCCTCTTACACGTTTCAAGCCAGGAGCTGATGCACGAACTTTGGAATCCTGAATCCCTGGAATTGAGATCGTAATTGGATTTTGAACACCTCGATAAACCACATTCATTTTATCTGCTGAAATAACTGCGGAATTGGGTTTTGATATTACAGAATAAACCTGATTTACATTAATTCTTGATTCTTCGCCTTCGTCAAGAAAAACGAGATCCCCTTCAATTGTATGGTCTCCTGGTGATCCTGCACTAACTTTTAATTTAATTCCCCCTGGAATTAGATCGTAATCATTTTCAGTAAGATTACGCCCGTCGATTTTAAGTTCGACCGAATTTGGATTTTGTGCTCCACCCTTTCGCCCTAAAATAACACTCCCATCAAAAGTTTCTCCTTGATAATAAGCTCCTTTTTCAGTTAAAAGTAAACTTGTGTAGTTGTTAGAATTAACCTTAGAGGACATCTTAAGTTCTTTACCCATAAGAGTGGTCAGTACGTCATGTTCTGTTTGACGAATATCATTTTGCATCATGGTGAGCTTTGCTAAAGAAGAAATCAAAGGGAATCCTTTAAAACTAGAATCCAACCAAGGTTCGTCAATGTTGTCTCTATTTTTTACATTATTATTCATATCGCCTGTAAAAAAACGAGCTTCAACCATTTCAATGTATTCTGGGTATTGGCTACCAAAAACTTGAATCACACGGCCCTTGTAGTTTTGAATCATTTCGATAAAACTATTTTTAGCGGCATCAGATCCTTCTTTAAACCAAATAATATCAAGGGCTTCTCCTTTATCCATTTGAGAATACTCTTGTAGTTCAGGATCTTTTTCTTTCTGCTTTTCAGTGATTTCAGACTTGATTTTTTCAATCTCATTAAAAAAAGCATCTGATTCTTTTTTGATCTCATCGGCAGTTCTTTTGTGCCCAATCCATTTACCTCCTTTTTCAGTAGCATTTACTGCTATGTTTTCAAGCAGTAGATTGTTACTTTCAGAGATACGCTCATTGGCATCTGATATCTTGACAAACATTTGTCCAAACCCGTCCAGTACCTCCTTACTTACGTTTAACGCAAGCATCGTGATAAATACCAAGTACATCAGACTAATCAGTTTTTGCCTGGGTGTTTCCTTTGCTCCAGCCATGTTTGCTTACTTTTTTGTCATTGCGTTAAGCATTCCTCCGTAAACGTTGTTGAGGGCTGCTAAATTTGAAGACAGGCTTTCCATTTGAGCTCTAAGTTGCTCTGCGTTTTGATTAACTTTATCATTAAACTCAGAATTTCCTTTGGCATCTTGAAGTTGTTGTTGGTAATTAGCATTGAGTTGCTCCAACTGAGTAGCAGCTTTAGCCAATTCTTGAGAATAGCTTTGTGAAGCTGACATCGCTTCCGATGCGGGTGAAAGTGCTTTTGCAGAGTTTTCTAAATCTTTAATGCTGCTTGCTAGGGAATTCATCAAACTCACATCGAGTTTAGCCTCTTGCATTAAAGCGTCAATTTTTGAAGACAATCCTTCTTCGCCTCCACCAGTTGCTGCCTTTTTTGGCGCTCCTTTTACTTTTTTAACGTAATCTTCATGCTCTTCTTTAATCTCTCCTGTATTCAAGGCAGCAACGGTAAAGATTAAGGCTTCTGTTCCTAGACCCAGTCCAAGAACTAATCCCCCAGTAATCGGTCCAATTTCTAGGTGTAAAATTTTAAAAAGGGCCCCAATAATTACAACGGCTCCCCCTAATCCGAAGAGCATGTGCATAGCCACTTTACTTCTAAGTCGTTTATTTAAAGCTTTATCTGTCATTTTGATATTTATTTATTTACTAATATATAATCTTTCAAACTAAATACAAGCTTATTTTATCTTAACTTTTTGCGAACCTAAATAATCTTGTACCGTTCGGAATCCTATGTAGCTCCTAGAAGTATCAGAATATTCATGATCTCTTGAGCTTACTCTTAAAAAATAAGCAACATCTTTCCAAGAACCCCCTCGAACTACTTTTCTGGGTTCATCAGGGAATGACATATTTGGATTTAATGAGGCTACGTACTCATAGGAACCACTACTGTAAGAAGAATTGGTCCATTCGGCTACGTTTCCTGCCATATTGTAAAGATTGTAATCATTGGGTAAATACGACTTTGCTTCTACTGTGTAAACAGCTTGATCAACAGCGTAGTCACCTCGGAGGGGTTTGAAATTTGCTAAAAAACAGGCTCTATCATTTAGTAAATAGGGTGATCCCCATGGATAAGTCCCTGACGGAATTCCCCCTCGAGCTGCATATTCCCATTCCCCTTCGTTGGGTAATCGAAACCTACTTACACTAGGGTCTCCTTTCTCCCTTTGATATCCATTTTTAAAATTTGTTCTCCAGTTACAAAAAGCTACTGCTTGATTCCATGAAACACCCACCACAGGATAGTCTTGATAGGCTGGATGGGAAAAGTAATCATTGTGCATGGGTTCATTGTAGGAATAAACAAAGTCTTTGATCCAAACAGTAGTGTCGGGATAAATTTGAATTTCCTCCTTTTTGATAAAAGGCTTTCTGTCAATAAACTGCTTTTTAGTTCTTTTTGATTCTGCTGCTGCTGCTTCAGCATCAAACCATGTGTAGGCATAAACTAGCTTTGTAACATCTAATTTTATTTCTCCATTGTACCACAATTCTGGTGGCAAGTAGAGCGAATCCATAACTTCGGCATAATTTTGATCAACATAATCTTTGGTATCCCAAGTCAAATCAGCGTCCCAATTCAATGCACGTCCAGCATACAAGTCTTCACTTACGTCGTAATAATTTTTGCGCATGTACTTTTGAAATTCATTGAGATCAGAAGTATCCGCGTCTTGAAATGCAAATTCACCTATTCCGTCTTTGCTATCTTCTCCTAATTCTAATTCGTCTGCTTTTCTAGCCAGCATCGCAAGAGCGATTGAATCTTTTACCCAATAAACGAATTGACGATATTCGCTATTGGTTATCTCAGTTTCGTCCATGTAAAATGATGGGACTGTAACGGTACGCGCGGGTGCGTTTTGAAGTTGTGCTAAATCCTCATCAGATTTACCCATGATGTAAGCTCCGCCTTCAACTAAGGTCATTCCGTAAGGTTTTTCGCCAAACCACTTTTTTTGCTTGACACCAATCAATTCACCTCTGTTTTTACTTCCACATGAAGCAACTACTAGGCAAAGTGTCAACAGGACTAAATGTCTTTTCATTAATATTTTAATTAGAACCAGTGCTTATTTCTAATAGGATATAAAACTAGTTATTTTTTCACTATATATAAAACTTCGATGCCTTTACTGTACTATTCACATCAAAAAAATATAATTCTTTCATGTTAATGCATCCTCCTTACCGCATTATACCACCTTTCAGGAACAATATCGTGCGTTGCAGATTCATAATCTTTTTCCGTGCAAGCTAATAACGTAGCTTTTTTTATTTTATTATCTAAATGTGAATCATTTGTTAATTCCAGCCACCATCGTTGACTTTTTTCACTTTTATAAAATACAATTGTTTGATTTGAAAGCGGTATGGAATATTTTATGAATCCTTGATTTACAGCAACTGGATACTCGTCATAACGAAGTGAAAATCCCTCAATAAAATACCAAACCATCTGCGCCAAAAGTTGATCCATCATTGGAGTGGAAGGCAACTCATGGATTCCTAAAAAACTTACTCTATCGCTTATTCCTGCATAACGCGTAAGTGCACAAACATTTCTTGAGTCAATTCCATTTGGCTGACCTTTAAGCGGATCGGCAGTTGCTTGCCAGGACAAACATTTCATGTCCATACCTACAATATCTGCATCTCTAAAAATAGGCTCTGTGTTGCTGACGTTATCCAAAACTTCACCCAATCGAATACCCTCAAAATAAAGCTTATTCATCAAGTCTTTTTCCTCAGTTGCACAATAATAATTTTGATATCCTAAATTGGTGTAATTGTAGAGCAAATTAGGTTTGTCCATGATAATTCGACTCATGTAGGAGCGCCCTGAAATCAATTCATCTTCTTGAGAAAAATCAAAAGAACGATCGACAGATACCATATTGACCAACTGATTAAAATCTTGAAAAACTTGGTAAAGCGGAAAAATTAAATCATGGCTTCCGCCAATAAAAATGGGAACAATATTCATTTGTTTCAAATGAAATCCTATTTCTTTTACCGCAAAGTAGGTGTCCTTAACCGTGGATCCCTGTGGCAAATCCCCAAGATCAGCAACGTTTAACGACCAATTGCCTGGATAAAGAGCATAAAATTCTTTTCGAAATGCATTGATGTCGTATTGCGTATTTGCAAAAAAACTATTGCGGTACTCACTTATCCCAATAATTGCAATGTCCAATCCTTTGAGTTCTGGTATTCCAGCTGATTCTGTATGTAATTTGATGTTTTTACCTAAAACTTGTTTGGGCAATAAAGAAATCCCCAATAAGGGCTCATTGTCAATAGGAACAAGTAATTCAAGGCTCATCTTTTTTTGGAGGCTTTCTTTTTGGGCTTAGCTTTTGGTTTTCCTAAGTATTTCTCAGCATCTTGCAAGGTGAGCTTGGTCGCATCAACCTCTTTCCCTATTTCAACTTTTTGCTTTCCTCGAATGATGTGATGCCTTCCCCAACGAGCTTTTTCAACACGGACTCCAGCCTCACTCCAATCGTGAATGACTTTGTCTTTTTCTTTTTGGATTTTCTCTTCAATAAGAGTGACTATGTCAGTGTCGCTTAAAGTATCAAAATTGTACTTCTTATTTACGTTGATGAACATTCCACTCCATTTTAAATAAGGACCAAACCTTCCAACTCCTTTTGTAACGGGTAACTCTTTGTACACATAAACTGGAGCATCTGCAATTTGTTTTTCTTTGATAAGTTCAACAGCTCTGTCCAAATCAACTTCAGTCGGTAACATTCCCTTGGGTAGTGAGATAAAAATGCCGTTATGTTTTATGTAAGGTCCAAATCGACCATTATTTACTACAATTTCTTCCTCTTCAAAGGAACCTACTGTCTTTGGCATTTCAAACAGTTGCATGACTTCCTCAAAACTGATACTTTCCAATTGTTGATTGGGTCCCAAGCTGGCATAAATTGGTTTTTCTTCCTCTTCTGGATCTCCAATTTGAGCCATTGCCCCAAACTTGCCTAAGCGAACTTTAACCGTTCTTCCAGATTTGGGATCTACTCCCAGTACACGTTCACCAGATTCTCGTTCTGCATTTTCTTTAACATGTTCTACTGTAGAGTGAAATTGATTGTAAAAGCGCTTTAGCATCTCTGTCCAATCCTTTCCCCCTTTTGCAATATCATCAAAGCTTTGCTCTACTTCTGCAGTGAAGTTAAAATCCAAAATGCTTTTAAAATTGTCAACCAAAAAATCATTTACTATCATTCCAATATCGGTGGGAATGAGTTTTCCTTTATCCGCTCCAACTTTTTCTGAAAGTACAGCTTTACCAATGGTGTTTTGTTCTAGAGTAAGCTGTTCGTAATTTCGCAATTCACCCTCTGAAGCTCCTTTTTCAACATACTTTCTATTCTGTACTGTAGATATCGTAGGTGCGTAAGTTGAAGGTCGCCCAATGCCTAATTCTTCCATTTTCTTTACCAAAGAAGCTTCTGAATAACGGTAAGGTGGTCTTGAAAAACGTTGAGTGGCTATCATTTTTTGGAGTGCTAACACTTCTCCAACTGCAACTTTTGGAAGCATTCCACTTTCTTCTTCGTCTTGATCATCCATACCTTCCAAATAGAGTTTTAAAAACCCATCGAAAGTAATTACCTCACCCTTGGCTACAAAAACCTCTTTGTGGGATGAGGTTCCTATGTTAATTTGTGTTCTCTCTAATTGAGCATCGCTCATCTGAGAGGCCAGTGTTCTTCTCCAAATCAGATCATAAAGGCGGCTTTGATCTCGATCAATATCAAGTTGGGTGTTTGAAAAGTTTGTAGGTCGTATTGCTTCATGGGCTTCTTGGGCTCCTTTATTTTTTGTTTTGAAATTTCGAGGCTGAAAATATTCTTCCCCGTAATTCGTCTTAATTTGAGCAGCAATTTGTTTTTGAGCTTCACCAGATAAATTTACACTATCGGTCCTCATGTAGGTTATGTGGCCCGCTTCATAAAGACGTTGCGCCAATGTCATTGTTTTGGATACCGAAAAGAATAGTTTTCTTGAAGCTTCTTGTTGTAGCGTAGATGTTGTAAAGGGTGCTGTTGGACTTTTCTTAGCTGGCTTCTTATTTATTTGCTGGACGCGGTAATCAGCATTGATATTTAATTTAAGAAAATTGTTTGCTTGTTCACTTTGTTCAAATGTCTTGGGTAATTGTGAAGGAATAATTTTACCCTTTGGAGATAAAAAAGTTGCTTGCGTCTTGTAAGTTTGAGTAGGTTCAAAATTTCGAATTGCCCTTTCACGCTCAACAATAAGCCGAACTGCAACAGACTGAACCCTTCCTGCTGACAAGCCTCCTTTTACCTTTCTCCACAATACAGGCGATAATTCATATCCTACCAATCGATCTAAAATTCTTCGCGCTTGCTGAGCATTTACTAAGTTGTAATCTATTGTTCGAGGTTTTTCTATGGCTTTTAAGATGGCATTTTTTGTGATTTCAGAAAAAACAATTCGTTTTGAATTTTGTTCGTTCAAGTCTAAGGTATTAGCCAAGTGCCATGCAATGGCTTCTCCTTCTCTATCTTCATCACTAGCCAACCAGACCGTTTCAGATTTTTTGGCCAAGCTCTTCAATTCACTAACCAATTTCTTTTTGTCCTTACTAACTATGTATTTTGCTGAAAAATCACCCTCAACATCAACTCCAAGCTCTTTAGAAGGTAGATCTGCAATATGCCCAAAACTTGACGCAACCTTAAAGTTTTTGCCCAAAAACTTTTCAATTGTTTTTGCTTTTGCTGGTGATTCTACGATTACTAAATTCTGAGCCATTAGGATGTGATTTGGATGCAAAAGTAGTTAAGTTTTTTTGGAACTTTCAAATTTTAGTTCAGGGTTCTCTTAATTTAACTCTTAAAACTCTAATTTGAAATGACTAATTTTAACCTCAATTTCAATAAAAAATTCAACTGTTGATAGTTAAAGAAAATTTCGCCACCATACAGCATCTTTTTGAGGATGACTTGTTCGAAGAAATCCAAAATGTTAGTCAAATTAAAAAAGTTCTCAAAGGAGAAATAATGATTGATTTGGGGGAGCAAATTAAATACATCCCTTTATTGCTAGATGGAGCTATTAAAGTAGTTCGAGAAGATGCCTCAGGAGAAGAATTACTGCTTTACTTTTTAGAATTTGGTAATACTTGCGCTATGACTTTAAATTGTTGTATGGAAAATACTCCAAGTGAAATTCGTGCCATTTGTGAAGCAGATACTACCTTAATTATGGTGCCTATTCAATACATGGACCCTTGGCTTGCCAAATACCGATCTTGGAGAAATTTTATTTTCGATAATTATCAAAATCGTTTGAATGAAATGCTAAAGGCAATCGACTCCTTAACTTTTTTAAAGCTTGATGAGCGTCTGAAAAATTATTTAAAAGAAAAAAGTACAGTTTTAAAATCTAATTTTTTAAAGATAACCCATCTAGAAATAGCTGTTGACCTAAATTCTTCAAGAGTAGTTATTTCTAGACTTTTGAAGAAAATGGAAAATGAGGGTGATGTTTCCTTGGGCAGAAACACTATCAAAATAAGTTACTAAATAGGAGGCGGTTGTAACCTCAGTTACTTTCATTTGGTTTTTCTGTAGTATTTTTGATAAAATTTAGGACTCCTGAAGAATTATTTTCCATTTTTAGATTGGATTTCGAACTATCGTTCAGCCTATTTCAAACGTGACTTATTTGCGGGGCTTACTGTTGCTGTTTTGCTGATTCCTCAAGGCATGGCTTATGCGCTAATAGCTGGGCTTCCTCCTATTTATGGATTGTATGCTGCCCTTACACCACAAATTATTTATGCTTTTTTAGGAACTTCAAGACAATTAGCTGTAGGACCTGTTGCCATGGATTCTCTTCTAGTTGCTGCAGGATTAGGAGCCCTTTCAATTACTGACCCCAGTCAATATGTACAAATGGCAATCTTGTTGGCACTTCTTATGGGGGGTATCCAATTACTCCTGGGTTTGTTAAGAATGGGGTTTATTGTTTCCTTTTTATCAAAACCTGTAATCAGTGGGTTTACCTCAGCAGCCGCAATCATAATCGGTTTCAGTCAATTAAAACATTTATTAGGAATCCAACTCTCTCAAAGTAATCAACTCCATATCGTGATTGAATCCCTTATCCAATCCAAAGTGCCTATCCATTTTGATACCTTAATCATCGGTATCCTAAGCGTTTTTTTAATTCTTGTATTTAAAAATTGGAATCGTAAAATTCCCTCAGCTTTAATCGTAGTTGTATTAGGAATCTCTTGGGTCTATTTTAATGGGCTAGATAACGAAGGTGTTGCTGTTGTTGGGTTTATCCCTGAAGGATTGCCTTCTTTTCAAACCCCACTATTTGAAGCCCATACGATCAAACAACTTTTCCCAACTGCACTTACCTTGGCATTAGTTGCATTTATGGAGGCTATTTCTGTTGCTAAGGCCATAGAAGAAAAACATAAAGATTACACCATAAATCCCAACCAAGAACTTATTGCTTTAGGGAGTGCAAACATAATGGGATCCTTTTTTCAATCTTACCCCACCACTGGGGGATTTTCGAGAACTGCTGTAAACGACCAAGCAGGAGCTAAAACAGGCATGGCAGCATTGATTACTGCTCTAATCGTAGCTTTGATCTTGATGTTTTTTACAAACTGGTTTTATTATTTGCCAAAAGTAGTACTCGCATCCATTATCATTGTTGCTGTTATCAATCTAATCGATCTTAAATTTGCTATTCGCCTTTACACAAAGAGAAAAGATGAGTTTACAATACTGATTGTAACTTTTTTGGCAACCTTATTTTTAGGAATTACAGAGGGAATCGTTTTGGGAGTAGTCATCTCTCTCTTATTGCTTGTTTACAGAGCTTCCAAACCACATCATGCATTTTTGGGCAGGATAGGAACTACCAATTACTTTAAAAACATCAATCGTTTTCCCGATGAAGTGGTTCATAGAGATGACCTAATTATTCTTCGTTTTGACGCTCAACTATTTTTTGGAAATATTCAATATTTTAAAGAGCTTGTTACCAGAGCAATTGAAGAAAAAGAAACTACGGTCAAAGGCTTTGTCATTAATGCTCGTGCAATCAATTACATCGATAGTACCGCTTCAGAACAACTTTATGAATTGATTCAAAGCATACAACAAAAAGGAATTCGAGTAATGGTCGTAGGAGCAATAGGTCCGGCAAGAGATTTATTGATCAAAAGTAAAATCATTAAAATTCTTAAAAAACAAAACCTGTTCATTACCTCTGGTGATGCTACAGACGACTTTGATGGAGTTACTAAAAAAACACCTTTACAAAAAAAACTCAGCCGTCAGAGTAACCCGTAGAACTATGTAACATAAATAACAATAGACTATGAGATCTTTATTAAATTTGACTGATCTAAAAATAAATTGATGATAATTGAACAAATCTACACAGGATGCCTGTCCCAAGGTGCCTATTACATTGAAAGTAATGGATAAGCTGCCATTATCGACCCTTTAAGAGAAGTTGCCCCTTACATTGAAAAAGCTAAAAAAAATAACGCCTCGATAAAATATATTTTTGAAACCCACTTTCATGCGGATTTCGTAAGCGGCCATGTAACTCTAGCCAAAGAAACTGGTGCAACCATTGTCTATGGTCCTGAAGCCAAAACAGGTTTTGATGCACTGATAGCAAAAGATCAGCAAGAGTTTAAAATTGGAGCAATTAGCCTCACCGTTTTACACACCCCTGGTCACACTATGGAAAGTACCACCTATTTGCTCCGTGATGAGAAGAATAAAGATATTGCTATTTTTAGTGGTGATACCCTTTTCTTAGGTGATGTAGGGCGCCCAGATTTAGCCCAAAAAGCAGCTGACCTCACTCAAGAAGATTTGGCTGGGATACTCTATGAAAGCCTTAGAAAAAAAATAATGCCTTTGGCTGATGATGTCCTTGTTTACCCAGCTCATGGTGCGGGTTCTGCTTGTGGTAAAAACTTAAGTAAAGAAACTGTTGGAACCCTTGGCGAACAAAAGAAAACCAATTATGCTCTACGAGCGGACATGACCAAGGATGAATTCGTGAAGGAAGTAACCAATGGTCTTCTGCCCCCTCCTCAATATTTCCCTCTTAATGTAAAAATGAACAAAGAAGGTTATGAGGATATTAAAACCGTCCTAGAATCAGGAACTCAACCCCTTTCTGTAGAGGCTTTTGAAGTTGCTGCCAATGAAACAGGGGCAATCGTTCTCGATGTGAGACATCAAGACGTTTTTGTCAAAGGGCATATCCCTCAATCTGTTTTTATTGGAATCGACGGAGGTTTTGCCCCCTGGGTCGGAGCCTTGTTGGGCAATATAGCTCAGCCCATTTTGCTCGTAACTCCAAAAGGAAGGGAAGAAGAAACAGTAACTCGATTAGCACGAGTTGGATTTGACAATACCCTTGGCTATCTAGAAGGAGGTATTGATGCCTGGAAAAAGGAAGGAAAACTAGTTGATACAATTGAGGGGATTGAGCCTGAAACCCTCAAAAAACAAATGGAAGACAACGAACTTGAAATTTTTGATGTTCGAAAGCCAAATGAATTCCTTTCTGAACATGTTCCCATGGCACAAAATACTCCTCTTGACTTTATCAATGATCATATGAGTGAATTCCCACAAAAGAATGCATTCTACCTTCATTGTGCAGGGGGATACCGCAGCGTGATTGCGGCATCTATTTTAAAGAGTAGAGGAATTCACAATTTAATCGATATCAAAGGAGGTTTTGCAAAAATAAAAGAGTCTGGAATCAAAGTCTCTGATTACGTTTGCCCTTCAACACTATGATTTTTTAATATTACATAAAATGGAGTGGATTTTTCATCCTTGGCCCTGGTATGTTGGTGGCCCAATGATTGCCCTAATCATGTTTTTATTACTTTTTTTCGGTAAAAATTTTGGAATATCTTCAAATCTGAGAACATTTTGTACTATCTGCGGTGCAGGAAAATCAAATGAGTTCTTCAATTTTGATTGGAAAAAACAACAATGGAATTTAATGGTTTCTGCTGGAGCAATTATTGGAGGTGCACTTGCATCTCATTTCCTAAGCACTGATTCTAGTGTTGCCATTCATCCTGACACCATCACTAAACTTCAGGATTTAAGTATTAATAGTGCGGGTAAAGCTTACCTCCCCGAAGAACTTTTTAGTATGCAAGCATTATTGCAACCTAAAGTATTACTTATCTTATCCATAGGTGGATTTTTAGTTGGCTTTGGAGCCCGATATGCAGGAGGCTGCACTTCTGGACACGCAATATCAGGTCTGAGTAATCTTCAATTGGTTTCTCTCTACGCGGTTATTGGCTTTTTTATCGGTGGCCTTTTTATGAATCACTTTTTACTTCCTCACATACTGTAAATCATGAGACAACTTATTTTTTTAATTATTGGAATTCTTTTCGGAATAACCATGTACAAATCAGAAGCCGCTTCTTGGTTTCGTATCTATGAAATGTTTCAATTTAAATCATTTCATATGTATGGTATTATTGGCTCCGCCCTAGTTTTAGGAGTACTGATGATTCAAATAATCAAGCGTTACAAACTAAAATCAGCCTATGGTGAACTTATCGTAATTCCCGATAAAACAAAAAGTTTTTCAAGATATGCTTATGGTGGGATTATTTTTGGTTTAGGTTGGGCGCTTGCTGGAGCTTGTCCAGGTCCAATATTTACCCTTATCGGAGCAGGATTTTATCCTATTTTGATCGTATTACTTTTTGCAATACTTGGAACTTGGGTCTACGGATTAATAGCCAATAAGCTCCCTCACTAATTCCCGATAATTCTGATGAGTCTCCTTTGAATGAATCAAAAAATCATAAGAGACTGACAAAATGACAATATCGCTCGGATTTTTTGTAATTTTGCATAGCATTTAAATTTAATTCAAGCAGTTATTCGATGCCAGTAAAAGAAATAAAAAAAAATCCTACACAACACAATGGAACTTTAACTAAAGGTTCACAATCTGAGAAAAGGTCAGGCACAAAGTTGGCTTACATCGAAAGCTACGGTTGTCAGATGAATTTTGCAGACAGTGAAGTTGTGGCTTCGATACTTTCGGGAGACGGGTACCAGATTACCGAGAGTCTTCAGGAGGCCTCTCTTGTTTTGGTCAATACATGTTCAATCAGAGAAAAAGCAGAACAAACCGTCCGAAAAAGACTTGAGTATTTTAATTCCATAAAAAAGAACAAGTCCGAAATGACCGTGGGGGTATTGGGTTGTATGGCAGAACGCTTGAAGCATCAATTCCTAGAAGAAGAGAAAATTGTTGATCTTGTTGTTGGTCCTGATGCCTACAAAGACATTCCCAACCTTCTTCAAGAAGTTGCTCAAGACCGAGAAGCAGTAAACGTCTTACTTTCTAAAGAGGAAACTTACGGAGATATTGCTCCCATTCGTTTGAATTCAAATGGTGTTTCAGCTTTTGTATCCATTACAAGAGGGTGTGATAATATGTGTACCTTCTGCGTGGTTCCTTTTACAAGAGGAAGAGAGCGTAGTAGAGATCCCAAAAGTATTCTAGAGGAAATTCATGATCTAGCACAAAAAGGCTACAAAGAAATTACATTACTCGGACAAAATGTAGATAGTTATTTATGGTACGGTGGAGGACTAAAAAAAGATTTTGTAAAAGCATCCCCACTTCAACAAAAAACTGCACTTCGCTTTGAAAATCTTTTAGCTCTGGTGGCAGAAGCACAACCTAAAATTAGAATACGTTTTTCAACCTCAAATCCGCAGGATATGTCATTGGAGGTATTGAAAGTGATGCAGAAATACGAAAACATTTGCAACTACATTCATTTACCCGTCCAATCCGGAAGCAACTCTATTTTAAAGAAAATGAATCGCCAACACACCCGAGAAGAGTACATGAAACTCATCGATAGCATTCGTGAAATCATTCCAGACTGTGGTATTTCTCATGACATGATTGCAGGGTTTCCTACTGAAACAGATAAAGATCACCAAGACACATTGGACTTGATGGATTATGTTCAATATGATTTTGGGTTTATGTTTGCCTATTCGGAACGACCCGGTACATTAGCTGCTCGAAAAATCGAAGATGACGTTCCTGAAGCTGTCAAGAAAAAACGACTCAGTCAAATTATTGAAAAACAGCAGCAGCACAGTCGTATTCGGACACAGGCTTTTGTGGGT
Organism: Flavobacteriaceae bacterium; assembly: GCA_029243165.1. Classification (GTDB taxonomy): domain Bacteria; phylum Bacteroidota; class Bacteroidia; order Flavobacteriales; family Flavobacteriaceae; genus MS024-2A. The sequence continues at coordinate 44,605 of JAQWSN010000014.1, forward strand.
CAAACAGTTTGTGTTTTAATTGAAAAAGAATCAAAACGATCGAATGCCCATTGGAGTGGCAGAACAACTCAAAATACGGTCGCAGTTTTTCCAAAAAAAGATTTCCAAATTGGTGACTTTGTAGAAGTGAAAATTACCGATTGTACCTCAGCAACCCTAATCGGTGAAGCATCAAAAATTTCAAATAGAGTTTAATATGGATTCGTTACAAAGTGTAAAACAGCGTTTTGGAATTATTGGAAACAACATTGGTCTAAATAGAGCCTTAGAAAAAGCCCTTAGAGTTTCCAGTACAGACATCTCTGTGTTAGTTATTGGAGAAAGTGGTGTTGGTAAAGAAAACATTCCCAAAATTATCCATCAATTTTCACACCGTAAACATTCAAAATACATAGCCGTAAACTGCGGTGCCATCCCTGAGGGAACAATAGACAGCGAATTATTTGGTCATGAAAAAGGAGCCTTTACAGGGGCTACCCAAACCCGATCAGGTTATTTTGAGGTTGCCGACGGAGGGACTATTTTTCTAGACGAAGTAGGCGAGCTCCCATTACCCACTCAGGTACGACTTTTACGAGTTTTAGAAACAGGTGAATTCATAAAAGTTGGCTCGTCTAAAGTTCAAAAAACCAACGCACGGATTGTGGCTGCCACCAATGTGAATATGATGGAAGCTATCGAAAAAGGAAAATTTCGAGAAGATTTGTATTATCGTCTGAGTACCGTTGAAATTGTACTCCCGCCTCTTCGTGAAAGAAAAGAAGATATTGTATTGTTATTTAGAAAATTTGCCTCCGATTTTGCGCAAAAATACCACATGCCCCCACTTCAATTGGATTCGCATGCTCAAGCCTTATTGACCGAATATCGATGGAGTGGAAACATTAGACAACTTCGTAATGTAGCAGAGCAATTATCTGTTCTGGAACAAGAAAGAAAAATTAATGCGGCAACGATAAGGTCCTACCTCCCAAATAGAGATAAACAGCTTCCTGCTCTTATCGGTAAAAAAGAAAAGGAAAGTGATTTTTCCTCAGAAAGGGAAATATTGTACAAGGTTCTTTTTGATATGAAAAATGACTTAAACGACCTTAAAAAATTAACTTTGGATTTAATGAACAACGGAAGCTCAGAAGGGGTCCAAGAAAAAAATCAAGGTTTAATTGAAAAGATTTATGGTAAAGAATCTGTAGACTCTAAGCAAGTTGAAGAAGATGCTTTTAATGTAGCAACGTTAGAACCAAAAGTTCCTGAAATCTCTCAAGCTGAAACTGTTGACAAATACGCTTATGCAGAAACCATAGAGGAAGAAGAACCCCTTTCTCTCCAAGCTAAAGAATTGGAAATGATCAAACAGGCACTACTCAGGTGTAACGGAAAACGAAAACTGGCTGCCAAAGAATTGGGCATCTCAGAAAGAACCCTCTATCGAAAAATTAAACAATATGACCTTAATGAAATTGAGACAAAATAAGCTTTTTGGTGGAGTATTATTGCTGTGTTCTCTCTTGATTCAGGGATGTGGTATCTACTCTTTTACGGGAGCTTCTATTCCTCCCGGGGTTACTACTTTTCAAGTCAATTTCTTTGAAAATCAAGCAGGAAACAGACCGGGATCAACGATAGAACCCGGACTGGACAATGAATTCACCAACGCCTTGCAAGACCTAATCATGAACCAAACTAATTTGGACTTGGTCACTTCAGACGGTCAACTGATCTATGAAGGAGAAATTACAGAATACAGTGTCACACCAATGTCAGCCACAGCTGAAATTACCGCAGCACAAAACAGGCTGAAAATGTCTGTTGCTTTTCGATTTATTAATACTAAAATTGAAGAGGATGATTTTTCTAAAACCTACTCCTTTTTTTATGACTTCCCTGCGGGACTTCAAGTTTATGATGTTAAAGACGCTGCCCATAAAGAAATTTTTGATCGCATCACACAAGACATATTTAACGATACGCTAGCCAAATGGTAATTGATAACGCTTCTCGTCTAATTTCTTTTTTGGAGGACTTTGACCCTTCCAAACAGAAACATTTCAAAACATTAGAGCAGCTAGTCAAAAAGTATCCTCACTTTCATTTGGTTCAACCGTATTTTCTCAAAAGTGTAGAACAACATCAGCCTGAAAGCTATGACAAAACCTTATCACAAACAGCCATAGCAACTTATGAGAGACAATTGCTTTATGAGTTTTTAGAAAATCCCAATAGTACAATCAAATCCGATCAGCCGAAAACGGAAGTGATCAAACCAAAGAAGAAGGGGAAAAAGAAAACTCCTACTACAACTCAAGTTGTAAAACAAGAAAATAAAATTCCAAAAGAACTTCCTTTTTCAGGTTGGGCAAATTACTTTAAAAGCAACACAAATCAACCTAATAAGATCAACGAAAAATTTGAATTATTTGATACTTTTCTGGAAAAGAAAAGAAAAAAACCCAATAAAGAAACTGCCAATAAGGACGATTTGAGTTCTAAAAGTTGGGCTTCAACAGATGAATTAATGACGGAAACTTTAGCTAAGGTATTCGTCAAACAAAAGAAATTTGAAAACGCACTTCAAGCCTATCAAATTTTGAGTTTGAAATATCCAGAAAAAAATAGTTTCTTTGCAGACCAAATAAAAGAGATCAAACGCATACAAAAACTGAAAGAATAAACGCATGAGTACATTTTCAATCTTTATCGTCCTAATCATCGCAGTGTGTTTTTTACTTGTTTTAGTTGTCATGGTACAAAATCCTAAGGGCGGGGGACTCTCCTCTTCTTTTGGTGGTGGTTCACAACAAGTAGGAGGAGTTCAAAAAACTTCTGACTTTTTGGACCGAAGTACATGGATTCTCGCTAGTTTGCTCCTAGTACTAATTTTAATTTCAAACGTAACATTAAATTCAGGTGGAGCAAACCAAGACTCAAAACTGTTACAAGACGGGGCCATAGAACAAACCATTCCTGAGACAATTCCTGAAAACCAAGAAGTTGTACCTGAAGGGAATACCGAAATTCCAGAATTACCAACTTCCGACTAAGACTAACCAGAAATCTTCCGTCTAATTATTACTGACACGCTGACACCAAAAAGTACAACTTGTCATACACTTTTTATGTGGCACGGTTTCTGAAAAATAAATTCAAAACAAAAAATCAATCATGAGTAAAATAAGTATTAAGCCTTTAGCAGATCGTGTTCTAGTAGAACCCGCTGCTGCCGAGACCAAAACTTCTTCTGGTATCTTCATCCCAGATACAGCGAAAGAAAAACCTCAAAAAGGAACTGTAGTCGCAATCGGAAGTGGAACAAAAGACAACCCTATCACTGTTGCAGTAGGCGACAGCGTTTTGTACGGTAAATACGCTGGAACTGAACTACAACACGAGGGTAAAGATTACCTAATCATGAAAGAAAGCGACATTTTAGCAATTGTCTAAATCATTTAAAAATTAAAACACAATGGCAAAAAAAATAGAATTTGATATTGAAGCAAGAGATGGCATCAAACGCGGTGTTGATGCACTTGCCAATGCAGTAAAAGTAACCTTAGGACCTAAAGGTCGTAATGTTATTATTGGAAAAGCTTTTGGAGCCCCACAAGTCACGAAAGATGGAGTTACAGTAGCTAAAGAAATTGAATTAGAAGATGCTCTTGAAAATATGGGAGCTCAAATGGTTAAAGAAGTTGCTTCTAAAACCAACGACCTTGCTGGAGATGGAACAACCACAGCAACTATTCTAGCACAAGCCATCGTAAAAGAAGGTCTTAAAAATGTAGCTGCCGGAGCCAATCCTTTGGATCTTAAGAGAGGAATTGACAAGGCTGTTGAAGCCATTGTTGAAACCCTGGGCGAACAAGCTGTTGCAGTAGGTGATTCTTCAGAAAAAATCAATCAAGTTGCAAGTATTTCTGCAAATAATGATTCTACCATAGGAGGCCTTATCACAGAAGCTTTTGAAAAAGTGGGCAAAGAAGGAGTCATTACTGTTGAAGAAGCAAAAGGAACCGATACTTATGTTGACGTAGTAGAAGGAATGCAATTTGACCGTGGATACCTCTCTCCTTATTTCGTTACAGATTCAGAAAAAATGGAAGCTGATCTTGAAACCCCTTACATCCTTTTGTATGACAAAAAGATCTCTACGATGAAGGATTTACTTCCTGTTCTTGAACCCGTAGCACAAACAGGGAAACCTCTTTTAGTAATCGCAGAAGATGTTGATGGCGAAGCTTTGGCAACACTTGTTGTAAATAAACTTCGTGGAGCATTGAAAATTGCAGCAGTAAAAGCTCCTGGTTTTGGAGACCGAAGAAAAGCAATGTTAGAAGACATTGCCATCCTAACGGGGGGTACTGTAATTTCAGAAGAAAGAGGATTTACCCTTGAAAATACAACTCTTGAAATGCTCGGAACAGCTGAAAAAGTGACTATCGATAAAGACAATACTACCGTGGTAAATGGTAACGGTTCCGGCGACGATATCCAGGCAAGAGTCAGTCAGATTAAAGCTCAAATTGAGTCAACAACCTCTGACTACGACAAAGAGAAACTTCAAGAACGTCTTGCAAAACTCTCTGGAGGAGTTGCTGTACTTTATGTAGGTGCGCCTTCAGAAGTTGAAATGAAAGAAAAGAAAGATCGTGTGGATGATGCACTTCACGCTACCCGAGCCGCTGTTGAAGAGGGTATTGTAGCTGGAGGTGGAGTTGCTCTTCTCAATGCTAAAAAAGTTTTAGATCAACTTAAATCTGAAAATGCTGACGAAGCCACAGGTATCCAAATCATCAACAAAGCTGTTGAATCGCCGTTGCGTACCATCGTAGAAAACTCTGGAGGAGAAGGCTCTGTTGTTGTTTCCAAAGTAGCTGAAGGTAAAGATAACTTCGGTTACAATGCTAAAGAAGGTTCTTATGTTGACATGCTGAAAGAAGGAATCATTGATCCTAAAAAAGTAACTCGTGTGGCCTTGGAAAATGCGGCCTCAGTTTCAGGTATGATTCTCACTACAGAATGTGCATTAATTGATATTAAAGAAGAGGCTCCAGCTCCCCCACCAATGGGCGGCGGCGGAATGCCCGGAATGATGTAAAATTCATTTTCGATCAAATAAAAGGCTGCCCATGGGCAGCCTTTTTTGATTTCATTAAAATTTAATATCTTTAAAGGAACCTAATCTTATTATCATGACAAAAAAAATTTTACTTTCTGGTATTGTAGGCACCATCGTTTATTATCTTTTAGGATGGTTGGTCTACGGATTCATCCTCCCTGAAAAATCAACAGGCGAAGAGTCCATGTTATTTATTTTTCTAGGATGCTTGTTTTACGCATTCCTTATTGCTTATGTTTTTTGCAAATTGGCGCAGCTAACCAGTTTTAAAACAGGGTTTACCGCAGGACTCGTTATGGGAATTCTTTATGCAATGGTCTGGTATTTCTTTATGAATTGGGAATTCAAACCCATGGCTATTATTGAAGAAATTATCATCGGTGGTCTGATGACTGCAGTTCTCGGAGGGGCTGTTGCTTATGTAAATGGAAAAGTTGGATGAAAATTGTAAAGGCGGATCCTTTCTGATCCGCCTTTATTTAAACTAATCCTTCTTCTCCCGATTATACAAACAACACATAGGAAGTTTGTCATAAACAGCATCTGGCGCTTTTGCCATAGGGGTATCGTGCCCCGCATTTGCTATGGCTTTTTGAAGTGTTTCAGTACTTGCCTTGTTTGGGTCGTGTAGTACCGAAATAATATTGGAGGGGATATCCCAAGTTGCCATTTTTACTCCTTTTACTGAAAAAGCCGCTTTTTCTATCCGCTTTTTACACATCTCACAATTCCCGTTTACTTCAAAAGAGATTTTGGTATTCTTTTTCTGTTTTTCTTGAGCCATTACTCCCATGGGCAAGGTCAGCATAAGTACTAAAATTAATTTTTTCATCATTGTTTTTTTTTAAAATTATAAATTCCATCTCAATCCGGCATAAATCATGCGTCCAAATATTGGTGCATAGATTTGTGCTGTATCAAAATCTGCACCAAAAGGGTTCTCTGAACCGATAATCGGATTGATTTGCGTGTAGTTTCCAAAATTCTCCAACCCAGCATAGATTTCGAAATTTGTTTGTAACGCTCGGGTGAGTTGACTGTTCCAAATTCCGTAAGAGGGAGAATATGACCCATTGACATCTCTAGAAGTTGAAACAAGTCGTTGTTTTCCAACAGCATGATAGGTCAAATCCCAACGCCACTGCGATCCTTTTGCTTTGCGTTCAGACTCCCAACCCATATTGGCAAAAAATCGATTTTGAGCTTGTAATGGCCGCTGTAAAAACCCAGAATCATAAGTTGTCTTTACATCGTAATTTTTGTAGGCAAAACGAAAACTCAAAGCCTTTACTGGGGCATAATCTATCGCCAATTGAAAACTGTTCGCTCGGCTAGGGCCTTCCAAATTGTAAAATGATATTTGGTGTTTTTGTTCCCAATCCACTACTACTTGATCGGTAAAATTCGTAATGTAATAATCGGCTGTAATGTCTCCACTTCCATTCCCTAAATTAAAAAGCTGACGAATACTGATTCCATAATTCCACGCTTTTTCAGGATTTAAACCGTAAATAGTTCCTCCATTTTGAATGATCGAAATGACTCGGTTTGTTCCAAATAAAGTTTGATTTTCAGCAAAAATATTCGCTGCTTTTCGTCCACTACCAATTGAGGCTCGCAAAATTGTTTTAGGGTCAGGCAAAAAACGTGCATGGATTCTTGGGGTTACAAACGTTCCAAGGTTGTTGTGAATGTCTGTGCGTATTCCTCCTACCAAACTAAAATTGTCTAGATTATCATAACTGTACTCAAAAAATCCAGCGATCGAACGATCGGTTCGACTAAAATAAAACTGATCAACCGTCTCGAAATAGTTATCGTATGCGACATTGATTCCCGCTTTAAACTTATTTTTGGTATTCCCAATAATCGAATTAAACAAAACGTTTACATACAAACTTTCTTGATCAATTTCATAAATCCTTGTCCCGTAATAAGCCTCTTGTGAGTGCTTGCTGTAGGCCGATTGGAAACCAAAACTCTGATAAGGAATCTCAGGAAAAACATAACCTACTTTTAAGGATGCATCCAAACGTTGTGTTTTGATTTCACTCCCCCAAATTGAATTTGAATTTCGGTCTAGATTAGGATCATAACCCAATGATCCGATTTGTTTTTGATCGTCCATCCAACGAATACTCCCAAAACCAACCCAGCCCTTTTCAGCATCAATGTATTGCCAACGATTCAAAAAATTAACTTGTTTTGCTAAAGGAACATCTAGAAAAGAATCTCCATTTTGATCCATCGACTGAGTTCGTTGATTGCCATGCAAAAATAAACCTGTACTCCATTTCTCATTCCATTTTTTATTGCCTTGAAGATTCATTTCTTGCCTCCCATTGGCCGAGGTAAATAGATTTAAAAATAAGGGGACATCCGTAAACGGTTTTTTTATTTCCGTATTGATTTGACCTGCAATACTTTCAAAACCGTTTACTACACTCCCTGCCCCTTTGGTAATTTGAATACTTTCAATCCAGGTTCCTGGAGTAAAGGTTAACCCATAAGCCTGAGAAGCGCCTCGAACCATGGGAATATTTTCCTCAGAAATAAGCAAATATGGACTGGTTAATCCTAACATTTTTATCTGTTTGGTTCCTGTCAAAGCATCCGAAAAATTAACATCTATGGAAGGGTTGGTCTCAAAACTTTCAGACAAATTACAACAGGCTGCTTTTAATAATTCCGCACTGTTGACATTAACAATGTTTTGCGCTTCCAAATACGATTTTTGAATGGCCTTACGCCTTTGGGTAAGTGTAACTTCATCTAAAGACTCTGCTTCTGAAGAGGTCAAAAGATGCGTGATTGTTTTTTGGCCTCGTATGCGGAGGGTGTCTGTCTTAAAACCAAGAAAACTGATGACCAATTGATCCGTTGATTTTTGAAAGGCTAATTTAAAATAACCTTTTTCATTGGTAGTGGCACCCACTTGGGTATCCAACCAATAAATACTTGCCCCTTCTAGCGGGATGTCTTTGGACCCTTCCTTGGTTAGAACGGTTCCTTCAAGTGTCTCCTGTGCATAGCCCAAAAGACAACTAATACTCAATAATAATAATAAGATGGATTTCATTTGTTGTTGTTTTGATTAGATAGAAATTTAGAGCGTGTACTAAAATTCAACTAACCGTAAACAACAAAAGAGTGATTTAATAAATAGATTTTATTTTTCCTCGGAGGGGGTGGAACCCATTTGAGAAGTACCCCTTGATTTGAAATCGAAACCTTTAGGAGTTCAAAACTTTTACTAGGAACAACCGCATTTACACTCAATGAAGTTAATCTCGAATCACTTTCAAACTTTTGAGGTTCGTGATTTTGAAAAAGAAGGGTATCGTCATTACAACAAGAAGTCTTTGTAAAGCTTGTAGTCTCAGGAAATTTTTCGTTTTCTTCCATCTCCATCCCACAATTAGAAGGATGAGAGGCTAAAGAGATTGCAGCAATCTGAGAACCACAATAATGAACATTCAATGCAAAGCCCACTCGAGTACCCAAAATCATTAAGGCAAGAATAAGACTACTAAATTGTTTTTTATTCATGATGCAAATTTACAATTTTTATAAAACATAGCCTAAAATCAAAATACAAGACATGATGATCATGATTCCATTTTCGATCAAAGTAGCTTCGGTCATTGGAAGTTTTAAGGCGGTTCCTAGACACGCACACTGAATGGCAGATTTGTTTAAAAGGGAATTCAAAACGCCATAAGTGGTGCTTGATAAAATAATTAGCGTAACCACTAGAACTAAGGGAAGTTGCCAGGATAATAAAAATGCAATCCCGAGGGCAGTCTCAAGAAAAGGATAGCATTTCGCATAAAAAAGACTCCTCCTTGCAAGAGGATCATACCTTGCGAACGAAGCAGGAAAGCCCCTGTAGTCTAAAAATTTGAAGAAGCTAAATGTGATAAAAAACAAACCCATGAAATACAACATCATTTGATCGGCACTGGCTCCAGTCAAATAGGATAAAAATAATGTCCCAGAAATCAAATAGCCAAAAATCAGAAAAAGAGGAAACAATGCTTTTAACTTTGATTCAACTTGCTGATCCGCTTCGGATGACATTTTCTCAAAGTTTGAAATTTGATATTTTTTTCCCAAAATTTCACTTAAATAGTTCAAAGGGATCTGATTATCTACTTTTAGAATAACTTTTCCAGTTTCCAAGGAAACCTCAGCTTCAAAAACCCCCTCAATGGAATTTAATTTTCCCATGACTCCCTCCCTGCAGTTTTGGCAAGTCATGCCCTGAATATGCAATTGTTGTTCCATAATTTTTTTTCAAAAATCTTAAATTTTAAGCAGTTTTAAGTAGCTATTGAGTTAAATGTTAGTTAAACAAAAATAGGCATGTGAAATCTCAAAACAAATTGCTCGTATTGAGCGATTTAATACTTACTTTTGTCACCTATGAGCACAGCTGATCACGCAGAAATTTTACAACAAATCTCAAAACTCCTCAAAAAGGAGTATAGCTCAGTTCAGCGCGGCTTAAATTCTATCTGCGACCACCTAAAAAATAATCTAAAAGCCTACGATTGGGTTGGGTTCTATTTTTCAGATTTTGAAAATCAGATGCTTCACCTGAAAGCCTTCAGCGGAACTCCAACAGAACACACTTCCATTCCGTTTGGAAAGGGAATTTGTGGTCAAGTTGCCCTTTCTAACGAAAATTTTGTAGTGCCCGATGTCAAGGCACAAGATAATTACATTGCATGCAGTGTTGATGTCCGTTCCGAGCTTGTAGTGCCTCTTTTTTTAGAAGACAAAAACATTGGTCAAATTGATATTGATTCCAAAACCCCTAATCCTTTTTCTAAAGAAGATGAAGAACTTTTAAGTTCCGTATGTAAACTGGTTTCTGCTACCTACGGCAATTTATTAAAACAACTTTAAAGCTATGAATCAAAAAAAAATTAAAACGGCTCTCATATCCGTTTTCGATAAAACAGGATTAGAACCCTTAATCGAAATACTTGTTGCAAACGGGGTTCAATTGTATTCTACAGGAGGTACCGAAAAATTTATTCGTGACTTGGGTCATAGTGTTAATGCAGTTGAAGATCTTACTGGGTATCCCTCAATTTTGGGAGGACGAGTGAAAACATTGCATCCTAAAGTTTTTGGCGGAATATTAAATCGAAGCCATGTAGAGAGCGATCAGTCGGAATTGGAACAATTTGAGATTCCTGCATTGGACTTAATTGTTGTTGATCTTTATCCTTTTGAAAAAACAGTTGCGGGAAATGCAACAGAAAGTGAAATCATTGAAAAAATAGACATTGGAGGAATTGCTTTGATCCGAGCGACAGCCAAAAATTTTAACGATGTATTTTGTATTTCAAACAAAGAAGACTACGCTTCTTTCATTGAGGTGTATCAGGCTTCTGAAGGTGCTCCGGATCTGGAAAAAAGAAAGGAATTTGCCGTTAAAGCCTTTCACACTTCTTCCCATTACGACTCCGCAATTTTCAACCATTTTGATACCAGTAATGCACGTTTAAAACTAAGCGTAGGAGAATCAAAAATTCTACGATATGGTGAAAATCCGCATCAACAAGGACGTTTTTTTGGGGCTCTTGATGAACTGCTAGAGCAGGTTCACGGAAAGGCAATCTCTTACAACAACCTTTTGGATATTGATGCTGCAGTAAATCTAATGCTTGAATTTTACGATGGCAAACCCGCTTTTGGTATTTTAAAGCACAACAATGCCTGTGGTTTTGCAGTAAGAAATTCATTAGCCCAAGCTTACAGCGATGCTCTTGCAGCTGATCCTGTTTCCGCCTTCGGAGGGGTTTTAATTTGCAATAAAGTTCTAGATCTGAATACAGCAGAAGCAATACATCAACTTTTTTGTGAAGTTGTCATTGCGCCAGACTATGAACCCGAAGCACTCGAATTACTAAAAAAGAAGAAAAATCGAATTTTGTTAGTCCAGAAAGAAACTTCTTTAGCTAACCAGACGGTCCGAACTTGTCTGAACGGTTATCTTGTTCAGGATAAAGATGCCAAAACAGACACAAAAGAAGACCTTACAACCGTTACCAAAATTGCACCTTCTTCTGCTGAAATTGATGATTTGATCTTTGCCTCAAAAATATGTAAGCACACCAAGTCTAATACCATCATTTTAGCTAAAAACCAACAACTGCTCGCGTCCGGTACAGGACAAACCTCTAGGGTTGATGCCCTTCACCAATCCATTAACAAAGCCAAGAGTTTTGGTTTTGAATTGGATGCTGCTGTAATGGCAAGTGATGCCTTTTTCCCTTTTCCTGACTGTGTTGAAATAGCAAATAACGAAGGGGTCAAAGCGGTTATTCAACCGGGTGGGTCCATTAAAGATCAAGACTCCATTTCCTATTGTGATAAACATAAAATGACAATGGTTTTTACAGGAGTACGTCACTTTAAACATTAATTCATAATTTTATAAAATACAATATCAAAAATGGGATTATTTACAGACGAAATTGCAATTGATTTAGGGACAGCAAATACACTAATTATTCATAACGACAAGGTCGTTGTAAACAGTCCCTCAATTGTTGCTATTGACCGAACCACTAATAAAGTCATTGCAATAGGTCAAGAGGCCAATATGATGCAAGGGAAAACCCATGAAAATATTCGAACTGTTCGACCATTAAAAGATGGAGTAATTGCAGACTTTAATGCATCTGAACAGATGATTAATCGTTTGATAAAAAGCGTTCCTAGTCTGAATCGTCGGTTTTTTTCACCTTCCTTACGAATGGTTATTTGTATTCCATCAGGGATTACTGAAGTGGAAATGCGAGCCGTTAAAGAATCCGCAGAACGGGTAAACGGCAAAGAAGTTTACCTGATTCATGAACCCATGGCGGCTGCCATAGGTATTGGAATTGACATCATGCAGCCTAAGGGAAATATGATTGTAGATATTGGAGGAGGAACAACAGAAATCGCCATCATAGCCCTATCCGGTATTGTTTGTGATAAGTCAATCAAAATTGCGGGTGATGTATTTACCAGTGACATCATCAATTACATGCGGAGTAAACACAATCTTTACGTAGGTGAAAGAACCGCTGAAAAAATTAAAATTATCGTTGGGAGTGTAATGGAAGAACTAGACAATCCGCCTGAGGAAATGTCTGTACAAGGACGAGATCTGCTCTCTGGAAAACCGAAACAAGTCATCATTAATCATGGCGAAATTGCAAAAGCTTTAGACAAATCAATCTTACGCATAGAAGATGCAATCATGGAGGCTTTGTCTCAAACTCCTCCCGAATTAGCAGCCGATATTTACAATACGGGAATCTATCTTGCTGGAGGAGGTGCCCTTTTAAGAGGACTTGATAAACGCCTTTCTCAAAAAACGGACCTGCCCATCTACGTAGCTGAAGATCCGCTTCAAGCTGTAGTAAGAGGTACAGGAATTGCATTAAAAAACACGGAACGTTTTAAAACTGTTTTGATTAAATAAGCTTGGTATGCAGCGAATCCTCAATGCGCTTCTCCAATTTAGAAATCCAATTCTCTATTTTTTTTTACTTGGTCTCTCCATTGCTTTTTCATTCAATCAAAGTCCCTTTCACCAATACACTATTGAAAAATACGGTTTCTACTTTTCGGCAAAAATCTATGAAATCAAAGATGGACTAAGCCACTATTTCAACCTTAAAAAGGTTAACCAGCAACTGCTTGAGGAAAACAAACAACTCAAATCGAGGGAATTGACCTCACCCCTTATTCCTCTTTATCCTGAAGCATTAGAAAAACCCAAACGATTTCCATTTAAGGTAAAAAAGGCTAACGTACTCAAGAATAGTTTTAATAACCAACGTAATTTTTTGACTCTTGATATGGGTTCAAAACAGGGTATTCAACCTGAAATGGGAGTGATTTCGAAAAATGGAATTGTAGGAGTGGTACATTCTGTAACTCCAAATTATTCAAATGTTATCTCCCTTTTACACCAAGACCTAAAAATCAATGTTCGGACAAACAAAAGTCCTGCATTTGGTTCGTTGGTATGGTCGGGTAAAGATCCTACTAAATTCCTGATCGAAGACGTCGTGTCCAATGCAAATATTAGTGTGGGAGACACAATTGTTACGGGTGGAATGTCGTCTTATTTCCCTCTTGGTATTCCCGTAGGTAAGGTTACAAAACTTGAAAAAATACAAGGCAGTGGTTACTACTCTATTGAAGCCTCACTTCTCAATGACCTATCACAGGTTTACTACGTTTACATTTTAGAAAATATTGATTTTCAAGAACTCCAATCGCTTAAAAAGAAACTTCCTCAATGAAATCCTTTCCCCTCGTTTCTGTAGTTTCTTTTGTCGTCCTCGTCTTAGCACAAGTCATGGTCTTTAACCACTTGCATGTTTTTAAGACAATAAATCCAATAATCTATTTGTTATTTTTTGTTTTTTATCGCTTTGAAAGTAATCAAACCATACTGATAGCCCTTTCCTTTTTACTGGGCTTCTCAATAGATCTACTCTCACAGTCAGGTGGCGCACATACCATTGCAACACTTACGATAGGTTTCATACGACCTTTTATCATTCGCTACGCGTTTGGAAATACTATGGAAACTCCCCAAAGCTATTTCAGCGACAACAGAATTCTAAACAAGCTAATTTATTTGGTACTACTCGTTCTTCTCCATCAATTACTTTACTTTACAATCGTTTTTTACAGTATTGATGCCCTCTACCATATTGTAAAAAATACGTTACTCACTTCAATAATTTCACTAATTTTAATGGGGATTACAATTAGCTTTTACCCCACTAAAAAATGATCAGAAAGTTTGTTTTATTGAGTTTTACACTGGGAAGCTCTTTGATGTTTCTCATTCAATTGCTCTCGCTCCAAATTTTCAATTCAGATTACAATGAATTGTCCCTCAACAATGCGGTTGAAAAAAGACCCATTTATCCTACAAGAGGACTTATTTACGATAGAAACGGAGTCCTTTTGGTGGCAAATCAACCTGTTTACGATTTGATGGTCATTCCCGAAAATACAATCTCCTTTGACACCCTTGAGTTAATTTCTTTTTTAGAGATTGATAAAGAAGAACTAGAGAATCGCCTAGGTAAAGCCAAACGATTTTCCTCCAAAAGACCCTCTGTTATTTCTCGCCAAGTAAGTAAAGAAAAACAAGCACTTTTTCAAGAGAAAATATGGAAATACACAGGATTCTATTTTCAGAAAAAAACCATCCGAGACTACAATTTACCCCTTGCATCAAATATTCTGGGCTACACGAGTGAAATTAATCCTTCCGAATTAAAAAATAAAACCGATTACGATCTGGGTGAGATGATTGGTCGTCAAGGAATAGAAAAAACCTACGAGTCTGAACTTAGAGGAAAAAAGGGATTTCGATTTTTTCAAAAGGATCGATTCAATAGAATCATTGGTCCCTATGAAGAGGGTTCGTTTGACACCAAAGCAGAAGCTGCAAAAAATCTAAATTTGACCATAGATGCCCAGCTTCAAGCTTATGGAGCGGAATTGATGCAAAATAAAAGGGGAGGGATTGTTGCTATCGAACCCGCTACCGGTGAAGTTTTAGCTTTGGTTACTGCACCTAGTTATGACCCCAATGTCCTTCTTGGAAGTGACCGCTCTAAAAATTTTAGAAAACTTGTAAAGGATACCATCGCAAAACCATTGTTTGACAGGGGTCTGCAAGCTGAATATGCACCGGGTTCTCCATTCAAAACGCTCAACGCACTCATTGCACTTCAAGAAAATGTAATTACACCCAAAACTCTTTTTTCGTGTAATCAAGGGCATTATTACGCCAGAGGTGCTTTTATGAAATGTCATTGCCCCATTGGTACTTCCAACAATTTGTTAAGAGGGATTTACAACTCCTGTAACAGCTACTTTGCTAAAACTTATGTAAACATTTTAGAAAACGACTCAACAACTGCCGCTGGCCTTGATCGATGGAGGGATTATTTAAAACGATTTGGGTTGGGAGATTACTTGGGTTACGATCTTCCGATAGGGAAAAAAGGATTTATTCCTAATAGTTCTTACTACGACCGTTGGTACCGAAAAGGAAGTTGGGGCCCAACAACAGTAATATCAAATGCCATTGGGCAAGGGGAAGTGCTGACCACTCCCATTCAAATGGCAAATTTTACTGCCGCAATTGCAAATAGAGGATATTTTATCAAACCTCATTTTACCCTACCCAAAAATGATACCCTGAAGGATTCTTTATTTCCAAAAAACGAAACTTTTATTGAGGCGCGCCATTTTGAAACAGTCATTGAAGGCATGCATCAAGTAGTAGAAATGGGAACTGCCCGTATTGCTAAAATACCCGGAATTGAAGTTTGTGGTAAAACCGGTACGGCAGAAAATTTTATTCGGCTAGATGGAGCTAAAACCCAACTTACAGATCACTCCATTTTTATCGCTTTTGCGCCCAAAGAAAATCCCAAAATTGCTCTTGCCGTATTTGTCGAAAATGGATATTGGGGCGGACGATGGGCAGCACCCATAGCCAGCCTGATGATAGAAAAATATTTAAAGGGTGAGGTCAAAAGAAGTTGGCTTGAAAACAGAATGGTCAACGGTAGTCTGATGGATGAATACATGAAACCCTTGTCTGGAAAGCCATTTGAAATCAATGAATAACAATGTT
This sequence comes from Flavobacteriaceae bacterium, assembly GCA_029243165.1. Taxonomy (GTDB): domain Bacteria; phylum Bacteroidota; class Bacteroidia; order Flavobacteriales; family Flavobacteriaceae; genus MS024-2A. The sequence continues at coordinate 60,405 of JAQWSN010000014.1, forward strand.
TTTTTTCGTTTAGATTGGATGAGTATTTTGATTTATCTGGCTTTGGTGGGCTTTGGATTAATCAATATTTATTCTACTACTTTCGATGACAGTACCTTGTCTTTATGGAACCCTGCAGGTATTGCAGGAAAACAGTTTTGGATTTTTACTGCTTGCCTCTTCACGCTTCCATTCATATTGTTAATCAAATCCAATTTTTTTGAACATCTAAGCTATGTATTTTACGGACTTTCTCTGCTGAGTCTAATTGGATTGTTCTTTTTTGGACAAACAATTTCTGGAGCTACTTCCTGGTACAAAATCGGCGGATTCGGTTTGCAACCTGCAGAATTTGCTAAAATCACAACAGCACTTGTCATTGCTGCATATTTGAGTGAAATACAAACAGATATCCGTAAAACAAGTCACCTTTTTAGGGCCCTGCTTCTTGTTTTAGTTCCGGTGGTATTGATTGTACTTCAACCCGATGCGGGCTCAGCTTTGGTTTTCTTTGGACTTTTTTTTGTTCTTATTCGCGAAGGGGTTGATTTACGTTGGCTTTATTTCGGTCTAGGCCTCATTGCAATTTTTATTGTTACATTACTTTTTAGTCCATTAACGGTGAGCGGAGTTATTGCATTGATTTTATTTGTCATTTTTAACGTACTGAAAAAATCAAAAAACAAACTAAAGCTTTTTTTAATTTTAGTTGGTGCTAGTATTTTCTTCTCCTTTTCTGTAGATTTTATTTTCAATTCTGTTTTTGAACAACGCCATCGAGATCGTTTCAACATCATTTTGGGTTTAGAAACCGATACTAAAGGAATTGGATACAACATCAATCAATCCAAAATTGCTATTGGATCCGGAGGGTTTTCAGGGAAAGGATTCTTAAATGGCACCCAAACCAAAGGTGATTTTGTTCCCGAACAGCAAACCGACTACATTTTCAGTACCATAGGTGAAGAATGGGGGTTTTTAGGAAGCAGTTTTCTAATTATTCTTTTTACACTGCTGATTTTTAGAATTGTTTCCCGTTCCGAAAAACAAAATAGTTCCTACAAGCGTATCTTTTCTTATGCTTTTGCCAGCATGCTATTTATGCACTTTTTTGTCAACATAGGAATGACGCTTGGCTTGGTACCTACCGTTGGAATTCCGCTGCCCTTTATCAGCTATGGAGGATCTAGTTTAATGGCGTTTAGCCTGATGCTGTTTATTTACTTGAATTTTGACTCTCAGCGTCTCTCTACTTAATTTTTCACATCCAGAATATCTCTCAGACTATTCCCCAAGGTCATAAAAGCCAAAACAAGGGTCATTATCGCAAGACCTGGAAGTATTGCCAAATAGGGTTTTCCCAACAATAAGTATCGGAAGTGATCTTTTACCATCCCACCCCAACTGGGCATAGGAGGCTGAGCACCAATTCCCAAGAAACTCAACCCGCTTTCCATCAAAATAGCACTGGCAAAATTGGCTGCTGAAATTACAATTAAAGGCGCAACGACTAGGGGTAAAATGTGCTTTATCAAAATTCTTGTCTTAGAAAACCCCAATACAGTACCTGCCTGAATGTAAAGGGCTTCCTTGATCGATTTTACTTGACCCCGCACCAAACGGGCTACATCGACCCACATGGTGAGTCCTACAGCAACGAAAACTTGCCAATAGCCTCTTCCCAAGGCTAAGGTAATGGCAATGACCATAAGAAGCGTAGGAACCGACCATACTACATTAATTAGCCACAAGATGAGGCGATCTACCCAGCCTCCCAAATAACCGGCCACAGCACCCAAAAACACCCCTATTGTTAAAGAAATAAAAACCGCAACAAACCCGATGGAAATCGAAATACGGGAACCTACCAGAAGTCTGCTCAACAAATCACGTCCGTATTTGTCTGTTCCAAGTAAGAATCTTTTTGTGTAGAGGTATTGAGAAGCTATTTCTTGCTGAGTACTAAGCCCTTCAAACTGATCAAATGAAATTGTTTCAAAATAGTCTGTGGCGTTGCCGTATCTTTTAAATTCTAGACTGGAAGCTGACCATCGGATCTCACTAATTGGAATTTCTTCATTGGTGTTTAATCTTCCGCTTAAAAAAGACGTTTCTTCATTTTCACTTGATCTTGGAATTAAAAGCATTTGACACGAAAATCCAGGAGGTTTAGAATGGATCGACAAATGCATCTGATTGGCGAATTGGGTATTGTCTGGGGCCAGTACATAGGCGAATAAAGCAACTAAGGCAATGAGTAAAATAAAAAGCGTGCTCCCTAGCGCCCAAACATCACTTTTAAAGCGTTTTAAGAAGCGCTTTAACTCCAAGGCTAATTGTCTTTAACCTGTGCAATAGGCTTGCCCAGGTTGATTTGGTGGGATAGGTCTTTTAAAATTTCAACTGCTTCAGAAATGTACAAATCCTTCTTTAAAGACACTTCCCAACGTTTTCTTTTTTCAATCAAATCTTCATTTGGAGCTTCTGTTGAAACTGCATCGGGAAGCCATTGAAATTCCAAATCAGATTCAAACTCTGTTATCTTTTTAAAGCGATCGGAATACGTTCTACTAGAATCTCTTTTAGATTTAAACGATTCATAATCTAAAAAATAATGCGAATCGTTTTGTTGCTTCTTTATCCACGCTGCTTGCTCATTAATAAGGGCAACAAAGGGGTTCTCTTCCAATCGTTGTTTACTTCGTTCTACAGAATAGTCGTAATTATTAAATGTTGGCAAGGGGGTGTATGAGGCTGGCGTAATTCGATCCCAAGAGAGGGGATTGTCTTGGTCTTTTTCTCCCATATCTACCAAAGCATACCGATCTGGAAAAACGATATCACTTTTTACTCCTTCCAATTGAGTAGATAGTCCATTGATCCGATAGAACTTGTCTGTAGTAACTTTTAGCGCTCCGAAATCGCCATAAGTACCTCCACTGATCATTCGATTAAGATCAAAAATATTTTGAACGGTTCCTTTTCCGAAAGTCTGTTTGCTTCCCAGCACTATGGCACGTTTGTAATCTTGTAAAGCCGCTGCAAGAATTTCGGAGGCCGATGCAGAAAATTCATTAACCAAGATCACAAGAGGCCCATCCCAAACCACACTAGGGTCGGTATCTTCTAATACTTCTTTTCTCCCTCCTGTACTTTTAACTTGAACCACTGGACCCTCTTTGATGAAATAGCCCGTCATGTCCACTACGGTTTTAAGTGATCCACCGCCATTATTTCTAAGGTCAAGGATAATTCCCTTAACATTATTTCTTTTCAATTGCTCCAATTCTTTCTTTACATCTATGGCTGCATTGCGCTCGTTGTAATCTTCAAAGTTGATGTAAAATTTTGGGAGATTAATTAGACCATAATTCCCTGTTGCGTCTTTAATAAGAGAAGATTTGGCGTAGGTTTCTTCGAGCTGAACAACATCACGGGTTACACTAACTGCCTCTACGGTACCGTCCACTCTTCGAACGGTTAAATAGACTCGAGTTCCTTTGGGGCCTTTAATTAGCTTAACGGCATCGTCTAACACCATCCCTGAAATATCTACGGGTTCTTCCCCTTCTTGACCCACTTTGAGTATGGCATCACCAATTTCCAAAAGTTCGTCTCTCCAGACCGGCCCTCCGGAAATGACCTCAACTATTTTTACTTGCTGATTTCTTTTGCTCAATCGTGCACCAATTCCTTCAAACTTACCGGACATGCTGGTGTCAAAACGCTCTTTATCACTAGGAGCCAAATAATTTGTATGCGGATCAAACTGAAGTACGATAGCATTTACGTAAACCGAAAACCAATTTTTTCTTTTAAAGTCATCGTAATTTTCAAATAAATTACTCATGTTTTCTTTGATGTCTTCTCTGGCTTTTAATTCGAGTTCAATATCTGAAGTGGGGATAAAAGTGGAGTCTTTTTCCGCTTGCTTTCTCTCATCGTCTTTTTTGGAAGTGAAGTTTTGCAGTGCGTTCAACTTAAATCGTTTTCTCCAAAGCTGCTTTAATTCCGATAAATTTGAAGCATAAGGAGCCGTTTCAAAATCCAAATCAATTTCCTCTTTTTTAGAAAAATCAAAGGGATTGTCCAGAAGTTCTTCGTAAAATGCTTCTACCTGATCCATCCGCTGGATGAGTTTGTTGTAGGTCAAATCGAAAAAGGACAGTTCTGTGTTTTTGATCTGATCGTCAATTTGGTATTTAAAAGACTCAAAAGAATTAATATCCGATTGAAGAAAAAAACGGTGTTGCCCGTCTAAATCGTTTAAATAATTCATGTACACATTTTCAGAAAAGCTGTCATTGATGTCTTTGGGACTAAAATGACCTCGTTCAAGTACATAAGAAATGATTTCCAACAAAAGTTTGTCTTTATTGGGATCTTCTTCTTTTAAACTAAATCCGAAAAGCAGTCCGCTAACTAGAATAAGCGATAAAGGCAAAATAAAAGAGCGCATAGTATTTTTTTTTACTGTCTAAAGATAAACATATTTGAAAACAGTTTTGTTAATATTGTTTTAAAACCAAAGGGGAAAAAGATTCCTTACCTTAGCAGTTCAAGACATTTATGAAAAAAAGACCTTTAATTTTAGTAACCAACGACGACGGTATTACCGCTCCTGGAATTCGCACCTTGATAGAAATCATGAATGAAATTGGAGAGGTTGTTGTTGTGGCTCCTGACAGTCCCCAATCTGCGATGGGACATGCCATCACCATAAACTCTACCCTACATTGTGAAAAAATCACCATAGCCGAGGGTCCTCAATTGGAATACAGTTGTTCTGGAACGCCTGCAGACTGTGTAAAGTTGGCTGTCAACGAGCTTTTGGGTCGCAAACCCGATCTGTGTGTTTCGGGCATCAACCACGGCTCCAATTCTTCGATCAATGTTATTTACTCCGGTACAATGAGTGCTGCTATGGAAGCCGGGATTGAAGGTATTCCTGCCATTGGTTTTTCTCTTTTGGATTTTAATTGGAATGCCGATTTCAATCCGCTGAGAACTTACATTAAAAAAATAACCCTTGAAGCCTTGACCAACGGGATTCCGAAAGATGTGGTCTTGAATGTAAATTTCCCTAAACTGAAAGAAGAAGAAATCAAAGGAATTAAAATCTGTAGGCAAGCCAAGGCGTGTTGGGTTGAGAAGTTTGATAAAAGAACCAATCCTATGGGCCGAGAATACTATTGGCTTACAGGAGCTTTTGTAAATGAAGACAAAGGGGAAGATACCGACGAATGGGCTTTAAAAGAAGGCTTTATTTCCATCGTTCCTACGCAATTTGATTTGACGGCACATCACAGTATTCAACAATTAAACACATGGAATTTTTAAAAGATAAATACTTTTTTTGGGGAATGTTAACCGGCTTGTTATGGACTAGTTTTGGGGTAATTCTGCTTATTTTCTTTCTTTCCGATGCCTCGCTAGAGGATTCCATTTTTTATTTGCATGAGCAAAAAAGACTTGGAGGTTTAATATCCATGGCTGCTTTGATCAACCTTCCTTTATTTTTTATTGCATTGCGTAAAAATAAAGTTCCTTTTGCAGCGGGCATCGTCGCAATATCCATGCTAACGGTCTTCTTTATCGCTTTATTGAAAATGAATTAATAGGCCAACAGGTGAAATACTATCTTATTTCTGGGGAAGCTTCGGGAGATTTGCACGGTGCACACTTGATCGCTGCTTTAAAAAAGCAAGATCCCCATGGGGTGTTTCGAGCATGGGGCGGTGATCTTATGGAAAAAGAGGGCGCCCATTTGGTAAAGCATTTCAAAGACCTTGCTTTTATGGGATTTTGGGAAGTGGTTCGTCATTTGCCTACCATCTTAAAAAATATCCGTTTTTGTAAACAGGACATTTTACAGTTTCAACCCGATGTTATTATCTACATTGATTACCCTGGATTTAATCTGAGGATTGCTCAATGGGCAAAATCTCAGAAATTTAAAAATCATTATTACATCAGCCCTCAGGTTTGGGCATGGAAAGAAAGTAGAGTCCAAAAGATGAAGCAGTGCTTGGATGCACTTTATGTTATTTTACCTTTTGAAAAAACTTTCTTTGAAAAGAAACACCAGTTTCAAGTGCATTACGTGGGTCATCCTCTTATGGAATACATTCCCAGCCATCTTAAAAACAAAAACTTCCTTTCAGCAAATAATCTGGATAAGGACAAACCCCTAGTTGCCCTTCTGCCGGGAAGTCGGATTCAAGAGATTAAAAAAATGCTCCCGCTTTTTGTTGAAGTTGCCTCTCAATTTCCAAACCACCAATTTGTGATTGCAGGAGCACCGAGTATCGGTCGAGAACGTTACACGAAATGGATTGAAAAAACACAATTAAAAATTGTGTATGGCGCTACCTATGACCTTCTTCAACACAGCAATGCAGCCCTAGTTACTAGCGGAACAGCTACCTTAGAAACAGCACTTTTTAAAGTCCCTCAGCTGGTCTGTTACCGAAGTAGTTATGTAAGTTATTGGATTGGGAAACAAATCTTAAATCTCAAATACATTTCCCTTGTTAATCTTATTTTAAATAAGGAAACTGTTTTGGAGTTAATCCAAAATGAATGCAAGCCCAAAAGACTTGAACAAGAATTAAAAAACTTACTTGAATTCAAAGATAAAGCCCAACAAGAAGGGTATCAAGAGCTTTTTTCATTACTGGGCTCTGGCGGAGCAAGTGATCGGACTGCCAGTTTGATCTGGGAATCTCTTAGCAAAAAATAGCATTTTCTTTTTCTGAAAATCCTTGTTAGTTTAGGGCATGAAATTGCCCCACTCGCCTTTACTAATCCCAGTAATGTGTTTTACTTTTGGAGCTTGCCTCTCTTTTTTTGTTGCAGCTTCATTTTATGAATGGGTCTGGGTCGGTTGTGCTTTTCTTTTAGTTACACTCCTCTTCCAAATACTGAGCGTTGGAAAAATAGTTAAAACCATTTTGCTTTATTCCTGCTTTTTACTCTTTGGGCTGCTTTATTTTAAAGCCTATTATCAGCCTTCTAAAAATCATTTTCAATTTTTGAAAAGCAGTGGTGAAAATTTAAAACAAATTGAAATTCAAGATCACCTGGGAAGCTCTGATTTTTCCAATAGCTATTTGGGTAAAATTACTACTTGGGATAAACGGAACACAACTGGAAAAATTTTAATCCAACAATCGAAAGACAGCAGCACAAAACCTTGGTTGTTGGGTCAGAAAATTCTGACAATGGAGGAGGTCCGATTCCTAAAAGGCCCATTAAATCCAGGACAATTTTCGTACAAAAGCTATTTGGCTAACAAAAAAATTAATCATCGATTGAATCTCGATTCAAAAAATAGTGTTGCATTAGCAGAAAAAAAGTTAAGCCTAAAAGCATTAAGTAAAAGGTTAAGACATAATGCACTTCTTCAAATTGAAAAAAGCCCCCTTACGCATTCAAGTCAAGGAATGCTCAAAGCCCTACTTTTTGCAGAACGAAATTCTTTAGACGACACCCTGATTCAAAACTATGCCCATGCAGGAGTAGTCCATCTATTGGCACTTTCTGGATTGCATCTCGGATTGTTTGTAGGGTTTTTGTTGTTTCTGCTTAAACCCTTGACCCAATTCAAATTTGGGACTTCAATTCGAACTATTACTATCGTTTGTTTTTTGTGGGGATTTGCATTTGTTGTTGGGTTCCCTGCTTCAGTCACTCGTGCCGTTAGCATGTTTAGTTTTATGATTATCGGTCGCAATTTGCATTATGGCAAACACACGTTTCACTACACGGTACTTTCATTTTTTATGCTGCTGCTTTGTTACCCTCCGTACTTGAAGTCTATCGGGTTTCAACTCAGTTATTTGGCTGTATTTGGAATTCTTTTAATTCATCCCTTACTCCAACGATTGTGGCGCCCTAAAACCCTACTTTTAAAAAGGTATTGGGAATGGACCACCGTGTGCCTAGCTGCTCAGTTGGCAGTAAGTCCGCTAAGCATTTATTATTTTCATCAATTTCCAAGTCTTTTTTTGATCAGTAATTTGTTGATAGTTCCTTTTTTTGGAATCTTTTTGATTCTTTGTATTGTGGTGTTTTGTGTACTCCTATTTACTTCAATCCCCAAACTTTTAATAAACCTCTTTGAAAAGGTTGTTACGCTCCTTAATCAAAGTATTGAGTGGATTGCACAAAAAGAAGCTTTCCTCTTTGACAATTTATTTATCTCAACTAAAACGCTCTTGTTGATTTACTTCATCTTGATTCTTTGGGTGCTTTGGAATTACAAGAAATCGTTTTGGTGGATTGCTTCACTCGGGCTTGTAATGAGCGGATTGTTGTTTAATTATTCGATCGAACTGAAAAAATTTAGGAACATAAATTCTTTTTGGGTTTTTCACAAACACAATGCTACGCTTATTGGACATCAAAAAAGTTCTCATTTTCACTATTTCTCTTCAGCACCTGAAGCCACTAAATCACTGGTTTTAGATTTTACAAACTCAAGGCACATTTCAGCGAAAATCCCAATTAAAATTGAAAATTTTTACCTTCAGGGAACTTTTAAATTATTAATCTTAGACAATGATGAACCTTACGAATTGAAGCACTTTGAACCTCAATACATCTTGCTTAGAAACAATCCAAAATTAAATATTGAAAGGCTATTAAATTATTACAAGCCTCAAGTTCTTATTGCCGATGGATCAAACGCTACTTGGAATATTGCTCTGTGGGAAAAAAGCTGTCAAAATAGAACAACTCAATTTTACTACACAGGGAAGAACGGGGCATTAGAAATTAGCCTCTAAATTTTGGGCGGAACGATTTTCGGTAGTTTTCAAAATCTTCGGGTTTAGAAAACACTTGGTAGTCTCCTTGCTTGATCATCTTTAAAAAAAGCTCCAATTGTTGGGGTTTTTGATACCCAACAACAGGCATGATAGGGTCTCCATTTTCACTAAAAAAAACCATGGTTGGATATCCTTTAACTCCTAAAAACTGTGTAAACTGATGGGTTCCATTTCTGCCTTTTCGATTCGGATCATAATTGGGATTGGTAAACGTTTGATCAAAAAATTTAATTTCTTCCTGACCTTCAGCATTGAATTTTACGGCATAATAATGCTCGCTGATGTACCGAGATACATCAGGGTTTTGGAATGTGTTTTTATCCAGAAGCTTACACGGTCCACACCAATCGGTGTAAACATCCATAAATATTTTTTTAGGTACTTTCTTTTGAGTTTCCATTGCCTCCGCCAAACTCATCCATTGAATGTTTTGAGCATACAAAGTATTCAAGCCAATAAAAAGTGTCAAAAGGACTAATCGTATGTTTTTCATATGTTTCTTTTGTGATGTTTTCCCTTTAAATGTTTTAACTAAAATAGGCTTTATTTATTGTACTAAATCTTCCGCGCCATGGGTTAACCTCTTTAAGGGTTTTAAAAGGAGTATGACCAAAATTCCAATAATAGTACAAAAGATGAAAATTCCTGTAAATATTTGTTTTTCCCCTGCGGTCTCGGCGAAACCTCCTATGCTTGCCGCTAGCTTATTCCCTAATCCTGTAGCGGCCCAATACAGTCCCATAATGGAAGCTGCGTATTTAACAGGGGCTAGTTTTGTGATAAACGATAGAGATACTGGAGAGGCACATAATTCTCCAATCGTGTGAAATAGATAAGCCAATACAAGCCAGTACATCGCTGACTTGCCAAACAATTCATAATCCATTGCCGCAAAGCGCATGAACAAAAATCCCCAACCCATGATGACAATACCAATTGCAATTTTGTACAATGAAGAGGCTTCCTTTCCTTTCAATTTCATCCGCATCCAAAAAGCACCAACACCTACTGCGAGTGTAATGATAAAGAAAGAGTTTAACGATTGAAACCAAGAAGCGGGAATTTCAATTCCAAGCAACATCCGATCTGTTTTTTGTTTTGCGTAAAGATTCATTAAGCCTCCCGCTTGTTCGAAAGCACCCCAGAAAATGATGATTAGTAAAAATGAAATCAAAAGAACTTTTACTCGGTCTTTTTCGATAGAGGTTAGCTTTCTTTTTCGCAATTCATTTTCTGGATGGGACGCTTTTCCGATGAAATCACCCACGCCTACTAAATATTTTTGACCGTAAATGTACGTGATTTGTCCTACTAGCATACCGATTGCAGCAAGACCGAAACCATAGTGCCAGTTGTAAGTCTCACCAACCCATCCACATAGAAGAGGAGCTGTAAATCCACCAATATTGATCCCCATGTAAAAGATGTAAAATCCGAGGTCTCTCCGTTCATCTCCAGCAGGATAGAGACCGCCTACCATACTAGAAATATTTGGTTTTAAACCGCCCACTCCAAGGATTACGAAAAAACAGCCTAGATAAAAGCTAAATTCTGTATCAAAGGCTAAAATGGTGTGTCCAACACAAAGCAAGGCCCCACCAAGTAAAACCGTTTTCTTTTGTCCCAAGAGGTTATCAGCAATCCAGCCTCCAGGAACTGAAGCCAAATAAACAAGCATTGTGTACCATCCATAAAGAGCAATGGCCTCGGCATTAGTCCAACCAAATCCTGGATTATCGCCCTGCGTTTTGGCAACTAAGAAAAGGGTGAATAATGCACGCATCCCATAATAGGAAAAACGTTCCCATAATTCGGTAAAAAATAAGACGTAAAGACCTGGAGGGTGACCAAAAATTGTTTTGGTATCTGGGAGTGGTTTCGTTTCAGCCATGTTTCTTTTCTAAAGATTTTCGAAGATAAAATTAGTCATTTTGGTGTAGAGGTGTTTTCTGGTATTTCCTCCGTAGATGCCGTGATTTTTGTCGGGGTAAATCATCCATTCAAATTGCTTATCTGCTTGAATAAGTGACTCTACCATTCGCATGGTATTTTGGACATGTACGTTATCGTCTGCTGAGCCGTGGATAATTAAATATTTTCCTTTGAGTTGATCTGCATAATTTAAAGGAGAATTCAAATCATAACCCGAGGGGTTTTCTTGTGGGGTTCGCATAAAGCGCTCGGTGTAAATGGTATCATAAAAACGCCAATTGGTTACTGGAGCAACAGCAATTGCCATGGAAAAAGTATCTGCTCCAGTGAGCAAACAATGCGTTGCCATATGACCCCCGAAACTCCAACCCCAAATCCCTATTCGAGTTTTGTCTATGTAGGGCAGGTCTCCAAAAAAATTTGCTGCAGCAATTTGATCCAACGTTTCGTATTTAACCAAATTCAGATAGGTTGACTTTTTGAATTCAGCTCCCTTGAATCCTGTACCACGCCCATCAACACACGCAATAATGTATCCTTCATTTGCTAAGCTTTTATGCCACAACAACCGTTGATCTCCCCATCTGTTGGCCACTTGCTGTGAACCCGGTCCAGAATATTGGAAGAGAAGAAGTGGGTATTGTTTTGAGGGGTCAAAATCTACAGGTTTAATCATCCACATATTGAGTTCTTCTCCATTAATTTCCAAAGTTGAAAATTCACGATCAGGGAAGTCAAGTGATTTGATTTTTTCTTTTAGTTTATTATTGTCTAAAATGGAGAGCAGCCGTTTGTTATTTTTGGTTTCATAGAGCGAAAATTCTGGAGGGGTCTGTTCGTCTGAAAAAGAGTGGATGTAAAAACTCCCATCAGCACTAAAAGAGGCTCCATTGGTTCCAATTGCTCCCTGAAGGATTCGTTTATTTTTCCCATTTAATTTGATTGCATAAACTTTGCGTTCTGTGCTACCACCTTCTACCGACTGGTAATAGATTTCTTTCCTATTTGGATTCAAAACATACAGTTCCGTAACCTCCCATTCTCCTTTAGTAAGTTGTCTTATGAGTGTTCCGTCCTTAGCGTAATGATAAATATGTTTGTATCCATCCCGCTCACTTGTCCACAAAAAACTGTCATCATCTAAAAACTTAAGATCGTCATGAATACTTACATAAGTATCCTCTTTTTCTTGCAAAAGCAACTGTAGTTTTTCAGTATTGGTATTCCAACGCCACAATTTTAAATGATTTTGATGCCGGTTAAGTGTCTGGATAATAAGTGAATTAGGCCCACCACCGAATTTTATTCTTGGTATGTAATACGGATTTTCATTTCCGAATCGAACTTTATTTTTCTTCTTTGTTTCTAGGTCTATGACGAATAATTCAAGAGTTGAGTTTTCCTCCCCTGCTTTAGGATAACGAAATCCATAAGGAAATTGATAGAGGTCTGAGCCGTAAATATCCATTGAAAAAACAGGAATCTTTGACTCATCAAATCGCATAAAAACAAGTTGTTTGGAATTTGGATTCCAATCAAATGCTCGAACAAATCCAAATTCCTCTTCATAAACCCAATCTGTTATTCCATTGAGTGTCTGATAATTTCCATCGTAAGTCAACTGGGTTGTCTTTTTACTTTCCAAATCTTTTACGAATAAATTTCTCTGAAAAACATAAGCAACCTTGCTTGCGTCAGGAGACAATAAGGGCTCTTGAATTTTTTGGTCGCTTACTTTCTGAAGTGTTTTTGCTCCTCTGTCAAACACCCAATACTCAGCAATTTTAGACCGACGATAAATAGGGATTGGATTTGTTTCTAAAAGTATTTTTTGTTCGTTTTTTGAAAAACTGTAATCAGAAAAGCGTTCAATCTGATCGTAATTTTCTGAATCAACTAAAATAGATCCCTGTTTTGGGTTTTTGTAATAATACTGTACCACTTGATTTGTACCTCCTAGTAAAGACGGCTTTAAAACGGTGTAGGCAATCCCGTCTTTCATGGATCGTATGGACTCTAAACGCTCAGCATCGTATGCTCCATTCCATAAACTATCAAGAGAAAGGGTATTTTGAGCAAAAAGTTGAATGTTCCCAAACAAAAGAATAAAGGCAAAATTCATTGCTCGTTTTCTATTGATAAAAGAAAAGAAAGTGCGCTGTGGTCCTGAAGTAGATTTAGATTGTTTCAATACTTTAGAAGTGGATTAGTTGGCAATTTATAAAAAATGAAGATAAACAAGGTTTTTGAAGGGCTTCAAAATCAGTATCTTTACAAAAAAAAGAATGGACAAACGGATTGAGGGTTTTTCCAAGTTTACAAAAGCTGAAAAAATTGAATGGATTAGCCATACCCATTTTAATGATCCTGCAAAAGCCAAATCTAAACTGTCAAGCTACTGGAATACCAATTCTGACATACAAAATATCCACGATGAGTTTATTGAAAATACGTTAACTAACTTTTATTTGCCTTTGGGGGTTGCTCCAAACTTTCTAATCAACGGAGAAACTTTTACCCTTCCCATGGTAATTGAAGAAAGTTCTGTAGTTGCTGCAGCGGGCAATGCGGCAAAATTTTGGCAGCAACGAGGAGGATTTCATGCTGAGGTTTTGAATACATTCAAAGTAGGCCAGGTTCATTTTATGTACAAAGGCAATCCAGACCTTCTCCACTCTTTTTTTAAAAAAAACAAAGCACAACTTCTTTATGCTACCGATGATCTTTCAAAAAAAATGAAAGCACGGGGCGGTGGAATTCAAAGTATTGAGTTAGTTGATAAAAGTCTCCTTATTCCGAATTATTACCAACTGCACTTACGTTTTAAGACGGCTGATGCTATGGGTGCAAATTTTATCAATTCCTGTTTAGAAAGTATCGCTTTAAAATTGGAACAACTCGCAAAGCAAGAGCTTGAATCCGTTAAAAACGGAAATGGCATTGAGGTAGTGATGAGTATCCTTTCAAATTATGTTCCTGAGTGTTTGGTTCGCGCCTCCGTCCAATGTCCTGTTTCAGATTTTGTTCCACAAAAAGGTTGGACGGGTGAAGCATTTGCCAAAAAAATGGTTCAAGCCGTGGAAATAGCCAAACAAGAACCCTATCGGGCTGTGACACATAATAAAGGAATTATGAATGGAGTAGATGCTGTAGTAGTTGCAACTGGAAATGACTTTAGAGCTGTGGAAGCTGGAGTTCATGCCTATGCCTCAAAAGAGGGTCATTACACTTCATTGAGTAATGCCTATGTTAAGAATAATCTGTTTTGTATGGAGGTCACACTTCCCCTTGCTTTGGGTACCGTAGGAGGTTTAACAAGACTGCACCCTATGGTTCAGTGGAGCTTAGAACTATTGGGAAATCCGAATGCCGAAACCTTGATGAAAATTATTGCAGTAGCAGGTCTCGCCCAGAATTTTGCGGCCCTTCGTTCCCTGGTTACATCTGGAATTCAAAAAGGACATATGAAGATGCATCTGTTCAATATTTTAAATCAAATGGGAGCGACTGATTTACAGAAAGCAGAAGCAATAGTCTATTTTAAAGAACATAACGTCAGTGTAAAAGCAGTGGGTCAATTTTTACAAAAAACAAGTCTTTAAAATGGTATCCTATCGAAGCAATGGAAAATTACTTCTAACCGGAGAATACGTTGTGCTCAAGGGAGCCAAAGCCTTGGCTATTCCATGTAAGAAAGGACAGATTTTGAATTACCAACCCAATGAAAGCCATCTTCTTGTTTGGAAGAGCAAGGATGAATTCGGAAATATTTGGTTTGAAACCCAATTTGATATCAATACATTTGATGCAAAATCTTCTACTGATATGAGGCTATGGAATAATCTTCAAAAATTACTTCAAGCGTCAAGAGGATTGAATCCGCATTTTTTACCCCAAGGGGGGGAAGTGGAAACGATTTTAGAATTTAATCGTTCGTGGGGTTTGGGGAGCTCATCAACTTTAGTTAGTAACCTAGCACTTTGGGCTGACGTAAATCCATACCTTCTTTTAGAACGAAGTTTTGGAGGAAGCGGATATGATATTGCCTGTGCTCAAGCGAAGAGTCCGATTACCTTTATTCGAGATCTTTACCAACCCAAAATTGAGCCTGTCCAATTATCCTATCCTTTTTTACACAATCTATTTTTTGTTTACCTCAATCAAAAAAAAGACAGCCAAGAGGCAGTAGCATCTTTTGATTTAAATCGTATCACCCCTTCTGTATTGGATCAAATTGATCAATTAACAGAAAAGCTTATTCGTTGTTCGAATCAAAAAGAATTCAATTCTCACTTGATTTCCCACGAAAAGATACTCGGGAAACTTTTAAATCAACAAACAGTTCAAGAAATGTACTTTTCAGATTTTGACGGGGCAATTAAAAGTTTGGGTGCTTGGGGAGGTGATTTTGTACTTGCTTCAGGCTCTAAACAAAGCAAAGCTTATTTTGAAAAAAAGGGATACAAAACCCTTATTTCTTTTGAAGAAATGATTTTATAAAATTAACCTTTGGAGCAACGGATAAAATTCATTGTCTGCCCGTCTATTACAGCGGCTATCTTTTCTTTGGAAAATACCGCTACAAAGACATCGTCCTGTTTGTAAAATTTTAAAAGGTTCTTTTCTTTTACATAAGAAGCAGAAAACACTTTGACTTCCTCTTTGCGGTCTGCATATTTTACCCAGCCCTCAACATTGCCTTGAGAAGTAAATCGAAGCATGTAAAAAGAAGCGTTTGTATCTCCTGTAGCTTCACAAATCCACTCAGAATGGGTTAATTCTCTGTTAGATTTTACTTTAGAACTACTTTGGAAGAATTTCATTTTCAATTTTTTTTTCAAAAACTTAAACAAAATTCGTGCCAAAAAAAGCCCCTATGGGATTAGGGGCCTAAAATTATGTAGTGTATTTAATGAGGGGGTTTAGTAATAGAGTGCTCTATTGTCGTCAATATCTGCACTGGATTCAAGAGCAAGAAAAACACTCTCCAACAGAGAAAAACTCGCTTCACGTAAATATTCTTTGTTAAACTCATTGTAATCCTCCAGAGGTTCAGCTTCATTTTTTTGAAGCAGTTTGATCATGTAAACGCCTCGATCTCCTTGGATAAAACTAGATACTGATCCTTCCTCCATTGCAAATGCTGCACCTACCACATAAGGCTCATTTCCTGCTCCTACTAGAGTTGGATTTTTTTGATTCACTGCAGATGCCGTTTCGATGGTTAGATTTTCATCTTCAGCCAAAGCTTCTAGGGTAGTTAGCTCCTGAAATTGTTTTTCGATTAGTGCAGCTTTTTTATCCTGCGTAATTTGTTTTCTAATCTCATTTCCAACTTCATCCATACTTGCTAAACCTTTTTGATTGATTGCTGTAAGCTGGACTACTGCATATCCTCCGCCCCCAGCTAGAGAAAATCTTCTGATATCCCCAATTTTTGTGTCTTCGTCAAAAGCCCAACGAACAATTTGACGCTGTCTGAAAAGACCGGGTAAGTTTTCCTCTAAAGCAGTAACTTGCTTTACAGGTCTTACCTCGTAGTTGTTTTTTTCAGCAATTGCATTAAAGTCTTTTTCATCGTTGCTTTCAATTTCGAATTTGGTTGCACTTCTGAAAACTTCGTTAGCTGTTTCATCTGAAGCTACTGCTTCAACGGCAACATCAGCGATCATTGCTAAATCGTCTTTATCCGTAACTTTGATTATGTGAAAGCCAAATTCAGTCTCAACGAGACCAATTCTGTCAACACGATTTTTGTCAACAAAATTGAAAAACTCTTGTGCCATTTCTCCTTCTTGGAAAAAGCCCAAATCACCCCCTCTAGTTTTGGTGGGTCCGTCTGAATATTCTCCCGCAAGCTCTACGAAGTTATTTTTGCCTCTTCTGGCCATCTTCAATACCCTATTTGCCTCTCTTCTGGCTTCTTCTTTAGTTCTTGTAATATTGCTTGAGGCACGTGTGGCTCCTTCGTAAGCAATCAAAATGTGGCTTGCTCTTAGGGATGCATTTTCTTTTCGGTCAAGTAATCTCGAAATTTTGTAAAAACTCCCATCTCGGTAGGGACCAAATACTTCACCTACTTCAAGTCCGAACAAAATATCTGCGTATTCGTTGTTAAATTCACCTCGTGCTCGGTAAAGAGAATCAAAAGGGATTTCTGAGTTTTGATCAACAAAATCAATAATATTTTTGGTCGTTCTAAACCCCTCTATTGTGTCTGTTAGTTTGGAAACATCATTGTATGCGATACGAACGTCTTTAAGACTTTCCAAACGCAGGCTGATATTAGCAAGATCATCTTGGGTAGGGTTTTCATCAAAAGAAACGTACTGCAGATTTCGATTTGCAGCTCTTTCATAATCCTTTTCGTGATCTTTGATGAATTGCTTGACCTCAGCGTCTGTTACATTTACCAAGCTATCTGGGATGATATCGAAAGGGATCTGAACATATTCTACATTAATATTATCATTTTCAAAATGATAGAGTGCTTTGGCTTCTGCTTCCGTCATTCCTGAACTAGACTTAATAAGATCTAAATAAATTCTTTGTTTAGCCACACCAATAATACTTTGCTCTTGCGCCTTCCAATTTTCATAAGCTGCGGGTTCTTGAATTCGCAACTGAGCGATGTAATCTGTAAAAACACCAAAATCGAAAAATCCTGCTTCATTTTGAAAACTCGGATTATTAATCACTCCATCGTCAGAAGAGATGATTTGTTCCAACTGGTCTTTCCCAGCATCAATTCCTAGCTTTTCAAACTCTTGGTCAAAAATCGTATTTCGGAGTGCTTGATTCCAAACGAGATTCACCGATTGTAAAGTTGAATAATTGTAGGTTCTTTCGGTTTGCTCTACCATTTGACGAAAGAAGGTTCCATCGATCTCTTCGTCGTTTACAACAGCGATGGGTTCTGTAGGCCCAGTATTGGCAGAACTGCCATCAAATACTCCTGAGATTACAAATGCAAAAAGCGCCATCCCGATTACTAAAATCAAGAAGATGGATCGCTGTCTAATTTTTCCTAAAACGGCCATAATTGCTATTTTTTGATAGTCTGCGAAAATAAACTATTCCTTTGAATAAAGAAAGTCTCAAAGCCTTAAATATCAATACACCTTACTGGGGTTTGATTAATTATTCATTTTCCAATTTGGATAAGATGATTTGTTCAATTTTTGTTGCTGAAACTTTTTTAATTTTTAAAACATAGGGGCTGAGTTCTATTTCCTCTCCTTTGCCAGGTATTTGACCTATGTTGTAAGCAATCATTCCTCCTATGGTTTCATAATATTCACTTTCTGGTAAACTCAAATTGTATTTTTGATTGAGGTAGTCAACCTCCAAACGAGCTGAAAAATCGTAAACTCCTTCTCCAATTTGTTTTTCTACATGCTCCACAGTATCGTATTCATCTTCAATTTCACCAAAAAGTTCTTCAACAATATCTTCAACAGTTACAATGCCCGATGTTCCACCGTATTCATCGATAACAACCGCGATACTTTTATGTTGGCGAGTCAATAGTTTCAAAACATCATTAACAAGCATGGTCTCGGGGACGTAGGCTACTGGCATTAAAATATTTTTTATGCCTTTGGGTTTTTTCATCATTTCAAAGGCATGAACATACCCTAGAATATGATCAATATTTTCTTTGTAAACGGGTATTTTAGAGAGTCCTGTAGAAATGAATAAATCTGTTATTTCCTCTAATGAAGTAGATTCCTCAACCGCAATGACTTCGGCTCGGGGAACCATCGCCTCTCTTGTTTTTACTTCAGAGAAATCAAGAGCATTTTGAAAAATTTGAATCTCCGAATCCAAACTCTCTTTGTCGTGCGCCGATTCAAGTTGCTCTTCGATATAATTTCCAAGTTCAATTTTTGAAAAAGACAATTGAATTTGATCTGTTTCCGTATTGAGAAAACGCTTAAGAATCACATCTGTAAGTTCAATGATAAGGAAGGTTATGGGATAAAAAAGATAATAAAAGAGTGCAACGGGTAGGGCAAATATTTTGATAAATGTATTGGCATAAAGTTGGAAAAATACTTTAGGTAAAAATTCTGCTGTAAGTAAAATAATCCCAGTAGAAATTAGAGTTTGGTAGAATACAATTTTTAAACTAGCATCTCCCGTAAGTAGTGTATTAGGAAAAAATAATTGAAGAATTCGATCGCCCATGAAAATTCCGTAAACAACCAAGGCAATATTATTGCCTAAAAGCATGGTAGCAATAAATCGAGAGGGATTTTCTGTTATTTTTTTTAATACTTTGGAAGTAAGACCTACTTGAAGCTTTTCGATTTCAAGATAAATTCGATTCGAAGATACAAACGCAATTTCCATGCCCGAAAAAAAAGCAGACAGAAGTAAGCAAGTGATGATGACCAGATCGATAGGATTCATTCTGATGAATTTGAACGCTTATCGAATTTTTTTCGATAATGCCTTCTAAATAAAGCCATAAAAATAGAGACCAGACAGAATCCAGCAAATAACATCGCTCTTTCTCGATTGGTATCCCATCTCGCAAAGGCTTCATAGGCCGAGATCACGGCGATAACCCAATAAAGGATTTCTGAAATACGATGGTTTTTCATTGTTATTGTAAAGAGTCTTTTTCCTCTGAAACTGTTACAGTTCCGATTAAACTTCCTGTTTGAAATTTAGTAAATTCCTTGTTGGTATCCAATCTTAGTGCCTCAAAATTATAATCACTGTCTTCAAATCTGAAGGGTTTTTCAGTAAATAGCCACTCAGATTCTGCATCCCAAAAAAGTTGTGATGTGGTGAGTAGAGATCCGTCATGTGATTGCAAACGTACGTTTCCTCTAAGATCTACGAGTCTCGTGTCATTGTAAAGGATTCCATAATCTGCAATTACCTCATTCTCACGTTCTAAATTGTCATAAAAAATGACTTTTAGCCCCTCTGGGAACTCAGCATATCGAAAACTCAAGTTGGTGTAGTCTACGTGCTTAGGGGCGGTTAAAATGGCTTGAATTTTTGTAGAATCTGTGTAAACCATTCTTATGTTAGCGGCAGTTCCTAGCGCCTCTTGACGGTCTTTGATGATTTCTGAAAGCTCTTTTGTACTGTCTTCACAAGAAAAAGAAAGGGCCATGGTAAAAACCATAAGCCCTTTAAAAAATTCTGTGATCTTTGATTTCATTTACAAACTAGGAACAGTAACGCTTCTATTAATCCAACAATCAAATTTGATCACGGCTCCTGTATTTCCCTCGGTAAAAATATCAGTTTTACTAGGGGCTCTTCCTTTGTAACTTTCTGCTGTTTTAGCTGCGACTTTTTTGAGCGATGCATCAACTTGACCCGCTTTTCTTGCCATATCAGCTGCAAGCCAATAAACCGCACGTTTGTTGAATTGCGAATCCCCACATTGGTTAGCGCTATCTGCATACATATTTGCTATTAACAAATAAGCTCTCCCTAAAGAAGGCTGAAAGCTCAATGCCTTATTTGCATAACTTCTCGCAGAAGATCTTCTTCCAGCAACTTTAAACTTATTGGCAATTTTTAGAAGAATTTTTGCCTTTTTATAATTATCCGTTTCTAGTGTAATGGATTCTTCATAGTATTTTAGAGCTTCATCCGCATTTCCTCTTTTGTCATTTAAAAGTCCTAAATAATAAGCAGAGTCTGCAGAAGGTTCAAGGGCATGAAGTGCCTCTACTAAGGTTACAAATAACGGGTCGTCAGAACATTCTTTACTATCCATTCTACTAGCAGCTCTTTTGATCCAAAGAGCATCCGTTTTATTTGCTTCAAAGTTTCTTTGATAGAGTGGAATTAGGTTTTCACAGGTTGCTTCCTTGGCAATGATTGCGTCAAGGTTTGATAAAAAAGTTCCAATAGCATTAGAGTTCACGTTGTAGATTCTCTTGCTTCTTGTCTCTCTGCTAGTTAGTGCCGTTCCAGCTTCTTCTTTTTTAAGAATAACATCTAGTTTTTTTGCAAGCTCTGTACTTTCAAATTCAAATTTTTCTGACACCTCTTCGTATTTATTGAACAATAATTCCATGGTCACCTCAGAATCACCCGCTTTGTATCGATCGTAAAGGGTTTTAAAATAATTGTACAATAATTTCGGATTCGTAAAACTTGCTGCATCTTTGGTGTAGGCTTCATCAAACGTTGAATAAACCACTTTGAGATCTGCTAATTTATAATCCAAAAGGGCTTGAGCTTTTTTGCTTGTAATGTCTCCAACCACAGATTTTTTTCTCTTTTTTGGAAAATTTTGAACCCATTCATCATAAAGTTGAATTAAATCTTTCTTTGCAACTTCTTTTTCTTCAGCCGTACCATTTTTAATTTGGTCCTTGAGGATTCGTTCTCCGTAAGAATAAATTGCCACATTAATTGTAGGACATTCTTTTCTCACCTTCATCCAAGGTTCATAGGCAGATTTATAATTTTTTACTTTTGCAAACTCAGCAAAAATTGATAAATCCTGCATGCATGCATTTATGTCTTGTGCAAGAACAGGGGCTTGAACTAAGCCTGCAATCATTAATGTTAGAACACAAAGTTTTTTCATTATTTCAAAATTTTAATTATACTTTCTCTTTATAAACCAAATGTCGTTAAGGGATAATCCAATTCGTAATGCTACAAACGTCTCTTGAACTAATCCTGAGTTTTTCTCTCCGCGTCGACTTATTTCAAGTCCTATGTTTGCGTTAGAAAGACTCCCTAACGGTAAACCTACTCCAAAAGATATGCCAGTTTCTGTTAAAGGAGTGTTATTAACTATGAGACTCATCTGCTCAGATCTAAATCCGAAACGATAAACCACTCTACTCCAAAAACTGGTAAACGAGGCGTAATTTGGAATAAAAAATCCTCCTACTGACCACTGTTTTGCATCTTTGTAAGCAACATTACTTCGTTTTAAAAAATCGTTGCTAAAGTTAGCAGATTTTATCAAATTTCGCTTAATCCCTAAAAACCATTTTTTATTTCTACCAAAACCTAGACCAATTTTAGTAGTTGCTGAGGCATTTAAATCTGTTTTATCTATGCCTTGAGGAGTCAAATCAATTTCTTGAAAATCAACGATTGATTCGTTGGAAATCGATTGGGTATAAAAAATCCGAGCATTTGTTGAACTCAAAGCTGCCTCAGGCTGTAAAGAAATCATTCCTTGGAGAAGGTATTTCTTTTTAATAGGAATACTGGTTTGTATTGAAAATTGATAATTCAATCCCGAAACACTTGATTCGCTTGAAAGAAAAGTTCCATTTTCCACCCCATCAACGAATTGCCCTGAACGGTAAAATAAATTACCAAAATTGTATTGAGCTGAAGCCCCAACAGCTAAAAAAGGGGATAAAGGAACGCCCACAGATAAGTAGGTTTGATTGATTCCTCCCCTTCCTTCATAACGATTAAATAGATCTGCCCCGAGTGTATTTGGAGTAACCGATTCTATCCGATAGCCCACCGAAGAATACGGGATGATTCCGAATCCAAATCCAAATTTACCAGCGGGAATGCTAATTGCTAAATAATCCAGTGAAGCATCGTCTACATTTTGCGCCTCCGAACTTGATGCAATATTGTTGTTTTTGTAATGAACACCTACAGAATAAGTAGTCACTTTTAAGAAACCATAACTTGCAGGATTATTTAAGTTAGCATGGATGGAATCAGTAAAAACATCCAACCCTCCCATATGTCTTGTGGCTTGGGTTCCATTGAAATTTCGCTCTCCAAGACCGGTCCCCGAATAAGGCGATGAGGATCCACTTTGAGCTGCTGCTGTATGGGACAATAAAAAGATCGATAAGACAATACTGATTCGTATCATGAAAATGTATTGAGTGCTAAGATGAAATTCAAACCTTTAGCTAAAAAATTTGAATGGGCAAATATGCTATTTTTAAATGGTTTTGGCAACCTTTCAGCGTCTCCTCCTGTTAAAATAACAGTTAAATTTTTAATTTTATTCTCATGCCACGCTATGACGCCCTCTATTTCGTTCAAAATCCCAAAGTAAACCCCTGAGTTTATGGCTGATTCTGTTGAAGTTCCTACGGGGTCATCTGTTTTTTTAAAATCCAAATGAGGTAATCTGCCCGAATAATCGTGCATACTTTTAAAGCGCATTCCAAAACCAGGGCTAATAGCACCCCCTTGGTGAACTCCTTCAGAATCGATCCAATCATATGTGATGCAACTCCCTAGATCAATCACCAAGACATCTTTATTGGGATAAAACAAACAACATGACGCTAGTAAAGCAATTCGATCTGACCCAAGTTGAATTTTCGGCTCATACTGAGTAGTAAAGGGTAATTTTAGCGCAGTAGAACAGTATGATACTTCTATTTGCTTCAAAAATTCATCTAATTCCTCTGAGTATTTTTTGTGGACATCAGAGACAATTGCCTTTTGGATCCCTGAATAAGAGTGCAACAATTGTTCTAATGAAGTATTCCAATTTTGATTGGAATCGACTTTAGAGTGAAGTAAATTATCCTTCTCAAATACATAGGATTTAATTAAGGTATTGCCTATGTCGATCACAAGTTGCATCTCATCTGATTATTGAATACGTAAAATTACGAAGAAAATAGTTGAAATCTCTTTGTCCGAATGTAAAACCCCATTATATTTGCACTTGCTTAAAAGCGGGGTACCTTAGCTCAGTTGGTAGAGCAAAGGACTGAAAATCCTTGTGTCCCTGGTTCGATTCCTGGAGGTACCACAAAAAACCTTACGAGTTAATAACTTGTAGGGTTTTTTAAGTTTCTAAATATGCGTAACTCTTATACACGTCATTTCGTTTTTTTTTAAAGCTTAATTTAGTTATTGCTTCAATTGTATTTATGGTCTAATCTTTATTG
>JAQWSN010000015.1 GCA_029243165.1 Flavobacteriaceae bacterium
GTAACGTACTTTCTTGATAAGGGTTCAATTCTACCTCGACTGTTTCTCTTACATTTTTAACTACAGTCTCTGTAATCGTAATGTATTCAATTATTGGTTCTTGCTCTGAGCATTTTACAAAAAAGAATGCTGTAAATAATAATGAGATTAAATAGATTTTTGTCATGATTTTTTTATGCGAACCTAAATGATAAAATTGTTTTAAATATTACTAAAATGTTAAGTCGAGAAGAGTTAATAATTAAATAATACTGACTTTAAGTTTACATAATAGTGAATTACAGATATGAAAGAATTTTATTACAAGTGACGTAACTGAAGTTATAAAAGATGAAAAGAAATCTTTTAGAGCTTAAGTTTAAATTCAAGATTTTTCTTTTACACCAATGGATACAATCCAAATCCCATCTAATCCGATGTAAACCAGTGCTTTGCAGGAGATTTTCTAATCCTGTTTTAGGGGGTGTTTGTTTGGGATTTGTGTGGATACAAGATGGATCTTAGTTTTTGTTAAAAAACGTCCAAAATTGATCAAAAATGATCAAAAAATCTTATGGTATTCTAATAAGTGTCGGCTTTCTATTTATGTTAGCAGGACGATACTATCCTGATAAAACAGCTATAGATAATAATATTGCAGCAGGTATATACATAGTCGCTGCTGTGTTTTTTTTACTTGCAACAATTGGTGCTATTTTATCACTTTCAAAAGGGAAATGATTGACAATTTAATTGGTGGATTAATTCTTTATTTTCTTGTGTTCTTGATTGTACACTTTTATTTAAAAAATAAAAAAGAAGGCAAGGACGATTACGATGGATTAAATGATGGTTCAGGTGGACAAAGTAGCTAATCTTCATATTAAGTAAATATTTTTTTCTTACTATTTTTCTTCTGAAGCATCACTGTAAAGGACAGCTATTTTGTAAATTAGGTAATTTGATAGTAATTTGATAGTAATTTAAAGTAATTTACACTTTTGCTTTAAAACTTAAATGTTAGAATATGAAAAAAGCCTATAGTTTATACTTCCTTTTATTTTGTTCGCTTACTGTATTCGGACAATTAAACCTTGACCAACTATTGGTTGAGAATAAAATGAATCCTAAGGGGATAGATGTTCAAACCCCACGTTTTAGCTGGATAATGTCTTCTAAATCGAGAAATAAATCCCAATCTGCCTATCAGATCAGAGTTGTTAAAGGGGCTAAGAAGTTTAGTAATAAGCTATTAATCTGGGATACGGAAAAGGTCGCTTCCGACCAATCTGTTTTTGTAGATTATGATGGGCCTAATTTAGAATCAGGGGCAACTTATTATTGGCAAGTTAGAGTTTGGGATGAAAAGGGAAAAGTTTCTCGTTGGAGTACTACATCTTCATGGCAAATGGGATTTCTCAATCCCCAAACAGAATTTAGTGCTAAATGGATTACTCCTGGTTATGAAGAAACTGAACAAAGAGAGAGTCCACTATTTCGGAAAGAGTTTGAAACGTCCAATAAAAAAATTAAAAGAGCGACAGCTTTTGTTACAGCTCATGGAATGTACGAAGCTTTTATTAATGGAAAACGTATAGGAGATGCCTATTTTACCCCTGGCTGGACGAGTTATAATGAACGATTACAATATCAGGTTTACGATGTAACTAATCATTTAGTGACTGGTAAAAACGCTATTGGAGCCATGTTGGGGAATGGTTGGTACCGTGGATTTTTAGCATGGGGCGATAGAAACAATCATTACGGTAACGATATCGCCTTACTACTCCAAATGACTATTGAATACGAAGATGGAACCACTCAAGAACTCATTACCGATGATTCATGGCAAAGCATCAAAGGTCCTGTAGTTTTCTCTGAAATTTATGATGGAGAAACCTACGATACTCAACAAGAAATTTACGGATGGTCAAAGCCCAATTTCTCAGAGCAATGGGAAGCTGTGAAAGAAGTAGATTTTGCAAAAAAAAATCTAATCGCAACTGAAAATGAACTGATTAAAAAACAGGAGCAAATTAAACCTGTTGATCGTTTTGAAGCCAAAGAGGGGGAAACCATTATAGATTTTGGTCAAAATCTAGTCGGTTGGGTTCAACTGTCGATAAAAGGAAAACCAGGCCAGCGCATTGAGATTTACCATGCAGAAGTATTGGATAAGGAGGGAAACTTTTATGTGGATAACCTTCGAGACGCAGATCAAAAAATGACATATATATTGGATGGAACCAAACAAATTTTAGAGCCACACTTTACCTTCCAAGGATTTAGATACATCAAAATTACAGGAGATGCGGTTAAAATTAATGATGACGACCTCACTGCCATCGCATTATATTCTGATATGAAGCCTACAGGAAAATTTTCAACTTCAGATCCATTAATTAATCAACTCCAACAAAATATACAGTGGGGACAAAAAGGAAATTTTCTAGATGTGCCCACAGATTGCCCACAACGTGATGAACGACTGGGTTGGACAGGGGATGCTCAAGCATTTTTCAATACAGCAGCCTACAATATGAATGTAAATAACTTCTTTTCTAAATGGATGAAAGATGTAGCTACAGATCAGTTAGAAAGTGGAGCGGTACCCCATGTAGTACCAAATGTATTGGGTAAAAATGCTAGTGGTAGCGCGGGTTGGGCTGATGCCGCGACAATTATACCTTGGAATTCTTATCTGTTGTATGGTGATTACAGAATGCTTGAAACGCAGTACCCTAGCATGAAATCTTGGGTTGATTATATTGTCAATCAGAGTCAAGACAATCTTTGGGCCAGTGGGTTTCATTTTGGGGATTGGCTTTTTTACAGACCTGATGATGATAATGATGGAAGGGCAGCAATCACAGACAAATACTATATAACTCAGTGCTTTTTTGCAAATTCTACCCAATTAGTAATCAATACAGCAAAAGTATTGGGACATGAAGCTGATGTGAAGAAATATCAAGCCCTTTTAAAAGACATCAAAAAAGCCTTCCAAGATGAGTTTGTTACTACTTCTGGACGTGTTGGGCCAAATACTCAAACAGCCTATGTATTGGCTTTACAATTTGATATGCTTACTGAGAACCAAAGAAAACAAGCCGTTGATAGATTGGTAGATAATATCAAAAGGTATGGCTATCACCTGACAACAGGATTTTTAGGAACGCCCTATTTGTGCCATGTGCTAAGTCGTTTTGGAAGAGAGGACATGGCTTACGAATTACTTATGCAAGACACCTACCCTTCATGGTTATATCCGGTTACAATGGGTGCAACAACAATCTGGGAACGTTGGGACGGAATTAAGCCGGATGGTAGTTTTCAAACACCTGGGATGAATTCATATAATCATTATGCCTATGGAGCAATTGGGGAATGGATGTATCAAAATATTGCTGGAATCAATGTTGATCCTTTAGCTCCGGGCTATAAAAGAATCAAAATCAAGTCTATACTAGGTGGAGGATTAACTGAAGCTAGCGGAAGCCTAGAAACTTATTATGGAAAAATAAAATCAGCTTGGAAATACGAGGGTAAGATCCTTAAGCAAAAAATTACCGTACCTGTTAATACAACAGCTGAGGTTTACTTATTGTCAGAAGATTATATTCAAATTAGAGAAGGTGAAAAACCGATTAAATCTCAAATATCAATTGAATTCTTGGGTTCTGAAGAAGGTTATTCCAAAGTACTCTTAGGCTCTGGATCTTATGAGTTTTCTATTCCAATAGAAGAAAATTTAGCCTCAAATAGATTAAATGAAATAATCGGAGACTATACCGCATTTACTGGTTTTGGATCAGACTTTTCAGTAATCAAAGAAGGGGAAAAGCTTTTTATTGTTTTAAAAGAAAACAAAGAAGAATTAATTCCAAGGGGAGAAGACACTTTTGTTTTTGCTTCAAATCCAAATTATATTTTTGAAATCCAAAGAAGCAGAGCACAATCTATTAGATCGGTTCGTGTTGAGATCGGAGAAATGAGATACAATGCTGCTAAGGATTAAGGGAAATTATTTGACTTCTAATATTGAGATTCTAGTTTTTATTCCAAATTATTTTGATTTTAACCATCAGTTGTCGATTTGTTTTTTAAAGAACTTAATTTATTTAAAAATTTACTAAATAAGAGGTAGATTAATCCACAGCTTATCCAGGTGGGTAAGGTTAAAAAGGATAAAAAGAGATCAAGTTGAACGGAGATTCCATAAAACACCACGATACTTAAAGTCCAAGCCCAGAGCACGTTCCAGTTGAATCCTTTATCTAAAGGGAACTCTAAATAATCGGGAATATTAAATCGCTTTCCAAAAAAATGTTGAAAGACAATGATAGCGCCCACGGGCGATAAAATAAAACCGTAAAGGGCAACAAAATCGAGCAGTTTCATGGCAAAGGCAGGGAATAAACCTGCTGTTGTGGCAACCCCTCCTGCCACCATAGTGACCCAAAAGGTAGAGCGCTTAGGGAAAAGGGTTTGAAAAGCTAAACCAGCTCTATAGATGGTGGGGTTGGCTGTAGTCCAACCGGCAAGAACAACAGCTAAAATACCAAAGACTCCAATGGCATTATAAGCTAAAGGTCCAGGTGCTACAGAAGGCGCAGCACCTTTAGCTAAAAATGCTTGGGCTTCAGGGCTTTGAATGTAAACAGCATACAATAGCGCTGCGGCGATCCATCCGATATAATGCCCGATATACATACCAACT
This sequence comes from Flavobacteriaceae bacterium, assembly GCA_029243165.1. GTDB lineage: Bacteria > Bacteroidota > Bacteroidia > Flavobacteriales > Flavobacteriaceae > MS024-2A. The sequence continues at coordinate 4,700 of JAQWSN010000015.1, forward strand.
GCTGTAGTCCACCCTGCACTAGGAGTTTCAGCATAACGAAAAACACTCAAGTCTGACATTCCAATATGCATGGCTGCGTTGGCAAACCAAGACCAAAAGCACACATGCCAAAAAGTGTATTTTATTTGACCAGGGAATGGGGTACTTCCTTTTCCCCAAATGGCCCAAAAATCACCAAATGAACCAACCTCAAGTTGGTTTAGTGCTATAAAACCACAAATTACAAAAGCAAGAATAATAAAGGGAGCCATATAATTTGCAGCTTTAGAAACAGTAGCAAATCCGTTGGCTGCAATGAGTGAAAATAAGAGTCCCAAAATCAAAACGACTAAAACCCAGATTATACCATTGGGTAGCGTATCTTTAAGTTGAGGCATTTCCATATTAAAGGGAATTCCTACAGCAGTTGCCGATACGGTAATCATTGCACCTGCTAGAAAACAAAACAAAACTCCATTGGCAATATTGTAAAGTTTAACCAATTTTGCTCCAGTTATTTTTTCCAAGTGGTGATAAAGAGTAAAACGATATTTGACTGCAATTTCAGCAGTTAAAAAACGCCAACTAAGCACAGCCAGCAGGTTACCAATCAGTAAACCTGCAAGTAGGTCAAAAGCACTTACACCTGTTGTGAGGAACAAAGGCCCGATAATAAATTCCGTGCCTGCAGCGTGCTCACCAGCATACATCCCCAAAAAATGAGTCCACTTTTTAAGTGCCTTATCAGGAACTTTTTCATTTTCGTATTCCTTATTAGTCGTTTTGGTTTCAGTGGGTTTCATATGCTTAAATTTCGTAAAGTTTAAATTCGTTCCATGCCGTAAATAGCGTGTAAATTTTTTTCATCAAAGTTGGTTGGGTGTACACTTAATGCAGCACCTAGCGCTGCACCAAGCGAAAAGTCATTGCAGTAAACTTCAAGATCTGCAAAGCTTCGAGCGAGATGTTTTATAAAGATTTGATTTTTTTGAAAGCCTCCATCCAGATAGATTCTCTCTATTTTTACTCCCCTTAAGATAAATGCTAAAGAGGTGAACTGAATTTGCAATAAAGTTTTCATTATTGCGTAATAGGCCTCAGTTGGGCTGCTGTAATTTTTAAAAATTTCCTTAGGTAGACTAAAATCTGTAGAAGAAATAGACCAATTCGTATTACTTAATGGGGTTGTTTGATCAAATTCCAAAGGGTCGTAATCTATCGTTTTAAAAAAATCCGATGAACAATCAAAATAAGATGCGATGGATTTAGACAGCTGCTCATGTGCTCCACCCATAAAAAAGCGACTCGCTTTGACGGCTTGCCCATTAGGAGTCATATAATTTAAGCAGCCTTGATTTAACTCGCTTTCCAATAAACTTTGATTACAAAATGGGTTTAAGGCTACATTCATAGTGCCAGTGCTCAATAAAATAAAAGATTTTTTAACAGCTTTTAGATAAGGAACTAGTGCAGCTGAACTGTCGTGTAATCCAATACCCACAGAAACACCCTTGAGCAGATTGACTCCCTCTGAAGTTTTTTCTGAGGAACTAATTGGGGCTTGTAAATCTGATATTTCTTCCTGAATTAACCAATCTTGGTAGTTAGCTGAGGAATAATTCCAAAGACTAGTATGACATCCTATACTGCAAAGTTCACTCACTGAGTTTCCGGTAAAATAGTAGTGAAAAAACTGTGGGAGATGGAGCGCGAATTGAACTTGTTTAAATTTTTTTTGCCTATTTTTTTTTTAGCCAATAGAGTTGAAAACCAGAATTTAGAAATCCAGATCTCGGGGAGGCAGAACTTAACTCTAAATTAGGATATGCTTGGTAAAATTCTTTTTCAATTTCTGAGTCAACCGGTTTTAAATAATTATACATGGGCAATAAGGGATTGCCATTATAATCAATAAGAACAAAACTAGCACCATGAGCTGAAAAATTGACTCTCATAACAGCGTATACCATAAGAAGCTGTTCTAAAAGGTCTTCCATCCACCCCAATATGGTTTTTAGATCGTCAGACTCAAAACCATCCTCATCTGGAATTTGATCAACTTGAATACTT
>JAQWSN010000022.1 GCA_029243165.1 Flavobacteriaceae bacterium
ATTACTGTTTTGTAATAAAATCTCTTTAATCTTTTCTGCAGTACGAACAGGAAGTGTTGATTTCTCAACTACTATTTTATCAGATTTGGAATATTTGGCGATATCTCGAGCACAGGCCTCAATGTATCGTAGATCTGCAGCCATACCAGCTCCTTCTCCTTCAGTTTTTGTAGGGGTGTTCACTGCCATAAAGATCATTTCAGCTTTCTCAATATTTCCAGCGATATCATCAGAGAAAAACAAGTTTCTGCCTCGTGCCTCTTCTACTACCTCAGGCAATCCAGGTTCATAAACCGGGAGCTTATCCAAAGGACCGTTCCAAGCTTTAATCTTTTCGGGATTTGCATCTACAACAGTTACCTTAACGTTCGGACATTTAAGTGCAATAACAGCCATAGTGGGGCCTCCTACATAGCCTGCACCTATGCAGCAAATATTTTTAACTCCCATCTCGTTTTTTTAAAAGCCAGGAAGAGGACTGAATTTTATCCCCTAACCCCTCTAAAAGCCCAATTTCTTTTTCTCTGCAAACAGGAACCTCAGGTATTGAGGCATTATTCTGATCGCCTCCATTAGCAAAATAAAGCTCGTAATCAATTAGATATTTATCAGCTAGATAAGCTAGGGTAGCACATTGAGTTTTATCCTTATCCATTGAGATAAGGGCTTTGTCTACCATCCCTATCGCCCTAACAATAATAAGGCGCTCATTCTCGTCCATGAATTCTTTACTCCCCTTTAAAGCACGCTGAAAATCACTATTTACAATAACCCACAACTGATCCCCACTTTCCTTTGCTTTTTCAAAAAGCTCTAAGTGTCCCTTGTGAAGGGGGTTAAAATATCCCGATACAATAATCGCTTTTGGTTTGCTCATTTAAGTTCTATTGTAATCGTCTTGAATTCGAACGATATCATCTTCCCCAAAGTAAGTCCCTGTTTGTACTTCAATAAAAACAACCTTTTCTGATGTTTTATTTTCAATCCGGTGCTTTACCCCTTGAGGGATCAAAACGGTCTGTCCTGCAGTGTACTCTTTTACTTCACCGTCTAAAGTAATCGTTCCAACTCCTTCAACTATCGTCCAAGCTTCAGATCGCTTATGATGGTATTGATAAGACAGCCTTCCTCCTGAATCTACTTCAATTCGTTTCAATTTGTACGTGGGTTCGTCATGTAATACAAAAAACCGACCCCAGGGGCGCTCTTCACTTTCTATGGATATCATTTATCTTTTGAGTTAAATAATACAATATGTTCTCTATCGGATAAAAATTTAGAGGCCAAATAAAAACTCACCTTTCTCCCAATTAAATCCTCTATTTTTTCTTCTAGCTGGGCAATGTATTGCATGTTTAGGTCTTGACCGATTAAAAAAACTTCGATCAATCCGGAATCATTTCCTTTGGCATAGTCTCCTACAAGAATAATTTGATCCACATCTCCCATACGCTCTAGTACAGTTTCAACAACATCTTCTAAGCCGAGGTGCTTAAAAACTACTTTTTGCATAACTTCAAAAAGCGGGTGTTTTGTATTGGCCTTGTACTCTACTTTGTTATCCACTTTTACTTTTTCTAAATAACCCGCCCCTTGAAGGTGGTTGAGTTCTTTTCGAATGGCATTTGTTGACTCTCCCATTTCATTTGCCAATCCGTTGAGATAGCCTGTATTGGCTTGTGAAATAAAAAACTTAATCAGTAGTCGAAGTCTTGTTTTAGAAGTAATCAGTTCTCCTAACATTTGATTTTTTTTAGTGGTTTTTTTGAACGGCTCCGCCATGTCTGTCCCACAGAACAAACAAGCAAAACCTTTGTATGTTATCCCAGTTTATGCCGTTTTAAGAGTCACCAAAACGCCCAGACTGGGTAATTCTAATTTTATTCTATTTTTCAACAGAGTAACTACTTTTCCCTGCTGTCCTTTAAAAGGCCCTTCAGGAATCGTGTATGCTGCTCCTTTTTGCAATTGCTCAACGCAAATACTTTCATAAATTCCGCCTAAATTGTTTTTCATCAGCTCAATTTCTTCCTCACGGACAACGGCGGGTTTTCCCAACCAAAATACATAACGTACAACACCCGGTATGGCAAAAACTTGTTCTCGATCTCGATCTGCAATTTTGACCAATACATAAGACTTCAATAAGGGTTTTTCCACTTTCTTCTTTCTGTCCGAATATTGTTTAAGCTGAGTGTAAACGGGACAATAGGCTCTAATACCAAGCCCTTGAAGTGCTTCAGCAACTTTGATCTCATATTGAGGTCTTGTGTAGAGAACAAACCATTTCATGACCTTGGAGCTTCATCAACTGCTAATTTTAAACTTTTATTTAGCATAAAATTTCTGGCAAAACGAACAATTGATGACACAAACATTTTTAATTAATTAATATCAAGTAACAAAAGTACTTATTAAATGGTAATATTCAAACTTATTTTTAAATAAAAAAGATGCTGTTTTGTGAAGAACGATCGGAACAAGCATGTTTACTGCGATTCTTTGTATTTAATGAATCAACCCTAGTCTCTATTTTTTAGTTTATCTTACAATATTGATCAAAAGAGACTTGCGCTTGCGCATACCCTTTATCAATAGCAACTTCTAAAAAGGGACAAGCACCAATAGGATCTCCCATTCGGATAAAAATGATCGCTTTAATAAACTCACATTTACCATTATTTGGATTCATGTTATTGATTACTTGATCAATTTGAGAAATTGCAGCTTCAACGTTTCCAATTAAATAATTAGAGGTTGCTGCATTTTCGAAATAGGAATATTCATAGGGATTATTTTCCAAAGCAAGGGTAAATTGGGTGGCTGCATTTTTGTAATCTCCCGCATTAAAATACTGCAGTCCAGAGTTAGAAAAAATACTAGCCTGATTGATTCGTTGTTGTCCTAATTTTATCAGTGTTGCCAAACTTTTAATTTCTGTATTTCCTGGAAAAACTTCGACTGCTTTTTCTGCTCTTGAAATTAAAACAGAATCCCTGTCTGTACCAATAGCTCTGGCTACAATAAGGTAGTTTTTCCAACTGGCAAAGTCATTTTTAGCCGTCAGTAATTCGAATACTTCTTCCAAAGCTTCTTTGTCGCGCGTTTGATTGATCAAATTAATGTAATGTGAAGAATGTAAAGCATTATTTGGCAAGCCAAAAAATGCTTTCCGTGCATACACCTTTGCACTATCCATTTTACCTTGTGCTTGGAATATTTGACTTTTTAAGAGTTCTGAATAAAACAGATAAGGGTTTGCTTTAGTTCCCTTCTCGACCAATGCCATCGCCTTATCATACTTTTTTGCATTTACATAGTAGCGTGCTTTTACAGAATTAATTGGAATGGTAGTCACTGTAATGTTGGGAATGTCTGGAACAACGTTATCAACCTGATTCAAAGGAAGATTGTACTGATTAGAATTAAAATCTTGGAGAAGGTACATTTGTCCCTTAAGCGACTCATACACTTTGTTGCTAACATAGATACTCGGCAAAACCAATAAAATTGCTACCGCTAAAAAAGCAGTATTGATTTGCTTACTCGGCTTAATTTTTAAGGTTTGATTACGAATATTTTGATAGTAAACCGTTATGAGTGCCATAATCAACGTCCATACTACCAATACCTGAGGACGAGCAATAGGAAAATTTAAATTGGCATCTACACTGTAAACCCCTAGAGCCGTCAACAATAAAAATAGAAAGACCTTCTCATTAAGTCCTAAGTCTGAATACCGTAACAAAATGTAGACATAATAAATTGCCCACAAAAAAATTCCCAAATACAATACAAACCCAACAATTCCCAGTTCAGCACCCAGCTGAATAAAGTCACTGTGAGCATGATAAGGAACTACATAGCCACTTATGTCTTTGGAGTCGTAATCGATAGACTTTAGTTTCCAGTTTCCGAGTCCCACACCAAAAATAGGGTTTGAAGATAAATGGGTGAGTACATCTTCATAATAGCGTAACCGTTGATTTACAGAACCATCATTAGTGCTCACTGAAATGGTTGCTGCCCTTGAAATGGCATCTGCTCCTTTATCAGAAAGTACCATTTTGTTGATAAGAATTGCCAAAATAAGTGGGACTACAACATATCCTATCTGAAGGAGTTGCGTAATTTTTTTATTCTCCCTTAAATAGAGAAACACATGCATCGCTACATAAGCTACCACCGTAAATCCTACAGCAATAAAAGAGGCTCTGGATTGTATCATAGAAAGCCCAATCAATGTCATGGCAACAATTACGGTCAATGTAATTTTAATCCAAACTCTCTTTATTAAATGAATTAAAAACAGCACAAAAGGAATTTTAATTGCCAAAGAAAATGCTGTAATATTTCGGTTCGCTGTTACTCCTTTTAGGGTTCCCGGCTGTATGGAGCCAGTTGTATTTATCATTTCTAAAGCATCATTAAAGACTGCATAAATTTCAATCCCTAAAATTGCTGTAATCAATAGGGAAAGAAATTGTGCTTTATTTTTCATTGAAAACAACAAAATTCCCATGGACAAATACATAATGAATACATTAAGCTGCCGACTAATATTTACCAATACTTCTGTAGGGTTAATCGCATAAAGAATAGATCCCATTGCCCAGAGTATGAACCCTATGTATGTCAGTGTCAAAGTCGCTTTTAAGCTTAGCGTCAATGTGGTGTTTAATGTTTTTCTATTTGTTATGAAATAAAGCAAGCTCAATAAATTAAGACCACTCATAATAAGCCACTGAGGAGCGATCTTATCAACGGCCTGCCAATTGGGAACAAATCCTATGCATAAGTAAAGGATTAACATAAGAGGTGCTACTAAGCTGATGGAGTGGAATGTTAGGGGGCTTGTTTTTGGCATTTTATCGATAAATTTCTACTAAAGTACTATTTTTAAAAAACTATGAAAAGTAAGTTTTATCTTTGACTTATGAATGCTCCTATTACAATTACAGCTCTAGTCCTAAGTTTTCTGCTTCATTTCGGTATTCAAAAAGTTTTTATTCGTTTTAAAAAGTTCGATAACTTTAACCACAGGAGCTCTCATAAAACTCTAGCCACCCGTACAGGTGGGATCGGAGTTTTTGCTACGCTTTTCTTTATTTCACTATTTTTTTACTTTCAAAACATTGATCTTTTTGACTATTCATTATTTATCCCTTTAGGAATAATGTTCGTTGTTGGGGTTTATGACGATTTTTACAATGCAGATTTTAAATTAAAATTTTTACTTCAAATCATTGTTGCTAAAATTTTAATTGATCAAGGTTATCTGATCACAAACTACCACGGTCTTTTTGGGCTTTATGAGGTGCCTTGGATGCTTGCACAGCTATCTACTGTGTTTGTATTTTTGGTTGTGGTAAATGCCGTCAACTTTATTGACGGAATCGATGGCCTTGCAATAACGGAGGTAATCAAAGCTATTCTCTTAATTGAGTTTTTTAGTGAAGGCTTTTCGGATTTAGCCCCGATGGGGTTCCTTTTGATAAGTAGTATGCTTCCACTTTACTATTTCAATTTTAAAAAGAAACGCAAAGTCTTTATTGGAGATGGAGGTTCCATGTTACTAGGATCCACTGTGGCGGTATATCTTTTTTATGTTTTAGGAAATCAGTATCATTTCAATCCGCAATGGACAATGAATAAAACTCTTTTTGCAGTTTTAGTTGTTCTTTATCCTTTAGTTGATTTATTGCGTGTTATTGTTATCCGGATCAAAAACGGTAACTCTCCATTTCAGCCGGATCAAAATCATTTGCATCACAAGGTAAACTCCTATCTCAAAAATCCATTTTTTTCAGTTACTCTTATTACTTTTGTGTCACTATTTATATTATGCGCAGTTTTATACTTAAATTCATTGGGGGGTTGATCTTTGTCTCTTGTTCTTCAGGCGAGTTTGTCTGTAAAGATTTGACTTACGATTCAAAATTGTTTACCACAACCTATAAAAATAAATTATATACTGGTAGCTGCGAATCTTTTCATGAAAATGGTACATTAAAAAGTACTCAAGCATATCAAAATGGCAAAGATCATGGAGCGTGGTTTTTCTACTACCCGAATGGAACGGTTCAAACCTCAGGGCAATTCAACATGGGAAAGCGAATAGGGACTTGGAATTATTTTTATGAGAATGGAAATTTGAAACAAAGAAGCAAATACCGAAACGGAAGAAAAGATGATGTTTGGTTTAATTTATCTCAAGCTGGGGATACCATTTGGAAAAGAAAGTTTGTAAACGATACCCTTTTTTATAATCTACCTACAAAATAATTCAATAAGTTCGTCAGCACCTTCATAGCCCATGTTATCTGATCGATAAGCATATTTACATCCGTTCTCTTTATCTCCTAATTCAAAATAACAAGCTGCGGTATACATTTCCTCTAAACCTGTAGATTGAAATTCATCAAAAAATCGCTCAAACGTTGAAATCGCCTGTTCAAATCTACTCAACTTATAATAGCAAATTCCTAAATTGTACAAATTGGTTGCTTCGTTTGGAGCTAATAAATTCGCTTGGGTATAATAAGTTATGGCGTTTTCAAAGTCCTCTTCTAGAAAATATTTTTCAGCATTTTTAAGAGTTTGCACATAGTTTCCAAAGCCTTTAGGTCCTTTGTCAATAAGTTCTTTTAAAATATTCAATGAATTTTTATCCACAAAAAAAGATGCTGCCTCCTTCAAATAGCCCATTAAGGTATCGTTTTGAATATTCTCAAACTTTTCTGTTTTCTTAAACATATAGTCCCGCCATTGAAATTCTTTTTTATTGTCTTTAATAACAATAAAAGCAGAGTCTAACTCTCTTTCTCTTTGGGTGTTACTTAGGATATTGAAAAAATTATTTACATGAACATTGTTTGGAAGTCTATCAAATGCTTTTTTTGAATTGGCGTAGGCAGAGTCAATGTTTTTTTGACCTAAATAGTATCCTGCCAATTCATTATTATGAACTCCTAAATATTTATTAATCTTTTCCGCTTGATAAAGCATTTTTAAACCCTCTTCTTTTAGCAAGGAATCCATCACTAAATATCTTCCTTTCATGAAGGGTAGTGGTAATCCGGAAAATGATACATTTGGAAAATTTGTATCATAAGATAATACCTCCTCTAATGGTAATGTTAGTGAAGCCTCATTCCAATCTTGGAATAATTTTTTTTGAAATTTATATGAATTGTAAAATTTGTAGTTCGTATAAAAAATGCTCAAAATCAATAGGAACAAAAAAGATATAATTCCATATCGTTTCAATCTATCCATTAGCTTTTTTTGGTTTTAATAAAAATAAAAGTGACAAGTATAGAGTAAACTGGAGATGAGACGCTAATCTACCCATTGGAAAATTAAGCATTGAGTCGATCGAATAAAAAATAATGAATACAAATAAGTAGCTGTAAACCTCCATTCTCCAATTTTTGAATATGGAAAGGAGAGCTGAAATATAAATGCTTAGATAACTTAAGAAACCAAAAAAACCTATTTCTGAAAAAATCTGTAAGAAATCATTGTGTGAATAATACGGAATAATATATGCATCTATGTTGTTCTTTACCTTTTCAATGGATCGCAATTTCCAGTTTCCAAGACCAATTCCAAAAAAAAAGTTTTCAACGATAAAACTATAACTTGCCGAGTAATAAGTTAGCCTTTGATTAATTGAGCCATCTGTCCTGTCTACTGAAATTTGAGCCGTCCTATCAACAAAATTTGTGTTATCACTTTGATTTGAAATAAATATGTTAAAAAGGATCGAACTTATCATTATCCCTAATAGAGTGAAAGAAATGCGTTTTTTTTGCTTCTGTTTTTTTTCAATAAATACAATTCGATACACTAAAAATAACCCAAAAATAAAAACTCCTATATATGACGCTCTTGATCCAATTATAGTAATTAACAGAATCAGATTGAACAACAAAAAATAGTTAAATCCCCTAAATAAAAGCGATGGTTTTTTATTTATAAAATACAACAAAACAGGTACTTTGTACAATAGAGAAAAAGCCGTAATATTTATATTGGACATTAACCCTATATATCGTTGAGATCTTGTCGCAACTTGTCCTAGGTCAATATCAATGTAAAGAGGTATGAGTGAAATTGAAATTTCTAAAAGAAGAAGAAAATAAAAACATTTAAAAATATACTCAATAGGATTTGATATTGATTTACTGAGGGTAAATACAACCAAAAAAGTCAAAAAAACTGTACCTAATTGTGAAAGAATTACAAAGGATTCTTTTTTGTTTTCTGCAAACATGGATGAAACTAATCCAAAAAATAAGATTCCCATATAACCAATGGCTATGGGGTTTTTTACAAAGCTTTTCCAAAGATCAAAAATACGATCAATGTTTTTGGTTGTTAAAATCCATAAAAAACTACAAAATAAATATATGCTAAGATAAAAGTACTGGTCTCCTATTCTATCTATCGAATTGAATGTAGGAACAATAATAATCAAAAAGGGAATTAAAAGAAGCCCCTTATCAAAACTTTCAAAATTTCTTACCATTAGATAAATATAAAAAACCCTCTCGAATTGAGAGGGTTTTAAAATAGTTTACTTTTTTAAGAAGCAAATGTTAACTTCTTACAACCAGTGAACTCTTGTAAATCTAGTATTTGATGCCGCTGTTCCAGCAGTATCTCCTTCAGCATTTACAACATCTGCTCGTCCTTCTTGCGCAGCAACATATCCAATCGTCTCACCTGATCCATCAGCGATAGAGGTGTTGGTTTTGGCAGTACTGAACAGCTCTACAATAATAGTAGACGTTCCATTAGCAACAGAAGTAAGTCCTGCAACAGTATTAAGGTTTGTACCCAATTTTGTAGACGCGAAAGTTACGATAACATCAGTATCAACAGTATTGTTATCATTTGGATCAACTGTAGATCCAATCATCCAATCTAGGTTAGCTGCATCAGTCGCAGTTGTTTTTCCAGCTGCAACAGAAACCTTCATCTCTTTATCGTAAGATGCAGAATCTCCTGATAATCCAGTAACTGTCAATACACCTGCAGATGCCGTTACACTAACAATCGCAGAACCAGAAGCCGTTCCAGTAGGGCCATATTTAGTGGTCCACATTGCCGCGATTTTATCCGCGATAGCAGAAAGTGTCGTTGTAGTTCCTGAAGCGTATCCTGGTGATACTGTTACAGAGTTTCCACCAACTTCGAATGTAATTAAATCATCAGTACCAACTCCATAAGCAGTTGAACTTACAGCAGCAAGCTTAACAGCATCCGTAGACAAACGATATCTTTCTCCAACTGTCGTAGGAGTCGCAGTACCTGCAACATATCGAACTAGAGATACAGTACCTGTGTTATTTCCTCCTCTTTTGGCAGCATATGTAATATCAAAATTAGCCGCTCGTGCTACAGAAGCCCCTGCTTGAAGCTTAGCCAATGCAGACTGTGGAGTGTCTGTTGGTGTTATGGAAGGTGCTGCTACAGTAGCGAAAGCTGTTGCTCCTGTTGATAACAAGGCATTAGAATTAGCATCGTTAAACTGAATAGTTGCAGCATCTTCGATGACACTCAAGTCAATGTAAAATGCTCTTTTAGCCGCTTTTGCGCCTATTGCAGCTACAGAATTGTCAGCTTCTAATACTAAGATTCTTTGCTCAGCGTTTGCAGTCGTTGCATCTCTTGTTGTAGTTGAAGAATAGGTAGCATCTGTACCATCTTCAACTCCATCTTCTCCTACGTAAGATTCAACAGTATCAAAATATACTGAAGCAGCTGCTTTTGTGTCAGCAACAACTAACGCTAAGAAAGTAGCTAAAGAATCTAAACCAGAAGTGGTTGTAAACTTCCCTAAGTCACTTGCCTCACCTGTAGCTGTTAAAGTTGTAGCAGTATTTACACTGTCAGCAGATTTTGTAGCTGTGAAATTGTTTCCAAATATGCTTACTGAAGCTCCTGCAGTTACTCCAACAGCAGCAATTTTTGTACCTGTAATAGTTTCTAATGAACTGTTCCCAGTTACAGTAAGCGTTTTTAAATCTGAAGAAGTAATTACTAATGACTCAAGATCTGTATTGTCTGTAACAGCAATAGATCCATTTTTCTTCAATAGAGCTGTTGCAGCAGCAGTAGCTCCTCTTCCAGCTTGGATTGTAGTATCAATAGTCAATGAAGTCATTTCATTGTTCCCGCTAACGGTTACACCTGTAGCTTTTGAACCTGTAAGGGTAATTGACGTTAAGTCTCCGTTTGTGCTAATATCAATTGCTCCAGCAACGTCTGCACTTACAGTTACACTTTCTAGGTTACCCGCTGATGTAAGAGAAACTGATTCAACATTACCTGCAATAGTAACAGACTCTAAGTTGTTAGAAGAAGATGAAATTGCAGGACCGCTTTGGTCAGTTGCAACATCTGGATCTACTTTACCCGTTACATTCAAAGTCTCAAGATCAACACCAACAGAGTAAGTGTCTACAAGACTATCAGCAGTAAAAGACTCAACTCCTTCACCTGTAACAATCGTTCCGTTAAATCCATTAACTTCAACAGTTTTTACATCTACAAATTCTAAAGATCCATCTTCAAATTTAGTTGCTGTAAAAGAAGCAGGACCTGTTATTTTCATAAAAATGTCTGCTTGTTCTGCACTTGCATCAACATCGTCAAGAGCAGTTAAGTCAATTACTCCACCTTCGTCTACTTCAAGAGTTAATACAGCTGAAGAAGAAGTTGTGTAACGAGGAAGACTTGTTAAGTGAAGTTCTGTAGCTTTTG
>JAQWSN010000029.1 GCA_029243165.1 Flavobacteriaceae bacterium
CTAAGGCAAAGCCTAATTGGTGAAAAACTTATTAACCGCCCCATTTAAAGTTTTCCATTGTAGTAGGTATTATTTTAATATCAAGGCTAATATACGTTTTTGAAAAAGTATTTTAATTAACTTGATAAAACAAATAATATGAAATACACCAAGTCTTAAACATGGAAATAAGTCACTACAAGAGTCCCTTAGGATGGATTGAGATCGAAACAAAAGATAAAGCCTTAATCGCCATGCATTTTATCCTAAACCCAAAAGAAAAACGATCGCCCAACAAGAAAATAAATTGTAAAATTGAAGAACAGTTGGCAAACTATTTCAACAATAAATCATTGGATCTCAATTTTAAGATGAAGCCCAAAGGCACTCCTTTTCAACAAGAAATTTGGAAATTAGTATCACAAATTGAGCTTGGAAAAACACTTTCATATAGCAAAATAGCCGAACGTTATGGCAATAGAAAAGCGATTCGCGCTATAGGTGCAGCCATTGGAAAAAATACCATTTTAATTTTCATTCCTTGTCATCGTGTGATTGGAAGTAATGGTTCAATGGTTGGCTACGCAGGAGGTATTCCCAATAAAAAGTGGCTTTTAGAACACGAAGGCTTTCCTATTCAAAAAAGCTTAGATTTGTATGACTCTCTTCAAAAAAACATTAATTAAAGTCTAATTGAATGAAAAAAATATTTAAAATTTTAGGGTTTTCTCTAGCTGTATTAGTTGGTGCCCTTTATGTTTCAGACTATAGCTATTTACTTGATGGTGTATTTAAGATTTACTTGACGGGACACAAAACTGCTTTCCTGGATGATTACACTTATTTTGATAATAGAACTCTAGCTGCCTCTGAAAATCCTCAAGCTTGGCCATTACATGCACAATATAATACGATTTCTCTTTCAGATAATTTAGAACAGCATCACAAAAAAAGGGGAACTGTTGCTTTTTTGGTGATAAAAAATGACAGTCTCTATTTTGAAAAATATTATGATGGTTATGGTCTTGATTCTAAAAGCAATTCTTTTTCCATGGCTAAAAGCTACGTTACCTCCCTTTTGGGTAAAGCAATTATGGATGGTTTTATCCAAAATCTAGACCAACCCGTTATTGATTTTTTCCCCGAGCTCAAAGGAGAATATGCTAAAAAAGTAACCGTTGGAGATTTGGCCAGTATGGCTTCAGGGCAGAAATGGGATGAAGCCTATTATTCTCCTACATCTGTTACCACGGCTGCTTACTTTGTGTCTGATTTAGAAAAATTAATTTTGGAGCAACCCATTGACGAAATTCCTGGAAAATCGTATGAATACAAAAGTGGTACTACACAACTACTGGGAATGTTGATTGCTAGAGCAACCGATAAAAAACTTACCGATTACCTCTACGAAAGCCTTTGGAATCCTATGGGAGCTGAACATGAGGCACTGTGGCAATTAGACAGTAAAGAGAAAGGTCTTGAAAAAGCATATTGTTGTATTGCTTCTAATGCACGTGATTTCGCCCGTTTGTCTAAGTTATTTAAGAATCATGGAAAATGGAACGGGAAAACACTCCTGGATTCTACATTCATTGCCAAATCAATACAGCCCCGTTTTAAGGAAAGTCCTCAGTACGGCTATGGCTGGTGGTTAAAAAAATACAAAGGGCAAGAGGTTTTCATGAATCGCGGACACCTTGGGCAATATGTAATCACGTTTCCCCAGGAAGATTTGATCTTAGTTAGACTTGGGCACAGTGTCGGAATTAAAGACGATTCGGACGACCCCTTTACTCCTGATATTTACAACTACATGGATATTGCCTTAGAACTCAATAGCAATGCTAGCAAGCCTTGACATAAATAAAATTTTATTTTTAGACATTGAAACTGTTCCGCTCTATGCGAAATTTGATGAAGTCCCTGAGATAGAAAAAATATATTTTGAAGAGAAAACAGCCTACCAAAGAAAGGATCAGGTATCAGCAAAGGATTTCTATGACAGAGCCGGGATATGGGCTGAATTTGGGAAAATCATTTGTATCTCCGTTGGCTATTTTATTCCTCAAAACGCACCAAGAGAATTTCGTTTAAAAAGTTTTTCAGGGGATGAATCTACCCTGTTGATCGAATTTAAAAAACTAATCGAAAAGCATTTCAACAGTCCAAAAAATAGACTTTGTGGACATAATGCTAAAGAATTTGATTTTCCCTTCATCGCTCGACGCATGCTGGTAAATCGGATTCCTTTACCTTCAACACTTCGGCTTTTTAACAAAAAACCCTGGGAAATTCAACATCTTGACACCCTCCATCTTTGGCGTTTCGGTGATTACAAACACTACACCTCTTTAAAACTAATGGCGCATGTCTTGGGAATTCCCTCCCCTAAAGATGATATTGACGGAAGCCAAGTAGCCAAAGTTTACTATGAAGATCAGAATTTAAAGCGTATCATCCAGTACTGCGAAAAAGATGTTGTCACGGTAGCTCAAGTTTTTCTAAGGCTTCGAAACCAATCTTTACTGAAGAGTGAAGAAATCGTTTTTAGCAATTAAAAAATAGCTATATTTAAACTTACTTAGATTTAAATATTTGATATGGAATACGATGCAATTGTAGTTGGTACTGGTGTTAGCGGTGGCTGGGCTGCAAAAGAACTTTGTGAAAAAGGATTAAAAACTTTGGTACTCGAAAGAGGGCGTATGGTAAAACATCTTGAAGATTACCCTACCATGCACTTAGATCCTTGGGATATGAAAAATGGTGGAAGAACTTCTCAAGAAGATTTAAAGAAATACAACAAACAAAGAAGATGGGGAGTTAACGAAGGCAATAAACATTTCTACAATAACGATTCCGAATACGATTATGATGAGGATAAACCCTTTGATTGGATCCGAGGAACACAAGTAGGAGGTCGTTCGTTGATCTGGGGAAGACAAACCTACCGATGGAGTGATGACGATTTTGAAGCAAACCTCCGTGATGGTATTGCCATAGACTGGCCCGTTCGGTACAAAGATATTGCCCCATGGTATTCCTATGTAGAGAAATTTATTGGAGTTAGTGGTGAAGCCTTAAATCTTCCCCACCTCCCAGACAGTGAGTTTTTACCTCCGATGGAGTTAAATTGTGTTGAAAAGGAATTTCAATCTTCAATTGCAAAAAACTACTCCGATCGCTTACTAACAATTGGTCGGGTAGCTCATGTTACTCAAGATACAAAATCAGAAGGTGGCAGAACACAATGTCAATTTCGAAACCGTTGTGATAGAGGATGCCCCTTTGGAGCCTATTTTAGTTCCAACTCTTCAACACTCCCTGCAGCTGAAAAAACTGGAAATATGACCCTTAGACCTAATTCAGTGGTAAGTGAGGTGATTTATGATGAAAATACTCAAAAAGCGACAGGGGTTCGTGTGGTAGATGCCCTCACCAAAGAAGTATTAGAATTTAGCTCTAAAGTCGTCTTCATATGTGCTTCTTCTATGGCTTCGACTGCAATTTTGTTAAATTCAAAATCCAATCGTTTTCCTAACGGTCTCGGCAACGATTCTGGAGAATTAGGACACAACATCATGGACCATCAACTGGGTAGTGGAGCCTCTGGAACTTTTGAAGGCTTTGAAGACAAATACTACACTGGCAGACGTCCTAACGGATTTTACATCCCACGCTTTAGAAACATCGGTGGTAAATCAAAAGAGGTTGATTTCTTAAGAGGTTATGGATATCAAGGAGGAGCAGGTCGTGGAGATTGGTCTAAAACCATTGCAGAATTGGGCTACGGATCAGATTTTAAAAATGCTTTGCTCGAGCCCGGTAAATGGAATTTGGGAATGGGTGGTTTTGGAGAAGTATTGCCTTATCATGAAAACAAAATGTATTTGAATTATGATAATATCGATCAATATGGTATCCCTAAAATCATATTTGATGCCGAGTTCAAGGAAAACGAAAAGAAAATGAAAGAAGATTGGAAAATCCAAGCTGCTGAAATGTTAGAATATGCAGGGGTGAAAGACGTCAATATTTTTGATTCTAATGCTCCCATCGGAAAGGGGATTCACGAAATGGGAACCGCTCGGATGGGACACGATCCTAAAACTTCGATCCTTAACAAACACAATCAAGTGCATAGTGTACCTAATGTGTATGTGACTGACGGTGCTTTCATGACCTCTTCAGGAACTCAAAATCCTTCTCTGACCTACATGGCTTTTACCGCACGTGCTGTAAATCATGCCGTATCAGAACTTAAAAAAATGAACCTTTAAACCAGAAGTCTTAAGTACATGCCAGAGCATCCAAAACCAATTGAGAAAAAAAAACCTCTATTGGATGTAAGGGGACTTTCTCTGAGTATAGAGGGTAAATTGTTATTATCTGAAGTTTCATTACAGCTTTCAGAAAATGAAATTCTAGCATTGGTGGGAGAGTCTGGGAGTGGTAAATCACTCCTCGCTTTATCCATGCTTGGGCTCCAACCCAAAAAAGCAGAAGTAGCTGCAGAATGTCTTTCATACAACCAACAATCGCTTTTGAAAATTGAAAAAAAGGACTGGCAAAAGTTGAGGGGAAATAAAATAGGAATGGTTTTTCAAGAACCCCAATCAAGTCTAAATCCCTCCATGCGTTGTGGTAAGCAGTTGACAGAAGTTTTGCAACAACATACTAGACTTTCCAAAAAAGCACAACGAGAAAAAATTAGGGAAGCCTTGACAGAAGTTCAACTCCCTGACCCTAGTCGAATTTACAATGCTTATCCCCACGAAATTAGTGGAGGACAAAAACAACGAGTAATGATTGCCATGGCACTACTCTGTCATCCACAATTATTAATTGCTGACGAACCCACTACCGCACTCGACGTAACCGTTCAAAAAGAAATCATTGAACTTCTCAAAGGATTACAAAAAAAACGGAACATGAGTGTTTTATTTATTTCTCATGACTTGGCTTTAGTCAAACAACTTGCCGACCGTGTCATGGTAATGTACCAAGGTGAAATTGTCGAACAAAATCTAACCCAACAGTTATTTGAAAAACCAAAAGAACCCTACACCAGAGGATTACTTTTTGCTCGACCCTCTACAGAAAAAAGACTCCTTCCGCTACCTACCCTCAGAGATTACCAAACTGGAACCTTTAAAACTCATCAACAAAGTTCACTAGAACGCTCAGAAGTTCACAAAAAAATTTATGTACAGCAACCTATTTTAGTGGTCGAAGGGATTGAAAAAATTTATCAATCTCGAACGGGGCTATTTCAAAAATCAAGTGCTTTTCAAGCAGTTTCCTCCCTGAGTTTTTCAATTTTTCCAAAAGAAACTCTAGGTTTGGTTGGAGAGTCGGGCTGTGGAAAATCTACCCTTGCTAAAGCTCTAATTTACCTTGATCCTCCCACAAAAGGAAGACTTTATTTTAAAGGTAAACTTATTAATCCAAGGGATAAAAAAATGATGCGTGTCATCAGACAAAAAATTCAATTTGTCTTTCAAGATCCTTATGCCTCGCTCCACCCGCTTAAAAAAGTAGGAAATGTAATTGAGGAAGTTTTGGAATATTATTCCGAAAAATCAGAGCGCAATTTTAAAGACGAAACCTTTAGATTACTGAATCAGGTAGGTCTTTCAGAGACGTATTTTAATCGCTTCCCCCACCAACTATCGGGGGGACAACGCCAAAGAGTTGTCATTGCTCGGGCGCTGGCCTCCAATCCAGAATTATTGATTTGCGATGAAAGTGTTGCCGCACTCGATATTTCTGTTCAAGCTCAAGTATTGAACTTACTCAATAGACTCAAAAAAGAATTAGGACTGAGTTATTTGTTTATCTCACATGATTTAGCAGTTGTAAAGTACATGTCAGATCGGGTTATGGTAATGCAGCATGGGCAACTAGTAGAACTCCAAGAGGCTGATGCACTTTACAAAAATCCTCAAAGCCCTTTTACTCAAAAATTGATCAATGCCATTCCCTAGAAATAAAATCAAAACTATTAAAAGCAGCCCAGGGGTAATACATAGGTAATTTTACACCGACGGGTTCGGAATCGCTTCGTGAATTTCATTGATCGCGTCAATCACCTCCTGAGCTAGTTTAATATTTGCAGTATTGATATTCTCTTTTAATTGAGTGAGATCCGTTGCTCCTATGATGTTACTCGTTACAAAAGAACGATCGTTTACAAAGGCTAAAGCAAGTTCAGTCAAGGTTAATCCGTTTTTAATAGCCAAATCGTGGTAGGCTTCTACTGCTTCTAGACAGGGATCAGAACTGTAGCGGTCGTAATGTGGAAAAAGAGTTAAACGAGCATTTTCGGGTTTTTTTCCTTGCCTGTATTTCCCAGATAATACGCCAAAGGCAAGAGGAGAATAAGCCAAAAGACCCACATCCTCCCGATGGCAAACTTCTGCATTACCTGCCTCAAAGGTTCGGTTGAGTAATGAATACGGATTTTGAATGGTTCGCAATCTTGGTGGTTCTGTAGTAGAAGCTTTTAAAAAGCTCATCATTCCCCAAGAGGTTTCATTTGAAAGGCCAATATGACGAATCCTTCCTTTTTTAACCTGCTCATGGAGTGCATCCAAAACCTCTTCAAAGTTTTCTTCCCACTTGTCTCCTCGTTTGTAATCATAGCCTCGTTTACCAAAAAAATTAGTAGGGCGTTCTGGCCAATGCAATTGATACAAATCAAGATAATCAGTTTGGAGACGTTTAAGGCTGTTTTCAATAGCGGTATTAATTGTCTCTTTGGAATAACTTTTATCTGTACGAATGTGCTGGGTAAAAGCAGCAGGACCCGCTATTTTAGAAGCTAAAATAATTTTATCTCTAAGCCCTGTTTTTTTGAACCAAGTTCCAATAAAACGCTCCGTAGCTCCCTGTTCTTCTTGGCGGGGAGGGATGGGATACAACTCTGCAGTATCAAAGAAATTAACTCCTTGTTCAAAGGAATAGTCCATCTGGTCATGACCTTCTTGCTCGGTATTTTGCCTGCCCCAAGTCATGGTGCCTAAACAGATTTTGCTTACTTTGATTTGGGTTTGAGGTAAAAAATTGTATTCCATTAATTTGTTTCTAATAGTGATGTGATTTCGTCTAATGATGGGCTCAAAACTACCTCAATTCTTCGGTTGGCTGCTCTTCCCTCTGCGGAACTGTTTGGCGCAATGGGTACAAATTCACTTCTGCCTGCGGCAGTGAGGTTTTGAGGAAGAATTTGTTCGTTTTCCAATAAAATATTAACTACGGCTGTGGCACGTTTTGTGGACAAATCCCAATTGGATTCCAATTGTCCTTTAGGTGAAAAAGGGACATTGTCCGTATGTCCTTCAATTAAAATTGAAATGTCTGGATTTTCTTCTAAAACTGAAGCCAATTCTCGAAGGGCATTTTTTCCTTGGGGTTCTATGTCCCAACGTCCAGATTTAAATAAAAGTTTATTCTCCATGGAAACATAAACTTTTCCATTTCGCTGCTCAACGGTGAGTCCTTTTCCTTTAAAATTCAATAACGCATTGGACAAACGCTCCTTAAGTTCATCTAAGGCCTGTTTCTGATTCTGAATCATTGCTTCCAATTGGTCTACACGTTCTGATCGTGACTGAAGTTCCGTTTTTCTCAATGCAATTTCTTTGAGTAAAGCATTATTCTCGGCAATACTACCTTGGATCTTCTCTTCACTATTTTCCTTTAAGAGAATGTATTTTTGCTCCCATTCTTTGAGTTCATTTAAAGCCTTCGAAATACTGTCTCTAGCACCTTTTAGATGAGACCGTACTTGTTCCAGGTCGCTGTTCTGTTTGTCCCATGACTGTTGAAGCGAATCGCGTGATTTTTCTAGAGCATTTCGTTCTAATTTCACTTCTGCATATCGAGCTTCTAAATCATTAAAAACTTTGGTCGAGACACAGCTTGAAAAACTGATCAGTAAAAAAAATAATACTGTTAAATGTGGGTACTTCATAATTAAAATTTGAGTTCAAGTCCAACTGGACAATGGTCAGAATGTTTTGCTTCAGGCAAAATAAAGGAACGTTCAATGTTGTTCTCAATGGATTTACTTACCAAAGCATAATCAATTCGCCAGCCTTTATTGTTATTTCTAGCATTGGCACGATAACTCCACCAACTGTACTGATGGGGTTCTGGATTGAGATAACGAAAAGAATCGATAAAACCCGATTGGATAAAATTGTCCAGCCATTCTCTTTCCTCGGGTAAAAATCCAGAAACATTTTTATTTCTAACTGGATCGTGAATATCTATTGCTTTATGACAAATGTTGTAATCGCCACAAATAATCAATTTAGGACATTCTTCTTTAAGCTCATTGACATACTCTTGAAACTCGTCCATGAATTGAAATTTGTAATCCAGTCGGTCCGAATTCGTTCCCGATGGTAAATACAAACTCATGATGGAAACCTCGTCAAAATCTGCTCTGAGAATTCTTCCTTCAAAATCCATATGATCAATTCCGCTACCGTAAGTAATATTATTCGGTTTTTTCTTAGAAAAAATAGCAACACCACTGTAACCTTTTTTTTGAGCAGAAAACCAATAATGGTGATATCCGAGATCTTCTAGGACTGAAGTATCAACTTGAGACTCTAGAGCTTTGGTTTCTTGGATACAAATGACATCCGCTTTAGTGGCTTCTAGCCATGGTGCAAATCCTTTTTTTAGAGCTGCCCGAATTCCATTAACGTTGTATGAAAGTATTTTCAAATCTATCTTTCTACGAATATAAAAAATCCAAATGAATAAAATAAGTTGCTTAATCCTTCCTGGAATTTTGTTTTCACAGGTTGATCCAGAAGTAATTGCACCCCATTCAAGCTCAGATTTAAAACAAGAAATAAAGGTCAATATTCTTGATCTATTAATCGTCCCTGCTATTGGCATTACGTACGAGCGTTACATCAATCCCTATTCCAGTTATGGCATTTATGGTTTTGTCAATTTCAACCACTATGATGATGACTATCGTTATGAAAAAATTGAATTGGCTCCATTTTACCGGATTTACTTTCAAAAAAAGAAAAAAGAATCCAACAAGGGGCTTTTTACTGAGTTGTTTTCTGGAATCAATCTTGGAAAAGTAGAATATTATTGGTACCAAGACGATATTTACGAACCTGCTTCACTGTATTCACAAGAATACCTCGGAATTGCCATGGGAGCTTCTCTTGGCTACAAATTTGATAATTTCAATAATTTCACTTTTGAAATTTCTTTAGGGGCTGGAAGGTATCTTAATAAACAAGAAGTTGAAGCTTATACAAGAGTTAATTTTTCAATCGGTAAGCGGTTTTAAAGTTGTCGCAAAAGCGAAGTAATGCTTACTTGGTCTTGAATGGTCGCATTTAAATTGTCAATAGAAATGCGTTCTTGAATCATAGAATCTCGTTGTCTGAGTGTAACGGTATGGTCTTCTAAACTTTGGTGATCTACCGTAATGCAGAAAGGAGTCCCTAGCGCATCTTGTCTTCGATAACGTCTTCCTACAGCATCTTTCTCATCGTAAACCGTTTGAAAATCCAATTTTAATTTTTCCACTATCGTCCGAGCCAGTTCAGGAAGGCCATCTTTTTTAACAAGAGGTAAAACTGCAGCTTTATTGGGTGCTAAGGCGTAGGGAAATTTTAAAACAGTACGGGTTGCTCCGCCCTCCAGTTCTTCTTCAGTAAGAGCATTTGAAAAAACCGCTAAAAACATACGGTCTAAACCTATGGAAGTTTCCACTACATAGGGCACATAATTTTCATTACGCTCGGGATCAAAATATTGTAATTTTTTACCCGTGAATTTTTCGTGACTGGATAAATCAAAATCAGTACGGGAATGAATTCCTTCCAATTCTTTAAAACCAAAAGGAAAACGAAATTCAATATCAGTAGCTGCATCGGCATAATGAGCTAATTTTTCATGGTCATGAAAGCGATATTTATCTTGACCCATTCCAAGGGCAAGGTGCCACTTCATTCGATTTTCTTTCCATTGGGCGTACCACTCTTTTTGCGTGCCAGGAGGAATGAAAAATTGCATTTCCATTTGTTCAAATTCTCGCATTCTAAAAATGAATTGTCTTGCTACAATCTCGTTTCTAAAAGCTTTCCCTGTTTGAGCAATTCCAAAAGGCAACTTCATACGACCTGTTTTTTGAACGTTTAAGAAGTTGACGAAAATTCCTTGGGCGGTTTCTGGACGCAAATACAAATCCATAGCTGTGTCTGCTGAAGCTCCTAGCTTAGTGCCAAACATCAAGTTGAATTGCTTTACATCTGTCCATTCTCTTGAACCCGATTCAGGACAAGAAATCTCCAATTCTTCAATTAACGCTTTAACATCTGCCAAATCTTCTTTTTCTAAAGATTGCCCTAAACGTTTCAAGATGGCTTCTGCCTTTTCTTGATTTGCAATAACTCTTGGGTTAGTAGATCGGAATTGGGCTTCATCAAAAGTGGCACCAAAACGTTTGGCTGCTTTTTTGACCTCTTTATCAATCTTAGTTTCAATTTTAGCAACATAATCTTCAACCAGAACATCTGCGCGGTAGCGCTTTTTAGAGGTTTTATTGTCAATAAGTGGATCGTTAAACGCGTCCACATGGCCCGAAGCTTTCCATGTAGTAGGATGCATAAAAATTGCTGCATCAATCCCAACAATATTTTCGTTGAGTTGAACCATTGCTTTCCACCAATATTGTCGGATGTTGTTTTTTAATGCAACACCATTTTGGGCATAGTCATAAACGGCGCTAAGTCCGTCATAAATTTCACTTGAGGGAAAGACAAATCCGTACTCTTTGGCATGGGAGATTACTTTCTTAAATTGATCTGTTTGTTGCGTCATGGCGCAAAAATAATTCTTTTTGTTATTTTTAAGTAGCTCTTGATCTTATTCTATGAAAAAAAATAGTCCTGCCGTTTTACAAGCCTTTATTGAAATATTTTTCCCACGCCAATGTTTCGGCTGTGAAACTCCTCTTAAGTTTTATGAAATAAACCTCTGTTTGGATTGTCAAATCAGAATGCCACTGACTTCATTTCACAAAACAAAAAAGAATTTATTATTTCAGAAATTGGAATTGCACTTCCCCATTGAAAATGCTACCGCATTATTTCATTTTGAAAAAGAGGGAGTTCTAGCGCATTTGATTCATTTATTCAAGTACCAGGGAATGCAAAAAATAGGCTTGTTTTTGGGAGAATGGTTAGCCGAAAATCTGATAGAAAGCGGTTCCTTTCAGAACTTAAACGGCATAGTTCCCGTGCCACTTCATCCAGCAAAAAAAAGAAAAAGAGGATTTAATCAGGCAGAACTTATTGCTAATACACTTGCAGAAAAATTAAAAATCCCCGTTTATTCCCATGCACTTAAACGAATTAAAAACACCACTGCTTTAGCTCATTTAGGAGAAATTAATCGGCATAAAGAAGTGCAAAATGCGTTTTTAAGAAACCCTTCGTTTTCCTCTAAACCACAACACTTGCTTTTGATCGATGATGTATTCACAACGGGAGCCACACTTGCCGCTTGTGCAAAAGCCTTGAGGAAAAATAGTGAAATAAAATTGAGTATCGCAGTACTTGCTTGTAGGTTGTGAATAGAATAATGCTTTATTTTGTGAGGATTATTTTGATCATGAAATTCGGTTTAAACATTCTTCTTTTAGGTGGGCTGTTATTGTCTACAATTCAATGTGCCAAACGTGCATCACCAACGGGTGGCCCGAGAGATACTATTCCCCCTGTACTCGTAAATGCCTCTCCCAAAATGAATACAGTATTTTTTGATAAGGAAGAATTCGTACTCAACTTCAATGAATACATAACCCTTAAAGACTTAAGTAAGCAACTCATTGTATCTCCCCCTTTGAATTCAAGTCAGTACAAAGTCTATCCTGTAACTGGGGCTTCAAAAAAAGTCACACTCAAGTTACTAGATACCCTTATGGATAACACGACCTACACTTTCAATTTTGGAGAAAGTATTACCGATTTTAACGAATCCAACCCCTCTTCTTACTTAACGTACACTTTATCCACTGGAGCAACTATTGATTCTCTTTACATTAAAGGGCGGATTACAGATGCTTTTGAAAGAGAGACTGAGCGATTTATTTCCCTTCAACTCTACCCTATTGACAGTACGTTCAGTGATTCTGTAATTTACAATCAAAAACCGCTGTACGTTACAAGTACTTTAGACACTACCATTTACCGATTTCAAAACCTTAAAGCTGGTAAATATTCCATCATCGCACTGGAAGATAAGTCTGGAAATTACTTTTTTGATCAGAATATGGATAAGATCGGTTTTACTGAAAACATAATAGAACTTCCCCAAGATTCCATTCTAGATTTTAGGCTATTCAAAGAAAGGTCTAACTTTTTTTGGGACAAGCCATACTTCGTAAATGATCATCACATCATTCTAGCTTATTACGGAGACCGAGAAGAAGAACCCTTTAAAATGGTGAGTGATGTTCCAGAAAGTTTTGAATCTCTCGTTACAAAAAGCAGAAAAACAGATACACTAAATTACTGGTTTAAAGGAGCTGAATTGGACTCCCTTAAGTTTGAATTAAACATTCAAGATTCTCTTCAAATAAAAACGGTAAAATTTAAAAATCCCGTCCCTGATTCATTGATCATTGACAAGTTTACAACAGGTAGTTTGCGACTTCAAAACAAATTCGAACTCAAAGCAAATCTACCCGTAACAGAGGTCAATTCAGATCAATTAATTGTCACTAATAGAGATACCGTTCAGATACCTGCATCCTTGAAAATTCAAGAAAACTACGACCGTATTACTGTGGATTTCAACGTTATTCCAAACGATCGTTATCAAATAAAGCTTTTACCCAATGCTTTGGTTGACTTTTGGGGCAATACAAACGACACTCTAGTTTTTCGAACTTCGACTAAAAAAATTGAAGATTACGGAAATATTTTTTTAAGAGTCCAGCATCAAAGTCCGTATCCATTCATCATTGAATTGCTAGAGAACAACAAAGTCATTCGCAGATATGACACACCTGTAGAAGGAAACAATTATGCTTTTGAATTACTTGATTCTGGGAAGTACAGAGTTCGCCTCATAGAAGATACTAATGAAAATAGACAATGGGATACTGGAAATTACCTTCAAAAAATTCAACCTGAAAAGGTCATTTATTTTTGGAAAGAAATTGATCTAAGAGCAAATTGGGACATGAATGAAACATTTAATACAAGTCAAAATCATCCCGATCTTCCAGAAAGCGCAACCGCTTCCGATGTGCTTGAAGTTCCAGATAATCCAATTCAGCAGTAACTAAAGTTTCCACCGCTGAAATTTTTCCCGAAACACTATTCCCTAAAGGATCATAAACCGCACTATGTCCTGGATAGAGATGCCCTTTTTCATCTTCTCCTATTCGGTTAACCCCAACCACGTAGGAAAGGTTTTCAATGGCTCGGGCTTGAAGTAACGTATCCCAAGCGTGAATTCTTGGTTTGGGCCAGTTGGCTACATAAAAAAGCACATCATAATCTTGAGTATTTCGAGACCAAACAGGAAATCTTAAATCGTAGCAAATGCGTAGACAAATTTTCCATCCTTCATATTCAAAAATTCCCTCATTTGATCCTGCCCTAAACGTTTTATGCTCTCCTGCAAGGGTAAACGTATGCCGCTTGTCGTAATGCATTACATCTCCTGAGGGGGTCACAATGACAAACCGATTGTAATAATATCCTCCTTCATAAATTACCAAACTTCCTCCTATTGCAGCATCTAATTTTGTAGCCCAAGTTTGCATCCATTGCATGCTCGGTCCACCCATAGGTTCTGCAATCGTTTCAGGAGTCATGGTAAACCCTGTAGTAAACATTTCAGGCAATAAAACTATGTCTGTAGAGGCTTTAATGCTTTGAAACTTCCGGTCAATGTAAGCTCTGTTTTTTAATGGTGATTCCCAAAAAAGTGGAATTTGTAAAGCTGTTAGCTGCAGTTTTGATTTCATCTTAATTTGAGACCTTAGTCAATTGAATATCACTAAATTTAAAAGATTTAATTAAAAAATAACAGAATGCGACTCAAAATTTCGTTACTCGCCGTACTCCTTTTTAACACCTTTGGTTTTGCACAAACTTATTTCCCTACTGCACACGGGTGGGAATCAAAAAGTCCAAAAGAATTTAATGTTAAAGTTGAGGTGCTTGAAAAAGCAATCGACTTTGCCCAATCCAATGAATATTCTGGAGATCGAGATTTACGAATAGCGATTCTAAAGGGATTTGCACGTGAACCTTATCACCAAATTTTGGGACCTACAAAAAAACGAGGAGGACCCGCTGGTATCATTTTAAAAAACGGATATCAAATTGCTTCATGGGGAGATCCCCATCGGGTTGACATGACCTTTAGTGTTACGAAAAGTTATTTATCCACTGTTGCAGGCTTAGCAGTAGATCAGGGCTATTTTAATCCAGAAGATTTTGTGGTAAATACCCTTTGGGATACCACATTTGATGGGGTTCATAACCAGCAAATTACTTGGGAACATTTGCTTAACCAATCTTCTGATTGGTCCGGCACATTGTGGGGTGGGCACGACTGGGCCGACCGACCACCACGAGAAGGGTCTATTGATGATTGGAAAAACAGAACCTACCACAAACCTGGAACCCATTTTGAGTACAATGACATACGTGTCAATTTGCTCGCTTATTCCCTGCTTCAAGTATGGCGCAAACCCCTTGCTCAAATTTTAAAAGAACACATTATGGATCCCATAGGCGCCAGTACAACCTGGAGGTGGTATGGATACAAAAATTCTTGGGTAGAACTTGATGGAATGAGAATGCAATCGGTTTCTGGAGGAGGACATTCAGGAGGAGGTCTTTTCATTAATACGGAAGATCATGCCCGTTTTGGACTGTTGTTTCTCAATGAAGGAAATTGGAATGGAAAACAATTGATCAGTACATCGTGGATTAAAAAAGCAATAGCCCCTTCCCCAGCCCAGCTCAACTATGGCTACATGTGGTGGCTTAACAAAAAAGGAACTTCTCGTTATTGGGAAGGAGTTCCTGAAAATGTGTATTATGCTGCGGGCTTTGGAGGAAATTTTATTGTCATCATTCCTGATGAAGCAATGATAATCGTAACCCGATGGTTGGAACCCAGTCAAATGGGAACATTCGTAAAACAAGTACTCGATGCAATACCCTAAAATTTGATGAGCCCCACAAAATCTAATATTTACTTAACTCTAATCTCTTTTAGTTCAGCTTGGATCACTTACTTTGCCCATGAGGCATTTCATTGGTTTGCCTATTCCCTTTTAAAAATTAAGACTCATTTTAAGCTGAATACCATTGAGATTCTTGATAATAACCTATTGATTCCAGATTCAAAACAAATAATCATTTACGGAAGCGGCATAGGCTTTACCTTTTTTCAAGCATTTCTCTGTTTTTATGTATTAAAAAGAAAACAAATTTTTTGATTATTTGCACTCCTCATTGCAGCCTTTGAGTTAAGATTACTTGCAGCAATTTTAAATTTTAGTAAACCAAGTGATGAAGGAAAAATAAGCCTCCTTTTGGGTTTGCCACTTCATACATTATCCGTAGTTGTAGTTGGAGGAATGGGGTACTTTTTTTTTAAAACAGCAACCACAAAAAATTCGTTGTAAAAGAAACCTTTCTAAGTGCAGTTGTTGTTTTTATTGCTATTTATCTGTTTAGTCTTATCCAAATCTAACTTTATTAAAAAAACCAAAAAAGTTGTAAAAAATTATTACTTTTAAAGTAGGAATCTTGTAAACATTGCTAAAGCCAAAACAATTAATTCTCATGTTTTTCGTTTTAATTAAAGTTCGTTGGGATTCAAAACAACCTAAATCTTTAAACACCCCATGAAAAAATCACTTAAACTTACTACAACCTTACTGATTGCCATTTTATTCTCGAATTGTGCAACTATTTTAGGTGGAGAAATCACCCAACATCAAAAAACAAAACCCCTACCGGGAGAGCCACAAAGAGATGTCAGGGTAATAGCCCTAATTGCAGATCTTGTCCTCTTTTGGCCAGGAACTATTGTAGATTTTGCAACTGGAGCAATCTACAAACCCAAATACAAGTAGTAGTCCTTGATAAATGAAAACCCCTCCCAAATCAATTTATTCGCTTATGATCAGCTAAATATGGTCTGAATTTGTCGAAAAGAGACCCTAAAGCCGAGTAGACGCTAACCTACTATTCTTATTTACCATGTCCCCAAAATCAAAACTATTCTACGTAGTTTCCTTTCTACCCTTATTTGTGTTTTGCCAGAAAATTAATTTTGGTATCAAAGGAGGCTTAAATCTTTCAAATGATAAATTCGAAGTTTCCACCCTAGGGAATCCCATCAACATAATTACAGAAATTAAACCTTCTTATCACTTTGGTGGCTTGGTGGAGTTTTTGATGACTGATAAAAAAACTCATTTTCAAATAGAAGTCCTTTACACTGGCAACGGAACTTCAATTCGTGAAAGTGATTTGTCTAAGGCTACTGATGTCAAATTGACACAGATTGCAATCCCCTTTTTAGCCAAATTTGATGCAACAGAGGATTGGAGTCTTACCACAGGTTATTACTTTGGACATATCATAAGCGCAGTAGAAAAAGATCGTTTTAGTGGATCTAGTGACGCCAAAACTGATTTTCAAATATTTGACTTTGGCTTACTTATGGGTTTTGAATTTAAGGTCAACACCAAATTGTTCTTTGATTTAAGATTCAATTACGGTTTACCCAATTTTAATAATTCAACTGCTTTTGAGGAAAATAAAACCGAACGAGTTTGCAAGAATAGAACCGTTAACTACGGAGTAGTTTACAAGTTCTGAGGTTTACTTATCCCTTTAAACTAGCGTACAAATACTCCCGATTCATACGGGCAATATTTTCAAGAGAAATTCCCTTCGGACACTCTACCTCACAAGCTCCGGTATTAGTGCAATTTCCAAAACCCTCTTCGTCCATCTGATTGACCATGTTTAGTACGCGATCCGTAGCTTCCACTTTTCCTTGAGGAAGAAGTGCGTACTGAGAAACTTTTGCGGAAACAAACAACATCGCTGATGCATTTTTACAAGTGGCTACACAAGCTCCACACCCGATACATGCAGCAGCATCAAAAGCTTTATCCGCATCGTGTTTTTCAATTGGAATGGCATTAGCGTCTTGCGTATTTCCTGAAGTATTAACACTTACAAAACCTCCCGCTTGTTGAATACGATCAAAAGAAGAACGATCTACTGTAAGATCTTTGATAACAGGAAAGGCTTTCGCTCGAAAGGGTTCGATGGTAATGGTATCCCCATCTTTAAACTTGCGCATGTGCAATTGACAAGTTGTTACTAGGCGGTCAGGACCGTGGGCTTCACCGTTAATAAACATAGAACACATTCCACAAATTCCTTCACGACAGTCATGATCAAAAGCTACAGGATCTATTCCTTTATCAATTAACTCTTCATTGAGGACATCCATCATTTCGAGAAATGACATGTCTGGAGAAACCTCTTGCATTTGATAGGTTTCCATTTTTCCTTTCGCATTGGCGTTGGCTTGTCGCCAAATTTTTAGGGTTAAATTCATCATGCTATTTATACGATCGTGTTTTTACTTCAATTTCTTCGTAATCCAATTGCTCCTTGTGCAATTTTGCTTTTGCTGGCTCTCCCTTAAATTCCCATGCGGAAACATAAGTGAAGTTTTCATCGTCTCGCATTGCTTCTCCCTCAGGGGTTTGAGACTCTTCTCTAAAATGACCGCCACAAGACTCGTTGCGTTCCAAGGCATCTTTAGCAAATAACTCTCCAAGCTCTAGAAAATCGGCAACTCGTGCTGCCTTAGCAAGTTCAGGGTTAAATTCTCCTGTTGATCCCGGTACTTTCACATTTTTATAAAAATCTTCTCGTAGGGATTTAATCTCTGTAATGGCCTCGTTTAAACCTTTAGTATTTCTTGACATTCCACATTTGTCCCACATGATTTTACCCAGTTTCCGGTGATAATAATCTACCGTATGGGTTCCATCATTATTGACAAAAGCTTCCATTTGTGCTTTCACTGAAGCTTCTGCTTTTTCAAATTCGGGTAGGTCCGTATCAATGGTTCCTGTCCGGATATCGTCCGCTAAATAATCCCCGATGGTGTAAGGCAAAACAAAATAACCATCTGCTAGACCTTGCATAAGTGCGGAAGCTCCCAAGCGGTTTGCCCCGTGATCTGAAAAATTCGCTTCCCCAATGGCATAGCATCCTGGAATGGAAGTCATCAGGTTGTAATCTACCCAAACCCCTCCCATAGTGTAATGAACTGCTGGATAGATCATCATGGGTGTTTCGTAAGGATTCTGATCCACAATTTTTTCATACATCTGGAACAGATTTCC
Organism: Flavobacteriaceae bacterium; assembly: GCA_029243165.1. GTDB lineage: Bacteria > Bacteroidota > Bacteroidia > Flavobacteriales > Flavobacteriaceae > MS024-2A. The sequence continues at coordinate 18,440 of JAQWSN010000029.1, forward strand.
ATATTTGGCTCGAATTACGTCTTGGCCTAATTTTTTGACAAGGGCTGCATCATTTTCGTCTAGACCTTTGACATGAGCCTGCTCCTTTCCATACCTTTGGATAGCAGCAGCAAAATCCAAGTAAACAGCTTCACCAGTCTTGTTGACTCCATAACCCTCATCACAACGTTCTTTAGCAGCTCTGGAAGCTACATCGCGTGGGACTAAATTACCGAAGGCTGGATAGCGTCTTTCCAGATAGTAATCCCGATCTTCTTCTTTTAAATCAGTAGGTTTTAATCGACCCTCACGAATCGCCTTGACATCTTCTAATTTTTTCGGTACCCATATTCTACCATCGTTTCGAAGAGATTCAGACATTAAAGTCAGTTTGGATTGATGTTCTCCAGAAACAGGGATACAAGTGGGGTGAATTTGGGTAAAACAAGGATTGGCAAAATGCGCTCCTTTTTTGTGAATTTTCCAAGCGGCAGAGACATTACTCCCCATGGCATTGGTAGATAAGAAAAATACATTTCCGTACCCCCCAGAAGCGATAACAACTGCATGAGCACTATGGCGTTCTAATTTTCCGTTCACTAAGTTTCGTGCAATGATTCCTCTAGCTTTCCCGTCCACAACCACAAGTTCCATCATTTCATGACGGTTGTACATTTTAATTTTACCTCTTCCAATCTGGCGATTCATCGCAGAATAAGCTCCCAACAACAACTGCTGACCCGTTTGGCCTTTGGCATAAAAAGTTCGAGATACTAAAACCCCTCCAAAAGAACGATTATCTAGCAATCCTCCATAATCTCTAGCAAAAGGAACTCCTTGTGCTACACACTGATCAATGATATTGGTAGAAACTTCAGCCAAGCGATGGACATTGGCTTCTCTAGAGCGGTAGTCCCCTCCTTTGATTGTGTCATAAAAAAGGCGGTAGGTGGAATCCCCATCTCCTTGATAATTTTTTGCAGCATTAATTCCTCCTTGAGCAGCGATTGAGTGTGCGCGTCGAGGAGAATCTTGAAAACAAAATGTTTTTACATTGTAGCCCAATTCGGCTAAAGTAGCAGAAGCAGAAGCTCCGGCCAAACCTGTTCCAACGACAATAACATCAATCAAACGCTTGTTCGCAGGGCTGACCAAGTTAATATTACTTTTATGCTTTGTCCACTTATCCGCTAAGGGTCCTTTAGGAATTTTAGAATCTAGTGCCATATTAAAATGCGGTTAAATGATGAAACAATGCGATGAATACAAATCCAATAGGAACTACGATAGAGAACGCTACTGTAATTGATTTGATCGCTTTTGAGTATTTATTATTCAAACCTACGGATTGAAAAGATGAAGCAAACCCATGGTACAAATGGAGTGCTAAGAAAACAAAGGAAAGGGTGTAAATACCAACTCGAACAGGGTTTTCAAACCTGTGGACCAATTCTTCAAAATAACGGTTTGGATCAAGTGGTAAAACCTCTACATATTTGTAGTTCATTTCAGGCACCCAAAAATCATAAAGGTGCAATCCTAAAAAAGAAAGGATAACAATTCCTGATAAAATCATGTTTCTAGATACCCAAGGGGCATTGGCTCCTCCTTTGTAACTTTTGTATTTGTGTTCTCTTGATTTCCAATTCTGAAGTTCAAGAACAAAACCCATGGTAAAGTGAAATAAAACCCCCAATATTAAAATGGGCTGAAATACATACTGTACCAAAGGATTATTCCCCATAAAATGCGAGATTTCATTGAAAAGGGTTTCACTAAAAACAGAAGTAATGTTGATGGCAAAATGTTGGGTTAGAAACACAATCAAAAAGAGTCCAGAAAGCGCCATGGTAAGTTTCCTTCCAATTGAAGAGGCTATTAAAGTCATAAGGTTTCAATTTGTGTTACAAAATTAAGGCATAAACAGTCACCAACAAACTGGTTTGGCGTATTTTTATGAATTAGGTTCGGTTCTCCTAAAAAAACCTTTAATCTGTTTAACATTACTTCAATTTTTGACCTACTCTGGCTAAAATGAATGAACAAAAACAATCGTTTTAACGTCTTAACTTTTCTTTTAAAATTGAAAAAAACAGCTGTTTTAAATTTTAAAAATCAATTACCTTAGTAAAAAACAAAAAAATGCGATATCATCCCTTAACTGCTTCCGTTTACATAAAGAATAGAAAGCACTTTGTCAATGCCTTAGAGCCTAGAAGTTTAGCCATCTTCAATTCAAATGATATTTATCCTACAGGCGCAGATAGTACCTTACCCTTTGAACAGCATCGTGATTTGTTCTATTTGTGTGGTATCGATCAAGAAGAAAGTATTTTACTTCTTTTTCCAGATGCTTTTGAAAAAAAGCACAAGGAAATTCTTTTTATTAGGGAGACCAATGAACATATTGCCGTTTGGGAAGGTGCTAAACTCACTAAAAAACAAGCTCGAGAACTGAGTGGTATCGAAACCGTTTATTGGCTTAGTGAATTCAATCGTGTTTTTCAGCAACTAAGTACCCAATGCGATTGCTTTTACTTTAACACAAACGAACACTACCGTCAGGCAGTAGAAACGCAAACTCGAGAAGATCGTTTTATCGCTTGGTGCAAAAAAACCTATCCCGCTCATAGGGTTGGGAAAAGCAATCCTATTTTACAAAAATTAAGAGCTGTTAAAGCACCAGAAGAAATCAATCAAATTCAACAAGCTTGCGACATTACAGAAAAAGGATTTCGTAGAATTTTATCGTTTATCAAACCCGGAGTTTGGGAATATGAAATTGAGGCGGAATTGGCACACGAGTTTATTCGAAATCGATCCAAAGGCTTTGCCTACACACCCATTATTGCTTCTGGACAAAATGCCAATGTTCTCCATTACATTGAAAATAATAAACAGTGCAAGGAGGGTGAATTAATTCTGATGGATGTTGCAGCTGAATACGGTAATTATTCAAGTGACCTAACCCGAACCGTTCCCGTATCGGGAAAATTTACTTCCAGACAAAAAGAAGTTTATGAATCTGTTTTAAAGGTTAAAAAAGAAGCAACCAAATTGTTAGTTCCAGGGACAATCTGGAAAGAATTTCATGTAGAGGTTGGCAAACTTATGACCTCTGAGCTATTGAAACTTGGGCTTTTAAATAAAGTAGATATTCAGAATGAAAGTTCTGAAAAACCAGCTTACAAAAAATATTTCATGCATGGCACATCACACCACATGGGCTTGGACACTCACGATTATGGCTTACTGCACCTACCCATGGAAGCCAATATGGTTTTTACAGTTGAACCAGGGATTTACATTCCCGAAGAAGGGTTTGGTGTTCGTTTGGAAGATGACGTTGTGATCCAATCTAAAGGAGAACCACTCAACCTAATGGATTCAATTCCTATTGAGATAGAAGAAATTGAGACCTTAATGAACGCATAAAAAAAGCCTCCTTTAATTAGGAAGCTTTTTGTGTTTATTTAATTGAAGTGCTTAAGCTTCAGCAGGTTTTAGTTTTCGTTGCCAGAAATACAGTATGGTAAACAATATGATTAAAATCCCTGGAAAGCCAATCATGTAAGTCAGTGTTTGCTGCCCAGCTGCCAAGTCAAGAGCTGTTCCTGTAAGTCCTTTTGTAGCTTGTTCTGCTGTAGAACTGTCAATCCAACTACCAATAATGGGTTGGAAAATAGAACTTGAGAACATACCCATACCCCCAATAATTGACATCCCCAAAGCACCACTTGCTGGAATTTTTTCTGCTACAAAACCAATCATATTAGGCCAGAAATAACAAATTCCAAGGGCAAAGAAAATCGCGGCTACATAAACCATCGATCCCGTTTGGGTGCTAAATAAAAAGATTCCGATTGCAGCTAAAACTGCAGAACCCAGTAAAACCCCTGTCTGGTCAAATTTATGTACAATATCTCCACCAAAATAGCGTCCTACTGCCATAAGACCCGTGATTAATGCTAAAATTACCATGGGTTGTGCGCCGCTGTTTTGCATGATCAAACTTGTCCACTGTTGGGGTCCAAATTCTGAAATAGCTGTTAGTGCCATACATGCTAACATAAAGAGGTAGATCGGAGTAGCCATCGCTTTAAAATTTTCGCTCACTGAAGTTGCAGCCTCCACTTTGGGTTTTGGAAATTCTTGGCCATAAAATAAATACGCATAAATTAAGGTAGGGATCATGATGATCCAAATTTGAGATTGCCATCCAAGATCAGCGTCAGTCATAAATTTGGAGATTAAACTTCCTATCACAATTCCACCGGGAAACCACATATGGAAACGATTTAAAAGAGTATTCATTTGCTTGCCCTCATAGGCATCAGCTATCATTGGATTACAAGCGGCTTCTGTACATCCGTTCCCAATCCCAATTAGAAGAGTTGAAATTAACAATCCAACGTAGCCCCCCGAATAAATGGTTAGTACAATTCCCAAAGTATGGGCGATAAAAGCAAAATACATGATTTTCTTAGGTCCAAGAGTATGATAGAATAATCCTCCTAGGATCATGGAAATTGGAAAGCCTAAAAACCACATGGAATTAATAAATCCAAGCTGTTGAGCACTTAAACTGAACGCTTCTCCTAATTGAGGTAAAATTCCAGCTCGAATGCTGAATGAAAAAGCAGTGGTAATCAGTGCAAAACAACGTCCATAAAAACGTCTGTTACTGTTTGTCATAATAGTTCAAATTTCAATTTTGTTATTCTAAAGATATATTTTTTTTAGAATAGAACACTATGAGATTAAAATTTAAAGGAGATTTCAGTGTTAGTCTTTTAATGGCATCCACAGTCCGTGCCACAGGAAGCATTTTTTTTAGCCTTGGGTTTGGGCATCCATTTGAAAATCAAATAAGCTAGGGCAGATACCACTGCAACTAAGACCAATACGTTCTGAATCCATTCCATCAGGATAAAATTTGATAGGTTGAAAAGGCAATTACATAAGCCAATAAGGACATGCCAAACAACTGAATGGTAGGCCATTTCCAAGAATTTGTTTCCTTTTTAACAATAGCCAAAGTACTCATACATTGCATGGCAAAGGCGTAAAAAAGCATCAATGAAATTCCACTGGCAAGATCAAAAAGCGGTTTGCCATCTGCCCGAACTTCAGATCCCATTCGGCTTTTAATCGTTTCTTCGGCATCACTTTCCACGCTGTAAATGGTTGCAAGAGTACCCACAAAAACTTCACGGGCAGCAAAAGAACTGATCAAGGCAATTCCTATTTTCCAGTCGTAACCCAAAGGGGTAATGACCGGTTCAATAGATTTTCCCAAAATCCCGATGTAGGAATGTTCTAGCTTGTACGCATTGATCTTGTTGATTAGCGCTTCGCCTTTTAAGTTGACATGATTTTGGGATACAATTTGCTCTGCGTTAGAAAAATCTTTACCCGGTCCGTAAGAAGCTAAAACCCATAGAAGAATGGATATTGCAAGAATAATTTTTCCAGCTTCGGTTACAAAAGTTCTCGTTTTTTCCCAGACGGTGATTCCAACATTTTTAATCAAGGGTAATTTGTAATTTGGCATTTCAACTACGAAATAACTTTTGGACTGGATTTTTAAGGTTTTACTCAGTATCCAGGCTGAAATTAAGGCCATTCCAAAACCAATCAAATAAAGAAACATCAGCATCAGTCCTTGGTAATTGAGTCCAAAAAAAGACCCCTCAGGTATGACCAGTGCAATGAGAATAGCATACACGGGCAAACGTGCAGAACAAGTAGTGAAAGGGGTGACCAAAATGGTAATCAATCGCTCTTTCCAATTTTCGATGTTCCGAGTTGCCATCACAGCGGGTATGGCGCAAGCTGTTCCTGAGATTAGTGGAATGACACTTTTGCCATTTAATCCAAAACGCCTCAACCCTCTATCCATTAAAAAGACCACTCGGCTCATGTAGCCCGACTCTTCCAGTAGTGAAATAAAGAAAAATAAGAATGCAATTTGAGGGATAAAGATGACGATCCCTCCCAAACCGGGAATGATTCCCTCAGCCAAAAGGTTTGTAAAAAGTCCTTCTGGAAGTTTGTTTTTGGTTTGCTCACTTAAAGAAGCAAAAGTTGTATCAATAAAATCTTGGGGGATACTACTCCAGTCAAAAATAGACTGAAAAATCGTCATCAGAATCACAAAGAAAATTACATAACCCCAGAATTTATGAATGAGGATTCGATCCAATTTACTTCTCAGATCAGTAGCTGCTTCACGATCAATAATGAGGGTCTCTTTTAATGTCCCATTAATAAATTGATACCTTTTCACGGTTTCTTTTTGCTGTAATCTTTTCAAATAGGACTCAGGCTGTGTTTTGAAATCTGTTGCATCGGAAACTCTATTTCTATCAATTTTAGCAAAATTTACGTCTTGGGTGATCACCAACCACAACTTGTACAATTGCTGATTAGGAAATGTTTTTTTTAAATTTTCAAAATAATCCTGGTCAATATGCTCCAATTCAATTGTTGGTCGGGTCGATAGCTTTCTGTAGTCGATCAAATGATTTTTCAAAAGGTCTAAACCCTTATTCTCACGTGTACTGATCAAAGCAATTTTAGTATCCAACTTGGCTTCCAACAGAGGGATATCGATACTGATTCCCTTACGTTTCATTTGATCAGCCATATTGATTACCAATAGGGTTGGGATTCCCAGATCCTTTACTTGAGTAAACAACAACAAATTCCGTTTGAGATTTTCTACATCGGTTACTACCACAGCCACATCAGGAAAATCTTTGCTGTTTTTATTGAGCAATAACTCAATAACAACACTTTCATCCATCGAAGAAGCGTTTAAACTGTAGGTTCCAGGCAGGTCAATGATATGCGCTTTAGTTGTTCGATTCAATTTGCAAACCCCTTCTTTCTTTTCAACGGTAATTCCAGGATAATTTCCCACTTTTTGCGAGAGTCCCGTCAGTGTATTAAATACCGAAGTTTTACCCGTATTGGGATTCCCTAATAATGCGATATTCAAGGAAGTACTCATGCGCTATTTTATCAATCGAACAAAGATATGCTGTGCTGTTTCTTTTCTTATCGCCAGATGAGATTCATCAATTTTTAGGTACAAGGGGTCGTTAAATGGAGCCTTTTGAATCAAAGAAATACTGTTTCCAGGCAGACATCCCATTTCAATCAACTTTAATGGGAGCTGGTCCGTTTCTATGGTTTCTATTGTTGCTTGCTCGCCCTTAGTAAGTTGATCCAGTGGAATCATTATTTAGAATCATTTTAAAGAACAAAAGTAGGAAAATAACTTTCTTTTAAGAGGAAAAGCAAATTAAAAAATTAGGGATTGGGGTATTCTTGCTTTAGAATAAAAATATCGGCAATCAAGGTTTTCATTGCTTCCAAGTCAGTCCCATCGTAAAAACCTCGTATGCGTTGGTCTGGATCAACCAAAATAAAATTTTCAGTATGAATCATATCAAACGGACCTCCGTCTCCATCGTCCTTCACGGCTAGATAGGATTTTCTTGCAAGTGAATATATTTCCTTTTTGTTCCCCGTGAGCAAATTCCATTTGGAATCAACAACTCCTTTTTCTAAAGCATATTTTTTCAGTTGTGCAACCGAATCTATTTTAGGAGTAACACTGTAAGATAAAAACATGACCTGAGGATCTTTCAAAAATTCATTTTGCAAACCTCCCATATTGGCTGTCATTTTTGGGCATATGGTGGGACAGGTTGTAAAGAAAAAATCCGCAACATAAATTTTCCCATTGTAATTTTTTTCAGAAATTAATTTTCCATTCTGGTTGGTCAGTGAAAAGGGAGCTATTTTATGAAATTTTTTTTTGTGCTGCAGGGTACTGTCAACAAGTTCATAATTAACCATCGAGGGTTGATAAATAGGAAGTAGTTTCTGGGGTTTTAGCGCATTGTAAAATAGTGCAAGTATCCCCCCAGACAGGATTAGGAACACAGTAATAAAGCTCCTGTATTTTTTAAAATTCCTTTTCATCATTTATTTTAAAGTGCAAATTTAAAGTTTCTAAAGCTTATATCGAATTCAAAAACTTAAAAGAATGGTAAAAGATGTTTTGAATTTTTATTATGTAGGCTATTGTAGTACTTTTGCCTGAATCAAAAAAAATCTATGAGTCCATTTGTAGTCAAAGCGATCCAATTATTAATGAGTCTTTCCCTGCTCATTGTACTTCATGAATTGGGTCATTTTATCCCTGCTCGAATTTTTAAAACACGAGTTGAAAAATTCTTTTTATTTTTTGATGTAAAATTTGCCCTATTTCAAAAAAAGATAGGGGAAACAACTTATGGGATTGGATGGCTGCCTCTGGGTGGTTATGTCAAAATCTCCGGGATGATTGATGAGAGCATGGACACCGAACAAATGCAACAGCCTGCACAACCCTGGGAGTTTCGATCGAAGCCAGCTTGGCAACGATTAATCATTATGCTGGGTGGAGTGACAGTTAATTTAATTTTAGGATTTTTGATCTACATGATGATACTCTTCGTATGGGGCAAAAATACCTTGCACACCAACGATCTTCCCTTAGGGATGGACCCTACGCCAATTGCTCAAGAAATCGGATTTCAGCCTGGAGACCAAATCATGACCGTTGATGGGAAATCTCTTGACAATGTCCTAGAAATCAACAAACTTTTATTTTTAAGATCAGTACAAACCGTAACTGTTAAACACTTTGACGGTAAAACAGAACGTTTATCGATTCCTGAAAATTTTGGAAAGCAAATGTTTGAATCGGGTGAATTAATCCCTTTTTCTCCCATGTTCCCATCCGTTTTAGACAGTATTATTCCTAACTCTCCAGCAGCCAAAGCTGGGCTTTCCCAAAATGATAAAATTTTAGCTGTAAATGATGTCCCCATTCGGCATTGGACAGATTTTAAACGTGAAATGACTGACGAGTCTCGATTGTTGACCTTGGTTTATCAACGAGGCCAAAGTCGAGATACCGTTCAGTTAACAACTGCTGCTGACGGCACTTTGGGTGTGTACCCACAAGCTTTACCCATAAAATTTACCAATGAAAAACTGGGGATCGGTGCCAGTATCACAGAAGGATTTAGTTATGGCTATTGGACACTTTATGATTACGTAGCACAATTTCAATACATTTTCACCAAAAAAGGAGCCTCACAATTAGGCGGTTTTGGAGCCATTGGAAATATGTTTCCTGACACTTGGAATTGGAAAGGTTTTTGGGCGAGCACAGCATTGATTTCCATTATTTTAGCTTTTATGAATGTTTTACCCATACCCGCATTGGATGGAGGGCATGTAATGTTTCTTGCTTATGAAATCATAACGGGTAGAAAACCCAATGATAAGTTTATGGAATACGCTCAAATGTTTGGGTTTTTTCTCTTACTAACTTTGGTTCTTTACGCCAACGGAAATGACCTTTACCGATTGGTCTTCAGCTAGTCAAAGATTTTTGGACTTCTCTTGCTGTAGTATCTCTGACTATGAGTTTTGAGGGAAGTTTTAAAGTTCTATTTTCAGGTTCTAAGCCTTGTTTTTTAAGAGATTTCTCATTTAAAAAAGCTTCAAAAACCTTTACTCCCATCGTTATTCCTGGCTGATCTATGGTGGTAATTGATGGAAAGTAAAATTGCGAAAACCTCCAGTTACTAAAACCAACAACGGCTAATTCTTCAGGGATTTTAATGTTGTGCTCCTTAAAAAGCTTTATTGCACCTGCCGCCGTTAAATCAGAAATTGCAAATAATCCATCAAATTCAATTCCTAAGTCCAATACTTTTTTAGCATTGTAGTATCCTTCGTTTCCATCAGCATTTTCACAAACAAAGACTCGACTCGTATCAAAAGGAATGTCATACTTTTCTAGTGCATCTCGATATCCCAAATAACGGTCTATTGAAATTTGAGGTGAGTAAGCACCTCTAAAATGGAGGATTTTTTTACATCCTTTTAAGATCAAGTGCTCGGTTGCATCAAATGCAGCTTTTCGATCATCAATAATAATTTTTGGGCAATCAATTATTTTTTCAATTTTATCGAACATTACCAATAGCTTACCCTCTTTTTGCACTTCTTCTAAATGTTTGAACTCGTTTGTCTGTTGCGTCACAGCCATAAGAATAGCATCTACATTTTGATTTAAAAATTGGGAAATCAACTTTTTTTCTTCTTCAACAGATCCCTGAGAACACCCTACTAAAACGTTGTATTTACTTTGCTGTGCACGTTTTAAAACTCCTGCTAAAACACTATTAAAAAAATCATGATTCATTTCAGGCAAAATAAGGGCTACCGTATTGGTCTCTTTAGTTCTCAGGTAGGAAGCATTTCGGTCGGGTTCAAAACCAACTTTTTTTACATATTGCAATACCCGCTCCCGTGTTTTAGAATTAACATCCGGGTAGGAGTTTAGAACCTTAGAAATTGTTGCTTTGGACAATTTCAGAGCAGCAGCAATATCGGATAGCTTTATCTTACTCAAAATTTAATTAATAGCTAATTTTAATTAATGTTTAAGTTTTTCGAAATCGATTTCTGTCAAAAATACAATACTAACTTTAAAAATTTAACATTTATTTAATATTTATCGTTAAAATTGAATACTTAATAATTTAGACTTAAAACAAATTAAATCCAAGAAAGTAATGAAAAAAGAGTTTTTAAAGAAAATCTCATTGGTTTTTGCATTTTTTGTTACTGTTGGGATGTATGCCCAAACAGTCACAGGATTGGTTACCAGTGAAGACGGACCACTGCCAGGAGCAACGGTCCAAGTAAAAGGAACAGCAATCGGTGTGAGTACTGATTTTGATGGAAATTTTACCATTCAAGCAGATAACACTGATGTATTAATGGTTTCTTTTGTTGGATTCACCTCTCAGGAAATTGCAATAGGTGACCAAGATCAGATAACAGTTACCCTTGTCGCTGATAATGAACTGGAAGAAGTTATAGTTACGGGATACGGTTCGCAAAAGGAAAAAGAAATTACTTCTGCCGTTGTTAAGGTGACAGCTGAAGAATTTAACAAAGGACCTATTAATGATGCTACTCAACTGTTACAGGGTAAAGTAGCTGGATTAAGTATCTACAATAAGGGAGGAAATCCAAACGCTCCTGCAACGATACGTTTAAGAGGACTTTCTACTGTGGGTGCTAATGTTTCACCACTTGTTGTAGTTGACGGTGTTGTAGGTGCTTCTTTAGACAACGTAGATCCAAACGATATTGAATCAATTAACGTTCTGAAAGATGGATCGGCAGCTGCAATTTATGGTTCTCGAGGATCTTCTGGAGTAATTATTGTAACTACAAAAGGAGGAAAAAGCGGTGAAGTAAGTTTAACTTACAATGGACAACTTGCAAGCGCCTCAATTCTTAACAGGATTGATGTTATGAATCCTGATGAATTTAGAGCTGCTGGTGGTTCTGATTTAGGCGGTGAAACCGACTGGACAGAAGCAGTAACTCGAAATGCTATTTCTCAAATACACAATATCTCTGCTTCAGGAGGTTTTGGTAATACAACATTTCGTGTTTCAGCCAATGTGAGAGAAAATGAAGGAATTGTTATTAATACTGGTTTTGAACAATTTAACTCAAGAGCAAATATTTCTACAAGAGCTTTAGACGATAAATTAAAAGTAGATTTTAACGCTTCATTTACTCAAAGAAGTTCTAGTTTCGGTGAGTCACTAGTTTTAAAATATGCCACCTTGTTCAATCCTACTGCGCCTATTTACACAGAGGGTTCTGAATATTTCCCCGGAAATTCTGGTGATGCTATCGGAGGTTACTTTGAAACCTTTGGTCTTTTTGACAGTTACAACCCAGTATCGATTGCTGAACAACACGAACGTACAGGTGAAAGAACTGAATTAAACTACAACTTATCTGTTGGTTATGACTTTTCGGACAACTTTGATGTTCAGTTTAGAGCTGCACGCCAAACCTCTTTAAACAACAATAGACGCTATGTTCCAGTAACAGCATTGTTGGCAGGAAACGCTTTGAGTCCAACTCGAAGAGGTCTTGCAGATTTTAATGATAACCGATACGAGTTTAAATTGTATGAAGCTTTCGCTAATTACAACATCACCTCAGACGGTTTTAATGTGAATCTTACGGGAGGATACTCTTTTCAACAAGATAATTTTACAAGTAAAGCATTTGGTCTAGGTGACTTCCCAGGAAACAATATGGACTACAGTTACAACATCGATGCCTCTGAAGATTTATTAAAAGCTGGATTTATTACAGCAAACAGTAGTAGAGGTCCAGACAACAAAATAATTGCTTTCTTCGGACGGGCAAACGTTGTTATTGATGATGCCATTTACGTTAACGCCTCTGTAAGAAGAGAAGGTTCAACAAAACTTGGAGACGGAAATAAGTGGGGAACATTCCCAGCATTTGGTATCGGAGCTGACTTAAATAAATACATTGGCACTGAGTACGATTTATTTAAAATCAGAGTAGGGTATGGTGAAACTGGATCTCTTCCTGGAGGAAGTGGTCTTTCACAAGTAGTTTACAACTTCAATTATGACTCAGGAGGTTCTGGAAATACATCTCAAGCACGAGCTGCAAACCCTGATTTAAAATGGGAATCAAAAGCTGAAACGAATATTGGATTGGATTTTGCTCAAGGAAAACTTAGTGGTAGTTTAGATGTGTACACAAGAGATATTTCTGATTTTATCTTAGAGACACGAGTTGATGTTGCTACCTATGGATTTGACAGACGTTTCGAAAATTCAGGTAAAATTAATACTCAAGGGCTAGAATTGAATATTGGATATCAGTTTACTGACAATTATCAAACTAACATTAACCTTTCAACATACAATACCACGCTGGAAGAATATGTTATTGAGGATGGTGACATTACTGGAAATCTTGGTTCACCAGGTCAAAACTCTACTAATATGATATTGATTAGACCAGGAGAAGCAATAGGTCAAATCTGGGCACCTCGTTTTGATGGTGTAAATGCTGATGGATCTAATAATTTTGGAGATGTAAATAACGATGGTCTTATTACCGCGAGTCAAGATAAATGGAATGATGAAAACGCTGACTTTATTTCAGCTGGTAATGGTATTCCAACCCTTGAATTAGGTTGGTCTAATAATGTTAATATAGGTAACTGGAGTGTAAATGCCTTTTTCAGAGGTGCATTTGGCCACAGTTTAGTGAATACGTTTAGAGCATTTTACGAGCCTCGTTTGGCGAGTCAGTCCTCTTACAATTTTGTAAACACAGAACTTGCTTTACCTGAATTGACTGTAGCTCAATTTAGTTCGCTGTATGTTGAGAAAGCTGACTTTTTCAAACTAGACAACTTAACAGTAGCTTACAACTTTAACCTCAGTGAAAGTTCGATTATTGAAGGAGCACAGATCTCTGCTAATGTTCAAAATGCATTTGTAATTACCAACTACACTGGTATTGATCCAGAACCAGCTCTTGTTGATGGTGGATTTAACGGTGCTGGATTTTCCCCAGCAGGAAACGTTTTAGCTCCAGGTATTGATAGAAGAGATAATTATTTTACTGCTAGGACAGTAACAATTGGACTAAATATTAACTTTTAATACATAAAACAATGAAAAACTATAAAAAATCATTTTTAGGGATTCTATCTGTTTTTACTTTTGTAATTGCATGTACTGACTTAGAAGAAGAGTTAGTGAATGATTTTACGGAAAGTATAACTGTCCCAGGAGTTACTGTGGATGTAGCAGCAGTAGATGGTAGCTCTCAAGCAGTTCAAGATCAAATTGGCGCTGCTTATGAAAAATTGAGAAATGGTACAGCTGGACACAATGACTATTGGTCAGTTCAGACTGTTTCCTCAGATGAGATGCAAGTCGGCCAAAAAGGTGGTGACTGGTATGATGGTGGTATCTGGTTAGATATGCACATGCATGTTTACACAGCTGCTAGTGGTCCATTGACCAACACCTACAATACCCAGTACAATGCTATTAGTGAGATAAATTTAAGTCTTGCTAAATCGGGATTAACTGCCAATGAAACGGCTCAACTTCGAGTTTTAAGAGCATTTTTCTATTGGAGATTAATGGATCTTTTTGGAAACGTAAAAATTGTTAAAACGGCAGGTTCGGATGCACCTCAATCTACTCGTGCTGAGGTTTTTGCTTTTGTTGAAAGTGAAATTCTTGCTGCGTTAGGTATTACTTCTGTTTCTGGATCAATGGATTTAACAAATAGTGATTTGAGTACAAGTCCAAAAAAATATAGGATTAATCAATATGCTGCTTTAGGTCTTCTTTCAAGAATTTATTTGAATGCTGAAGTTTATACTGGAACTGCACGTTATGCAGAAGCTGCAACAGCTGCAGGATGGGTAATCGACAACGGTCCTTATCAATTAACAACTGAAGCAAACTCTTCAGTTAAGAATCTTGCTAAACGCCCAGGTGTTGCTACCGACCCTGATAACATCGTTGGTTATCCAGCAATGTTTGCACCAAATAACCAAGATAACGTTGAGACCATTTGGACAGTTGCTTTTGATGGCTTTAAAGGAGGAGGAATGAACTTTCACATGATGGGACTTCATCAGCCTTCTCAATTTGCTTATAATTTTGATTCTCAACCATGGAATGGTTATCAAACACTTGAGGCAATGTACAGATCCTATGAATCTAATGATGTCAGAGGGCAAAATAACTTCTTAGTTGGTCAACAGTATTCTTACTCTGGACTACCTTTAAGTGATTGGGCTGCTGATGACTTTAATGCTGATGGAACGAAACACTTACCGCTAAATTACACTCCTGAAATTAATGAGTTATACCCTAATTCAATTCGTCAGAGTGGAGCACGGATGTACAAGTTTAGTCATGAGCAGTTCGAAAGAAATGAAAAGTCTAATGACTTTCCAATTATTCGTTTATCAGAAATGTATATGAATCGAGCGGAAGGCTTGGCTAGGGCTGCAGGTGACTGGTCCTTAGCTTTACCCGATGTTAATATTATTCGTGAAAGAGCAAAAGTAAGTGCTTACTCCTCAATTGATGCTACAGAATTTTTAGCAGAAAGAGGACGTGAATTTATTTTTGAATCTCACAGAAGAACAGATTTGATTCGTTTTGGTAAATATACTGACGCATGGTTTGAAAAATCAGCTTCAGAGGATTACAAAACATTAATGCCCATACCCACAGATGCTATTACAGCAAGTGGTGGAACTCTTACACAGAATCCAGGGTACTAATACCTTTCATTTTTAGTTAAAAATGGGTCAATCAAAAAATCGGTTGACCCATTTTTTTTATTTTTATCCCTATGAAATCAATTGAATTTTTTTGGTGGATTCCCTTGCTAATCTTCTCTTGTACTTCTTCAAAAAGTAATCTTTTTGAAATGCGTGAAGATCTGGAAATCGGCTTTGAAAATAATTTAACCTACACCCAAGACTTTAATCCTTATACTTACAGAAACTTTTACAATGGTGCTGGTGTTGCATTAGGAGATATTAATAATGATGGCCTTTTAGACATCTACATGACAGGAAATCTTGTCGACAACAAATTGTTTTTAAATAAAGGAAACTGGATCTTCGAAGACATTACGGAAAAGGCAGGTGTTGCGTGTAAAGGAGTATGGTCCACAGGAGTAACCTTTGCAGATGTTAACAGTGATGGCCTGCTTGATATTTATGTTTGCAAATCTGGAAAACCAGAAGGGCCTAATAGACACAACGAACTCTTCATCAATCAAGGTGACTTAACTTTTACAGAGGATTCCAAATCCTACGGTCTAGATGTGTTAGGATTGTCTGTCCATGCCGCATTTTTTGATGCAGACCTGGACGGAGATTTAGACTGTTACGTCTTAAATAATTCGCTACGTTCGGTGGGTGGATATGATCTTATTAAAAACCAACGCAATACTCCAGATCCAAATGGAGAAGGAAACAAATTCTTTGAAAATCGAAATGGGGTCTTTATTGATGTAAGTACAGAAAAAGGAATTTACACCAGTGCTATCGGGTTTGGATTAGGAATTACGCTAAGTGATTTCAATAATGATCGACTTCCCGATTTGTACATTTCAAATGATTTTTTTGAACGAGACTATTTTTACCTCAATACTAAAAATGGGTTTAAAGAAGCTTTGGAAGAACAATTTCAATCTATCTCCATGGGAGCCATGGGTGCCGATGCAGCCGATTTGAATAACGATTTAAACTCTGATCTTTTCGTAACGGAAATGCTCCCTGCAAATCTGAAAAGACAAAAACTAAAAGCAAAATACGATTCTTGGGATAAATACACCCTCATGGATAAAAAAGGGTATTTTCATCAATATCCGAGAAATTCATTACAACGCAATACAGGAAAAAATCAGTTTCTTGAAATCAGTCGTTTCTCTGGAGTTGCAGCCACCGAATGGAGCTGGGCATCACTCCTCTTCGATATGAATAATGATGGATTAAATGATATTTTCGTGGCCAATGGAATTTTTAAAGACCTCTTAGACCGAGATTATTTAGCCTACATGGCCAATGAAACTCAAGTCCAAATGCTGTTGGAAAACAGAGAGGATGCAATTGAAAAACTAATCGACATCATGCCTTCTAAAGCAGTTCCTAATAGTGCTTTTGAAAATAAAGGAGACTTTCAGTTTGAAGATCAAACAAAAGCGTGGGGCTTAAATTTACCAAGCTTTAGCAATGGAAATGCCTACGGCGATCTGGATAATGATGGGGATCTGGATTTGATTGTCAACAATGTCAACATGCCCAGTTTTTTCTATGAAAACAAAACCGATACACTAAACGCAAGAAGTTTTACTTTACAATTGAAGTCCAAGACTAAAAACACCTTTGCTGTTGGAGCAAAAGCAATAATTTATTACGACCATGGAAAACGACAGATGAAAGAACAATTTCCTTCTAGAGGGTTCCAGTCCTCTGTCGCTAATACACTTCATTTTGGACTAGGAAACTCACAGCAGGTAGACAGTCTCCAAGTTTTATGGCCCAACGGGGATCAAGAAATGCGCTACAATCTAAAATCCAATACCCGACATGTGTTATTGCAAAAAAAAGAAGCGATCTCTAACGCTATTGCACCCAAAGAAAAGATCCAGAGACAAGTCAATGAAAGTCGTCCTTTGGCATTTAAACACAAGGAAAATAATTGGAGTGAATTCAATCGCGAACGACTCATACCTCAGATGAATCACAACAACGGTCCTGCTCTTGCTACTGTAGATTTAAATGAAGATGGAATTACAGACTTTTACATAGGAGGGGGTAAAAATCAAACTGGAGCCCTTTTTATTTCTAACAAATCGGGATTTGATAAAATCCAATCGCCTTTCGAAAAAAGCAATCGATCAGAAGATACAGACGCTTTGTTTTTTGATGCAGATGCGGATGGGGATATGGACTTAATTATTACAAGTGGAGGAAAATCATTTTCAAAGTTTTCTTCTGACCTAGATGATCGCTATTATGAAAATACAGGAAATCACACATTTGTTAAAAAGGAGAATGCTTTTTCATTTGAAACTCATTTTTCTACTTCAGCTGTCGGATCGGGAGATTTTAATCAAGATGGAAAGACTGACCTGATTGTAGGAGAGCGATTCAACTTACAAACTTATGGGAAGAAGGCTTCCCTCCATTTGCTGATAAACCAAGGAGAAGGAAAATTTATTGAAAAATCAGTTTCTGACTTTGATCAAACTGGAATGATAACCGACCTTACTGTCTCAGACATCAATCAAGACGGATGGCCTGATGTGATTGCTTGTGGAGAATGGATGCCTATCCAAATATGGATCAACACTAAGGAGTCGTTTTCAAATAAAACCAAAGAATACGGTCTTTCGGAAACCAGTGGGCTGTGGAATACGCTACTTGTAAAAGACATAAATCAAGATGGAATACCCGATATTCTTGCTGGAAATCTAGGTGAAAATACTTTTTTTAACCCTGGAATGAGGCTCTATTTAAATGATTTTGATAAAAACGGCACAGAGGAACAAATCATATGTCAGGGAATAAACGAAGATTACTATCCCATTGTAGATAAAGATGAATTGATTTCACAGTTACCCTATTTAAAGAAAAAGGTAGTCAAGTACGAAGATTATGCTAAAGCGCGTATGCAAGATCTTTTTACGCCAAATCAGCTTGAGGAAAGCGAAATCAGTGAACTGAATCTCTTAAAGTCTTCCCTTTTTTTAAGCGATCCCCAAACAGGATATCATTCTCATGATTTACCAGCAGAAATTCAATATGCCCCTGTATTTGCTTTGGCTCAACAGAATCAGGAAAAAACTCTAAAAGGAACTTTTTATCTTGGAGGAAATCAATATTTAGTCAAACCCCAATTCGGGCGCTACGATGCTTCCAAAGGATGGTCTTTAAAATATCGGATTCAAGGAACTAAAATTGAATTCGAAACACCTGAAATATTGGGTGTGAATGGACAAATAAGACAGTTGGAAATTGTAAATTTGAAGCGCAATCCACAGCTGTTAATTGGGATTAATAACCAGGCAGTAGAACTGCTTGAATTGGATTAAAATGAAGAATAAGAATCATGAGTAAAACACTTTTCAAACTTTCGGTATTGTTTCTGATCACTACAAGCTGTTCTTTTTCAGAATACGATACACTGTTAAAAACAGAACTCAAAAAAAATCAAAAAGTAGATTCTGTATTTTTTAATCTTCGCTTAGGAGAATCAAAAGAAATCTACCACAAAAAAAGCTGGGATTTGAACAACAGCAGACAGGTAGTGCAGGGGCGATCCTATTTTTACATGAAAAAAATTTTTTCAGATTCAAAAACTGAAAAGAAAAGAAACGATTTTGCACTTGAATTTAGTGGAAGATTCAACTCCGAAAAAAAAATGAAGATGTTGGATGTAAAATTTTATCATTTGCTTTGGACTCCCTGGAACGAAATGTATCAAGCACCTAAGCTTCTTCCTAGAATTCTAGATTCCTTGGAACTTTGGTTTCCAGGAAACCCTTTTTTAGAAGTCAAAACCGGTAATGACTCAATCCCCAGCATCCATGTTAAGATAGATGGAGACCGAAGGTTTCGTGTCTTTGTGGAAAATTCACAAGATGTAGCCGTCAAAATAGATGATCTAAATGAAGACAATTAAACCCCAATTTATTTGGAAATGCAGTTCTTTATTGGTGCTGATCTTAAGTATTCTCTCTTGTGGAAAAAACAAGTCAGAGAAACTGTTTCATTTAATTTCTTCTGAAAAAAGCGGAATTACCTTTTCAAATGATTTAACCTATTCCGATGATTTTAATGTCTACAAATACCGAAACTTTTACAATGGTGGAGGTATTGCTGTTGGAGATGTCAATAACGACGGTCTGGTTGATTTGTATTTTACAGCCAATCAAAAATCCAATGAACTTTACCTTAATCAAGGGGATTTTAAATTTAACCGTGTAACGGAAACTGCTGGTGTAGGAGGAAAAAAAGCTTGGGCTACAGGGGTTACTATGGTTGACATTAATGCCGACGGATGGCTTGATATTTACGTTTGTAATTCGGGCGATTTGGAGGGAGACAACAAACAAAACGAACTCTTTATCAATAATCAAGATGGGACTTTTGAAGAAAATGCTGCTAGCTACGGTCTAGACGACAAAGGATTTTCAACCCATTCGGTCTTCTTTGATTATGACAAAGACGGTGATCTAGACGTTTACCTTTTAAACAATTCTTATCAAGCTATAGGAAGTTTCGACCTAAGAAGAGAAGAGCGACCAAAACGGGATGCTTTGGGAGGAGATAAGTTAATGCGAAACGACAATGGCATTTTTGTGGATGTCAGTGAAAAAGCAGGAATTTATGGAAGTGTTATCGGATTTGGATTGGGAGTGACTGTTGGGGATGTAAATGGAGATCAATGGGAAGATATTTTTATTTCTAATGATTTTTTCGAACGAGATTACCTCTACATCAACCAACAAAACGGGAGTTTTAAAGAGGTTTTAACCCAACAAATGAAATCAATCAGCGGTGCTTCTATGGGAGCGGATATGGCCGATATTGATAATGATGGAGACAATGATATTTTTGTTACAGAAATGCTTCCCTCCGATTATGAACGACTAAAATCTGTAACTACATTTGAAGACTGGAACCGATATCGATACAATGTAAAAAACTCCTACCACCACCAGTTTACTAGAAATATGCTTCATCGTAACAACGCTAATGAAAGTTTTAGTGAAGTGGGAAGAATGGCAGGAGTAGAAGCTACAGATTGGAGCTGGGGTGCGCTTTTTTTTGATATGAATAACGACGGTCTTAAAGATCTTTTTGTATCCAACGGAATCTACAAAGACCTAACTGACCAAGACTACCTCCAATACATTTCGAGTGAAGAAGTTGTGAATTCCATTGTTCAAGAAAATAAGGTGAATTACAAAAAACTCATTGATATCATTCCTTCTGAAAAGGTGCCCAATAGTGGCTTTTTAAACTTAGGACAAACTCGTTTCAAGAGAACAGCTTCTTTAGGCTTAGATACCCCGAGTTTTTCAAACGGATCTGCCTATGCAGATCTTGATAATGATGGTGACTTAGATTTGATTGTAAACAACGTCAACATGGAGTCTTTTATTTACCGAAATAATTTGTCTAAAGAAACCGCAAATTACCTCCAAATTCAACTCAAGGGTGAAGGAAAAAACACCTTTGCTCTTGGTACTCAAGTAAGTGTTTTCACAGAAAAGGATACACTGTATTTTGAACAGCAACCCGCAAGAGGATTTCAATCCAGTGTGGATCCAAGAATTACAATCGGCTTGGGAAAAAGTGCAAAAGCTTCGGTAGAAGTTTTATGGCCATCAGGTAAAAAGAGCCTGTTAAACGAAGTTGTACAAAATCAAACCCTTGTTTTAGAGGAAAAAAAAGCTCAGTTGATTGAAAATATTCCTTCAAAAAATAAAATTCCTCTTTTTACAAAAGCGAGCGAAAACGTACTCGTCTACAAACACAAAGAAGCTAATTTTGTGGATTTCCATCGCGAGCGACTCACCTATCACATGTGCAGCGGAGAAGGCCCTCTTAGCAGTGTAGGCGACCTCAACGGTGACGGATTAGAGGATTTGGTAATTCCTGGACCGAAAAACGAATCCACTACGGTATTCATCCAAAATTCTCAAGGAAACTTTTCAGCCCTAAGGCAAGACGTTTTTAGTAAGCAAGCACGTGCTGAACATACGGAATCCTTGCTATTCGATGCAGATGGTGATGGCGACCTTGATTTGTATCTTGCCTCAGGCAGCGTTGAATTGAGTGCTTTTTCTGATTTTCTTTACGACCGTTTGTTTTTCAACCAAGGGGATGGAACCTTTAGCATGTCCTCACAAAAATTTCCTTCAGAAGGAACGAGAATGAATACAGGAGTGGTCAAATCCGCAGATTTTGATCAGGACGGTGATCAAGATTTATTCGTAGGAGAACGAACTAAAATTGGTGCTTATGGGCAAGCGGGTTCGGGATATCTTTTAGAGAACAACGGTCAGGGACAATTTGAAGAAGTGAGCTCAGAAAAGGCTCCTTTTTTAAATCAATTTGGAATGATAACCGATGCTGTTTTTAATGATTGGGATCAAGACGGTGATCCGGATCTTATCGTAGCAGGAGAATTTATGGGATTGGAAATTTTAGAAAATGTGGGCGGTAAGTTCATCCAAAAAAAAGATCCTCTTTTGTCATCATACAAAGGTTGGTGGAATACCCTTCACGCGGTTGATGTGGATCAAGATGGGGATATGGATCTCATTGGAGGAAACCACGGGATCAATTCCAGATTCAACGCATCTGAGTCACACCCCATCAAACTTTACCTCAACGATTTTGATCGAAACGGTTCTGTCGAAGGTATCCTAACCTTCTCCAACAAGGAATCCAGAGACCTCCCTTATGCACTGCGCCATACTTTAATTGATCAAATTAAAAGTTTAAAGAAAAAATTTCCTGATTACCAGTCCTTTAAAAATGCTGATATTAATCAGATTTTTAGTCCAAAAGAAATGGAGGGGGTTCAAGTATTGAAAGCCACTACGTTGGAATCCATGGTATTTCTCAATGAAGGTGGGTTTAATTTTAGTGCACATGCACTTCCTCAAGAAGCGCAACTTGCTCCAGTGTATGCTATTGAAGACGGAGATTTTGATCGCGATGGTGATTTGGATCTTGTCCTCGGTGGAAATCTTTATCGGGCCAAGCCTGAAGTTGGAATTTACGATGCCAGCCACGGGGTGTACTTGGAAAATAATGAGGGAACATACATGGCTAGTTCCCGAGCAAATGACTTTTATGTTAAAGGGGAGATTCGAGACATCAAGCGTATCGATAATCAGGTTTTTGTTTTTCGCTCAAATGATAGCATAGCCGTTTTAAAAACTACACGATGATATTAAAAAAAGTATTCGTTGGAATACTGTTGATTGGGTTCATTGGCTGCCAAACCAAGGGGGAGCAGAAAATTGAAAATGCCCATTTCAACATGGCCGTTCGAACTTCGGAACAAACGGGAATTCGATTTGAAAACACGCTAAAAGATCAATCAGATCTCAACATTATTGAGTATTTGTATTATTACAACGGAGGTGGCGTAGCCGTAGGAGATATCAATAATGACGGCTTGGAAGACCTCTTTTTTTCTGCCAATCAGTTGCCAGATAAATTGTATTTAAATTTGGGAGAACTCAAGTTTCGTGATGTTTCAGTGGAAGCTGGAATCGATCAAACCAACTCTTGGTCCACAGGAGTCAGCATGCAAGATGTAAACAATGATGGTCTCCTAGATATTTACGTTTGTAAAGTTGGAACCTTTAATTCACTAGACGCACGTAACCAGCTCTACCTCAACAATGGAGATTTGACTTTTACAGAATCTGCTCAAAAACTGGGGGTTGATTTTTCAGGGTTTTCAACACAAGCAGCCTTTTTAGATTATGATAAAGATGGTGATTTGGATTTTTATTTATTGAATCACAACATTCATTCGGTCAGAAGCTACGGTACAGTAAAAAACCGAAAAGACCAAGATACTCTAGCAGGAGATCGTTTTTATGAAAACAAAATTAATGAGATTGGGGTTTTTGTTGACGTTACCGAGGCATCACAAATTTACAACAGCCCGTTGGGGTATGGACTCGCTATTGGGGTTTCAGATTTTAATCAGGACGGCTGGCCCGATTTGTACATTGGAAATGACTTTCATGAAAACGACTACCTCTATCTTAACAATCAAAACAACAGCTTTACCGAATCCATAGCAACATCCATGAATCATACTTCCCGTTTTACCATGGGTGTAGATGTTGCTGATCTGAATAATGATGGAAAACTAGATCTTTTCACAACAGACATGCTTCCTTTTGATCCTAAAATCTTATTAAAATCGGGTGGGGAAGATTCCGATAAAGTGGCTAGAATAAAACAAAAATATGGTTTTAATAGCCAGTATGCACGTAATCACTTACAGATCAATCAAGGAAATAACACTTATGCTGATCTTGCTCTAATGACTGAAACTTACGCTTCGGACTGGAGCTGGGGAGTCTTGCTGGCAGATTTTGATAACGACGGCTGGAATGATATTTTTATTCCTAATGGAATTGTAAAAAGGCCCAATGACTTGGATTACATAAAGTACTTGAGTAATAGTAATTTCAGTCAATTTGAAAGTTCTAAAAAGGAGCAGCTACGGGTCAAGATAATTGATGAGATGCCAACGCTACAGATTCCCAATCTATTGATTAAAAAT
Source organism: Flavobacteriaceae bacterium (assembly GCA_029243165.1). Taxonomy (GTDB): domain Bacteria; phylum Bacteroidota; class Bacteroidia; order Flavobacteriales; family Flavobacteriaceae; genus MS024-2A. The sequence continues at coordinate 42,229 of JAQWSN010000029.1, forward strand.
AAAGGAAATTTGGACTTTGAGTTGATTGGAAACTCCCCAATCGGGTCTCCTGGATTTACTACAGGAGCAGCCTACAGCGACCTAGACAACGACGGGGACTTGGATCTTATTTTTAACAATATCAACGCTGCTGCCCAAATCTTAGAAAATCAACATGACCCAAAGCGTGGGATTCAAATTGAATTAAAACCCACGAAAGAATACCCTCAATTGTTAGGAACAAAAGTGCGCTATTTTTCAGGGGGGCAAAGTTGGATCAAAGAATATCAGATTTTGAGAGGATTTCAATCCACATCATCTCATAAGCTCAATTTGTCTTTACCGGATGGGAAAACCTTGGATTCTATTCAGGTTTTTTGGCCTCATGGACGCACCGCTTTAATTGGAAGTCCTCAGAAAAATCTTTTGATTTTAAGCCCATCTTCTTCTGACCCTTTAACTAAAAATAAAAAAATAGATTCTCGATTTGAGCTTAAAAAATTTCCTTTTCGACACATTGAAAACACCTATTATGACGAGGATAAAGAGGCATTGATCCCCGAACGGCTTTCGCAAGAAGGACCGGCTTGGGCTTATGCAGACTTTGATCAGGATGGGATCAAAGATTTTTTTATTGGAGGAGCCAAAGAACAGCCTGCCCAAATTTTGTTTGGAACAGCTAAGGGAACTTTTTACAATAAATTTATCTCTGATTTTGACCGTGATAGAGGATTTGAGGACGTTGCTGCGGCTACCCTTGATATTGATCGTGATGGAGATCTAGACCTTTACATCGGTAGTGGCGGAAATCAAGAAGTCTCACCCAACCCAAGTCTTGAAGATCGAATTTATGTCAACGACGGACAGGGTATTTTTAAACGGGCCCCCATCCCCTTACCCCAAACCAATACGGGTTGTGTTGCAATAGCAGATTTTGATAATGATCAATTTCCAGATTATTTTATTGGCAGTAGAAATATTACAGGCGCTTATGGTCTAACTCCCAATAGCTTTATTGTCCAAAATGAAAACGGAATCGCCATGAAAATTTTGGACCGTAAACAATGGGGCATGATTAGCGATGCTAAATGGGCCGATCTTAACGGAGATCGCTTTTTAGATTTAATTTTGGTTGGTGACTGGATGCCAATTACAATCTTGATCAATAATCAAGGCAAATCCTTTGAAAATAAAACACTAGAATTCGGTTTGGGCAATACACAGGGCCTTTGGAATACAGTTGAACTTTTTGATTTTGATCAAAACGGCTTTCTGGATATTATTGCTGGAAATTCAGGAACCAATTCCAAATGGCATCCTAGTGAGACGCGCCCTGTAAAATTGTATCTGGATGATTTTGATGAAAATCAACAAGCTGACCCTATTGTATTTTATCCCTACGGAGATCGAAATATTCCTTTTGCTGGAAAAGATAAGTTAGCGAGCCAACTGCCTGTGATAAAAAAACGCTTTACTCGATATGAAGATTTTGCAGAAGTATCAGACATTAAAACTTTACTTGGAAAAAGTGAGGAAGATATCTTACAAATCAAACAGCTAAACGAACTGCGCTCCATGGTTTTTTTAAACCAAGACGGGAATCGTTTTAGTTCTCATCCACTCCCCGATGTAGCACAACAAAGTTCCATTGAAGGATTTAGTATTGACCCTACAAATGGTGCTATTGCTTTTGTAGGGAATTCTTCGGCTTGGGTGGTAGAATTAGGCAGTAGTTTAGCCAATCCTGGTGGGATCCTCCATGGATTCGATCCCAAAACAAAACAATACGAATCTTACGAGGCTTTTCCTTTACCCCTAGGAACCGAAGGGAAACACATTCAACAAATTCCCAATGGGGATTACGTAGTTATTGTAAATAATGGAGACTCATACCAAATAACGGTAAAATAGAATCCTTCTTTTTATTGCTGGGTGGTGATTTGCACTACCCCTCCCGATCCAGCAAAGCCGTAATTCGCAATTTCAGTAGCTTTTTTTAAAAGTTGGATTTTAGTGATTTCGACGGGATTGACAGAAAAAACCGTTCTCGAAAAAGTACCTACTTGAGTACCGTTTACAACAAAAAGAACTTCCTTTGGAGTGTTGACTCCTGCAATACCTCGAATAAAAACTTGGGCATTTTGTCCTTGCCCACGAGTTACTATTCCCGGATACATCCGCAAACGATCAAGTAAAGATACATTAACTAATGTTTCCTCTTTGGTAGGTCTCTGCTTTGGGTCATTCGATGCAACCTTAGTAGTGCCACAACATATTAATAAAAATCCCAGTAATAAAGTTAAAAATGTTTTTTTCATCCGTTTGTTTAATAGATTAAAAGTACTAATTAAAACTCTTTTTAGAATTTTATTTCACTAGCAGTGAAGTCAAGTGATTTAATTCAAAAATGCTGGAATGGATATCCTCTAATTTTGTAAATTGTATTAAATCAAATTATTTGTATGAAACCAATCATTACCTTTTTGCTGATTTTGAGTTTTATTTCTTGTAATCAGACATCCAAAGATTCAACTCATTCCAAAACAGACCCATCTTACAACCCAGAAGCTCAATTAGAAAAACTTGGAATACAATTGCCCGAAGTGTCTCTCCCAGTTGCCAATTATGTTAGGGCAGTCAAAACGGGAAACTTATTGTTTTTATCTGGAAGCGGTCCCAAGAAAGAAGATGGTAATTACATAACCGGAAAGGTAGGTTCCGACTTGAGTATTGAACAAGGCTATGAAGCTGCTCGAATAACTGGCATTAACCACCTGGCTACACTTAAAGCAGAACTGGGTGATTTGAGAAGAGTGAAAAGAATTGTAAAAGTTTTGGGTATGGTGAATTCCTCTCCTGAATTTACGGAACAACCTAAAGTGATTAATGGGTTTTCTGATTTGATGGTGGAAGTATTCGGAGAACGAGGGAAACATGCCCGTTCAGCAGTTGGAATGGCATCATTACCCATTGGAATAGCGGTTGAAATTGAATTGATTATAGAATTTGAGTAAGCCTTTTTTCGTTGGATCCATTTTAAAGTTGCAACCCTGCTACAGATTACAGTAAAATATTGTTGTTTTTATCATATTTGATTTTATATTTGCGGACTGTTTTGAGGGATTTGCAAATAAGATATTTTTAAAATACGCAAATCAAAACGCAAATGACCGCTTAATATTAAATGTCATATTTTTAAAAAAACTTGAATCCCTTACAAACTTTAACATTCCTCCTTAGCTCAGTTGGTTAGAGCATCTGACTGTTAATCAGAGGGTCCTTGGTTCGAGTCCAAGAGGGGGAGCTAGCCTAACCGCTACACTACACATTCAAACATAAGCCCTCACGGAAAGTGGGGGTTTTTTCTTACAGTTAAATCAGAACTTAAAGTTAGTCAAATTCTTGGCACTCATTTGGCACTCTTTTAAATGTCTTCAATAAATAAGGGTAAATCCTCTACATCATTACTAATTATAGAAGCTTGTAGACGAGGTAAGGTGTATTGTAATGCTATTTGAAGCAACTTTAACTTTTGAGTATTATTTAGTTCTTCTATTTGGATAGAATTAATCAAACCATCAATTAGGTTTTCTAACTTACTTCTTATTTCTGTTGTTATTTTGTTTGGTGTGCCTGCTGTTCTTCCCATATTTTGTTAAATTTAGTTATGTCTATCTATATACCCATAATTTTTGTTTCTGCTTTATATTATGCAATTGGTCATTTTATAAATAAAGAAAATTCAAAATACCTCCTATCAGGGTATAATACAATGTCAGATGAGAAAAGAAAAAAATTTGATATTGAAGGTTATCTTAAAATATTTAAACCCTTTTTTAAAAATCAAGCCCTGTATTCCTTAATAGTATTTCAACTCTTTGATTTTTT
>JAQWSN010000011.1 GCA_029243165.1 Flavobacteriaceae bacterium
TCTTGGTAAAAAATAATTTCTGTGGTCCACCCTCTTTTTTTGAGAGAATCAATAATGGGCTTTGAGTCTCTTCGGAAACCATAAGGACCTTTGTCAGAGCCGCCTCTGACTTCAAAAATAATTACGTGTTTTTTCATGTAGGTTAAGTATTTATTTAGATAAGATTGGATTTATTTTTTTTAGGACATAGATCCCATGGCAAAAATGCCAACTACAGACAGAAGAAAAATTAAAACATATGATCCGAGAGCAATAGCTGTTAAGATTCCAGTAATTTTCCAATACGATTTGAGATTCTTAAACCCTTGTTCCAATAAAGTGCTGTCCTTGGTTTGTATTGCTAATTTTAAATTTAAAGAAAAGCGGTAGAGGTAGAGGTGAAGTATTAAGCAGATTGCTGCGATTAGAAGATATGTAGCGGTAATAATTCCTATGCCAAATGAACTTATTGGATTGCTATTGAAGTCGACTGAAAAATTTTCAATAGTAGATATTATTGTTCCAAATGAAATTGCAAAAATCACCATAAGTCCACAAAAAATAAAACCTGCGATAGACAAAAAATAGGTCCATTTTCGGGTTTCATTTTGGTAGTCCAGAGCGTTTTTACTTAGTTGGATTTCTGGGTACATAATTTTAGGTTTAGGACTAAAAAAATATTTAGCTCCAAACCCTAATTGAACAAAAGCAGAAAACAAAAACAGAATTTACAACAGATATGGAGCTGTTTACACAAATGTAAAAAAAATAACCTACATAATTAATGGAATTTAAGTTTTAGCCAATAAAATTGATTTTTATTTCTTTATTGAAAATCATTGTTGGTGATTGTAAAGACACAGTCTTCCCTTGCATTCCGACCTCCTTTGCTATTTCTGATCCATTGGTCAGGATTCATGATGTCTTTTGTCAGTTTTTTACCACTACTTATTGATAATACTACTGAATCAATCATTTCAGTACAGTTGTAGTTTTCATCTACAAAACTACCAATGTGATCGTCCCAATAAATTTCTTTCGCTTCATTGGAATTAATCATTACAGTATTGTTATCCCCATAAATTGTAAAGAGTTTAACAGTAATTGTTTCTGAGGATTTGTTGTCAATGGTTTTTGTGAAAAAGGTACCTCCTTCGCAGGAATTCCAGAAGAATAATGAAATTATTCCTACGGAAATTAGAGCGTTACTTCTTTTAATTTTTTGAGACATTTTTGTGGGTTTTAAGTTTTGGGAATATTTTTATTTCAAGCATTTATTTTTTTGTTCCAAGTAAATACAGGATGACTCCAGGACCGGACTTGAGTCTGTCAATATCCCAATCGTAAAATTCGTTTCCATCTAAACTTTTAACCAATGCTTTCATTTCTTTTACGGAATAGGTTCGAAAGGCTGACACCAAACCATCCCAAAGAACAAACAAGGGTACAATTGGAATCAAATAGGTAAATACAATTCGACCTATTTTAAAGGGTTTGATCAATGGAGTGGTCAACAAAACACTTATTGGAGAAAATAGCATGGCTAAAATACTAGGAATACTTCTTTCTTGTGCTTCAAAAACTGCAATTGAACATTTTGAGTCAATCGTATTTTGAAGGATTTTTTTAGCCTCTTCCGGCTTGAAATGGTGTAATGATAAAAACTGTGTTCTCAATCCAATCAATTCTTTAGGGACACTTCTTGCGTCAATCGGAGTTTTAATGTAGTTGAAGTTGTTCGCTTTTTTTTTAGTAAAATCAAATGCCGGAATGTTAGGGTAGTAGTCGGTAAGAGTGATTTTTAGATTGGGGTGGTCTTTTATCAGTCTTTTATTTAGCTCAATAAGTCCACCACCGCCACCTGAACCTAAATCAATAATATGATTTGATTTGCTTTTTAGAAGACCTTTTTTAATAATCGGAATTACAGGAGTGAAGATTTTCATTTTGTTTGCTAAAAATTGTAAAAAGTCAGTTCCATAGTTTCTTAAAAATTGTGGAAACCATTTTTGATCTTCAAATTCAAATAGATGTATTCTTTTCATTTCTTTTTTTGAGAGATATTGTTTTCCATTATGTTTTTTTTAAGGGTCAATAGTTTTAATTTCAGATAAATTGCCCCGGATTGATCAAGATTTTTTGCTTTTTCACCCAAGAGATTAAGCGCCATTTCTTTGTTAGTATTTGCTTTTATCTTAGCCTCAACCAATGATGCCAATACATCAGCTTCTTGAGAAAAATAAGTTGCTCTAGGATTTTTAAATACATCAATTTGTTTTTGCGCCTCAATGGTATTCCCTGTATCGTAATAAAATTCAGCTAAAAATGCTCTTGCTAACATTTCATAAAAAATTTCGTTGGTCTTTAAAAAATCAACCGAGGCTTTGAGTGATGAAATAGCTGCATCATATTCCCCTATTTCCCAAAGAAATCGTGAGTAATAGACCTCAAAAACAAACTTGTCTCTATCGTTTTTTTGTTTGCTCAATTCCAGTCCGCTGGTGTAAAATACCTCCGCTTCTTCTATCTTATTTTGAGCTAATAAGGTTTCTCCCAAGTTGGTGTTAGCCTCAATTATGGCATGTCTATCGTTGTCTGCTTGAGCTTGTTCAACTGCCATACGGCCATATTTTTCGGAGGTATTTAAGTCATTCATTAATCGATACTGCCACGATAGATTCATTAAAGTGTACCACAACCCATTATTTTTCTCTTTTTTAGCGTAGTGTTGATTGGCAATTTTGGTGTATTCAATTGCCTTACTTAGAGGGATACTTCCTGAAACTGTGGCATCGTATCCGTAATTATTGTAAACCATTGCTTTGGCATCAGCGTCTTTCAATTGCTCTACAACATACAACTGACGTTTTTGATGATCAAAGGTTTCATCAAAACCTTTGCCCAATTCAAAATAAGACCAACTCAATACATTATTTAGTTTGTATTCTAGTGGGTAGTTTTTGATAATTTCACAAAGATGACTTCCTTTTTTTCCGTAAAGTACAGCATTATTAAAGTCTCCTGATAATGCTGAAGCTCTTGCTATCAAATAGTTTGATTCTATGATTCCAAGGGTGTCTTGAATACTGGTGTAGTTTTTAAGAGCATCTTTTGCAAAGTTTAGAGCCGATAAAAATTCATTTGACTCCATTGCTTTCGAAGCACTTTCTCTTAGATTTTCAGCTTTAATAGAAATGGAGTTTTCACTGCAAGATTCTAGTACAAAAATTGCAATGAATAAAAATTTAAAAAGTTTCATGGTCTTAATTTTTTTCCCAAAGTAATCTGACTTACTATGTCAAACTTTTGTATTGCCTTTCTGAACTATTCCAGTTGACGAATAGAATTGACTGTTGATCCGTTTAGATTAGAAATCTAGAATCCTTTCGGAAAATGAAATATGATTTTTTTTTAAAGAAGGGCATGTATTATTGGGGTTGTATTAAAAATAGATTAAAGACTAACAGAAGTAAATGTATTAAATTTTAACGATAAAAGAAAAGCTTGGTTTAAGGTTGGTAACCAAACATTTGACTCTTTTTAATCATTTCAGCAATTCCAACCGGTAGGTCTTCTTCCCAGCCTTTTTCATTTTTTTTGATTTTTTGAAGAATTTCTCTAGAGAAAATATTGAGATGGCTTTCTTCGTAATCGAAAATATCCACAATTTTTCCGTTGTATTTGAAGAATTTATAAAAATCCTTCATACGCGGATGGAGCTTTAAGTTGTTGCTGTCTGTTATGTCTCCATTTTCGTCGTTACGCATAGGATAGAGATACACCTTAAGGTTGTTGTAAAACATTTTCCCAAAGGCTTCCAAAATTCCTCCACTCAGATCTTGATAATACTGTTCGTCAAAAATTTCCACAAAATTATTGACACCCATTGCAAGACCTACCTGTTTTTTGGTGTAATGAGAGAAATAGTCAACCAAACGATAATATTCTTTGAAATTTGATATCATTACCGTATGTCCTAATGAACAAAGGAGTTTGGCGCGATCCATGAAATCTTTTTCATCAATTTCACCTTGCGCCCTGAGGTTTGATAGGGTAATTTCAAAAATAACCTCAGTTTTGTTTTCATCTACATTTTCCTCCTTGGTAAAAATCTCGTAAGATTTTTCAAGCATATCAGTATTGACTTTGGTTACAGGTCTAAAGCTTCCTCGTAAAGCAAGGATGTTCTTTTTGTACAGAACTCTTGCGGGCAGTACATTATTTCCATGAGAATCAAACATTACGGCTTCAGTCATTCCATTACGGATCAGTTGCAAGCTCATCAATCGGTTATCCACGTTCTTGAATTGAGGACCTGAAAAGTTGATGGTGTCAATTTCAATGGCATCGCTATCGATATGATCATAGAGGTAGCGAAGTAATTTTTTAGGGTTGTGATGTTTGTAAAATGCTCCATAGACCAGATTAGCCCCCATATGTCCTAAAGCCTCCTGTTGAAGACGCGCTTCGGTTTGGTGAAAGCGAACGTGAAGCACAATTTGGTTGTAGGGTCCTTCGGGTTCGGTTTGAAAACGAATACCCATCCATCCGTGTCCTTTAAATTTTTTTGCAAAATCAATGGTTGCCACGGTATTGGCAAGGGTGAAAAACATCTTATTGGGTTGATCCGCTTTTGGGATTCTTTTTTTGAGTAAACGCATTTCATGCGTCATCATTTTATCCAAACGTGTTTCTGTAACATACCGTCCATCGGTTTCTTCACCGTAGATGGTGTCACTAAAGTTTTTGTCATATGCGCTAATCGTTTTAGCGATGGTCCCAGAAGATCCCCCGACTTTAAAAAAGTGTCGAGCAACTTCTTGACCTGCACCGATCTCTGCAAAGGTTCCGTAAATGAATGGGTTTAGGTTGATTCGAAGTGCTTTGGCTTCAATGGAAGGTTTGTTGTCGAAACCATGATCTCCTCTAATTGTAACGCTCATCGTTCTATTTATTGATTCAAAAATACAAAGTTCCATGGTATGTAAAAAGCAAAACGATACCTTTGTTGTAAGATGTTGAAAATTCATTTTTTAGGGACGGGAACTTCACAAGGAATTCCAGTAATTGGCAGTACGCATCCCGTTTGCTTGAGTAATAATTCGAAGGACAAGCGGCTTCGAGTTTCGGTTTTAATTCAGTGGGAAAACACCCACTTAGTGATAGACTGCGGACCGGATTTTAGACAACAAATGCTTCGAACGGATTGTATACATTTGGATGGAATTTTATTTACTCACGAACACGCAGATCATACTGCAGGCTTAGACGATATTCGCCCGTATTTTTTCCGTCAGGGTGACATACCGATTTACGGAAGCAAGCGAGTAATAGAGAATTTAAATTTACGCTTTGGGTACATTTTTTCTTCTGAAAATAAATATCCTGGCGCACCTTCTGTCGAGCAAAATGTCATTGATGCTCAAACTCCTTTTGCATTTAAAAATAAAACGGTAACTCCCATTGAAGTGTATCACAATACCCTCTCCGTCTTGGGATTTCGAATCGATAATTTTTGCTATTTGACTGATGTAAAAACCATTGCGGAAGAAGAACATCAAAAACTTAAAAATTTAGACGTATTGGTTTTGAGCGCTTTGCGCACAGAACCCCATCCCAATCATTTAAATTTGGATGAAGCTTTGAAAATGATCGAAAAAATAAAACCTAAAAAGGTTTATTTAACTCACATCAGTCACCTCATGGGTTTTCACGATGAAGTGAGTAAAGACCTTCCTCCAAATGTATTTTTAGCCTATGATACCTTAACGGTAACTTCTAATTGAGTTGTATGAAATTTAAAATTGTTTTTTATTTATTTTTATTTGTATGTATCATCTTGTTTTTTCAGTTGATTAACACAAACAAAATCCTAAATCATCAAGACCGTCTGATTCAAAATCAAAACAGTTTGCAGATTCGATTAAAGGACTCTCTTGCAAGTTTAAAACAGACTCTGGCTGTTCAGAATTTTTTTAGTTTAAAGGAAAGTGATAAAATAGCACTTGAGATTGATGCAATAAAATCCCAACTTTTGTCTTACAACACCAAGGGAGATTTAAATTTATTGATCAATTTACTTCCCCAAAACGAACGCTTTTTAGTTGACAACATTCAGTTTGTTAATGGAGAGTGGATTTTGATTGGGTTTCGTGGAGATAAGCATTGGGGACAAGCTTTTTTAACTTACAAGAAAGTAGCTAAAGGTTTTGAGTTCAAGGTAGTGAATACGGTTATTAACAACTTATAGGTTGGTTTTGGTTATCCAATCCATGAGCTGAGAAAAATTCTCTTGTGAAACATTGTGTCCGTCATCATACTCAAAGTAACTAATCGCCTCGTATTTTTTACTTAGAGGTTCAATACTTTCTCTAGGTTGACTAATGGGTATCACGGGATCATTTATTCCGTGACTTGCATATGCCTTAAAAGTTGGAGGCTTGCTTGTATCTACACTTTCGTGAATCATACCACTCAATGCTAAAATCCTTCTAATCATCAGAGGATAATGATAAGCAATTGCCCAACTCAAGATGGCTCCTTGACTGAAACCCAGTAAACTGATGTCCTTGGGGTCAAGATTGTGGAGCTCGATAAGTTCTTTTATTGTTTTGACAATTAAATCAACGGCTTGCCAAGCAGCATCTACTTCTGAGGTCACAACTCCTGAAGCATCCATTTGAAGAGGATACCAAGCATAGCTATTTAAGCCTAATGATAAAGGTGCTTGAATGGCAATAATCGTATGATTGTTTGGCAAGTAAGGCGCAAAACTGAATAAATCATCGGCATGGCTTCCATAACCGTGAATCAAGATTATGGTTGGGGTGGTTTGTTTATCGGATTGGGTAGCGTTTTGAATGCGGTACTCAAGCATTTTAGTGTTTTTAATGATTCTGTTGGAATGATTTGCCTCTCAAACTTCCGTACACACTTCCTTTTATTATGCTGCCTAAAAAGAGACAGTTTTTTGATGTAGAGTGCAAATGAGATAGGTCAAAGGTCTTACTTCCTTTAGGAGTAAATAAGGTGAAATCAGCCATTTTACCAATTTCAAAACCTGAATCCTGAATTTTAAAAGCAGTTTTTCCACGGGTTAGAAAAGCGATCGTTTTATCTAAGGGGAAATAATTCAATAAAATACCAAATGCAGCTTCTAAACCAACACTTCCTTCTTTGGATCTTACAAACTCTAAATCTTTGAGTTCAGGATTTAAGGGTTGATGTAAACTGGTTACCATATCAATAGTACCATCCAAAAGCCCCTCTCGTAAAGCGCGTTGATCTTCACTGCTGCGTAGGGGAGGAATGATTTTAAAATTGGCATCAAAGTCAATTAAGTTTTCATCCGTAGCATGAAGATGCGCAATGGGAACGCTACAACTAATTTTCAAGCCTTTTTTCTTTGCCGTACGAATCATCTCAAGACTTTCAGCAGAAGACAAATAAGGAATATGCATTCTTCCTTGAGTGTATTCTAAAAGCTGAATATCCCTTGCCAAACAAATTGTTTCGGCTACATTGGGTATGGCTTTGAGTCCTAAGTGAGTACTTACCTCACCCTCGTGCATTTGACCATTTTTGCTCAGGCTGTAGTCTATTGGGTAGGCTTGAATTAGTCCATCAAAACTCTGCACATAGTCTAGTGCAATTCTCAATAAGTTTGGATTTTCTGGAGTTTGATTAAAATCACCAAAAGCAACTGCTCCTGCTTTATGCATTTCAAACAAAGGCGCCAAATTAGTGCCTTTCGATCCTTCTGATAAAGAGGCGCTTACATGTAAAGCAGTGGTGTATTTGTTAGTGTTTTGAAGAAGGTGGCTTACGTCGGTAAAGGAGTCTAAAGCAGGATGCGTATCTGGATTTAAAACAATGTGGGTAAAACCACTTTTTGCGGCAGTAATTAATCCGTTCGAAAGCGTCTCACGTTCTTCATATCCAGGTTCTCCAAAAGAAACAGAGGGATCAAACCAACCTGAGGAAAGGTGAAGATCTTCTAATTCTATTTTTGTAGCATCTTCTGTTTCAATGTGATCTTCTATGCTGGAGAGCATACCATCGACCACCAACACGTCCTTTTTTTGATTGTGAAAAGGACTCTTTTCGTGGATTAAGGTTGCATTTTTTAGGAGTAACTTCATTTAAAACTGATCCGTACAAAAGTATAATAATTTTGATAATATCAGACCGACCCTATTTTAAATTGAAAATATGCTTTTGTTGATTTTTGTGCCAGTAAATTCAGACCTTCATCACTGATTTGAAGCACCCTTGGGTAACCTCCTGTAGTTTGAGCATCACGCATTAATACAATTAGAGTTCCGTTTGGGGTGCATTGTACTGTTCCGGGCAAAACGGGAACTGTCCAAATGGAAGGAATTTGATGGATCAGTTTTTCTTCTAAAACATAGGCCATTCTTGAGTTTTTTACCGAAATGGTAAATGCATTATTTTTTAATTGCGTTTGGGCTTTTTTTGGAAGTAAATGAAAATCTGGCCCCTTGTAGGCAGGAATTAGTTTATTATCCCAATCGCTAGCCGTGAAGCTTAGTCGAGCTCCTTTTTGTCCGTTGATTTGGGTTTTATTAAAAGGAATCAACTTGGTTTTACCGATCACTGTTTGTGGAGTAATGTCCTTGTATTGACTTCTACTACCCAACACTACAGGAGATTGAATTCCTCCCGCAATTGCTAAATAAGTCCTTTTTCCTTGTTGGGCAATTCCAAATTCTAAAATGGTATTTTCTTTAATTTGAATTGCTTTGTGATTTTGTAGAGCCACACCATTTACTTTTGCTTGCATGTCTGCGCCTGTCAGCGCAATGGTGGTTGCTTCATGAAACAATAGTTTTGGACCTTTAAAGCTCATTTCAAGAACAGCACTTTGCTTGGGGTTGTTTAGTAAATAATTTGCCCAATGCATGGCATTTTGATCCATCGCTCCACCGATGGGAACCCCGAGGGATTGAAATCCCATTCGTCCCATATCTTGAATGCTAGTATGAATTCCTGGATGGAGGACTTCTATCATTCGGGACGGATTTTAAAAGTTTTATTTTTAATTCGCTCTTCCAGTTCCCAATAGTTTTTTAGCGTTATGGGTTCAAATTGGATGGAGTCTCCAGCTTGAGCAAAACAAGGGTTTTCTTCTTGGGGTTTGAAAAGAGGATAGGGAGTTTTACCTATGAGATGCCATCCTCCTGGACTGTTTACAGGATAAATCCCTGTTTGTTTTCCTCCAATGGCAACACTTCCTTTAGCTACATGGGAAACAGGTTGATCTTTTCGCGCACATTCTAAGATTTTGGGTAATCCAGATAAATACAAAAACCCAGGTAAAAAACCAATGAACTGAACTCGATATCGGACTGATACATGTTTTTCGATCAGTGTATCCTTAGTCATGTTGAGGCTTTTAGATAATGCATTTAGATCGGGAGCCCATGCTTCTGAATAACAAACAGGAATGCGCCATAGTTTGGAATTTTTTTTTGAAAAAGAGACTAAAGATGAGTAAAGTAAATTCAGCCGGGTTTGGTATCTATCAATAGTGTTTATTGCTTTATCATGGAACAGCATTAGAGAACAATACCCTTGTGTGATTTGAATTACTTCCACAAATTCTTTTTTAATGGCTTTTCGAAATTCAATTAGTCTATTCAAAAGTGCATCATCAGGTTCGGTGTCCCACTCCAATAAAACAACTTTAGGATGGGTTATGAAAAATCGGAAAGGAGGTCCATTTTCCATTCTTTAGGTGTACTTATTTTGATACAGATCAAGGATCATTTTCAGATTTTGAGCTGCACCAGGATGATCTCCGTGTACACAAAGTGTTTTTGCTTTCAAGGGAATCCAATTGTTGTGAATTGAAAAAACGCCACCCTTTTCAGTCACGTTTTCTAAACGTCGGTAGAGCCTTTCGGTTTTGTTAAGTACTGCTCCTTCATGGGATCGGGATACCAAACGACCGTCATCTTCATAGGCTCGATCAATAAATGCTTCTTTCCAAACAGTGAATCCCTTTTTTTGTGCCATTTCACTTAAAATACTGTTTGGTGAAGTGAAAATAACGGCATCAGGACAAAGTGATTTAGCCACTTCCAATACGATTTCAGCAACATCTTTATTACTGTTGCAATCATGATAAAGAGCTCCGTGTGGTTTGATATGGTGTAGATTGCCTTTTTTTAATGGATCTAATAGTGATGAAATTTGTGCTTTTAAACTATTGTAGAGCCTCTGTTTGCTCAAATTTAAAGTACGTCTTCCAAAGTTTTTAGTATCGGGATAGGAGGGGTGCGCGCCAATTCGAACGTTGTATTTTTGAGCAAGAGCAATTGTTTTTTGCATTTCAAAGGAATTTCCTGCGTGACCTCCACAGGCAACATTACAAGCTTGAATTAAGGGCATCAGACCTGAGTCGTCTCCCATTCCTTCCCCTACGTCTGCATTGATGTAAAAGTTTTTATTCATCAAAAAAGTTGAAAAACCGAACCGAGCGTTCGCAAACTTAAAAATAGTGAAATAATTACAATCAACAGGCCCAGAAGGTTTTGAATCCATGTATTTTTTGATGAACCCAGCCAAGAAGCTTTATTCATAATCCAAAGCAAAACGGCTGCAATAATGGGAAGCAAAATTCCATTAGCGATTTGCGCAAATTGGATAATGAGGATAAATTTTAGGCCTGTTGAAGCCAAAAGCATTCCGAACAAGATAACGATGGACCAACTTCGTTTAAAGGCAGGAGATTTCAAATCTGCTTTCCATCCAAAGCATCCACAAACAACATAAGCTGCGGCTAAAGGAGCTGTTATGGAACTTGTAATTCCCGCTGCAAAAAGTCCTATCGAGAGTAAATATTTGGCTGCATCTCCAAAAATAGGAGCAAGCCCTAAGGCTAGGTCAGCAGCATTATTAATTTCTGAAGTTTCCACTCCCGCTGCTGTGATGATCACGCTCATAGAAATTAACCCTCCCAAACCAAGGGCTATGATCATGTCTTTTATTGCATGGGGTAAATCTTCTTTCCGGGACCATTTTTCACGAACCAATTCGGTATGCAAAAATAAATTATAAGGTACTATTGTAGTCCCAACCAAACCAATAATGCTTAGTAGGCTTCCTTTTGGAGTCGAAAATTGAAACAAACCGCTTAAGATTTTTACAAGTTTTGGGCCCGTAGCTACGGCTGTAATTAAAAAGGATAAACTCATTAGAACAACTAAAAAAATCAGACTCCTTTCAAGTATTTTGTATTTGCCAATCCAAAGTAGAATTGCAGCTATCAATCCGATTAGTATGGGAAAAAGTTTTATGCTGAAAGAGGAGGTGGTTAGTGTAAAACTTCCCAAGAGGGTTTCTAAACCCAGAGCAGCACCACTAATATTACCTGCTTCATAGGCAGTATTTCCAATCATGATAGCACCAAAGATTAGAATCAAGATTAAAGAGCGAACCCAAGGAACCTTGATTTCCTCTCGAAGCACTTCAATAATACTTTTTTGACCTACAATACCGATCCGTACAGACATGCCCTGTAGAATGATGGCAGCTCCAATAGAGAGAATGATGGCCCAGAGCAATTGAAAACCAAACGCTACTCCAACTAAGGTACAGAGTGTTACGGTTCCTGGGCCAATAAAGGCAGCAGCAATTAAGGGTCCCGGACCGATATTATTAAGAAAGCGTTTTAACATTTAAGGAAGGTTTGGCTTAAAGGTAGTTTTCTCTTTGGAGCTTTACAAGTGCTAAAGTTTGTCCTTTATTTAAGTCCTTCAAAAACACCTAACCCAAAAAGGGCATAATCGTATTTTACGGGATCTAGTGCATCGAAATTGCGCAAACTAAAATCCAATTCCTCCACTGCCTTTTGATCGTTTTGTTTGCGTTTTAACAGCCCCAAACTTCGGGCTACATTACCGCTATGAACGTCAAGAGGGCAGGAGAGTTGGGCTGGAGAAATGGTTTTCCAAAGTCCAAAATCTACTCCTTTTTTGTTGTCTCTTACCATCCACCTTAAAAACATATTGATACGTTTTGCAGCTGATCCTTTTATTGGATCTGCAACATGTTTTTGAATTCGCTTTTCATGCTCTAATTCAAAAAAACAGTTTCTAAACACATGAATATTTTGATCCAATCGCGTTTTGTTTGACAACTGTGTAAAAGCACCCTCAAGGCCATTGTACTTAGTGTACAGGAGTTTTAATGCTTTGATAAAATAGGAAAAATCAGTTCCGTTAAACGTCCTGTGTACAAAAGCTGAAAACGGAATCAAGTCCGCTTCTTTGTGATGCATTACAAAATGGTAAGGATCATTACCCATTAGCTCCATCATGTGTTTTCCATTTTTTATGATGCTTTGTCGGTTTCCCCAAGCAATTGAGGCTACCAGAAATGCAGCAATTTCAATGTCTTCTTTTTTTTGAAAAAGATGCGGAATTTGTATGGGATCGTGTTCCAAAAAATGAGGCTGCTCATAAGTGGCAGCTTTGTGATTTAAAAAGTCTTTGAGTTCTTCTGATTTCACACCTCAATTGATCCGTCTATGATGCTAACACTTCGATCTGCTCTTTTAGCAAGTTCTTTATTGTGGGTTACAATCACAAAACTACATTGTTTTTCATCTCGTAATTCGAAAAACAAATCGTGTAGTTGATCCGCGTTTTCAGTGTCTAAATTTCCGCTGGGTTCATCAGCAAAAATAATTTTGGGATCATTAATCAATGCTCGAGCTACAGCGACTCGTTGTTGTTCTCCTCCCGATAGCTCGGTAGGTTTATGATTTGCTCGATCTTTAATTCCTAGTCTTTCTAATAGCGAAAGTGCCTTTTTTTCTGCTGCTTTTGAATCAGAATCTGCAATCCATGTGGGTAAGCATACATTTTCTAAAGCCGTAAATTCGGGAAGTAATTCGTGGAATTGGAAAATAAAACCCATATTTTGATTTCTGAATTTCGAAAGTTCTTTATCTCCCAGTTGCGTGATGTCTGTTCCGTCTAGATAAACATGACTTTCTTTATTTGGATTGGGCTTGTCTAAAGTGCCTAAAATATGTAGTAAGGTTGTTTTTCCAGCTCCAGAAGGCCCTACGATGGTTACGATTTCTTTGGTACCAATTTCTAGATCAATAGATTTCAAGACCGACAGGTCTCCATAGTTTTTTGAAATCTTCATTGCATTCAGTAATACTTCCATACGATTCCAAATTTAATCCTTTTTACTTTTATCTTTTATGACTTTAGGTAAAGTTTAAACAAACGTTTGATAAAAGACATGTATTTTGAATAGTTTCATTAAAACTGCTAAACATTATTGTTAAAAAAGAGTCTTTTTCATATATTTGTTTAAGAGTACATTAAAAAAGTTGATCAAAACTATATTTTTAGCGGGGGGGTGTTTTTGGTGCACCGAGGCTGTTTTTCAGCGAATCAAGGGAGTACAGGAGGTATTGCCAGGTTACATAGACGGAAATATTAAAAATCCTGCCTATCGGGAAGTCTGTACGGGAAGAACAGGACACACTGAAGCGATCTCAATACGTTATGACGTCAATCAAATTCAATTGACAGAATTATTATTAATTTTTTTTAATACACACGACCCTACCACATTAAACCGTCAAGGAAATGATGTAGGTACACAATACAGATCAGGGATTTATTATTCAGATGCTGATCAAAAGAAAATTGCTCAAGAAGTGATCAAACAACTTGAGAAAGAAAAAGTTTATGAGGATAAGATTGTAACCGAAATCAAAGAGGCCACTCCTTTCTATGTTGCAGAGGAATCTCATCACGATTACTTTAATCGGAACAAAGAACAACCGTATTGCACTTTTACAATCAATCCGAAAATGGAGAAACTAAAACACTATTTTTCTAATTATTTAAATGAATCTTATGAACGATAATTTTGACATCGAAACCTTACCCATTACAGAACAAATAAAAACCAATTATGCAGATATTATTCATTTGCTGGGTGAAGACAAATTAAGAGAGGGCTTACTAAAGACACCTGAACGCGCATCCAAAGCGATGAAGTTTCTGACTGGAGGCTACGAACAAGATCCCAAACAAATTCTTCAGGGAGCGATGTTTGAAGAAAATTACAATGAAATGGTCATTGTTAAAGAGATTGAACTCTATTCTTTATGTGAACATCATTTGTTGCCTTTCTTTGGAAAAGCTCATGTGGCCTATGTGCCTGATGGTAGAATTGTTGGACTGAGTAAAATTCCTAGAGTTGTTGATGTATTTGCAAGACGACTTCAAGTTCAGGAGCGACTTACAGAACAAGTTTTGGATTGTATTAACGATACGCTACAACCTAAAGGAGTTGCTGTTGTTATTGAAGCTTCTCATATGTGTATGATGATGCGCGGTGTACAGAAGCAAAATTCAACTACAACTACCTCTGGATTTCGAGGAGTTTTTAAAGAAACAGATACACGCAATGAGTTTCTAAACCTAATTCAATCTAAATTGTCTTAACTATTTTTCAATCGTCTTTAAAAAAGCTTTTGAATCCTATCCGTTTGAGTATTTTCTTTTCAAAATTCCAAAAAAAGCGAAATTGAAAAAATACTGCTCCAAAAAAAAGAAGCAAAACTTGATAGGCAGGAAAAACGATCAATATGCGGATGATCCAGTAAAGAAAATTACCACCCCAAATCGATTCAAAAGCTTCGGGATAAATGTTTAGCATGTCTAAAAGAGGCTTTGCAACCCTAACGCTCATAGAGCCTGTAATACCGAAGACAATAAAAATGACAACCAATTGAAAATTGGAAGTAATATTCCATTTTTGCTTTAAACGATTGAAATACAAATTATTTTATTTAAGTAGAGCTGAAATTTGACTAGCAAGTTCTTCTCCAATACGATCTTGGGCTTCCAGCGTTGCAGCTCCAATATGAGGGGTCAAAGAAATTTTATCGTGCATGAGTAATTTAATCTCAGGTTTAGGTTCATTTTCAAAAGTATCTAAGGCCGCAAAAGAAAGTTGCCCAGAATCTAAAGCAGCTACTAAAGCTACTTCATCTACAACTCCGCCACGAGCAGCATTGACCAATGCAGCGCCTTTTTTCATTTTTGAAAACGCAGCTTCATCAATTACGTATTCTTTTTGAGCAGGAACGTGGAGACTGATAAAATCTGCATTTGAAAGAACAGTGTCCAAATCCTGAGTTTCAATCTCTTCTGAAACAGAATTACCTGAGAACAGAGAAACGGAGATGGTTGCTTTGTCGATAAATTTATCTGCTGCAATGACATTCATACCGATCCCTAACCCAATACGAGCTACTTCCTGACCGATTCTTCCAAAGCCAATTACTCCAAGAGTTTTTCCTCGAAGTTCAACACCTTTTGCATATGCTTTTTTGAGTCCTTTAAAATTGGTTTCACCTTCTAGTGGCATACTTCTATTGGAATCGAATAAAAAACGAACCCCCCCGTAAAGGTGTGCAAATACCAATTCTGCTACCGAAGCAGAGGAAGCTGCAGGAGTATTGATGACATGAAGTCCTTTTGACTTGGCGTATTCCACATCAATATTGTCCATTCCAACACCGCCACGTCCGATAAGTTTTAGACCGGGACATTGGTCAACGAGCTCTTTTCGAGCTGTAGTAGCACTACGAACAAGCAATGCTACAATTTCATTGGTATTTATGTAGTCAACCAATTGCTCTTGAGCAACATTCACGGTGATGACTTCAAATCCATTTGCTGTTAGCGCATCAATTCCGGTTTGTGAAATACCATCGTTAGCTAAAATTTTCATATTATTTTTTAAATTTTGTTGTCTTAAACTTAATATTTTTCTTCTAAAATTTGCATGCAATTAACTAGTACTTCTACACTTTCAATGGGTAAAGCATTGTACATAGAAGCACGATATCCTCCCACTGAACGATGACCTTTTAATCCACTAATCCCTGCGGTTTGGCATAAACCGTCAAAGGCTTCTGAAAGAGCTGAGTCCTTGAGGTTAAAAGTGGCATTCATTTCACTGCGATCTTCTTTATTGGCAAAACCTTCAAATAAGCTATTGCGATCAATTTCACCATAAATTAATGCGGCTTTTACAGCATTTTTTTCTCCAAGGGCCTTGATCCCTCCCTGGGCTTCTATCCATCTCATATTGAGCATTGAGGTGTAAACAGGAAATACAGGGGGTGTATTAAACATGCTGTCTTTATCCGCCTGAATTTTATAATCTAACATTGAGGGGATTGATCTGGAAACGTTTCCTAGGATTGATTCTTTAACAATAACCAGTGTAGTTCCGGCAGGACCCATATTTTTTTGAGCTCCAGCATAAAACAAATCAAATTTTGAGTAATCAAATGTTCTTGAAAAAATATCTGAACTCATGTCGGCTACCAATGAAGTATTTGCTTCAGGAATTTCCTTGTACTGAGTTCCAAAAATAGTATTGTTTGTTGTAAGATGAAGGTAGTCAAGTTTTGAAGGTATTGAATACTCTTTCGGAATGTAATTGTAATTTTGATCTTTGGAACTGGCCACTTCTAGAACTTCGCCAAATAATTTAGCCTCTTTGATGGCCTTGTCTGACCAAGTTCCTGTATTGAGATAACCTGCTTTGGTTTCCAATAAATTGTAAGCCGCCATCAAAAATTGTAAACTGGCACCTCCTTGCAGAAAAAGAGCCTTGTACCCTTTGTTTTCCAAACCTGTAAGCCTCAAAGCACGTTCACAGGCTTCATCCATAATGTCCATAAATGCTTTACTACGATGAGAAATCTCAATTAAGGAGAGCTTGGAGTTATCGAGTTCTTTTACGGCTTCTGCTGCTTGGTGCATTACTTCTTTTGGTAAAATGGAAGGACCTGCACTGAAGTTATGAAGTTTCATAGCTGTTTTTGTGTATTTAATTTTAAGTGCAAATATTGTGAATCCCTAGTTAATTCTTGAATTTTGACGCTGTTTTTTTTTGGTAATTGTTAACAGCTTCAAGGTGCTTGATTAAAGTTGAAAAAGTAGGGTTGCTGATTTGAAATTAAGAGTTAGAATTTAAACTAATTCATTTAAAAATGAGAGAGTGTCAATACCGTCAGCATAGTCCATTAACTCCGGCTGTTGTGCTTTTCCAAAAGGAATAGCTCCTGGAATTGGTAGTTTGGAAACCAGACACTGAATTTGATCAGAATGTGTTTCTAATTCATTTTTTAAAAGGTCGCTATTTTGATAAAATTCATAATGGACACAAGCAATGGGAGCGCTAAATTCAGATGATTCTTTAAGGACTATGAAACCGTTTTCCAAAAAATTGAAATCACTCATCAGAAATACGGCTTTATTGTAGTCGTAATTATTTGCGTATTTGTTGTGTTGAATAATGTCGGCATGAGGATAAAGCCCTCCAAATATTGCGTTAAGATCAAAACCTTCTGGCAAATACAATTTGGAGACATTTCTGCAGCCCAAACCAAAATAGTGTAGAATATCATTTCCCAAAGCGTTGAGTTCTTCTAGGGTTTCTGTCCCGTCAAGAACAGCCACACCGTTTCTATTTTTTCGAATGATGTGTGGATAGGCACCAAAATAATGTTCAAAATAACGACCCGCATTGTTGGAACCTGTTGCAATGACAGCATCAAAATTTGATAAAGGACTCGAAGTAAAGGTAAAACATTTTTGACCGGCTTCTTGTTCCAAAAAATGAGTCAGGTAAGGGAGTAAGTGTTCGTCTTTTGAAGCACATTTTACCAATGCATCATGACCGCTTAGCCATACGCAGACCAAATCGTGAAAGCCTACTAGTGGAATATTACCCGCTAGAATAAGGGCGATCTTTTTTTTGTTATTTTCAGAGAATTCATAAGGTAGGAGCCAAGAGGACAATTTATTTTCTTGCAAAGCCAAACCCCAATCGGTAAAAGCTTTTTTTATGTGTTCTAAAGTAAACCAACCGTTTGCCTGTGTAGCTCGTGTAACATGATTACTGAGTTTAGCATAGGCAGCATCTTCACCATTAAAATTGAGTAAATGATCTCCTAATTTTATTAGGGCCACAACGCGTTTTAAGTTTGCTGTCATTTCTTTGTTCAGTAACGTGGAAGGTCTTATTTTTGCTCAAATGTAAGGAAAGAAAATTGCTATGTCCATAATCATTACCGAAGAATGCATCAATTGTGGTGCTTGTGAGCCAGAATGTCCCAATACGGCAATTTATGAAGGCGCAGAAGATTGGCGTTATCAAGATGGAACCTCGCTCAAAGGAGATGTTGTATTACCTAACGGAAAACAGGTAAATAGTGAACAGTTTCAAGAGCCTGTTTCGGATGAATATTACTTTATTGTACCTGATAAATGTACCGAATGTAAAGGCTTTCACGAAGAGCCTCAATGCGCTGCTGTTTGTCCTGTGGACTGCTGTGTGCCCGATGAAAATCATGTAGAATCTGAAGAGGTACTTCTAGGGAAACAACAATTTATGCATCCAGAAGATTGAGAATCTGAGGACTTTTGAAATCAATCAATTCAATGGCATTTTCTTTAAGTTTAGTTTGACAATGCAAACTTGAAAAGTAGGCTGCATCGTCTGCTCTCCATAATGCTCCAAAATTTGGGTGATCAAGAGTAATTTGATCCATTTCAGCACTTTTTAAAGCAGGGTGAATTAATAATAGAGAAACGCCATCGGCAAGCCGGTCTAGAATGTCATCGTAATACTGCTGTAAGCCTATGGTCTGATAGGTTTCGAATGATCCCATGTAAATATTTTCAAGACACCCTTTTTTGGGCAATTTAAAATCAGTTACAGATTCCCCCGTGTAGGCAATCAATTTTTTACTTAAAACGATGGGTAAGCTGTATTCCTTACCAAGGCCTTGGTAGAGGTCAATCAAGTCTTGTCGGACACCCAAAGTGTACATGTGAGAATCTAAATGGGTGGGCTTTAATCCCAAGAAGAGAGCGTATTCAATCTGGTTTTTAAGTTCCAAATAAACTTCATCAATCTTAGCGAAATCCCTTACATCAGTTCTTTTAGGGTAAAAAAAGCCTTCTGAATTTACCAACGAAGGAATTTTGTTTACAGGTGTAATGGGTCGAGTAGGGTAGGTTTTCCATTCTCCTGTCAAGGTCAGGTGAATTCCATAATCAACTTCAGGATACGTTAGGCAGAATTGAGCCATTTCATAAAACCATGGGCAAGGAACCATCAAACTGGTGGAACTGATGGACCCTTTTAAAAGACCGATTTGAGTTGCTTTGTTTTGTGACCATGCCATACCCGCATCATCGGCATGAACGATTAAAAATTTTTTATTCATAATACAATTAGGTTATTCTTTGTGAATAAGTAAAATCAAATGTAAAAGAAAGATTACTTTTGCCGAAAATTATTCTTTATGAAAGCAGGAATTGTAGGCTTACCCAATGTCGGAAAATCGACTCTTTTTAATTGTCTTTCAAACGCTAAAGCACAAAGTGCAAACTTCCCTTTTTGTACCATAGAACCCAATATTGGAGTAGTCAACGTGCCCGATACTCGTTTACAAACTCTAGAAGAATTGGTAAAACCAGAGAGTGTAGTTCCGGCTACAGTTGAAATTGTTGACATTGCGGGACTGGTAAAAGGGGCGAGTAAAGGAGAGGGGTTGGGAAATCAGTTCTTAGCTAATATTCGTGAAACGGATGCCATTCTTCATGTGTTGCGTTGTTTTGATAATGATAATATTGTTCATGTAGATGGATCAGTTGACCCCATACGTGACAAGGAGACAATAGATATTGAACTGCAATTAAAAGACCTTGAAACCGTTGAAAAAAAGTTAGAAAAAGTCAATCGGGCAGCTCGAACTGGAAATAAGGATGCAATCAAAGAAAAAGAGGTTTTGGAGGGAATAAAGCAGGCTCTTGAACAATCCAAAAATGTAAGAAGCCTAATTTTGAAAGAGGACGATCGCTTAGATTTTATAAAACCGTTGCAGTTGATTACCGACAAGCCTGTTTTGTACGTTTGTAATGTGGACGAAGCCTCTGCCAAGTCTGGAAATGCATATGTTGAAAAAGTTAAATCTGGAGTAGCAGAAGAAGATGCGGGTCTATTAATTTTAGCAGTGAGCATTGAGGCAGATATCAATGAGTTGGATAGTTTTGAAGAGCGGCAATTGTTTTTGGAAGATTTGGGGTTGGAAGAAGCAGGTGCTGCAAAATTGATTCGTGAAGCCTACTCACTTTTAAATCAGCAAACCTATTTTACTGCTGGAGAAAAGGAAGTCCGGGCTTGGACCATACCGGTTGGTGCAACTGCTCCTCAGGCAGCTGGAGTCATTCATACGGATTTTGAAAAGGGTTTTATCCGAGCTGAAGTAATACGCTTTAAAGATTACGAGGCACTTGGATCTGAAGTTAAAGTGAAAGAGGCAGGAAAAATGCGAGTAGAAGGAAAGGATTATGTTGTCCAAGATGGAGATGTAATGCATTTCCGTTTTAATGTGTAATTTTTTTTCTAGTGGCTTTTACACAATCTTATCATCGAATAGCAATTTTTATTTCAGGGATTCTTGCAGTATTAACCGACACCATTCAGTCAGAAGCATTTTATGTATTCAAGCCTTTAACTACAATCTTAATTCTCTCGTATCCCTTAATTCATAAAAACAATAACCTAAGACGCTTTTCGAATTTAGTTTCCATAGGTTTGTTGTTTTGTCTTTTTGGGGATGTTTTTTTGCTTTTTGAATCCTATTTTGTTTTTGGTTTAGGAGCTTTTTTAATCGGACATTTATTTTTTTTATTTGCCTTTTTAAGTGTTCGTGGCGGGTCTTGGAAGCCTAAAATAGGAATTGTTTTGTTTGCTTTTGCAAGTGTTATTTTTGTTTTAATTCAAGAAAATTTAAAAGAACTTTATTATCCTGTAATGATTTATGTACTTGTTATTGTGTTGATGAGTTGGCAAGGATGGGGTCTCGCTTTAAACACAGAGGTAAAAAAGCAACGTCAATTAGGGTTAGGAGTAACTCTCTTTCTTTTTTCTGATACGTTGATAGCATTGGATAAATTTTATTTTTCTTTTTCAATTGCAGGAATCCTCATACTTATCAGTTATTGGTTTGCGGTATTTTTGATTGCACAATCTGCATCCAAGTAGAAAACTCATTTTTTTTTAGATCTACGGCTACTATTCGGGGGAATCCTTTTACTTTTGCAGCTTCATTTAAAAGAATTAGCCTTTGAAACCTTTTCAACTTATTGATAAATCCACAGGAGGAAGCGTCAAAAATGATGTATTGTCTGGAATTACTGTAGCTCTTGCCCTAGTTCCCGAAGCGGTAGCCTTCGCTTTTGTTGCAGGAGTTTCTCCAGTAATTGGTTTGTATGGAGCTTTTATGATGGGACTCATTACTTCAATCTTTGGAGGTCGACCTGGGATGATCTCAGGGGCAACGGGTGCAATGGCGGTAGTAATGGTTCATTTAGTCAAAGAAGGGAATGCTTTAGGAGGTACCGATAGTGCTGGAATCCAGTATTTGTTTTTCACCCTTCTTTTGGCAGGAGTCATGCAAATGTTGGCGGGTGTATTTAAGCTCGGTAAATTTGTGCGTATGATTCCGCATTCTGTAATGATGGGATTTGTAAACGGTTTGGCTATTGTGATCTTTATTTCGCAGCTTGGAATGTTTAAGAGTCAAGGAGAATGGCTTAATGGAGACTCTTTATTCATAATGATGGGACTTGTTTTTGCAACTATGGTCCTTATGTTTATTTTGCCAATGGTAACAAAAAAAATACCTGCAGCTTTAACCGCAATCTTGGCAGTTTCGTTTTTTGTCATTTTTAGTGGGGTAGAAACAGAAACCGTTCGTTCTTTTATTCTTTCAAATGGGGGAAATGGTATTAAAGCCGGTTTGCCAACCTTTCATTTTCCATCTGTAGCTTTATCAGTTGATACACTTTTATTTGTACTTCCATATGCTTCGATATTAGCAGCTATTGGATTGATCGAATCATTAATGACATTAAACCTGATAGATGAACTGACAGATTCTCACGGTAATGGAAATAGAGAATGTATTGCTCAAGGTGCTGCCAATACACTTAATGGACTTTTTGGAGGGATGGGAGGTTGTGCCATGATTGGTCAAAGTATCATTAATATCAAGTCTGGAGGAAGGGGTAGACTTTCGGGTATTGTAGCCTCGGTAGCCTTGCTTGTATTTATTTTATTTGGTTCAAATCTTATTGAACAAGTACCCATTGCAGCTTTAGTTGGGGTCATGTTTATGGTAGTAATTGGAACCTTTGCTTGGAGTACGTTTAAAGTATTTAACAAAGTTCCAAAATCTGATGTGATTGTAATCGTATTAGTTACGGGTTTGACCGTAATTTTTGATCTAGCAATTGCAGTGTTAGCAGGTGTAGTTGTTTCTTCATTAGTGTTTGCATGGGAAAATGCCAAACGTATTCGTGCTCGAAAGTACGTAGATGAATTTGGTGTTAAGCATTATGAAATTTATGGTCCACTCTTTTTTGGATGCATAGAATTGTTTAATAGTAAGTTTGATATTCAAAACGATCCTGATGAAATCATTATTGACTTTAAAGATTCGCGTATCGTTGACCAATCTGCAATTGAATGCATTAACAAGCTAACAGAGCGCTATCTTAAGAATGGTAAAAACATTCACTTGAGACATTTGTCTTCAGACTGTGTAAAACTTATAAAAAAGGCTGAAAAAATATGTGTTGTAAACGTTTTGGAAGATCCCGACTATTTTGTTGCCATCGATAATTTTCGTCAAACACAAAACAATTTAAAGACCATTTCTTAAAGGATTTTATTCGATCAATTCAGCTTTTAAAAACTCAATTTCTTTTTCAGAAAATGGGGTTTTGTCTGGGTGATAAATATCGTGAAACCATGTTTTTGGGATGGAATCAAAAGGAGTATCCCATGACGACCAAGGGAAAACGGTATTGGTTTTACCAGCCACAAACCCCCAGTTGATTGCATGAACTTCATTTTCTTTTAAAATGGGAAGAATGTCTTCAAAAGTACTGCCAGCAGTACGAGCCATGTATTCTGTGCAAAGTATTGGGCGGTTGTAGCTTTTAAGCATTTCGATTTTTTCCCTAGTAATTTCGGGTCCATCATAGGAATGAAAGGAAATAACATCAGAATTTTCTACCATAAAGCGTTCTAGTGGGCGCATTGTATTGGGTTTTCCCCACTTTGTATGATCCAGCTTCCACAAACCTAAAGTCAACGGCTGAGAAGGATTTACCTCACGCGCCCATCGTACAACTTTTTTTAGCAGCGCATAGGTGAATGTATGTTTATCTTTTACCTCAAGATTTTTTCGAGTAGGATGATTTGCAACATTGTCAGGTTCATTGTATAAATCCCAAGCCACAACCCGATTGTCATTTGCAAAATGACTAATGATTCCTTTTGTGTAATTTTTTAATTCATTGTGCCTTAATGAATCTCCTAAAATTTCAGCTCCAGGAGCTTGAACCCAACCTGAATTGTGGACAAATGGTATGGGCTCTGGTTGCTCTCCAAGTTTGGGAACTGGATGCCAAACATCGTCAAAAAGAACAAACATGGTTTTAAGTTGGTGTTTGTCTGCTACTTTAAGAAAAGCTTCCAACCGATTAATAAATCCAATTGAATCTTGATCCCACAAAAGGTTGTGCAAGTAAACACGATGGATTTTCATTCCCAATTCGGATGACCAGCGTAACTCTCGATCTATGGTTTCCATGTCAAAAGTCTCTTTTTGAAAAAACTCCAATTGGTTGATGGCCGTACTGGGATTAAAATTGGTTCCTGCCATCCACCCATTTTTTTTATGCCACTCCCAAGCTTTTTCTTCGGACCATCGTTTTCCTAGTGGATTGGTAATGGGCTTTTGACATTGAATGAGAAGTACTGTAAATAGTAAAAGGATTAAGGTTTTCGTATTCATTTTAGGTATATTTTAAGTCAAAGAAATTGAATCATGTACAGCCACACGTTCCCATAGCTGAGAGGCTTCCTCAATAAACAAATTGTGTGTGGGATCTGTTTGATAGGCATTTTGTGCCTCTAGATCAGGAAAACTCATCGTGTAACAATAGGTAAACGAATTGTCTACCACATCCCTGTTTTCCGAAGCAGCAGGACCTCCTAAATGATTTGCTATTGCTTGTGGATTGGTATCGATTAATTTTTTTATTGCTTTTTCAAATTGTAATCGATGTTC
The DNA here is from genome assembly GCA_029243165.1 of Flavobacteriaceae bacterium. Taxonomy (GTDB): domain Bacteria; phylum Bacteroidota; class Bacteroidia; order Flavobacteriales; family Flavobacteriaceae; genus MS024-2A. The sequence goes on from JAQWSN010000011.1 coordinate 24,212, forward strand.
CTCATTGTTAGGTTCTTTAAGCCAAAAGAACACAATATGTAATAAGGGTCCCGTGGTGTTTTGTAATGAGTTTATTGTCATATTAATTTTTAAAATTCAGTGTAGGGTTGGTATGAGACTATTTTGTTGATTTATAAAAATATAACTTTTTAACAAAAAATCTTCTTGAATTGTTGATTTCTTGCCCTCAGATTGGGTGTTTATTTCTATTTCAATAAAGTATATTAGCTGTGATCAAATGAAAAGTAACACGACCACCTATACTGAAGAAAACATTCGCTCTCTTGACTGGAAAGAGCATATCCGAATGCGCCCTGGAATGTACATTGGAAAATTAGGAGATGGATCTTCTCCTGATGATGGAATCTACATTTTATTAAAAGAAGTTCTTGATAATTGTATTGACGAATTTGTAATGGGAGCTGGCAAGACCATTGAAATTACAATCAAAGAGAATGTTGTAAAAGTTAGAGATTATGGCCGTGGGATTCCCCTAGGGAAAGTTGTGGATGTAGTATCCAAAATGAATACTGGAGGGAAATACGATTCCAGAGCATTTAAGAAATCAGTTGGTTTGAATGGGGTAGGGACTAAGGCAGTCAATGCACTTTCTTCAAGTTTTATTGTTGAATCCAATCGGGATAAACAAAGTAAAAAAGCTTCGTTTAGTTTTGGAGACCTTAATGAAAATCCACCCGTTGAGGTAAGTTCTCGAAGAAGGGGGACTAAGGTTGAATTCATTCCCGATATCAGTATTTTTAAAAATTACAAGTATCGTCTGGAATACGTAGAGCGCATGATTAAAAATTATGTGTATCTCAATCCGGGTCTCACAATTGAATTGAATGGGGAAAAGTTCTTTTCTGAAAATGGTCTCAAAGATTTGTTGACGGATTACACCAATGAAACTGATTTATTGTATCCCATTATTCATATTAGGGGAGAAGATATTGAGGTGGCATTGACCCATAGCAAGACCCAATACAGTGAAGAATACCATTCTTTTGTTAATGGGCAGCACACCACACAAGGAGGAACCCATCAATCTGCCTTTAGAGAAGGTCTGGTTAAGACCATACGAGACCATTTTGGTAAAAGTTATGAAGCCTCGGACATTAGGAAATCAATAATCTCTGCAATTAGCATCAAGGTTATGGAGCCTGTTTTTGAATCGCAAACCAAAACTAAATTGGGCTCGACAGAAATGGGAGAAGGGATGCCTACTGTACGCAGTTACATTGTTGAGTTTCTAAGCACTCAACTCGATAATTTCTTGCATAAAAATCCAGTGGTAGCTGAAGCCATACAAAAGAAAATTGTTCAGGCTGAAAAGGAACGCAAAGAGCTTTCAGGCATTCGTAAATTGGCTCGAGAGCGTGCTAAAAAGGCAAGTTTACACAATAAAAAGCTCAGAGATTGCCGGGTGCATTTACCCGAACTCAAAAAGGATCGCCGTCTTGAATCTACACTGTTTATTACTGAGGGAGATTCTGCTAGTGGCTCCATTACCAAGTCCAGAGATGTCAATACCCAAGCGGTATTCAGTTTAAGAGGAAAACCGCTGAATAGTTATGGCATGTCTAAAAAAATTGTTTACGAAAACGAAGAGTTTAACTTACTTCAGGCCGCTTTAAATATTGAGGACGGTCTAGAAGATTTACGTTACAATAACATCGTAATTGCTACAGACGCCGATGTTGATGGTATGCACATTCGGCTGTTGTTGATCACCTTTTTTTTACAATTTTTTCCTGAACTAATTAAAGAGGGACATTTGTATATTTTACAAACCCCCTTATTCCGTGTTAGGGACAAAAAACAAACATTTTATTGTTACAGCGACAAGGAAAGGAAAGAAGCCATTGGAAAGCTGAATGGAAAACCTGAAATAACTCGATTTAAAGGTTTAGGGGAAATTTCTCCTGATGAGTTTAAGTTTTTTATCGGAGAAGATATTCGCCTAGATCCCGTAATGTTGGATAAATCCACAACAATCGATCAGCTTCTGCAATTTTACATGGGTAAAAATACTCAGGATCGGCAAAATTTTATCATTGATAATTTGAAAGTAGAACTGGATTTATTGGAGGAAGTGAATTAATTTTAATGATATTAATTTTTAACGGCATATTGTTAATTTCTTCCTTGCGAATCCAAGAATAATATTAGTCTGATGTACTATTTTAGCTGAATATGGAAGAACAAAATCAATCGGATTTACCCGAATCTTTTTCAAACGACAGTTTGGTCAAAGTCACAGGTATGTACAAAGATTGGTTTTTGGATTACGCTTCGTATGTGATTCTTGAGCGAGCAGTTCCAGCGATAGAAGACGGTCTCAAACCCGTACAGAGAAGGATTCTTCATTCCATGAAAGATTTGGATGATGGACGCTACAATAAGGTGGCAAATATTGTGGGGCATACCATGCAATATCATCCTCATGGAGATGCCAGTATCGGTGATGCCATGGTTCAGATCGGACAAAAAGAATTGTTGATCGATATGCAAGGGAATTGGGGTAATATCCTTACAGGGGATAGTGCTGCAGCTTCTCGATACATTGAGGCGCGACTTTCAAAATTTGCACTTGAAGTAGTCTTTAGCCCCAAAGTAACTCAGTGGCAGCTTTCCTACGACGGAAGAAAGAAGGAGCCCATTCACTTACCTATGAAATTCCCCTTGCTTTTAGCACAGGGAGCCGAAGGGATTGCAGTGGGGCTTTCTACTAAAATTTTACCTCATAATTTTAACGAGTTATTACACGCTAGTATTTCGCATTTAAAAGGAAAGAAATTTTCTCTGTATCCCGATTTTCAAACGGGAGGTATTATTGATGTTCAAAATTACAATGATGGTCTTCGTGGAGGAAAAGTGAGAGTGCGTGCCAAAATATCACAGCTTGATAAGAATACTTTAGTCATAAATGAAATTCCATTTAGCACGAATACCTCAAGCCTAATTGACAGTATCTTAAAGGCAAACGATAAAGGAAAAATTAAAATTAAAAAAATAGAAGACAACACTTCTTCTGATGTTGAGATCCTGGTTCATTTGCCGAATGATATTTCTCCAGATAAAACTATTGATGCACTCTATGCATTTACAGCATGTGAAACCTCCATCTCTCCGCTGGGATGCCTCATAATCGACAATAAGCCACACTTTATGGGAGTCAGTGAGATGTTAAAAATCTCAACTGATCATACTGTTCAGCTTCTCAAAATGGAGTTGGAGGTAGCGTTAAAGGAATTGGAAAATCAATGGCATTATGCTTCTCTGGAGCGTATTTTTATCGAAAATAAAATCTATCGTGACATTGAAGAGGCTGAGAGCTGGGAAGAAGTCATTGCTTTTATTGACAAGGGATTAAAGCCACATGTAGCCCACTTAAAACGCCCTGTAGTTGAAGAGGATATTGTACGATTGACAGAAATTCGAATCAAAAGGATATCCAAGTTTGATCTGGATAAAGCGCAGCAAAAAATTGAGGCCTTAGAGGGTGATATTGCTGAGGTTAAAAATAATCTTAAACATCTTATTGATTATGCGATACGTTATTTTACCCACCTTAAGAAAACCTACGGAAAGGGGAAAGATCGGAAGTCTGAAATTCGAATTTTTGATGATGTTGATGCTAAAAAGGTAGTTGTACGGAATCAAAAACTCTATGTGAACCGTGCTGAAGGTTTCATAGGAACCTCATTACGCAAAGATGAGTTTGTTTGCGAATGCTCAGACATTGATGATATTATTGCTTTTACAAAGGATGGTAAAATGCAGGTTGTTAAAGTTGATAGCAAAGTGTTTATTGGGAAAAATATCATTAATACTGCTGTGTTTAAGAAAAAAGACAGTAGAACGATTTACAACATGATTTACCGAGATGGTAAAAATGGAACAACCTTTATTAAAAGATTTGCAGTAACAGGAATTACTCGTGAAAAAATTTACGATTTAACCCAAGGAAAGCCCCAATCGGAAATACTTTACTTTTCAGCCAATCCCAACGGTGAAGCTGAAATTGTGACTATTCTTTTACGTAATTCAGGGAGTATCAAGAAAATAAAATGGGATCTGGATTTTGCGGATTTACAAATCAAAGGACGCTCAGTACGAGGTAATACTGTAACCAAATACAACGTTCGCAAAGTAGAATTAAAAGAAAAAGGGGTCTCAACATTAAAACCTCGTAAAATATGGTTCGATAGTACCATTCGCCGTTTGAATCTTGAAGAGCGCGGTGAATTACTTGGTGCTTTCAAAGGAGAAGACAAACTGCTTATTGCTACACATCAAGGAACGATTAGGGTGGTGACTCCTGAATTGAGTTTGCATTTCGATGATTCGGTTTCTCATATTGAAAAATGGATTCCAGAAAAACCGATTACTGCCATCCATTTCGACCCAGAAAAAGAACGCTATTTTCTCAAGCGTTTTTGTGTAGAATCTGAGGATAAAGAAGATTCGTACGTTAAAGAAGGCGGAAGTTTAATTTTTACCAGCTTTGAGGGACGTCCTATTCTTACAGTTGAATTTGAAAAGCCTAGAGGAAAAGACCAGCCGGACGATCTAGAAGTTAATGCTGAAGAGTTTATTTCGGTAAAAGGATTTAAGGCACTTGGAAACCAGTTGTCTGACAAAAAAATAAAGAAAATAACACTTAAAGAAGCCCTACCCTTTGAATTACCTGAGGAACAAGATTTGCATGAGATTGAAGTACAGGGAGAAGAAGCAATTTCTTCAGAATCTAATGACAGCCAAATCAGTCTTGATTTTTAATCCTTTTTCTTATTGCGAAATCGCATATTAATCATTTCCACACCTAAAGAAAATGCAATTGCAAAATAAAGATATCCTTTTGGAATAACACCAATGCTGGCTCCAAATATGGTGGTTTGGGACAAGTGCGCTGCTTCTGTAATAAGCATGAATCCGATGAGTAACAAAAAGGAAAGCCCTAAAATTTGAAGGGATGGGTGATCGTTGATGTATCGACTCACTGGGGCTGCAAAAATCATCATGATTAGAATGGCTAAAACGACAGCAGCCACCATAATTGGAAGTGCATAAGGAATACCGTTAGTCATACCCACAGCTGTTAGTATGGAGTCAAAAGAAAATACAATATCAATTAAAACAATTTGCACCAAGGCTCTAGAGAAGGTTAATTTATTTGAACTCACTCCTGACTCATTTTCGCCAAAGCCCTCTGCTTTTTCATAAATTTCTCGTGTACTCTTGTAGAGTAAAAACAACCCCCCAGAGAGTAAGATTATCGATTGAATGGAAACCTCAGAAGAAATCCAGTTCCAACTAAAACTAAAAAGTGAAACTTGCATCTGAACCAACCAATTGATTCCCATCAATAATAAAATTCGCATGAGCATGGCTAGTAAAAGGCCAACACGCATTAATTTTTTTCGGTCAGCTTCTGGAAATCTACTCGCCAAAATTGAAATAAAAATAATATTGTCAATTCCTAAGATGATCTCTAGAAATGTCAACGTTAAAAAGGCAAAAATAAGATCGGGTGTGAACATGCTTAGTTGATTTTTTGAATGGTTCCTCGTTGGGTATTTTTATTATCTCCCACCAAAGAATATTCAAAGGTGTAGGTTTTGTTTTGGGTACTGATAATTTTAATTTGAATGGGTCTTTTATCTTGATTAGAGGTTGGGTTCAATTTTGTAAGAATACACTCACAATCATTTACCCAGCGAATAGATGCTGTGTCAATTTTTCCCTCAAAACGTTCGATTTCATACAAAGAGTCTCGAGTGAATGTTGAGGTTTTCATTTCTCCATTGATGATCTGAGAAAACTCAAAGTTACCTTGGTGAAATGGAAGACAGTCTCGTTCTACTGAATAACATGAATTTAGAAAGATAAGCGCACACAATAGCATTCTTTTCATAGGTTACAAAAATACTAAGATTTAGGTAAAAACACACGAAAAGATCCGTCCTTGTAAGTTTGTATTATTTGAATAATATCAGAATGATCAGTTTGAGATTCTGAAACATTAGATTTTGTTGTGTTTTCTTTTTCAGGTTGAATTGCTTGATCAGACATTGTATCAGGGTCTGCTCCAAAAAGGTCAAGAGTAGGGGACGCTTTTTGTCGAGCTCCTAGGAGAAGCCAATCAAAATCTGCCTCCTCAAATTGAGCCTGAATTTTTAAAATAAAATCTAAACTTGGTTTATTGCGTCGTGATAAAATATGGGAAACAGAGGAACGCTGAACTCCGATTTTTTCAGCAAATGCTGCCGCATTTAATTGGTGATTCTCCATTAACTGCTCCAATCGTTTCAAAAAGGCTTCTATGTTTAACATTGTAAACTAATTTTGTAGGGTATACGAATATACAATTGTAATCTCAAATAAACAAGTGAAAAATAATCAAAACTAAAAGTTCATATTTTTTATGTAAACGTATGTTTTACAATAATTTAAATTTAAATAGATGCTTTCTAATTACATTTGTAAGCACATTTAAGCCTCCTAGGATTCATTGGTTGAAATTAGATTACTTTTGTAAACAACAAATGTAAACAAATGGTTGTTTACATTTGTATTCCAAAAATAGAACATGATTTGTAAGCGTTACTTACCGCCTCATCGTATTGAGGAATTTCTTTCAGAATTTGATAAAAATACTAGAACTGTTATTGGTCAATCTGTTGAAAACCGTCCTATTGAATTGTTGAAAATTGGATCAGGAGCGTTTAAAGTTTTGATGTGGTCTCAGATGCATGGAAATGAAACAACTACCACAAAGGCACTTTTTGATTTTATCCCTTGGTTTTTAAATTTGGAACAACGAACCCTTCAAAATAAATTCACACTTCACATAATACTTCAATTAAACCCAGATGGTTCTGAACGTTACACCCGTGCAAATGCTAATCATGTTGATTTAAATCGAGATGCTATTGATAAAACCCAACCCGAAAGCATCGCTCTTCGTAATGTTTACGATTCTATTCAGCCCGATTTATGTCTAAATCTTCATGGTCAGCGAACCATTTACGCTGCAGGAGTTGGTGGACCTTCGGCAAGTTTGTCCTTTTTAGCTCCCGCCGCTGATTTTGATCGTATGCTAACCCCAGCAAGAATTAAGGCCATGCATTTAATTTCAGGGATTGCGGATTCTTTGGCTGAGGTTCTGCCTAACGCAATTGGTCGGTATGACGATACTTTTAATCCGAATTGTGTTGGAGATTCATTTACGCAATCAGGGACACCTACGATTCTTTTTGAAGCAGGACATGTGCCAGGTGATTATCAGAGAGAACAGACTAAAATTCACATTTTAAATGCTTATCAAGCACTATTTGAACAACTAGCTGAGCCTAGCCAACCCTTAGAAACAATAATCTACTCAAATTTACCCCAAAACAAGGTGGAGTTTTGTGATCTAATGGTTTCAAACATTTGTCTTAGGGTTAATGGAGTTGATTTTGTGGATCAGAAAATTGCTATTCAGTACAAGGAAACCCTAATTGATGGTCGAATTGAATTCCTTCCTGAAATGGTTGCATACGGTTCGAGACTTACCGTACGTGCCCACAAATACAAGATTTTACCTGATGCTCTTCGGTCTATCCCACTTCAATTTAAAGAAGAGAGTCTAGTCACAGATAGTCGTTTTAATGATGTATTTTCATTAAATAACTAAAAAACAAATAAATTACTCAATGAAAATGAGTGATTTTAATTAAATTTGCAATCTTTCAATACTATATGTTAACCAAATGAGTAAAGTAAGTCTAGACGAAATTGATCATCAAATTCTTGACATTTTAATTGACAATACAAGAATTCCTTTTACAGATATTTCAAAACGCCTTCTGATATCAGCGGGTACGGTACATGTGCGAGTCAGAAAAATGGAAGAATCAGGGATCATCAAAGGATCATCATTAAACTTGGATTATGTAAAGTTGGGATATTCTTTTATTGCTTATGTAGGAATTTATCTTGAAAAGACCAATACCACAACAGAAGTTTTAGAATCGCTGAGAAACATACCTTACATAACCGTGGCTCATATTACAACTGGAAAATTTAATATTTTTTGTAAAGTCCGAGCTCGTGATACACATCATGCCAAGGACATAATATTTAGAATTGATGATGTAGATGGTGTATCTAGAACCGAAACCATGATTTCTCTTGAGGAAAGTATCAATGATAAAAAGCGCTTAATGCACAGTATATTTAATGAATTATAATTTTTAATACCCTAATGGCCCGGAAACCTAAAATCGAACGATTTAACGAAAAAATACTCTCCCGTTTTCAAATCTACAACAGTCTCTTCTTAACCCTACCTTTCGAGAACATAAAAAGAACTTCTCTTTTACTTCCCTTGTTTGCTGACCATTGCAAAAAGCAGTTTGAGTTGAAAAAAAACCCCAATGAAATTGTAGCAGCTTTTTTTGACCGCTTTGCTCCTGATTTGGCACTTGATGAGCAGCAAGATTTGCTATTCAATTTTATCCAATACATTGAACGGCAAGTTGTCCTTTTTGATGCTATTGAAGATGCAGGCTTTTCTTATGTAAACAATATGCACGGTAGGGGAACACTAAGAAACATTAAAGAAGAGGCTCAAAAAAAGCGATTGTCTGAATCGCTCATGGATTACATAAAGCGTTTCAAAGTACGTATCGTTTTAACGGCACATCCCACTCAATTTTATCCAGATAACGTTTTAGTTATTATCAATGAACTTTCAAATGCCATAGCTCAGGATGATCTAGATCGAATTCAAAAACTGCTAGTTCAACTCGGAAAGACTCCTTTTTACAAAAAAGAGAAACCAACTCCTTTTGATGAGGCCGTGAGTCTTATTTGGTTTTTAGAGAATGTTTTTTATCATTCTGCAAGTACCATTTACAATTACATCGCTGATCATATCGTAGATTCAGAAGAATTGAATAATGCCATTTTTGATTTTGGTTTTTGGCCAGGTGGAGATCGAGACGGAAATCCATTTGTTACTCCTGAGATCACCCTCAAAACAGCAAAAAGATTACGTTTTTCAATTTTAAGAAACTATTACAGGGATCTAAGAAGACTCAAACGAAAGTTAACTTTTCCCGGTGTTGAGGAACGTGTTTCAAATCTTGAAAATGAGGTCTTTACGGCACTTTTTTATCCAGAACGCAATCCTGATTTTTCTTTGGAATATGTGCGTTCTGAAATGAAGTTTGTTTATGAAACCATAAAAAAAGAGCATAAAGGGCTGTATCGTGAAGAAGTTAAAGACATGATACACAAAATCGAGCTCTTCGGTTTTCATTTCGCAAGTTTAGATATCCGTCAAGATTCAAGGGTGCATCGCTCGGTTTTCAATGAAATTGTCACCCATCCCGATATTCAAGATCATGTAAAAGAATTACCTAAAAATTATCAAAGTTTGTCAGAAGCTGAACGTTGTGAGGTTTTACCTAAACTCGTTGGTGATCTTCCGCCAACCATTTTTTCTGATGAGATTACCCATCAAACTTTGGAGAGTATTCGTGCGATGCAACGCATCCAAAAAACAAATGGTGAACGCGGGTGCAATCGCTACATTATTAGTAATTGCCAAACGTTAGAGAACATACTTGAGTTATTCGCCATGTGTCGAGTCAGTGGCTGGGAAAACCCTACTGTAGATTTTATTCCTCTTTTTGAAACCATCCCTGATTTGGAAACGGCTTCAGAAGTTATGAATGGACTGTTTAGCAATCCCATTTACAAGAAACATCTTGAACAAAGAGGAATGAAGCAAACAGTAATGCTCGGTTTTTCTGATGGGACAAAAGATGGAGGATATTTTATGGCAAACTGGAGTATTTACAAAGCCAAAGAGGAATTGAGTCAACTCGCATCAAAATTCGGAATTCGTGTTGCATTTTTTGACGGAAGGGGAGGGCCGCCAGCACGTGGTGGAGGGAATACCCATGAATTTTATGCCTCCATGGGAGATCGAATTCAAAATGATGACATTCAACTCACTATTCAGGGGCAAACCATCAGTTCAAATTTTGGAACCTTGGATTCTTCACAGTACAATTTAGAGCAGTTGTTGAGTTCTGGGATTGAAAGTCAAGTTTTCAACCCAGGTAAAAATAATTTATCGGATGCCGACCGTAGTACTCTTGATAAAATTGCAAAAATTAGCTACAGTGCTTACCAAGATTTCAAAGCACATCCGATGTTTATTCCTTATTTGGAACGTATGTCAACACTCCCTTATTATGCTAAAACAAATATCGGTAGCCGACCGTCTAAAAGAGGGAAATCAGCAGAGCTAAAATTTGAAGACCTAAGAGCGATTCCCTTTGTGGGAAGCTGGAGTCAGCTTAAGCAAAACGTTCCTGGTTTTTACGGAGTTGGTACAGCTCTAAATCATTTTATTCTTGAAGGAAAAATCGATAACGTGAAACAATTATTTCACAATTCTAGATTTTTTAGAACTTTAGTATTTAACAGTATGATGAGTTTAACAAAATCATTTTTTCAACTTACTGCTTACATGAAAGAGGATGCTGAGTTTGGAATGTTTTGGGAATTGATCTACAATGAGTATGCCTTGACCAAAAAATTACTTCTGGAAGTAAGTGGATTTGAATCTCTTATGGAAAACGAAGCTGCTGGTAAAGCATCGATTAAAGCTCGAGAAGAAATTGTTCAGCCGCTGCTAACCATTCAGCAATTTGCACTCATGGAATTACAAAAATTAAAGAAAGCTAAAAATCCGGATGACAAACAATTGGAAATTATGGAAAACATGATCACACGCTCTCTTTTTGGAAATATCAACGCCAGTAGAAATTCTGCTTAGTTTAGGGCGTTGATTGATAAAATTCAAAAGCTTTAGCAAAGAGTTCTTGAGGGACTTCTACATCTACGTCGGGTTCTCCAATAGCCTTAAGTAAGACAAAATTGATACGACCCCCTTTGTTTTTTTTATCGTGACGAAGCAAATCTAAAATGGCAACTTGGTCTTCAGTGGTAAGGGTCACTTTTGGATAAAATGTCTGAAAAATTTCTTTGATTTTTTGAGCAGTAGTACTGCTTAAGCTGCTACAATGTATTGAGAGAAATGCCTCCAAAACCATTCCTACTGCTATGGCTTCACCGTGGAGTAGACGTGGCTTAGTCGGATGAGTCAAATAATAAGACTCAATAGCATGACCCAATGTATGTCCAAAGTTTAAAATTTTCCTCAACCCTTTTTCGTTCGGGTCTTCGAGAACTACTTTCGTTTTTTCTTCAATCGAAGGTTTGATGTAAGGTTCCAAAGCATGCGGAGACAATTCTTTGATTTTACTAAGTGTATTCCAGTAATTAGGATTTGCTATTAGTCCGTGTTTGAGCATTTCAGCAAATCCGCTTCTCAATTCTTCGAAAGGAAGTGTTTGAAGCCACTCGCTAGTTACAATTACACCTTCAGGTTCGCGAATGATTCCGATTTGATTTTTTAACGCACCCAGATCAATTCCAGTTTTTCCTCCAACAGAGGCATCTACCATAGAAAGCAAGGTGGTAGGGATGTTGTAAAAATCAATTCCTCTTTTAAAAGTACATGCAACAAAACCACCCAGATCCGTGACAACTCCGCCTCCTAAGTTGATGAGTACACTATTGCGGTCCGCACCGTTAATAGATAAATCGTTCCACAACTCTTCACAAGTCCTCAGATTTTTATTTTCTTCTCCTTCAGCCATGCTCAAAATAGCTGTAACTGAAATAGGACATTGGTTTAAAAAATGATCCAAACAGTGCTTCTTTGTGTTGGTATCCACCAAAATAAAAACTGAACTGTATTGTTTTGCAGTTAACTCAGTCTTCAGATTTTGGAGAGCAGAAGTGCCGAAAGTGATGTTAATTGATTTTTTCATCTTTAATGTGATGAATGCAAAAGTAAGGATAAATACAGAATGAAGTAAGCTAGGTTTTTTAGATTAAATATGTTGAGTAAAATATTTACCACAACTAAAATTGTTTATTGGTTTTAACCCCGTTTAAAACTTTTTTTAATTCGATCTAAATCTCTTTTGTTGTCACGGTCTTTGATGGTTTCGCGTTTGTCGTAAAGTTTTTTTCCTTTAGCTAGAGCAATACGCAGTTTTGCAAAACCTTTATCGGTAATAAAAAGGCGAAGCGGAACGATAGTAAGTCCAGAATTTTGTACTTCCCTTTGTAGTTTTTTTAATTCTTTTTTATTTAAAAGAAGTTTGCGTTGCGCTTTGGGTTTGTGGTTGAAACGAGTTCCAAAGGCATATTCTTCTATGTGCATATTAACAGTAAACAGTTCTCCTCTGTCATTGAATTCACAAAAACTTTCTGCAATAGAAGCCTTGCTATTCCGAATTGATTTAATTTCTGTTCCGGTCAGTACAATGCCCGCAGTGAATTCCTCAAGGAGTTCATACTCAAAGCGGGCTTTTTTGTTTTTTATGTGAATTTCTTTTTGCACTTGGCAAAGGTAGTACTAATCCTTTAAGGTGGTAGCAGCACTGTTTCTAAAAATAAATTGTTGATTAAAATAATCTACTGTAATCGCACCACTTTTGTCTAATTTCTCACTCAATAAACGTTTACTGAGGGGATTTAAAATTTGTGTTTGGAGTACCCTTTTTACGGGTCTTCCCCCGTATTGTGGGTCAAAGCCTAAATGCGCTAGTTGTTCAATAGCTTCTTCAGTAGCAATGATCTCAATTTCCTGATCTTTTAATCGATTGTTGATCAAACCTAGTTGAAGTTTAACAATTTGCTTGATTTCTTTTTGAGTGAGCGGAGAGAAAAGGACCATGTCATCAATTCGGTTTAAAAACTCAGGACGAATTTGTCTTTTGAGCAATTGTAAGACCTGCTCTTTTGCTACAGACTCTGCCTCTTCAAATTTTGGATTAGATTCAAATGCAGCCTGAATTTCGTGACTTCCCAAGTTACTAGTCATAATGATAATAGCATTCTTAAAATCTGCCAGGCGACCTTTGTTATCGGTCAAACGCCCTTCGTCTAATACTTGAAGTAGCACATTGAAAGTGTCGGGATGTGCCTTTTCGATTTCGTCCAAAAGAATGACAGAGTAGGGTTTACGTCTTACTGCCTCAGTCAACTGTCCACCTTCTTCATAACCCACATAACCAGGAGGGGCACCCACCAGTCGACTAACAGCATGGCGTTCTTGGTATTCGCTCATATCGATACGGGTAATGTTGCTTTCATCATCAAATAAGGCTTCTGCAAGTGCTTTTGCCAATTCTGTTTTTCCGACTCCAGTGGTCCCTAAAAACAAAAAGCTACCTATGGGGCGGTTGCTGTCTTGCAATCCGGCTCTGCTTCTTCGGATGGCATCGCTTACTGCGGCCACCGCTTTTTCTTGTCCGATTAATCTTTGGTGAAGAAGATTTTCCAGTTTGAGTAGTTTTTCTTTATCCGACTGTAACATCTTACTTACAGGAACTCCAGTCCATTTAGCAACCACATCTGCAATGTCATCATAGGTTATTTCTTCCTTAATCAAGCTGTCTTCTGATTGATTTTTTGCTAGGGTTTCTTGCAGATTTTGAATTTTATCTTCCGACTCCTGAAGTTTTCCATAGCGTATTTCTGCAACGGTACCATAATTTCCCTCACGTTCAGCTCGATCGGCTTGTGATTTTAAGTTTTCAATTTCGATTTTTGTTTGTTGAATGTTGTCAACAATTTCTTTATCTTGACTCCAACGCGCAAAAAGTGTTTTGCGTTCTTCTTTCAGTTCACTTAATTCTAGATTAAGCTTTTTAATTTTATCTTGATCTTTTTCTCTTTTAATAGCAACCAACTCAATTTCTATTTGACGAATTTTACGATCTAATGTGTCCAGCTCTTCAGGTTTAGAGTTGATTTCCATTCTTAGTTTTGCAGCGGCTTCGTCCATCAAATCAATTGCTTTATCGGGTAAAAATCGATTGTTGATGTATCTGTCTGAAAGCGTTACCGCTCCAATAATGGCTTCGTCTTTAATGCGAACTTTGTGATGCGCCTCATACTTTTCCTTGATGCCTCTGAGAATAGAAATTGCACTTTCTTTGTCAGGTTCTTCAACCAATACTTTTTGAAACCGTCGTTCCAAAGCTTTGTCTTTTTCAAAATATTTTTGATATTCATCTAAGGTGGTGGCGCCAATAGCACGCAATTCTCCTCGTGCAAGGGCGGGTTTGAGTATGTTGGCGGCGTCCATAGCTCCTTCGCCACCTCCAGCTCCCACCAAAGTGTGAATTTCGTCAATAAATAATACAAGATCTCCGGCGCTTTGTGTAACTTCTTTGATCACACTTTTCAAACGCTCTTCAAACTCTCCCTTGTATTTTGCCCCTGCGATCAATGCTCCCATATCCAATGCAAAGATTTGCTTTTCTTTCAGATTTTCAGGGACATCTCCCTCAATGATTCGGTGGGCCAGTCCTTCAGCAATAGCGGTTTTACCTGTTCCGGGTTCACCCACTAAAATGGGATTGTTTTTAGTTCTACGACTCAAAATTTGCAAGAGTCTTCGGATTTCTTCATCTCGACCAATTACAGGATCGAGTTTTCCTTCTTGTGCCAGTTGATTTAAGTTTTTAGCGTATTTATTTAGTGCATTGTAATTTTGCTCTGCAGAGGCGGAAGTTATTTTTTCTCCTTTTCTGAGTTCCTTAATCACTTCTGAGAGATTGGATTTGGACACTCCTTGATCTTGAAGCATTTTAGACACTGTACTTTTAGAGTCAAATAACGCCAGAAGAAGGTGCTCTGTAGCAACGTATTCGTCTTTTTGTTTTTTAGCTATTGCAATCGCATTCATTAGGGTTTGAGATGCTTTTTGTGAAAGCATTTGTGTCCCTCCAGATACTTTCGGAAAACTTTTTAGCGCGCTTTGATTCAATTGTTTTAGTAGAGCACTATTGATGTTTAGCTTTGAAAAAATGTAAGGGATTACATTATCGTCTGTTTCTAGTATTCCTTGAAACAGATGTTCGTTTTCAATTTGCTGATGTTCATTTTCAAATGCCAATTGTTGGGCTTGTTGAACACTTTCTTGGGCTTTTGTGGTAAGATTATTCAAATTCATAGCATTTTTTTTTAATTCTATTTCAAAAGCTATTCCATTGACAATCAGCTGACTTATTGTCTTATTTCAATTAAAAATAAGTGTCAATTTGTCGTCAAACGTTTTATCTTCCGTCTTTTTGAAAAAGGAACTGAACTTTGTTAATTACTCTTGAATAACTAGATTTTGATTTATTCAGAAAGGTGATAAAAACTCACTCAAACTCATTAATTTTACAGCTTTAAAAACTATTACATGGCACAACAGGATACAGCAGTATTTAATCTGATTAATGAAGAAGAGCAACGACAGTTGAATGGTATTGAATTAATTGCATCTGAGAACTTTACTAGTCCGGCAGTTATGGAAGCTACTGGTTCAGTACTAACCAATAAATATGCAGAGGGTTATCCTGGCAAGCGTTATTACGGAGGCTGTGAAGTAGTGGATGAAGTTGAACGCATTGCAATAAGCCGTGCGATGGAACTTTTTGGGGCAGCTTATGCTAACGTTCAGCCGCATTCAGGTTCTCAAGCCAATACCGCTGTGTTTCACGCTTTTTTAAAACCTGGAGATAAAATCCTAGGGTTTGATTTATCTCACGGTGGACACTTAACGCATGGCTCCCCTGTTAATTTTTCTGGTAGACTTTACCAAGCCCATTTTTACGGTGTGGAGGAGTCCACAGGTCGCTTGAACTACGACAATATTCTCAAAATAGCTCAGGAAGTAAAGCCTCAAATGATCATCGCAGGTGCTTCGGCCTATTCAAGAGACATTGATTTTGAAAAGTTTCGTGAAATTGCAGATTCAGTAGGTGCTTTTTTATTGGCAGACATCTCTCACCCCTCGGGAATGATTGCAACGGGCATGTTGAGCAATCCAATTCCGCATTGTCATGTGGTTACCACAACCACTCATAAGACCTTGCGAGGCCCTCGTGGAGGACTCATTTTAATGGGTGAAGATTTTGACAATCCCTTTGGTTTGACTCTAAAAAATGGAACTCCTCAAAAAATGTCACACTTGCTAAATATGGCAGTATTTCCTGGTAATCAGGGAGGTCCTTTAATGCATGTGATTGCTGGAAAGGCAGTTGCCTTTCAAGAAGCATTAGCCCCTTCATTTAAGGAGTACATGGAACAGGTTCGAAAAAATGCTCAAGCGATGGCTCGTGCCTTTGTAGCCAGAGATTATCATTTAATTTCAAGCGGAACAGATAATCATATGATGCTGATTGATCTTCGCAATAAAAACATTACTGGAAAAGATGCTGAAAAGGCATTGGTTAAAGCAGAAATTACCGCAAACAAAAATATGGTGCCTTTTGATGACAAATCACCTTTTGTTACGTCAGGAATCCGCGTTGGTACCGCTGCAATTACAACCCGAGGTTTAAAAGAAGCTGAAATGGAAGTCATTGTTGATTTGATTGATAGGGTAATTCAAAACCCTGAGGATGCCTCTGAATTGGAAGCGGTAGCAAAAGAAGTTCACGCTTTAATGGAGGGAAGAGCCCTTTTCAACTCTTAAGATTCGAATAGTTCAATAATCGATTGCGGAATTTTCTCCATCTCATTTGTCGAGGGATTCAAATAACACCACTGTGTACTACATTGTGTTAAGAGTCTTTGATTTGAATCAAAAATCTCAACGATCCGTTCAGACAACACACCACGACTTTGTTTGACGTAGGTTCGTAACTGTAACGTATCGCCTATTAGGGCAGGACTTTTGTAGGTAATTGAGTGGCTGCGAACCACCCAAACCCCCAATTTTCCATGAAGATTTTTGGTTAGTTCTTCCCAATGTGCATGTGCAACTTCCTGAACCCAATACAAGTACTGTACGTTGTTGACATGCCCTAAATCATCAATGTGTTCTGGAAGTACTTTCGTGTGAATCGAATAAGGTTTCATTCTTTGGGAAGGATCTTTACTTCGAAAAGTTTGTCCCAGTTTTTTCCAGTAACGAAAAAAGTTTTACGTTCTGGATGGTAGGCAATGCCATTGAAAACATTTAGCTCAGGGTGTTCCTTAACTTTGGCTTTAAGCCCAGAAAAATCAACGACACCCTCTACTGCACCACTTTTGGGATCAATAATTACCACCACGTCTTTCTGAAATTGATAGGTATTAGCATAAATTTTACCATTTACATATTCCAATTCATTTAAATTTTTTAGAGCGGCTTTATGGGTCATTACTTGGATGCTTCCTTTCTCTTCATAGGTTTCAGGATCCAAGGTCCAGATGCGATGCGTTCCATCAGATTTAAATAAATTATTACCATCATTGCACAATCCCCATCCTTCTTTGCTATTTCCAAATGGAAATGATTTTTCCATTGAAAGAGATTCTTTGTCGTAAACAAAACCCATATTGGCTTTCCAAGTGAGTTGAATGATTTTATTATTTAAAATCGTTAAACCCTCTCCAAAATAGGTATCGTCTAAAGGTTTTTTTTCTTTGAGTTCTCCAGTTTTGTAATCCACAACTCTTAAACTTGATTTTCCATTTAAACCGGTACTTTCATACAGAAGATCTCCCTCAAATTCCAAACCTTGCGTGTAGGCTGAAATATCGTGTGGATAGGTTTCAATAAGTTCGTAAGAATAAAGTTTTGGTGGTTTAGGAGCGAGTAAAGTAAGGGGGGTTATTTTTTCAAATGACAATTCCCCTTGATTTACAACAGCTTTTATTTCATGCGTACCTAGGGGTTCATTTTTAAAGACATGATCATTTTTAATGGCCTGACCGTTTAAAAAGAATGTAACATCCGCACCGTCCAATGTTTTGTTGAGTTTTAGATTGAGGGTATCACCCCAAACGGCTTTATTTGATTTTACACCAGTTAGAATTTTGAATTTAGGGGCATCGGGGCTACCGCATTTCATCAAAAAAAGTATGAAAGAAAAATAAAGTAAACTTTTCATGGACAATAAGCGCTTGATTTATTAGAATCGGATCAACCCAAAATTAAGCAATTAAAATGATTGTTGAACTCATTTGAAGAGCTTATATTTGCTGCGGGCAAGTCCTACACAACCAGCTCCTGCTAAATCCCCCAGGGTGGGAACGCAGCAAGGGTAGGCGGTCGTAGCGGTGTGATGTGGGTCGCTTGCCCTTTTTTAATTTATTAGGTATGTCTAAAGTTGTGTTGATTACTGGAGCTTCCTCGGGACTAGGCTTGACCACAGCTCTTTATTTACACCAACAAGGATTTACTGTTTTTGGCACCAGTAGGAACCCTCAGAACTACAATCAAAAATATCCTTTTACTTTTCTCGCTTTGGAAAATACAGACCCATCGAGCATCGAAAACTGTGTTGCCTCAGTAGTGAAACAAGCCAAACGTTTGGATGTTTTAATCAATAATGCAGGAGTAGGAATTACCGGACCTGTG
Source organism: Flavobacteriaceae bacterium (assembly GCA_029243165.1). GTDB lineage: Bacteria > Bacteroidota > Bacteroidia > Flavobacteriales > Flavobacteriaceae > MS024-2A. Next base: position 42,696 of record JAQWSN010000011.1, read on the forward strand.
GAAGAAATTGAGTTGAAAGCGATTAAAAAACATTTTGAAATAAATTGTTTTGGTCCTTTACAGCTTATCCAAGCAGTTCTCCCTCATATGCGTAAACAAGGATCAGGATTAATCATCAATATTAGCTCAATTGCTGCCGATTTGGGCTTGCCCTTTAGAGGGCCTTATTCTGCTTCTAAAGGAGCTTTGGAACGCATGACGGAGGCCTTGCGAATGGAAACCAAGAACTTTGGTGTTGAAATTTGTAGCGTAGCTCCAGGGGATTTTGTCTCCAATATTGCCGAACGAAGACACTACGCGAATTTGAGTGAAGATTCGCCTTATTATCAAGCTTACCGTTTTAGTCTAGATCAGATGAATGAGCATGTGGACAACGGAATTGATCCAAAAAAAATTGCAAAAAAAATAGAAAGTCTTATCGTTTCTAGAAAGCTTAAAGTTCGTTACAAAGTTGGTGCTCCCCTGCAAAAACTTTCTGGAACATTAAAAAGCCTCCTTCCAAGTCGTATCTTTGAAAAACTTTTGATGAATCATTACAAATTAAAATAACGTCCAATATGAAATTTTTTATTGACACTGCCAACCTAGATCAAATACGTGAAGCCCAAGCATTAGGAGTGTTAGATGGGGTTACGACCAATCCATCTTTAATGGCAAAGGAGGGTATTACCGGAACTAATAATATCTTAAAACATTATGTGGATATTTGTGAAATCGTAGACGGCGATGTTTCTGCGGAGGTAATTGCGGTTGATTTTGAGGGAATGGTTCGTGAAGGGGAGGCACTTGCAGCGCTTCATCCACAAATTGTTGTAAAAATTCCAATGACAGAAGACGGGGTCAAGGCTTTAAAATATTTTTCAGATGCTGGAATAAAAACCAATTGTACATTGATCTTTTCTGTAGGTCAAGCCCTTCTGGCTGCCAAAGCAGGGGCAACTTACATGTCTCCTTTTATTGGACGTCTGGACGATGTTTCTACAGACGGATTGGAATTAATTGAAGACATTCGATTAGTGTATGACAATTATGCTTTTGAAACGGAAATTTTAGCTGCGTCTGTGCGCCATACGATGCATATTGTCAATTGCGCTAAAATAGGAGCAGATGTTATGACAGGCCCCCTTTCTGCGATCAAAGGATTACTTAATCATCCGCTGACCGATATTGGCCTAGCAAAATTTTTAGCGGATCATAAAAAAGGAAATTAAGTTTTATTTTGACTTTTTTATTTGAGTCTCAAAATTTGCATCTGAAAAGTTCCCAAACCCATCGATGATTCTCCCTTTGGCATCAATGATTATGGCCTTGTTTAGCAGCGTAAGCACCCATGATTTACTTGCATTTTCAAAGTTGATTAAAGCAAATTGATCTTCTTTTGATACCTCCATGATCTTTTGAACCTCATCTACCATAGTGTTAAAGGGCTGAATACAAATACCTACAAAGCGAATGTCTGGATTAATTTTTTGAAAACGACTGACTCGCTCTAAGGTATTGCGGTAATGATTCATCTGGGTCTGAGACCAAAAATAGACAACAGTGGCTTTTGCTTTAGCAAGTGAAGCACTGTTTACTGTATCGCGCTTAGCATTCTGGAGTAAAATTTTTGGTAGCGGTTTATTAGGACCCATGCTATTGATATCAGCATGTAGATCTAAAACTTCTGAGAGATAGATGGGGGATGTATTAACTGTTGCATAAAATTGTAAAAAACGCTGGTGTTGTTTGTGGTTTTCAAAATTGAGAATTTCTTCAAAAGCAATAGCACGAGCAAGATTATTTCGCAAAAGAGCTCCTTTGATATTTTCGTCTAAAACCTCTAAACGTTTGATGTTGAAATCCGTTGTCTGTTTTGTTTGGAAGTAGGCTGTTCCTGGCTCAAGTGCTTTTTCATTGATAAAATTCAATACATAATTCACATAAGGGTCAAAAAAAGCTAAGTCATTGTCTCCATAATTCAAATACTTTCTGAAGCTGAAATATGCACTATCTTCTTCTGCTGTCCACTGTGAACCACGAAGTAAAGCATAGCGTTCTCGAATTGTAGCATAGGGATAAATGTACGCGGCCTGGGTTACTTTTTGAGCAATCGGCGATAGAGAATTAAGCGAGTCCATTCCAATCCATAAATTCTTCTTTTCCAGCAGCATGGAGTCAAGTAATTGGCTGAAAATTTTTCGATTACTGGAATATTTAGAAGATAAATATTGATTTTCTGTTTCTTGCCTTAAGAGAAGTTCCATCAAAAAATTATTTTTTGAGGCCCCCGAACCTGAATAAACAATCGATTCATCAAAGGTAACTGCGTTAATTCGAACCCACAGGCTGTCTCCTTTTTCCAAAAGTAATGTTTGATATTCAGGAAGGTGTTCGAGTTTAAAAATCCCACTAGCCAACGAATCATAAGTTTCTTCAAACCGCAATTGATCATCCAACTGAAAGGTCTCTACGGTCGTGTTACCTTGATAGAGGGTAACCTTTCGCGAAGAAGGGTTAATGATTTGACCACCTAAAAAGATACGACTAGGAGGTTGCTCTTTTGGGCTACATGAAAAAAAGAACCCAAGACAAACCCATCCTAACAAACTGAGTTTTCTCATGGGCTAAAAATACGATTTTTAGGAGTTAAAAAATATGGGCTGGCGTTAAATCCCTCACAAGGTTTTGTGTAAGTTTGCAGCTTAAAATAAAAATTATGTTGTCGGTTTCGAATCTTTCAGTTCAATTTGGTAAACGAATCTTGTTTGACGAGGTAAACGTTAGTTTTACTCCTGGAAATTGTTACGGAATCATCGGAGCCAACGGGGCTGGAAAATCTACTTTTTTAAAAATTATTTCAGGGAAGCAAGACGCCAATTCTGGTAATGTACATTTGGAACCTGGAAAAAGACTTTCAGTTTTAGAACAAAATCACAATGCTTATGATGCATATCCAGTCTTGGAAACCGTTCTAAGAGGAAATAAGACATTGTTTGATGTAAAATTTGAAATGGATTCACTTTATGCCAAGGAAGATTTTTCAGACTCAGACGGTGAGCGAGTAGGAGTACTGCAACTAGAATTTGAGGAAATGAACGGATGGAATGCGGAGAGTGAAGCTGCGGCATTGCTTTCCAATTTAGAGATTTCTGAGGACTTGCATTACAAGTCAATGAACGAATTGGATGGTAAACAAAAAGTTCGTGTATTACTTGCTCAAGCTTTGTTTGGAAATCCTGATGTATTGATCATGGATGAGCCTACCAACGATTTGGATTACGATACTATTATGTGGTTGGAGAGCTTTTTAGCTAATTACGATAACACAGTAATTGTAGTTTCCCACGACCGACATTTTTTGGATGCTGTCTGTACACATATTTCTGATATTGACTTTGGTAAGATCAATCATTTCTCAGGAAATTACACTTTTTGGTATGAATCAAGTCAGTTAGCTGCACGCCAACGTGCACAACAAAACAAAAAATCGGAAGAGAAGAAGAAAGAATTGCAAGAATTCATCGCTCGATTTTCAGCCAACGTAGCCAAATCAAAACAAGCCACTTCCAGAAAAAAAATGATTGACAAATTGGATATTGAGGAAATCAAACCGTCCAGTAGGCGTTATCCTGCCTTAATTTTTGAGCAAGAGCGCGAGGCCGGAGATCAAATATTGAATATTGAAAAATTATCTGTTGTTTCAGATGGTACTTCTTTATTTAAAGACGTCCATCTTAATTTGGCTAAAGGAGATAAGGTAATCGTTCACTCCAAAGACAGTCGCGCTGTTGAGACATTCTACAACATTCTTATGGGTGAAAGTAAAGCAGCCTCTGGAAGCTTTTCATGGGGAATAACAACTTCTCAAGCCTATTTACCTGTTGATCACGAGACTTATTTTGAGTCTCCTGTGTCTTTGGTAGATTGGTTACGTCAATATGCCAAGACAGAAGAAGAGCGTGAAGAAGTTTTCTTAAGAGGTTTTCTAGGGAAAATGTTATTTAGTGGAGAGGAAGCTCTGAAAATGTCAAATGTGCTTTCAGGAGGGGAGAAAGTTCGCTGTATGCTTTCAAAAATGATGATGGAGCGCGCCAATGTTTTAGTTTTAAACGAACCTACCAATCACTTAGATCTTGAATCGATAACAGCTTTCAATAATTCTTTGAAAAATTTTAAAGGAACCCTACTTTGCAGTACCAGTGACCACGCTTTTGCGCAAACCTTAGGGAATCGAATTGTAGAGTTGACCCCAAATGGAATGATTGATCGTCATACAACTTTTGACGAATACATGACCGATCCAAAAATCAAGGAGCTACGAGACCAACTTTACCAGCAATAAACTAGGTAAAAATAAAATAGGTGCTAATAACTACAATTGTAATGATAATACCCATTGCTTTTACAGGCTTCCACGGTGTAATGTCTACTTGTTCTGTGTAGCGCTGTGTGTAAGCTTCTTTTCTCGGATTAAGCTTTCCAATCAGTAACATAAGTCCAATATTAAATAGGAAAATTACTGCCATAATGTGTAGATAGTGGGGGTATTCACCACCATTGCTCACAATGTAATCTTTTAGAAAGAATTGGCTAAAAGAGTACATAACAACACCAACTCCCATAGCTACTTTAGCGGCCAATGCAGGCACGTATTTAGTAAGATATCCAACCAAAATAATAGTAAGGATAGGAATGGTGTAACAGCCGTTTATTTCTTGAAGATAACCAAACAAGCCTTCTGGTGCATTGGCAATAGAGGGGGCAATGATCATGGACAAAATAGCTAAACCAATACCAAAACTTTTACCAGCTCGAACTACTTGTCTTTCAGAAGCCTCTTTGTTGATGTATTGCTTGTAAATATCGAGTCCAAAAAGAGTGACAGAACTGTTTAGGGCTGAATTGAAAGAACTTAAAATGGCTCCAAAGAGAACTGCTGCAAAAAAACCTAATAAAACAGGGGGTAATACTTTATTGACAAGCATTCCATAAGATTGATCACCTTGACTGGGATCTAGAGTATCACCAAAAATATAAAAAGCAATAAGTCCCGGTAATACAACAATAAGTGGACCCAATATTTTAACAAAAGCTGCAAGGATAAGTCCTTTTTGCCCTTCTACTAAATTTTTTGCTCCCAGAGCTCTTTGAATGATGGCTTGATTGGTTCCCCAATAAAAAAGTTGAACCAAAACCATTCCAGTAAACAATGTGCTGAAAGGGATGGCGGACTCTGCTGAGCCCATGGCATCAAACTTCGAAGGGGCATTTGCATAAAGGGCCTCAATACCTGCACTGATATTTCCATCACCGATGTACAATAAACCAAAAACCGGGATCATTAAACCTCCAATAAGTAAGCCAATGGCATTAACTGTATCAGAAACGGCAACTGCTTTTAGACCTCCAAAAATAGCATAGATCGATCCGATGATACCAATAGAACATACCGTAAGAACAAGTGTCTGACTTTGCTCCATTTTAAATAGGGTATTGAGATCAAACATACCGATAAGTGCGATTGCACCTGAATACAATACTATGGGAAGAAGTACAACAACATATCCGCTCAAGAATAAACCTGAGGTAATGGATTTTGTCATCGTATCATAACGCCGTTCTAAGAATTGGGGGATGGTAGTAAGTCCACCTTTGAGGTAGCGAGGTAGAAGTACAATGGCGGTTACCACCATTGCAATGGCTGCAAGTGTTTCCCAAGCCATTACAAGAATTCCCTCGTTAAAGGCTGAGCCATTAAGCCCAACCAATTGCTCAGTCGATAGGTTGGTTAATAATAATGAAGCTGCAATGACAGGACCTGTAAGGCTTCTACCTCCAAGAAAATATCCATCCTCGGACTGTTCATCGGTTGATTTTGTTGCGAAATAGGCTACAATACCCACAAGAAGGGTAAAGGCGATAAAAATGACAAACTGCATAGGTAAGTTTAATTCAATGTTTGACCCTAAATGTATGAAAACATATTTAAAGTCCTAACTCTATTGCTGCTTCTCTTGCCCTTTCATATTCATCTAAATGGACCCAAATTTCTTGATCAGTAAAAAGAGTCCCAAACCCGGCTAGACGTGCTGATTCAGCCTGGTCTTTTACGACTGGGATGATTCCAAGAGTGTCTAGGACACTACAAAGTTTAGCAACATCTATGGCGGTGCCGTGAAACAATTTCTTGTAAGTTCGAGACATAAGTTAAAGAAATTAAGACTTGTTGTATTTACTATTCCAGATTGCTGGATTAAAATTTTTTCCTAGGGCAAAACCATAAAACAACACTACGGAAGCAATGGCTTTGAACATAAAGAAGAATAACATCCAATAAGAAGTGGTATCAGGAGTTTTGGTAAATAAACCCATTGGGGTCATTTCTGTAGCAATCCAGCTTACCCCTAATAAGGTGATGAGTAAATTCCATATGTTTTTAAAGGGCCACATCAAAATACTTCGCATGGGATGCAGGTCGTTCCCCCACTTATGAATGAGGTAATAATAGCCGTTTCCTATGGGAACAAAGAGAAGAGGGTCGTCTTTTCTTTCTAACCTAAAAAGCACCGAAGGAGCCATAATTTTAAAGTCTGTAAGCACTGTATTATGTTTGGCCTCAATACTATTTACAGCTTCAAGAGCACTCTCAGGAAGTTTATTTTTAAAATATTTTAAATCTAAAAAGCGTAAACGAAAACGAATGCATACATCTCGGATCTGTTCCAAGTGATAGATCTTATGGGTTTCTAATTGATCGAAATCAAAATCATTTTGGATTTTAATATCTAAATCATTAAACGTTTCTGTCAGAAAATCAGTGTTCTCAGAGCTTTGTCCTTTGAGTCTTACCTTTACTAGCTCTTTTTCGATATTGGTTTTGGTCAATAATTTCAGCTTCATCATTCTAATTCATTTACACAAAAATAGAATAAAAATTGCTAAAAAAACAATCCTTTAGAAGAAGTAATTAACGTAGTTCTGCTTTAAAACTTTCCTTAAAGTTTTTCAAGAGTTTTTCCATGACCTTGTCTACCTGTTTGTCAGTCAAGGTTTTATTTTTGTCTTGAAAAGTAAAGTTAATTCCGTAAGACTTTTTTCCCTTGGGTAAATTTTTCCCTTCGTAAAAGTCAAAAAGAGTCACGGAATTCAAAATTTTGCGTTCTGTTTTAAAAGCCAATTCCTTAAGAGCTTCAAAGGCTACGTCCTGATCAAGAAGCAAAGCAAAATCTCTACTCATCTGGGGAAACTTGGCAATCTCTTCAAATTGAATGGATTTTGAAAAAGCATCTTGTGTGAGTTGACTCCAATTTAATTCTGCCAAATAGACCTCTTGTTCAATTCCAAATTCTTTTTTCAAGTTAGAAGAAACCAAACCAAAAGTTCCATACGTTTTTCTGTGATAAACTAGGGAAAAAGCAGTTTCAAAATGGGTGTTAGATGTGATTTCAAATTGAAGTTCATTTAAACCAAGAGTTTTAAATAAATCGATTAGTAAACCTTTAAAATAGAAGAAGGGCTCTGCTTTTCCAATGTCTTCCCAATGGCTCGCAAATACAGATCCAGAAAGTGTTAAACTTAGCTGTTTTTCCTCAACAAAAGCCTCCTCCTTTTTACCGTAAATTGTTCCAAATTCGTACAATTTCAGCTGTTTGTTTTGACGATTTAGATTAAAGGCAACCACTTCTAGAGCTTGGTGTACCAAAGATTGTCTCATTTTTGACAGCTCTTTGCCCAAAGGATTGATTAAAGTTACGCTTTTGTGAAAATCAGCCTCGTATTCAGGTGAAGTTATTGAATTGTTTAATGTTTCATAAAAACCGAAACTTGAAAGTTGTCGGGCTATCGCGTTTTCAAGCTTGTGTTGACTGTTCCATTCGTAATGGGGTTGGGCTTCAAAAATTAAAGGTTTTTCTTTCAGTCGATTGTAGCCGTAAACTCTTAGTATTTCTTCGATAACATCTGCGGGTCTCGTTACATCAACACGATAACGTGGGATGGTCATTCCAATTCCAGACTCTGAAACATTATTGATTTTAATTTCAAGAGCATTTAAGATCGTGTTTAAATCTTTTTCATCAATTTTTTGACCGATTGTTTTTTCAAGTTTCTCATAACTCAGAAAAATCTGAACGGGCTCTTTTAGAGGTTTAGTAAATTCTTGGATTTCACTTGAAATTTCTCCGTTTGCAAACTGTTTAATCAAGATGGCTGCTCTTTTCAAAGCCGTGATTCCAATTTCAGGATCGATGCCTCGCTCAAAACGAAAAGAAGCATCTGTATTCAGTCCGTGGTATTTTGCTGTTTTCCGAATGCTGACAGGATCAAAGTAGGCACTTTCTAGAAAAACGGAAGTTGTTTTTTCATCAACACCAGATTCTTTTCCACCAAAAACCCCAGCAATACAATGTCCTTCTTTTTCATCGGCAATAATCAAGTCTTCGCTATGTAGCTTTCGGCTTAGTCCATCCAATGTTGTAAATGAGGTGTCTTTTGCAAAAGTTTTTACTACAACTTGATTTTGAATTTTACTTGCGTCAAAAGCATGTAGTGGCTGTCCTAATTCATGCATGACGTAATTGGTCACGTCTACTATGTTGTTTTTAGGATTAATGCCAATTGCTTTTAGTCTATTTTGAAGCCAAATAGGCGAGGGGGCAACCTGAAGGTTAGCTAAAGTAAGACCGTAATATTGAGTGCATTTTTCCGAATCTTCTACGGAAACAGGGATGGTATTTTGAGTGTTATCAATGTTGAATGTTAGCGTTTCTGGGAAAGACCATTCGAATGGAATTTCACGAAGCATGCAGAGTGCTTTAAGGTCTCTAGCGACACCTAGATGGCTCATTGCATCAGCCCTATTAGGAGTCAAGCCAATTTCATACACGGTATCTTGTTCAATCTCAAAAAGGTCTGAAGCAGGAGTACCTACGGTTTCGTTTTTATCTAAAACGAGAATTCCGTCATGATTGTCTCCTAGGCCTAATTCATCTTCAGCGCAAATCATTCCCATACTCACTTCACCACGAATTTTACTCTTCCCGATTTTAATTTCTTTACCGTCGTGAAAATTGAGGAGGGTACCTACCGTTGCAACGAGCACTTTTTGACCTTTATCCACATTGGGAGCTCCACAAACAATGGGCACCACAACTCCATCTCCTAAGGCAACTTCTGTTTTTTTGAGGCGATCCGCATTTGGATGCGGTTCACAACTTAATACTTCTCCCACAACAACACCTTTGAGTCCACCTTTAATACTTTCAAAAACTTGCATGCCTTCAACTTCGAGACCTAAGTCTGTAAGCATAATGCTAATTTCTTCTTTCGGAAGATCTGTTTTTAGGAACTGTTGTAACCAGTTATGTGATATTTTCAAAAAAGATAATTTAGAAACAATGTTGCTGCAAATATAAGAATCTATCCTGCTATTTTTAACTAATGAAATTCCAAATATTAGAATCGAATTTTAGTGCGGATAGTGTTCGTTTAATACACTGATGATCAGTGTCTTTCAAATTAGGATCTTGATTGAGAATTCGCAGAGCTTGCTCACGAGCGGCTTTGAGTAAGGCTTGATCTTGAATTAAATCAGCAATTTTAAATTGAAGAATACCACTTTGCTGGGTTCCCATAATATTTCCAGGACCTCTCAATTTTAAATCAACCTCTGCAATAGCAAATCCATCATTAGTCTGTGTCATGGTTTCCATTCGAGTTTGAGCTTCAGTTGAGAGTTTAGATCCAGTCATGAGAATACAATAACTCTGATCTGCACCTCTACCCACGCGTCCACGAAGTTGATGTAACTGAGAAAGACCAAAACGTTCTGCACTCTCAATGATCATTACTGAGGCGTTAGGAACATTGACCCCAACTTCAATCACAGTTGTTGCAACCATGATTTGTGTTTTTCCTTTGATAAATCGATTCATTTCATAAATTTTATCCTCGGATTTCATTTGTCCGTGAACAATGCTGATTTGGTAGTTAGGAGTTGGAAAACTTCGAGAAATACTCTCATAACCATCCATTAAATCTTTGTAATCGAGTTTAGAAGATTCTTGAATCAAAGGGTACACAATGTAAATCTGACGTCCTAAATTTATTTGTTCTTTAAGAAAAGCAAAGACTTTGAGCCTATTGGAGTCGGTACGGTGTAGCGTTTTAACTTTTTTCCTTCCGGGTGGGAGCTGATCGATAACGGACAGATCCAAATCGCCATAAACACTCATGGCTAAAGTCCTCGGAATGGGTGTTGCTGTCATGACTAAAACATGGGGAGGAAGTTCGTTTTTTTGCCACAACTTCGCTCTTTGAGCAACTCCAAAACGATGCTGTTCATCAATAATTGCCAATCCTAATTTCTTAAACTGGACGGTATCTTCTAAAACGGCGTGTGTTCCAATAAGAATATTCAGTTCGCCGTTTTCTAATCCTTGATGTATGAACTGTCTTTCTTTTTTTGTACTGCTGCCCGTCAGTAATGCAATATTGATTTTTAATTTTTCAAGCTGATTGGATAAAGATTTAAAATGCTGTTGTGCTAAAATTTCGGTTGGGGCAACTAAGCAGGTTTGGAAGTCGTTATCTACTGCAATCAACATTAGTAGCAAAGCAACAATGGTTTTTCCTGACCCTACATCTCCTTGTAGCAAGCGATTCATTTGCCTGCCTGTTCCCATGTCAAAGCGTATTTCCTTAATCACTCTTTTTTGAGCATCAGTCAAATCAAATTCGAGATGATGGTTAAAGAAATCATTGAAATTAGCTCCAACATTTTTAAAAACATGACCTTTTATTTTCTGTTTTCGCTGAACATTTTTCAAAACCAATTGCATTTGCATGTAAAAAAATTCTTCAAATTTGAGACGCATTTGAGCACGGCTTAATTGATGCTGAGAATCTGGAAAATGAATTTGTTTTAAGGCTACATCTTTTGAAATCAGTTTGTACTGACTCAGAAGTGCATGGGGTAGGGTTTCTGAAAAAGTTGCATTGTGGTTTTGGAGTAACTGAACTACCATTTTTTGAATTACTTTTTGAGAGATTCCCTTGTTGACTAATTTTTCAGTAGAGGGATAAATCGGATAAAAAGAAATTTTTAAATTTTGTTCAAAGTTTCGTTTCAGTTCCAATTCAGGATGAGGCATGCTTGCCTTTCCCTGAAACCAATTTAAGCGACCAAAAATGACATATTCCTCATTAATTTTTAGTTGATCACGGATCCACTGATGCCCTCTAAACCAGATTAATTCCATCTGACCCGTTCCATCTTCAAAGCGAGCGACCATTCGTTTACCTCGTTTTTGAGTGACATAAGAAACGGATGTGATGCGTCCTTTGATTTGAATTTCTGAATTGTTTTTGGGAAGATCGTTGATGGGGTAGAAGCGGCTTCGATCGATGTATCGGTTGGGGAAAAAATGTAAAAGATCTTGAAAAGTTTTAAGCTGTAACTCTTCTTTTAGCAAACGTGCACGTTCAGGACCTACTCCTTTTAAATAGACCAGTGCAGTTTGCATTACATCCATATTATTTTTTAATTTTAGAGGGTTGACTCAATGTGTAAATTTAATTAGTAAACCTGAATATTAGACATGCGTGCATTGGTTATTTCTGGAGGGGGTAGTAAAGGAGCATTTGCTGGCGGTATTGCTCAATATTTATTGGAAGAAGAAAAGCAGTCCTACGATTTATTTTTAGGGACTTCTACGGGAAGTCTTTTAATTTCTCATTTGGCTTTGAATAAGATAGAGGAAATCAAACACGTATTTACTCATGTCAGTCAGTCCAGTATTTTTAATAATAATCCCTTTTTGATCGTCAATCGTAATGGAGTTGATCGGATAAAGATTAATCATTTTAATGTTCTCAAAAATTTTATTAGAGGGAGAAAAACATTTGGAGAGAGTTTTAACCTTCGGAAACTCATAGAGCAACAAGTCAGTTTTGAATATTTTAAAGCCTTACAAAAAAGCAATAAAATGGTAGTTGTTTGTGTCTCGAACTTGACTGCCAATAGTGTTGAGTACAAAAAACTTAAGGATTGCAATTACTCTGATTTTTTAGATTGGATTTGGATTTCTTGCAACTATGTTCCTTTCATGACATTAGCTACCAAAAACAAATGTGAATATGCTGATGGAGGTCTGGGTTGTATCATTCCTATTGAAAAAGCGATAACCCTTGGAGCTACTCATGTAGATGCAATACTTTTAGATACTGAGTTTCAGCAGACCCATAGAGAACACTCCAGAAATCCATTTGATGCATTGAGTACTGTTTTTGGTTTTATTTCAGACCGAATTGAGGTTCAGAACATGCATATCGGCAAACTTGTTGCCGAAGACTACAATGCTACGTTACGCATGTTTTATACCCCTAGAATTTTAACAAATAATTCTCTGGTTTTTAACCAAACTCAGATGAAGGCTTGGTGGCAAGCGGGATGGGATTACGCTAAAAATAAAAAGATTACTTCGATTTAAGAAAGTCAACTGCTAAGTTAGATAGTGCTTTCACACCTAATTTCATTCCTGCATCATCAACAATAAATGAAGGGGTATGATGAGAGGGTGCATCACTTTCATTCATATCTAAAGGAGTTCCACCAAGAAAAAAGAAAAATCCAGGGACCTCGTTTTGAAAATAAGAAAAGTCCTCTGCACCTGTAATTGCATCGATTTCATAAACATTTCCTGAACCTGCAACTCGATCTAAGGTTGGGATCATTTTTTTGGTAAGCTCTTTGTGATTGAAAGTTATGTCGGTTCCATCTTGGATATCTATTGTTGCCTCAGCACGATAGGCTTTTGCAATGGTGGGTACCATTTCTTGCAATCGTTTGCGAATTAACTCTTTCATATCACGATCTAATGTTCTGATCGTTCCAATCATTTCCAAACTTTCTGGAATAATATTAAAACGAATTCCAGAGTGAATAGAGCCTACAGAAATGACAGCCCCTTCTTTTGTGAGTTTTGATTCACGGCTTATGATGGTTTGAATACCATTAATGATTTGAGCACTTGCTACGATGGGGTCGACACTTTGCCAAGGGGTAGATCCGTGGGCTTGTTTTCCTTTTACGTTGATGACAAATCGCTGTGAAGCTGCCATCATACCTCCTGGTTTGTATGTTATTTTTCCTACATGAGTTCCTGAATTGATATGCAATCCAAAAATTGCATCAACCTTTGGATTGTCAAGTACACCTTCTTTAACCATGAGTTTTGCACCTCCTTCTTCACCTGGAGGGGCTCCTTCTTCCGCTGGCTGAAAGATAAACTTTACCGTACCGGGGAAATTTCTATTTTTTGAGAGTACTTCAGCAACCCCCATCAAAATAGCTACGTGGGTATCGTGTCCGCAGGCATGCATAACACCTGTGTTTTGACCATTAAAGGTAGAAGTGACTTCTGATTTGTAGGGGAGGTTATTACGCTCGGTTACTGGCAGTGCGTCCATATCTGCGCGAAGCGCAACAACTTTACCGTCTTTCTTTCCTTTGAGTATCCCAACGACTCCCGTATGGGCTATTCCAGTTTGAACTTCAATACCTAGTGATCTTAAATGCGTTGCAATATATTCTGCAGTTTTAAATTCTCTGTTGGAGAGTTCGGGATTTTGGTGGATGTGATGACGCCATTCAATAACTTTGGATTCAATAGCATCAAAAGTAGTCTTGTTAAACTGAGCTTGGAGTAAACTAAAACTCATTAAAATAAAAAGGGTGGAGGTATGTTGTAAAGTTCTCAAATTGTTTTTTTGCTAAATATAGATGTTTATAATTAATTCTTGAAATTGAGGCGATAAATTAGATAATCCCTACTTTTAGACCTTTATGAAAAACGTTCCAACTACCTACCTAGATTCATTAAATGAAGCACAAAAACAACCTGTTCTTCACAAAGAAGGTCCTTTAATTGTTATTGCAGGGGCGGGATCTGGAAAAACTCGGGTGCTTACCTATCGGATTGCGCATCTTATGGCTTCAGGTGTAGATTCTTTTTCTATTTTGGCGCTTACCTTTACCAATAAGGCTGCACGTGAAATGAAAGGCAGAATTGCTGAATTGGTGGGTGACAGTGAAGCAAAAAACTTGTGGATGGGAACCTTTCATTCTGTTTTTGCTCGCATCCTGAGACATGAGGCAGATAAACTGGGCTTTCCCTCTAATTTTACGATTTACGACACCCAAGATTCGGATCGCTTAATCTCCTCCATAATAAAGGAGATGGGACTCGACAAGGATATTTACAAATACAAGCAAATCCGAAGTCGCATCTCAGCTTTTAAAAATAGTCTAATCACGGTTAAGGCTTATTTTAATGACATTGATTTGCAAGAAGCAGATGCAATGTCCAAACGTCCCGAAATGGGCGCCATTTACAAAGAATATGTAGATCGTTGTTTTAAAGCAGGAGCTATGGACTTTGACGACCTTCTTTTGCGAACCAATGAACTTCTAAACCGCCATCCAGACGTATTGGCAAAATACCAAGATCGTTTCCGGTATATTTTGGTAGATGAGTATCAAGATACAAATCATTCACAGTATTTGATTGTTAGGGCTTTGTCAGATCGTTACCAAAATATTTGTGTAGTAGGAGACGATGCTCAAAGCATTTATGCATTTAGAGGTGCAAACATTAACAACATTCTCAATTTTCAAAAAGACTATGATGATGTAGTTTTGTATCGACTTGAACAAAATTATCGGTCAACAAAAACTATTGTCAATGCTGCCAATTCGATTATCAATCACAATCAAACAAAAATAGATAAGGTCGTATGGACTTCAAATAAAGAAGGTTCGCCAATCCAATTGAATCGTTTGACAACTGATGCAGAAGAGGGAAGGCATGTGGCCTCTAGTATTTTTGAATTTAAGATGCAAGAGCAACGAAAAAATTCTGATTTTGCAATTTTGTACCGAACCAATGCTCAGTCTAGAGCCATGGAAGATGCCCTGAGAAAAAGAGATATTCCCTATCGGATTTACGGGGGATTGTCTTTTTATCAGAGAAAGGAAATCAAAGATATTTTAGCTTATTTGAGACTTATTGTCAATCCAAAAGATGAAGAAAGTCTGAAAAGAGTGATCAATTATCCTGGAAGAGGAATCGGTCAAACAACAGTAGACAAACTAGTTGTGGGTGCCAAACAACACGGGCTTTCTCTTTTTGATACTGTAATACAAGCAAAGGAATTGGGAATCCCCCTGAATTCTGGAACGCTACTTAAATTGACCAATTTTGCAACGCTAATTCAACGTTTTCAAATTGAAAACGAAGGGTTGAATGCTTTTGAAATTGCCGATTTAGTAACCAAAAAAATTGGTTTAGTTCAGGAGTTGAAAAAGGACGCAACCCCTGAGGGCATTGCTCGTATTGAAAATGTAGAAGAATTACTAAACGGTATGCGAGACTTTACGGAAGGTCAAAAGGAGTTGGCAGACGCTACAGGAAGTCTCACCGAATTTTTAGAGGATGTTGCTCTAGCTACAGATCTGGACAATGATGACGATCCTAGTGCAGATCGTGTTGCCCTTATGACCATTCACTTGGCAAAGGGACTAGAGTTTCCCTATGTTTTTATTGTGGGCTTAGAAGAAGATCTTTTTCCTTCTGCGATGAGTATGAACACCCGCTCTGAATTGGAAGAAGAACGGCGTTTGTTTTATGTTGCTTTAACCCGAGCAGAAGAACGTGCCTTTTTATCTTACACTTTGTCTAGATACCGTTGGGGAAAATTAATTGATGCTGAACCCAGTCGTTTTATTGAAGAAATCGATCCACAATACTTAGATCGGATTGAACCAAAAGAGAGTTATCAGTTTAAACCTCTAATGGACACCTCGATTTTTGGAGATGAAAATCCAGTAAAAAGAAATTACAAACCGCATTCCGACAAAGAGAAAATCATCACAACACCCACCCCTTCACAGCTAAAAAAACTTCGTAAAATAGATTCTGGAAAATCAATCCCAAGTCAAGATGAAACGATTGTATTGACTGAGGGAATGGAAGTTGAACACGCGCGATTTGGCTCAGGAGTTGTTCAGTCCATAGAAGGCAAAGGGAGTGATAAAAAAGCTGTAATTGCATTTAAAGGATTTGGAGTAAAAAACCTTCTGCTGCGTTTTGCAAAATTAAAGATCAAATAGCCACTTCACTATGGCCGATTTTATAAATGTTTATTCTGAAACCCCCAATCCTAAAGATTTATTGCGGGTTATTAAGATCCTTAACAAGGGTGGGGTCATAATTTTCCCTACAGATACCGTTTATGGGTTGGGGTGTCTGAGCAATAATTTATCGGCCTTAGATCGTTTTGCAAAAATTAAAGGATTGAGAATAGAACAAGCACCCTTTAGTTTTTTGTTTCAGGACATTAGATCGCTTTCTAATTATGTAGCTCCAATGAATTCAAAAACGTTTAAGCTAGTCAAACGCTTGCTTCCCGGTCCTTATGCACTGATTATGAATGCTGCACAAAAATTACCAAAACCTTTTCAGAAACGAAAAACAATAGGAGTGAGGATTTCCAACCATCCTGTTCTGCAAAGTTTATTACCCCTTTTAGAGGTGCCTCTGATCACCAGTTCTCTTCACGATCCTGACGAGATATTGGATTACACTACAGATCCTGAAAATTTATTTGAACAATGGGAATCTAAAATTGATTTAATGCTCTCTGATGGCTATGGGAACAATATTCCATCAACAGTATTGGATCTGAGTACTGATCCTTTTGAAATTATTCGTGAGGGTGCAGGAGAAATTCCTTTTTAAAAACTCAACCCATTTTATCAATAATTTGATAAGCAACTTCTAGAGCTCTTGCGCCATCTTTAAGAGAGACACGAGGGGTTTTGTTATTTTTGATGCAGTCTGAAAAATGTTCCAATTCTTCTTGAATAGGATTGATTTTTTCTATGGCAGGATTTTCAAAATAGATTTGTTTTTTATCCCCTTCTGCGTTGGTAAGTAAAAGAGCAAGATCCTCATTGGTATCTGGGCTTACATCTTTCATCTTCACAATTTCAACCTGTTTGGTTAAGAAATCCAAAGCGATGTATGCGTTTTTTTGAAAAAAACGGGATTTACGCATTTTTTTGAGTGAAATTCTACTTGCTGTAAAATTAGCTACACAACCGTTTTCAAATTCTATCCGAGCATTGCTGATATCTGGAGTTTCACTGATAACAGACACTCCTGAGGCATGAATATTTTTAATCGGTGATTTAATGACACTTAAAACGATGTCGATATCATGAATCATCAAATCCAAAACAACAGATACGTCCGTGCCTCTTGGGTTAAACTCTGAAAGTCGGTGTGTTTCAATAAACATAGGATCTGTTAGTGAGGGCAAGACGGCTTGATATGCAGGATTAAATCGTTCAACATGCCCAACTTGACCCAACACGCCCTGGGCGTCTGCCATTGCTACAAGTTTTTGGGCTTCTTCAACTGTTTTGGATAAAGGTTTTTCAATGAATACATGTTTGTTTGCCCTTATGGCTTTTTGAGCTACATCATAATGTGATAGAGTAGGGGTAACAATATCAACGATATCAACAGCATTGATAAGCGCCTCTGGACTTTCAAAAAAGGTGTATTTATCAGAAATAACCTTGTTCACTGCCTCTGGATTGGGGTCGTAAAAACCTACCAAATCTAATTTTTTTGAGGCGTCCGCGATCTTGAGATGCGTTTTTCCCAAATGTCCAGCACCAAAAACACCTATTTTATGCATTGTTTGATTCTTTGACTCAAAAGTACAATCAAATTCATAATATTTTAAAGAAACTAAACTATTTTTGTTCTTCATGCAAGACACTACAAAACACCAAGGCTTAAGACGACAATTGATAGCTTCTTTGCGAGACAAAGGAATCCGAAATGATGCAGTGCTAAGGGCTATGGAAGCGATCCCTCGCCACCTTTTTATGGATCCTGGACTAGTGAATTTTGCTTATGAAGACAATGCCTATCCTATTGCAGCTGATCAAACAATTTCACAGCCATACACTGTAGCCTATCAAACGGAATTATTACAATTAAAGGCTTCGGACAAAGTTCTAGAAATAGGAACAGGTTCGGGCTATCAGACAGCAGTTTTATTGCAAATCACTTCCCAAGTTTACACGGTTGAACGTCAGCAAGTTTTATTTAAAAAAACACAACATTTATTTAAAAAATTAGGGCTTCGTCCCAAAAAGCACCTTTTTGGAGACGGTTATCTAGGATACGAAAATGCAGCACCCTACCACAAAATAATTGTAACGGCAGCAGCCCCAACATTGCCTAAGGCATTACTCAATCAACTTGAAATAGGAGGCCAGCTAATTATTCCTCTTGGGGCAAAAGAACAATTTATGATGCGATTCACTAAAACAGGTAAGAGTACTTTTGATAAGGAAAAGTTTGGACGTTTTCGTTTTGTTCCCTTGTTGCAAAATAAAAATTAAATACTTTGGCTAACAATTTTTTTGATGAAGTTTGAGGATACAAAAATAGCTTATGCATTAAAATCAGATCAGGAACTTTTCAGAGCCTATCTTATTTTTAAAATGATTTCAAAACAGATTCTCGTTCGCTTGGGTGGTGCGTTGGCGCTCATCGTTCTTCGCCTTGGACTTCCGCTAAAAGCCATTTTTAGAAAAACAGTTTACCAGCAATTTTGTGCAGGACAGGCAGAAGATGACTCTCTTAAAGTGGTGGAATCATTAGCTCGTTTAAATGTAAAATCTTACATGCATTTTGCAGCTGAGGGACAAAAAAATGAAAAAGGGATGGACGAAAGTATGAAACGAGTCCTTGAAACCTTACTGCTTTCAAAACAAAACAATGCGTTACCATTTGCTGTATTTAAGGCAACTGCCTTGGGTTCTGTGCATCTTTTTGAAAAACAAAGCGCTGGAATGCCATTGGATGCCGAAGAGTTATTGGCTTGGGATCGTGTAATGGACAGAATCACAGAGTGTTGTGAGTTTGCGCGCCAAGAAAATGTTCGTTTATTGGTAGATGCCGAAGAGTCTTGGCTTCAAGCAGCTATCGATGAGATCGTTTTGAGTTTAATGAGAAAATACAATACGGGAAAACAACCGTTTATTTTTAATACCGTTCAGATGTATCGAAAAGATCGACTCACTTATTTAAAAACATTGTTTCAAACCGCTGAAAATGAAGGATTTAAATTGGGAATAAAATTAGTACGGGGTGCCTACATTGAAAAAGAGAACGACAGAGCCTTGGAGAAAGCATATCCTTCTCCAATTTGTGATTCTAAACAAGAAACAGACATAAATTTTGATGCGGGTTTGGACCTGATTTTATCTAAACTTGATCAATGTGAACTGTTCTTGGGTTCACACAACGAAAAAAGCACAATGAGAGTAGTGCAATGGATGAATGAAAATAAACTTTCCTCTGATCACGCTAAAATTTGGTTTTCTCAACTCTATGGAATGGCAGATCATATTTCATTTAATCTAGCAGCAGCAGGCTATCAAGTCATTAAGTATGTTCCTTACGGCCCGCTTAAAGAAGTACTTCCTTACTTAATCAGAAGAGCTGAGGAGAATACTTCGGTACAAGGACAAACTCCCAGAGAACTCAATTTGATTAAAAAAGAATTGAAAAGACGAAAAAAGGCTAAGGCTTCTTGATCGTTAAAATGTTCAAGGTCTTGGAACAATTTGTTACCTCCAAATAAGCAGTTTCCTCATTTTGAAGTTCAATGCGATACAATCGACAAGAATCTCTTTTCGTATCGCTTTTTGAAAAGTTGACAGTACCTGTTCGTATCATTTCTTTGATTTGATCATCCTTGAGCTGAGGATAGTCTTTGATTACCTCTTCAGAGAGAACGATATTTTTTTGAAGTAAATTATCGATTACTCGTGCATTGGGTGTGTAATTGCAACTGGTTTTCTTACCATTGAAAATAAATGCTAAAAAAATTAGCCCAACAGAAAAACCACCTAAATAAAATCCTAGTCGGTAGAGTAGCTTCATTATTAGTCGCGTTTTAAATTAATTTTTTTGAGTAGTCTGCTTCCGTCTTTTTGTTGCTGAATTGTAAAATGGTCATAGTTTATGGGTAGGTGAGGAGTGATTTTATCGGCCCATTCTAAAAAGCATAAACTTCCAGAATCCAGGTACTCTTCCAAACCAAAATCTAAAGCTTCATCAGGATGATTGAGACGATAAAAATCAAAATGATAAAAGGTTTTGTCTTTACCCTCGTAAGAGTTTACTAGGGAAAAGGTTGGACTGCTTGCGCCTTCATTTACGCCGAGTAGCTTGACTATTGTAGCAATTAGTGTTGTTTTTCCCGCACCCATTTCACCATCAATACGAATAACAGTTGTACTTGCTTGGTCCAAAAGCTTTTGTGCTACGATTTCAATTTCAGGAAGAGTAAAACTCAATTGCATTGGGCAAAAGTAGAGCTATCGTGGATTTAATACAACAAAAGGGATGATGATTTCCTCTAATGATACGCCACCGTGTTGGAAAGTATCGTTGAAAAGTTTGGCGTAGTGGTTAAAATTATTTTTGTAAACGAAATAAGAGTCATGTTTAGCAAAGATGTAACTGCTGTTGATTCCATAAAAAGAGGGAAGTTGAAATTCTTCGGGTATTTTACAACTGATGACGTCTTTATTTGCGTAGGTTAGACTTTTTCCTGATTTGTAGCGCAAATTCATACTGGTTTCCTTATCTCCTATTACTTCACTAGGGTGGCGTACATTTATGGTACCGTGATCTGTTGTTAAAAGAATTTTAAACCCGAGTTGTGTTGCCTTTTTTAAGAGTTCTTTTAATGGGCTATTTCTAAACCAGCTTGCAGTAAGTGAACGGTATGCTTTATTGTCAGACGCCAATTCTTTGATTACTTCCATTTCCGTTTTAGAATGAGAAATCATATCTACAAAGTTGTAAACTACAGTGGTAAGTCCTTCATGAGAATAGTTCTGTAGGTTTTTGATTAACTGCTGACTTTGTTGCACTTGGGTTATCTTATGATAGCTTAATGGCCGTTTCATATTTAGGCGTTCACACTGAGCTTTTAAAAAGTCGAATTCATGCAAATTTTTGCTGCCTTCGTCAGTATCATTTTTCCACCATTCAGGATGAATTTTACTGAGATCTAAGGGAGTACGACCCGCAAAAAATGCATTTCTTGCATATTGGGTTGCAGTAGGTAAAATACTAAAATAAGTAGATTCACTTACTACTTTACAATATTCCTTGATTTCAGGTAATATGGTTCGCCATTGATCGAATCGCAAATTATCGACCATTAATAACAAAGTGGGTTGATGTTCTCTGAGCTCGGGTAAAACAAATTTTTGAAACGCCTGATGAGACAGTATGGGACCACCGTTACCTTGCATCCAGATGGCATAGTTTTTTTCGATAAACTTGGCAAATTGAATGTTTGCTTCTTGCATTTGGGTTTCAAAAACCTCAAACATACTGGAGTCCTCCAAAGTTTCTAATTCAAGTTCCCAATACATCAATTTTTTAAAATGCTCAATCCAGTCTTCGTGTGTTTCTAAGTTGATTAAGGATTGTGATATCTCTCGAAACTGCTGTTGGTAGTTTTGTGTTGTTTTTTCAGCGATTAGAATTTTGTGATTGAGTATTTTCTTTAATGATAAAAGAATTTGATTGGGGTTTACTGGTTTAATAAGATAATCAGAAATTTTCGCACCTATTGCTTCTTCCATGATATGCTCTTCTTCATTTTTTGTAATCATGATTACGGGCAAATCGGGATGCTTATTTTTAATTCCGTCCAAGGTTTCTAAACCATTTAATCCGGGCATGTTTTCGTCTAAAAGAACGATGTCAAAAATTTGATTATCAATTAAGTCTAAAGCGTCAAGTCCATTGGTACAAGGAGTGGTTTGATACCCTCTTTCTTTTAAAAATAAAAAGTGAGGTTTGAGCATTTCAATCTCGTCATCTACCCATAAAACTTTGATCCAATTCATTTAGTATATTTGTTACTCATAAAGGCGACCTTGGCACACCGAAAGAATACTTTATTTAACGACCCAATTTATGGATTTATTGCCATAGAGACAGATTTGATTCTGCAACTTATCAACCATCCTTATTTTCAACGCTTAAGACGGATTTCACAAATGGGATTGTCAAGTTTGGTTTATCCGGGGGCACATCATACGCGTTTTGAGCATGCTCTTGGAGCCATGCATGTGATGCAAAAAGCAATAGACGTTTTGCAAGGTAAAGGAGTTGAAATTAGTCCAAACGAACGTGAAGCCATGCAAATTGCAATTTTGCTCCACGATATCGGTCATGGCCCTTTTTCTCATGCTACAGAAGAAGCTCTTTTACAAGGAGTGCATCATGAAACCATCTCTCTTAAGGTAATGTCTTTTTTTAATGAAAAATTTATGGGTCAACTGGATTTGGCTTATCAAATTTTTACCGATCAATATCCCAGAAAATTTATGCACCAATTGGTTTCTGGACAAGTAGATGTTGACCGACTTGACTATTTGAAACGAGATAGTTTTTACACCGGAGTAACTGAAGGAAACATCAACACCAACCGAATTCTAGCAACGATGCAGGTAAAAGACGAACAATTGGTTTTTGAAGTTAAAGGGATTCACTCTCTTGAAAAATTTCTGTTGGCTCGAAGGTTGATGTATTGGCAAGTTTATTTGCATAAAACAAGCTTAGCCGCTGAAATCCTTTTGGTAAAAACGCTTAAACGATTTCAATATTTGGTTCAAAACGAAAAAGAAGCACTTCGGTCAGAACATATTTTGTATCCACTAATGCAAACAGCATCAAGTGATTCATTGGAAGACAAGGTGCTGTTTCATTATTTAAGTTTAGATGATTCCGATATGATTCAGCTTTTAAAGTCGTGGACCAAACATGCTGATTTGGTTTTGAGATTATTGTCCTCCCAACTGTTGTATCGTAATTTACCTAAAATAAAAATTAGTGATACGGCTTTTAGTATTGCTGAAATTGAAAAAAAGAAAGCACATCTTGGAGGATTAGCTCAAGAACAAAGCGCGAGTCCCTATTTTGTATTCAGTGGAACCATTTCAAACCAAACCTATGTTTCAGACGAAACACAACTATTGATCCTCGAAAAGAGTGGTAAGGTTTTTCCCATAGCAGAAGTTATCCAATATCTAGATTTTAAGCAGTTTTCTACTCCGGTTGTAAAACATTATTTATGTTATCCAAAACGAGTTAATTCTTTATAATTACCTAATTTTGCAAAATGGATTTAACGGCATTAGAAATCTCAAAAAAATTTGATGGAAAAGTAGAGGGTGATGCTAAAGTGAGGATTCACAGCCTTTCAAAGATTGAAGAGGCGCAAGAAGGCTCGATAACATTTTTAGCTCACAGTAAATACCTTCCTTTCCTTCAAAAAACAAAAGCTAGCGCTGTACTCATTTCAAATGATTTAGAGCTTAACGGTGAAGTTTCTTCAACCCTAATTCGTGTTAAGGATGCCTATGCCGCTTTTACGCAATTAATGATCGATTGGTCTGAGGATAAAAACAAAAACCAAAAGGGGATTCATCCCACTGCGGTTATTGATCCTTCTGCCCAGATAGGTGATAGTGTTTTTATTGGTCCCTTTGTTTGTATTGGAGCCGGGTCTGAAATCGATGAAGGAGTTCAAATTCATTCTCACTGCGTGATCGGCAATGAGGTCAAAATTCGAAAACAAACCAAACTCTATTCCAGGGTGAGTATTCTTGACAACACAGAAATTGGAGCGTATTGTAATTTTCATAGTGGAGTAGTAATTGGTTCAGATGGTTTTGGATTTGCGCCCCAAGAGAATACAGCTTATTTAAAAATTCCTCAGCTCGGGAAGGTCATAATCAAGGATCATGTAGAAATAGGAGCAAATACTACAATTGACCGTGCTACATTAGGCGCTACAATAATTAATGAAGGAGTAAAATTGGATAATTTAGTTCAAATAGCCCATAATGTAGAGATTGGAGCCCATACAGTGATTGCTGCTCAAACAGGAGTTGCGGGTTCCACGAAAATAGGAACTCACTGTGTTATTGGAGGTCAAGTTGGAATTATTGGACATTTAAAACTTGGAGATCGCGTTCAGATTCAAGGACAAACAGGAGTTATTAATAACATCCCCAGTGGAACAGCTGTTCAAGGAACACCTGCAATGGATTACAGGTCTTTTTACAAATCTTATGCTTTATTTAAGCGCTTGCCAACAATTGAAACCCGATTGTCACGTTTAGAAAAACAGAAATAGTATGATTACACAAACACAACCACAACAAACTTTATCCAAGTCCGTTAGATTGGACGGTGTTGGCTTACATTCTGGTGAACAAATTGAAATGATTTTAAACCCCGCACCAGAAGATACTGGGATTAAATTCATCCGAACCGATTTAAATCCTCCTGTCGAAATTCCAGCTCTTGCAAACTTGGTTACTAGAACAGATCGAGGCACTACCTTAGAAAAAGACGGTATTGAAATTCAGACAACAGAACACCTTTTAGCTGCTTTATTTGCCGCTTCAGTGTCAAACTGCATCATTGAAATTAACGGACCCGAGATTCCCATCATGGATGGATCTTCAAAACCTTTTAGTGATGCTATTACAAAGGCTGGGCTTTCACAGCAAAAAGAAGCACAAGAAGTATTTGAAGTTCAAGAAATCATACAGCATACTGATCCTGAAACGGGAAGTGAAATCATGATTGTTCCGTCGGATCATACGTGTTTTAGTGTAATGATTGACTTTGAAACTCAGGTTCTAGGGACTCAAAATGCAACTCTTAAAAATCTCGAAGATTTCAATCAAGAGATCGCACCAGCTCGAACATTTAGCTTTTTACATGAATTAGAAATGCTGTTAGACCATGGTTTAATCAAAGGAGGTGATCTTAACAATGCCATTGTTTATGTAGATCAGCCCTTGTCTAATGCCAATATGGATCGCTTAAAAAAGGCATTTGGAAAAGATGAAATTGCAGTGAAACCAAACGGAATTCTTGACAATTTAAAATTGAATTACACTAACGAGGCAGCGCGACATAAGTTATTGGATTTAGTAGGTGATTTGGCATTGGTGGGTATGCCTATCAAAGGAAAGATTATTGCTAACAAACCCGGGCATAAGATCAATACCGATTTTGCTAAAGAGATTGCACTTCTAATTAAGCAAAAGCGCAAGTCTTTTGCTCCTGATGTGGATTTATCGAAACCGCCCATTATGGATGTCAACCAGATTATGGATATGTTACCCCATCGGCCTCCTTTTTTATTGGTAGATAAAATATTTGAGCTTTCAGATCAACACGTTGTTGGTTTAAAAAATGTTACCATGAACGAATCCTTTTTTCAGGGTCATTTTCCTGGAGCTCCTGTAATGCCTGGTGTCCTCCAAATAGAATCGATGGCTCAGGCCGGGGGAGTTTTAGTGTTAAGCACTGTCCCTGATCCTGAAAATTATTTGACCTTTTTCATGAAAATTGACAATGTCAAATTCAAACGTCCCGTTTATCCTGGAGATACACTCATTTTTAAACTTGAACTTTTAACCCCAATTCGAAGAGGAATTTGCAATATGAGAGGATATGCTTTTGTAAATGACCAATTGGTCAGTCAAGGCGACCTTATGGCACAAATTTCAAGACGAAAAACCTAAACAAACTAATGACTAATACCCTAAACCATATTCATCCCGACGCAAAAATTGCACCTAACGTAAGCATTGACCCATTTACAAGCATACATGAAAATGTTGAGATTGGAAAAAATACCTGGATCGGTTCCAACGTCACCATTATGAGTGGTGCCCGTATTGGAGCGAATTGTAAAATTTTCCCTGGTGCTGTAATTAGTGCAATACCTCAGGACCTAAAATTTAGTGGTGAAGATTCTCTGACAATTATTGGTGATAATTGCGTAATACGAGAATGTGTAACCATTAATAGAGGTACTTCTGCTACTGGCAAGACTCAGATTGGATCGAACTGTTTGATCATGGCATACTCTCACATCGCACACGATTGTTTGATTGGGAATTATTGTATTTTTTCCAATAACAGTACACTTGCGGGCCATATCAAAATAGGGAACAATGTTGTTCTAGCAGGTCTTACCGCCATACAGCAGTTTTGTAGTGTAGGTGATTTTGCTTTTATTTCTGGAGGCTCACTAGTCAGAAAAGATATTCCACCTTATTCAAAAGTAGCTCGTGACCCCTTAATTTTTGTTGGAGTAAATGCTGTAGGCATGGAACGGAATGGGATTGATATGGAGCAAATTGATTTAATTCGAAATGTTTACAGAATTTTATTTAAAAGTAATCACAACATATCACAAGCTCTTGAAATTGTAAAAAATGAAATTGAACCTACAAAAGAAAGAAATGCCATTTTACAGTTCATTGAAAAATCTACTCAAGGAATTGTAAGAGGGTACCATCAAAAAAGCTAAATTTGCACTTCAATTATGGCATCAACATCAGACATTAGAAAAGGCTTGTGTATCAAGTACAACAATGACATTTACAAAATCATTGAGTTTTTACACGTAAAACCAGGAAAAGGTCCTGCCTTTGTTAGAACCAAACTTAAAAGTGTAACATCGGGCAAGGTTCTAGACAATACTTTTTCAGCGGGTCATAAAATTGACGCCATTCGTGTAGAAACCCAGAAATACCAATATTTGTACAGTGAAGGCGATCAGTTTCATTTTATGAATACAGATGACTACAATCAGATCAGTGTTGAAAAAACAATTTTAGAAAATCCAGGTTTATTGAAAGAGGGAGAAATTGTTTCCATTTCAATTAATTCAGAGGACGGCTTACCCCTTTCTGCCGATATGCCTGCCAGTGTTGTTTTGGAAATTACACATACAGAGCCGGGTGTGAAAGGAAATACTGCAACGAATGCCACCAAGCCCGCTACTGTCGAAACAGGAGCTTCTATCAACGTACCCTTATTCATAAATGAGGGAGATAAAATAAAAGTCGATACCGAAAAGGGGAGTTATGTCGAACGTGTAAAAGAGTAAACATTTTAAACTAAATTGAGACGATTAAACTATGAGTGTACTTGTAAATAAAGAATCAAAAATCATTGTACAAGGATTTACCGGCAGCGAAGGAACTTTTCATGCCACCCAAATGATAGCCTACGGCACCAATGTAGTTGGAGGTGTAACACCGGGAAAAGGTGGGCAAACACACTTGGAAAAACCTGTCTTTAATACTGTAGCAGAAGCGGTGGATCAGGTGGATGCAGATACTTCAATCATTTTTGTTCCTCCTGCATTTGCAGCAGATGCCATAATGGAATCAGTAGAAGCTGGAATTAAAGTGATAATCACCATTACTGAGGGAATTCCTGTTAATGACATGACAAAGGCTTTTCAGTACGTTAAGGCAAAGGGGGCAACTTTGATTGGTCCGAATTGTCCTGGAGTCATTACTCCTGAGGAAGCCAAAGTGGGAATTATGCCTGGATTTGTCTTCAAAAAAGGAAAAGTTGGGATTGTTTCTAAATCTGGAACGCTAACTTATGAAGCTTCAGACCAAGTTGTAAGCCAAGGATTGGGTATTTCAACTGCCATTGGAATTGGAGGAGATCCCATTATTGGAACTACGACTAAAGATGCTGTAGAGCTCTTTATGAATGATCCTGAAACCGAATGCATAGTGATGATTGGTGAAATAGGTGGACAACTAGAGGCTGATGCGGCAAAATGGATCAAAGCTTCAGGGAATAAAAAGCCCGTTGTTGGATTTATTGCTGGAGAGACTGCACCAAAAGGAAGAACAATGGGACATGCTGGAGCTATTGTTGGTGGAAGCGAAGACACCGCTGAAGCAAAAAAACGAATTATGCGTGAATGTGGAATTCATGTGGTAGACTCTCCCGCACAAATTGGAGCCAAAGTAGCAGAAGTATTGTCTTAAACAAGCTTATGAAATTATTAGAAGGAAAAACAGCAATTATTACTGGAGCCAGTAGAGGTATTGGAAGAGGAATTGCTAGAGTATTTTCTGCTCAAGGATGCGCAGTAGCATTTACCTACAGTAGCAACAAAGAAGCTGCAGATTCATTGACCGAAGAATTGAGTTCTTTCGGAGTTCAGGTAAAAGGATATCAAAGTAATGCAGCTAATTTTGAACAAGCTCAAAAATTAGTTGAAGAGGTTATTGAAGATTTTGGAAGTCTCGATATTTTAATAAACAATGCTGGAATAACCAAGGACAATCTTTTAATGCGTATGACTGAAGAAGATTTCGATCAGGTTATTGAAGTCAACCTTAAGTCGATATTTAATATGACCAAGGCTGTACAGCGCACTTTCCTCAAACAGCGAAAAGGATCCTTGATTCACATGAGTTCTGTAGTAGGAGTAAAAGGAAATGCAGGACAGTCAAATTACGCTGCGTCTAAAGCGGGAATTATTGGCTTTTCCAAATCCATTGCCTTAGAGTTGGGATCACGTAACATTCGTTCTAATGTTATTGCTCCTGGTTTTATTGAAACTGAAATGACAGCCAAACTATCTGAGGATGTAGTCCAAGGATGGAGAGATGGAATACCATTAAAACGAGGAGGTCAACCCGAAGATGTTGCTAACGCTTGTGTCTTCCTAGCCTCTGATTTATCCAGTTATGTTACTGGACAAGTGCTCCATGTAGATGGAGGAATGTTAACTTAATTTTAAAAAGAAATATTATGCAAAAATTACCCAAAATTGGATTACCAGTCATTCTCTTGATCGTAGTCTTACTAATCTTTGTTTCAAAGTCCTCAATTAATATTGGTTATGGAGAAGCAGGCGTTTTGTTTAAAACCTTCGGCGGAGGGGTTGTTACAGACACTCCACCACTAGGTGAAGGATTTCATATCATCTCACCATGGAATAAAGTGTACATCTACAATGTAAAGCAACAAGAGTTTTTTGAAGGAAATATGCAAGTACTTTCCTCAAACGGACTTGAAATCTCATTGGATGTCTCTGTTTTGTATCAACCTAAATACGATGAATTGGGGTTATTGCACAAAACCAAAGGAGAGAACTATGTCAACATTGTTCTGATTCCACAAATTAGAGCGGTTGCTCGTTCTGTTGTAGGGCGTTACACCCCTGAGCAACTGTATTCTACGAAAAGGGATGCCATTCAAAATGAAATTTTTGAAGAAACCTTAAAAAACGTAGAATCACAGCACATTCAGGTGAATGCTGTTTTGGTACGAGATGTAACCTTACCGCTAGCTATTAAAGAGGCTATTGAGCGTAAATTAGGGCAAGAGCAAGAGTCATTAGAATATGAATTTAGATTGGAAAAAGCAAAACAAGAAGCTGAACGTCAACGTATTGACGCTGAAGGTAAGGCAGCAGCTAACCGAATTTTAAGTGCTTCACTTACAGATAAGATTCTTCAGGAGAAAGGGATTGAAGCTACTATTAAGCTTTCAGAATCTCCAAATTCTAAAGTAATTGTGATTGGAAGTTCAAAAAATGGCTTGCCCATTATTTTAGGTAAACAATAGGCAAAAGGTCAATTAATTTTTTTTGAATATATTTGCAATTCAAATGACAAAAAAATCAACACACAAACATCATATTAACACTCGATCAAACGAGGTGTAGTGAGATGTTTTTATATCTATTGCAAGCCCGTTTGAGAAATCAGACGGGTTTTTTTTATAAAAATATATGGTACGAATAGCAATTCAAAAATCGGGACGGTTAAATCAAAATTCACTCGCATTACTTAAAAGCTGTGGGATTTCAATTGACAATGGAAAAGATCAACTAAAAGCCGCTGCAAGAAATTTCCCTATGGAAGTTTTTTACTTGCGCAACGGAGACATTCCCCAGTACATGCGTGATGGAGTCGTTGATTTGGCTATTTTAGGAGAAAATTTATTGGTAGAGAAAGGAGAGAAACTTAAGGTCATAGAACATTTAGGGTTTTCAAAATGTCGAGTTTCAATTGCAGTCCCTAAAAACATTCAATTTGATGGGGTAAATGATCTTTCAGGAAAGCGTATTGCGACCTCTTATCCGAATACAGTAAACGCTTTTTTAAAAGCCAATAGCATCAAAGCAGACTTACACATCATTAATGGATCGGTTGAGATTGCTCCAAATATTGGTTTGGCAGATGCCATTTGCGATATTGTTTCAAGTGGAAGTACCTTGTTTAAAAATAACTTGAAAGAAGTAATTGAGATTGGAAATTCAGAAGCAGTATTGGTTCAAGCTCCAAAGGTTTCTAAAGAAGCCCATCAGACCATTGAAAAATTACGCTTTAGAATCCAGTCAGTTTTAAGGGCAAAACAATCCAAATACATATTACTCAACGCTCCAAACGATAAAATTGATTCCATTAGTAAAATTCTTCCTGTATTGAAAAGTCCGACGGTCTTACCATTGGCAAAAGAGGGGTGGAGTTCATTACACTCGGTAATCAACGCTGGAGATTTTTGGGAGGTCATTGATCGATTAAAATCTGCAGGAGCTGAGGATATTTTAGTTTGTCCCATAGAAAAAATGGTATTATGATGCAACCGTTTTTAAATCCATCACCTTCAGATTGGGATTCTCTTACAGAACGTCCTACAGCTTCTTATGAAGCTTTAGAACCTTTAGTGTCTTCTGTTTTTGATGCTGTAAGTAAAAATGGAAATTCAGCCATTATTGATTACACTACTCAATTTGATGGTATTCAGCTTCCTGATTTTAAGGTTTCTAAGGATGAATTTATCAGAGCGGAATCTAAGGTTCCTTTGGCATTAAAAAAAGCCATCCAAAAGGCTAAGTCCAATATTGAAACCTTTCATGCTGCTCAGCAGACAGATTCAGTAAGAGTTACGACACAGCCGGGGGTAGATTGTTGGCAGGAAAAAAAGCCTATTGAAAAAGTTGGGCTTTACATTCCTGGAGGTTCAGCTCCTTTATTTTCAACTATTTTAATGTTGGCCATTCCAGCACAAATTGCAGGTTGTAAAGAAATTGTAATGTGCTCACCACCTTCAGATGACGGGTCTTTACCTGACGTGGTGCTTTACACGGCAAAACTTTGTGGAGTAGAAAATATTTTTAAAGTAGGAGGGATACAGGCCATAGCAGCTTTAGCCCTTGGAACAGAGACAATTTCAAAAGTAGATAAAATTTTTGGTCCAGGAAATCAATACGTAACTGTTGCAAAGCAATGGGCTACACGCCATCACGTTGCCATAGACATGCCAGCCGGACCAAGTGAACTTCTTGTTGCAGCAGATGCAACCGCAAACCCCGAATTTATTGCTGCAGATTTACTCTCTCAAGCAGAGCATGGAAAGGACAGTCAAGTTTTGTTTGTTACAACGTACAAACCGCTATTAGAGCAAGTAGCATCGGCAATTAAAACCCAGTTAGATAAGTTGCCACGAAAAGAAATTGCTGCTGCTGCTTTGAGCAATTCAAAAGCACTTTATTTTGACGAAGATGCAATGGCAATTGACTTTATCAATGCCTATGGTCCTGAACATTACATTGTTTGTGTAAAAAATGAATCCTTGTATCTTGAAAATATTCTCAATGCAGGTTCTGTTTTTGTTGGAAATTACACTCCAGAAAGTGCAGGAGATTATGCTTCAGGAACCAATCATACCCTTCCTACCAACGGTTATGCAAAGCAATACAGCGGAGTGAATCTTGACAGTTTTAAAAAAGCCATTACATTTCAAAAGATAAGTAAGGAAGGAATTCAGTCTTTAGGAGAAACCATTGAACTCATGGCCGCAGCTGAAGGACTTGAAGCGCACAAAAACGCAGTAAGCATCCGATTAAATAGTTTGAAAAATGAAATTTGATTACACTAAATACATAAGGACCTATTTGTTGTCGTTGAAGCCTTACAGATCGGCTCGAGATGAGTACAAAGGAGGTAAAAGTCCTATGGTGTTTTTAGATGCCAATGAAAATCCTTTTGAAACTCCAGTAAATCGATATCCTGATCCAATGCAAAGAGTTTTAAAAAAAGAAATTGCATCGTGGAAAGGTTTGGATGTAAATCAGATTTATCTTTCAAATGGTAGTGATGAATTCATTTCTCAGGTAATTATGGGCTGTTGTGAACCGGGGATAGACAACATTATGATCGTACCTCCAACTTTTGGCATGTATGAAGTGTCAGCTAAAATGTTTGGGGTGGGAATCCAAAAAGTTCCTTTAACATCTAACTTTCAGCTAGACGTTCCAGCAATTCTAAAAGCAGCCGATACAACCACAAAAATCATATTTATCCCCACGCCCAACAACCCAACTGCAAACCGTTTTGATTTACATTCGATTGAGCAATTGATTCAAGGATTTCCAAGTTTGGTTTTGGTTGATGAAGCCTATGTAGAATTTAGTACAAATCCTTCAGTGATTTCATGGTTGTCAAAATATCCAAATCTAATGGTCTGTCAAACCTTTTCAAAAGCTCAAGGAATGGCAGGTGCACGTCTAGGAATGGCATTTGCTCACCCAGACTTTATTTCATTTTTTAATCGAATTAAAGCACCGTACAATTTAAATTCAATGACGATCAATGCAGCTTTGAAGCGCTTAAAAGAGCAAGACAAAGTTAATGAGCAAGTTCGCCTTTTGTTAGCAGAACGTGAACGATTAGAAAAGGCTTTTGCCTCCATTCCCATTATTTTAAAGTGTTTTCCTTCAGATGCTAATTTTTTATTGGTTCGAGTGGATGATAGCACTAGAAGGTATCAAGAGTTGCTAGAAAAAGGAATTGTAGTTCGAAACCCTTCAAATAATGTGAACTGTGAAAATACATTGAGGATCTCTGTGGGACTCCCTGAGGAAAACGATCGTTTAATTGAAGCCTTAAGTAGTTTAAGTTAATTCATATGAAAAAAGTATTATTTGTAGATCGAGATGGAACTTTGGCCCTAGAGCCGGAAGGTTATCAATTAGATTCCTTTGACAAGTTGATTTTTTATCCTGAGGTTTTTACTTATTTGGGTAAAATTGCCAAAGAGTTGGATTATGAATTGGTGATGATTACCAATCAGGATGGGCTTGGAAGTAATTCATTCCCTGAAGACACCTTTTGGCCGGTTCAAAATTTTCTGATCGAAACCTTTAAAAATGAGGGCATTTCTTTTGAAGAAGTGTTTATTGATAAATCCCTTCCGGAAGACAATGCTCCGACAAGAAAACCGCGTACAGGCATGCTCACTAAATACTTGGGTAATCCAGATTACGATCTAAAAAATTCCTTTGTTATTGGCGACAGACTAACGGATATGGAGTTAGCAAAAAATTTAGGATGTCAGGGAATTTTTATCGCAAATGATCCTGATTTAGGAAAAGCAGAAATAGCAACTGGAACTGAATTTCCAATTTCCTTGATCACTACCTTGTGGAAGGAGATCCATTCATTTTTAAAGTTGGAATTACGACAGGTGAGTCATGAAAGAAAAACTAACGAAACGGATATTCAATTACAATTAAATATTGACGGTACGGGAAAAAGCTCGATCAACACTGGGCTTGCCTTTTTTGATCACATGCTTGATCAATTGGCTCGACACGGTGGTATGGACATTGAACTGACCGTCAAAGGCGATTTAGAAGTTGATGAGCACCACACCATAGAAGACACTGCAATAGCATTGGGAGAAGCCTTTTCAAAAGCATTAGGCAGTAAAAGAGGCATAGAGCGTTATGGATTTTGTTTGCCTATGGATGATTGCCTCGCTCAAGTTAGCCTGGATTTTGGAGGACGTAACTGGTTGGTTTGGGAAGCTGAGTTCAAGAGAGAGATGATCGGTAAAATGCCTACAGAAATGTTTTATCACTTTTTTAAATCTTTTTCTGACGGCGCGAAGGCAAATTTAAATATCAAAGCTGAGGGAGTCAATGAACACCATAAAATAGAGGCTATTTTTAAGGCCTTTGCAAAAGCAATTAAAATGGCTGTCAAACGCGATCTGGATAAAATGATTTTGCCCACAACTAAAGGAAGCTTGTAAATGGTGGCTATTATTGACTACGGAGCTGGAAACACTAAAAGTCTGCAATTTGCTTTAGACCGATTAGGGACGGACAGTATTTTAACTTCGGATGCAGCGCAAATAAAAAATGCTGAAAAAGTAATTTTTCCAGGACAAGGTGCGGCCGCAAGTGCGATTCGAAAACTTCAGCGCTTGGGACTAGACACGTTAATCGGTGATTTAAAACAACCTGTTTTAGGAATTTGTTTAGGGATGCAATTGCTTTGTGAACATACAGAAGAAGGAGATGTAAGTGGTTTAGGAATTGTAAAAGGAACCGTGAAGCGTTTCTCAAATAAAGTAAAAGTACCTCAGATGGGTTGGAACAGCATTCACGATTTGAAAGGACCTTTATTTGAGGGAATTGATGAGGGATCTTACATGTATTTGGTACACTCTTATTTTGTGTCAAAGTCAAAAGAAACCGTTGCACTTAGTGACTACAATGGAGCTTACAGCGTGGCATTGCAGAAAGAAAATTTTTATGGAGTTCAATTTCACCCTGAAAAAAGCAGTCAAAAAGGACAACAAGTATTGAGTAATTTTTTAAAACTTTCCTCATGAGGATAATTCCAGCAATAGACATCATTGAAGGGAAATGCGTTCGTTTATCCAAAGGGGATTACGACACAAAAAAGATTTACAACGAATCACCTCTAGAAGTGGCCAAAGCTTTCGAAGCCCATGGCATAGCGTATTTGCATTTAGTAGATTTAGACGGAGCCAAATCAAAGCATATCGTAAACTACAAGGTTCTAGAACGCCTAGCAAATAAAACTTCTTTAAAAATTGATTTTGGCGGTGGACTTAAATCGGATGCGGATATCAATATCGCATTTGAAAGTGGTGCTTCTCAAATTACAGGAGGAAGTATTGCAGTAAAATCTCCTGAAACTTTTATGAGATGGCTAGATCAATATGGCTCAGAAAAAATTATTTTGGGTGCTGATATCAAAGGAACTCATATTGCAATTGAGGGTTGGTTAAAAACCTCTGAGCAAACCCTTTTTGATTTTGTCCATGACTACAAAAAAAAGGGAGTTGAATATGTCATTTGCACTGATATTAGCAAGGACGGTATGCTGGAAGGGCCCGCATTCGATTTGTACAAAAGGTTACTTGCTAAAGAAGAGATCAAACTCATTGCCTCTGGGGGAATTTCAAAATTTGAAGAGCTCCCTCAGCTTCAAGATTTGGGCTGCGAAGGAGTTATCATTGGAAAAGCCATTTACGAAAACAGAATTTCACTCAAACAATTGGAAAACTATGTCATTAACTCAGATAATTAAAACGAATGCTCACTAAACGAATCATTCCTTGCTTAGACATCAAAGATGGCCGAACCGTAAAAGGAGTCAATTTTGTAAACTTGCGCGATGCAGGAGATCCTGTTGAATTGGCAACTCAATACGCCCTGGAACAAGCAGATGAATTAGTTTTTTTGGATATTTCTGCAACTGAACAAAAGCGGAAAACATTAGCTGATTTAGTTCTGAGAGTTGCTGAGGCAATAGATATTCCCTTTACAGTTGGTGGAGGGATAAGCTCCGTAAAGGATGTTGAAATTTTATTAAAAAATGGAGCCGATAAGGTTTCGATTAACTCTGCTGCTGTTAACAATCCAAATTTGATTGACGAATTAGCAAATCAATTCGGTTCTCAATGCATTGTAGTTGCCATAGATGCAAAGCAAATCAAAGACCAATGGAAAGTTCATCTGGTTGGGGGTAAAGTTCTTACCGAGTTGGATTTATTTGACTGGGCTAGAGAATTAGAAAGCCGTGGAGCAGGAGAAATACTCTTTACCTCCATGGATCACGACGGTACAAAAAGTGGATTTGCCAATAAAGCTTTAGAACGTTTGTCGAGCAATATCAATTTACCCATTATTGCCTCAGGAGGAGCAGGCAGCGTTTCTCATTTTGTTGAAAGCTTTACGCTAGGAAAAGCGGATGCTGCACTTGCAGCCAGTGTGTTTCACTTTGGTGAAATCTCGATACCCAAACTAAAAAAAGAACTCAAACAACAGCAAATCGCTGTACGAATAGACGAATTATGAAACCTGATTTTTCAAAAAACGCAGATGCGTTAATCCCTGCCATTATTCAAGATGCTACAACCCTAAAGGTGTTAATGTTAGGCTTTATGAATGAAGAGGCGTTTGAAACCACCCAAAAACTTAAAAAAGTTACTTTTTACAGTCGATCTAAAAAACGTTTATGGACCAAAGGAGAGGAGAGTGGTAATTTTTTAAATGTGAACTCCATTCATTTGGATTGTGATCGCGACAGCTTATTGATCTATGTTCACCCTGAGGGACCCACATGTCATAAAGGATCAGACACCTGTTGGGATGAAAAAAATGAAAATCCACTGACATTTTTAATTGAGTTAGAACAAATTATTGCACAACGTAAAAAGGCAAACGATCAAGACAGCTACGTAGCTTCGCTTTTTAGAAAGGGAATTAACAAGATGGCTCAAAAAGTAGGAGAGGAAGCAGTAGAAACTGTGATCGAAGCGAAGGACAACAATGATGGTTTGTTTTTGGATGAAAGTGCCGATTTATTATTTCATTACCTGATTCTACTTCAAGCCAAAGGCTTTTCTCTTGAAGATGTGGTTCAAACGTTGACTCTACGAAAGAAATAAATTAAGATTTTAATTCCTTAAAAAAATGTATTTTTGGTTGCACCCAAATTAAATGAAACTTAAAATGAAAAAAATAATAGTTCTTTTTATTAGTTTGCTCATTACTTCTTGTCAGAGTGAAAATACTAAAACTACTGCTTCTGAATTTAAGTCTTTACTTGAAGACTACTACCAAGAAAATTTAAAATTGTATCGTATTAAGGGAACTTTTCAAGGGGATACCCGTTACAACGACACCTTGCCCAACTTTCTTTCTCCGGAGTTTCAAACCAAAGAAAAAGCCTTTTATGCCTATTACCTCAATGCGTTGGATCGTTTCGATGATAGTTCATTAAATGAAGAAGATCAGTTGAGTAAAAACATTTTAAAATGGGAATGTGAAACGGCATTGAAAGGAATGGAGTTTCCAAAAGACCAAATGCCTATTGATCAGATGTGGGGCTTTCAGCTTACCATGGGTCAATTAGCTAGTGGGCAAGGAGCACAGCCTTTTAAAACAGTACAGGATTACAAAAATTGGTTGGTACGTATTGCGGGTTACATTGAATGGTTAGATTCTGCCCAAGATAAGATGAAAGAAGGAATGCAAAGTGGTTGGGTATTGCCAAAATCTTTAGTTGTCAAAGTGCTTCCACAATTGGAACTCATGACCACTACTGATTTGGAAAAGCATTTGTTTTATCAACCTGCTCTAAATTTTCCTTCAGATTTTGATGAAAAGACACAAGCAGATTTGTCTGAGGCATATCAAAAAATGGTGCTTAATGCAATTGTGCCTGCCTATGAAAAATTGCATGACTTTATGGCAAATGAATATGACCAATTTGCACGTGAGAGTAGTGGTTTTAATGATTTGAAAAGGGGAGAAGAGTACTATCAACATGCAATCAAACGATACACTACCACAACAATGACCGCTGATGAAATCCATGAGTTGGGTTTAAACGAAGTGGCTCGTATCAAAGGAGAAATGAAGCAAGTGATGAAAGAAGTTGGTTTTGAAGGAGATTTAAAAGCCTTTTTTGAATACGTCAGAAACAAAAAAGAGTTAATGCCTTTTACTGATGCAGATGAAGTCATTGCTAATTTTTATTCCATTCAGGAAAAAATGCTGCCTCAGGTAAATAAACTCTTCGGAGTGCAACCCAAAACTCCTTTTGAAGTGCGCAGAACAGAAGCCTTCCGTGAGGCCTCTGCTAGTGCGGAATACAATCCGGGTTCTTTGGACGGAACAAGACCAGGGATTTTTTATGTTCCGATTCCTGAAGTGACGCGATACAATATGTACTCGGATGAGGATTTGTTTTTACATGAAGCCATACCGGGACATCACTTCCAAATCTCACTTCAACAAGAAAACACAACTTTACCTTCGTTTAGAAAAGATTTGTGGTACAGTGCTTACGGAGAGGGTTGGGCACTCTACACCGAGTCTTTGGGAAAAGAATTAGGACTTTACGACGACCCCTATCAATACTTCGGTATGCTGGGTGCAGAAATGCATCGTGCAATTCGTTTGGTGGTTGATACAGGACTTCATGCTAAAGGGTGGACTCGTGAGCAGGCCATTCAATATTCATTAGATAATGAAGCAGAGTCTGAGGCAAGTATCATCTCAGAAATTGAACGCTACATGGCAAATCCTGCACAAGCATTATCTTACAAAATTGGACAGCTTAAAATTCTTGAGCTTCGAGCAAAAGCAGAAGCTGCCTTTGGAGCTACCTTTGATATAAAAGAGTTTCATAAAATTGTTTTGGAATCCGGATGTATTCCCTTGGATTACTTGGAAGAAAAGATTGATAAATGGATTCAAAATTCGTCTAAATAAAAATAAAATGAATCAAATTAACCCTGATGTTTTAGCATTTTATAAAGAGTTGGAAGCAAATAATACACGTGAGTGGTTTGAGCCTCAAAAAAGCCGTTTTAAAGCTCTTGAAACAGAAATAAAGCAATACGCTGAGCAAATTAAGAATGCATTAAATGAAACCGATGAAATAGAACGTGCAAAGATCTTTCGTATTTACCGAGACGTGCGCTTTTCTAAAAATAAAACTCCTTTTAAAACACACTTCGGCATCTCTTTTCATCGAAAAAAGCCAGAACTCAGAGGAGGCTACTATTTACATATCGCTCCCGGAAACAGTTTTATTGCAACGGGCCTTTGGGATCCGAATAAAGATGACTTATTTCGTATTCGAAAAGAAATGGAAGTAGATGCTCAAGAGTTACGAACACTAATGGCAGACCCTGATTTTAAATCTTATTGGGGCGAACTCCAAGGCGATGAAGTAAAAACGGCACCCAAAGGTTTTTCCAAAGAGCATTCGGACATTGACCTGATTCGAAAAAAGCAATATCTATTTGTTAAAAAATTCACAGACAAACAAGTTCTGGCAAAAAATTTCCAAGATCAAATCATTACACACTTTAAATCCATACGCCCATTTTTCGATTACATGACGAGCGTTTTAACCACTGACTTAAATGGAGTTTCACTCCTCTAAATTTTATTTTATGAAATCATTACTATCTAAATCGTTCTTAACCCTTAGTGCTGCTATTCTTTTTGTAAGTTGTGCCGCTTTAAAAACTTCTAAAGGCCCTATTTCTACTACCATTCAAGCAAGTGTTGATTTGATTAATATGGAAGACGATAAGGTTCAAGTAACTCTAATTCCTCCACCGATAGATGCGGAATCTACGGTATTTTACATTCCGCAAATTGTTCCTGGAACCTATGAATATTCCAATTTTGGTCGTTTTGCAGAGAATGTTCAAGCCTTTGATAGAAAAGGAAATGTTCTTGAAATAATTTCTTTAGATGAAAACAGTTGGGAAATTTTAAATCCTAAAAAATTAGCTAAAATAACCTATTGGGTAAACGATACATTTGACGGGCCAAACGGTCAAGAGATTTATCCTATGGGAGGCACCAATTTTGAAGAAGGAGAAACTTATTTATTGAACTTGCACAGTATGATAGGTTACTTTGAAGGGATGAAAGAGAATTCGTACAAATTGCGGGTTCGCTCTCCTAAAGATTTGAATGCTTACACGTCATTACCTGCCGTTTCAACAAGTGATAGTTTGGATGTGTTTGATGCCCAACGCTATTTTCATATTATTGATAACCCGATACTTTACAGCAAACCCAATGCTGTTTCTTTTGATTTGGATGAAATTAAAGTAGGTCTTGCCATTCATTCTCCCTCGGATACACACCAAGCTACGGCATACCAACCTGCGATTGAAGAAATGATGAAAGCCCAAAAGGCATTTTTGGGAGATGCAAATAATACCCCCAGTTATGATATTTTATTGCATTTAATGGACATGGAAGGCCTTCAGTATTTTGGAGGAATGATGGGAGCTTTAGAACATCATACCTCTACCACAGTGGTTTTTGTTGATGAAATGGGACCCGAGGAACTCACTCAAAGTTTGGTCGATGTGGTCTCACACGAATTTTTCCATACCCTGACACCACTCAACGTGCACTCCGAAGAGATTCACAACTTTGAATACAACAGACCCTTAATGTCTCAACATTTATGGATGTATGAAGGTACTACTGAATATTTTGCGAATTTGTTCCAAATCAATCAAGGTTTGATTGATGCGCCAGATTTTTACAATCGAATCATGGAAAAGATCAATTACGCTGGTCGTTATGACGATACGATGTCGTTTACTGAAATGAGTGCTGGTATTGTTGATGAACCTTATCAAGCGAACTACGGTAATGTTTATCAGAAAGGAGCTTTGATCAATATGTGTTTGGATATTTTGATTCGAGAAAAGAGTGGGGGAGTTCATGGAATTTTGTGGGTAATGAAAAACTTGGCAAAAAAATACGGTAAAGAAAGACCCTTTAAAGACGAAGAACTCATCGGCGAGATTGTTGCAATGACCTATCCTGAAGTAGGAGCCTTTTTTGAACAGCACGTAATTGGGACTACACCTATCGATTACGATTTGTATTTTTCAAAAGTAGGACTCATCAATGGGGAAGTGGAAACTCCGCTTCGCTCAATCATATTTGCTAACAATGCCGAATTATTTTTTAGTCCACAGCCTGGTGGCGCAGAGGATCAAATGCAATTTGTCGTTACCCAGCTCAACGATTCTATCGAAGCGATGGGAGTTCAACAAGGAGATGTTTTACTGGGAATAGATGGAGCGTTGTTTCCTGAAATCAATCAAGAAAACTCTGGAAAAATTAATGCACTTTTGATGCCAAGTTTAAGCTGGGAAGCCGATCAAGAATTCAGCCTTACTGTTGAGCGCAATGGAGAAACGCTGACGCTTACAGGTACGGTTGGAACGCCTACAGCGGTCTCAAAGGGACTGGTTGAAAATCAAGATGCAACTGCAGAAGCAGTTAGTCTTAGAGAGGCTTGGTTGTTCCAATAAATCCGTTAAACGACTTGCTTTAAAGCGTTTTCAAAAAGCTGTACTTGATCTTTTAAACGTTCAATGACAAGATTCATCATTCGTTTATTTAATGAGGACGAATGTTGTTTGTAAATACCGTATTCTAGGACGGTAAAGTGACCGATGACCATCCCTTTTACTGAGTTTCGGAATTTCTGATCTTTGATCAAACTACTTTCAATGTAATCTAGTTTTTTCTGCAAACTTAATTCGTAAAATACCCCTTTTCGTTTTTCAATGTAATTTTGAAAGACATCGATCAACAGCGGATTTTGCAATTTTAATATCGGGCGAAGGGTTTCATTTTGAAAGCGTTCCTCTTTACCCATGTTGTCGAAGGCAAGAGTCTTTTTTATTTCTGGACGAATCCGAAGTAAATCGTTTGGTCGGTCGTTCATGGTCGTGGTTTTTATTAAAAATACACGCTTTTTAAACTCAAATGAATGCTACTGTATGGGTTTTATTGACAAGGTTGTTAACAGGAAATTTCTTACATTAGAGGAACCAAGTCTTATTTTTTATCTCTTTTAAAGCATGCCTACACTCCTCACTTTTATTGTAAGAACCAGTATTACTGCTTTTTAAAAACTCAAAGACTTGTACGATTTAAAATAATAAAAAATGCCCCGTATTGTAAGACGAGGCAGCTTGATGGCTGTACTAAAATACAATTTATTCATACGCTGTTATTTGATTGATAGGAATTCATCAGTCGGCTATGCCTCGTGTGAAAGCGATTCAGAACTTTATTTATGAAGTAAGGCGTATTTCAGCATGAACAAACAGAAGCTAATTAATTGAAATTAGTAGGTTGTCTAATAAAAAGAAATGATTTGGGGCAAATTATTTAACAAAATGTAATAGTCTAATACTGCTCCAAAAGGTATTTAATTAAATCGGTGGTGGTCATAATTCCAACCAGTTTTTTGTT
Organism: Flavobacteriaceae bacterium; assembly: GCA_029243165.1. Lineage (GTDB taxonomy): Bacteria > Bacteroidota > Bacteroidia > Flavobacteriales > Flavobacteriaceae > MS024-2A. The sequence goes on from JAQWSN010000011.1 coordinate 84,786, forward strand.
TTCCACCACGGGTAGGGCATGAAATTCTGACTTAAGGAAAATTTCTGCAGCATCTTTAATTAAGGTATCGGGAGAAATACAAGTTGGGTTGCGAACCATAATTTGTTCTAAAGAAAACAATTAGTAAATGGAAGTATCCACATTAAAGTTTTTGGGGTCATAACTGTCCACAAAACTGATTCGTGCCAGATCCGTCATACTCAAGATACCGATAATTTCATCGCCTGAAACTACAGGTAAATGCCGTACTTTATGACGTTTAAACAAAATTTCTGCATGACTGAGTCCGTCTGTAATGTTTAGAGAATAAGGATCAGTGGTCATGATATGGGAAACGGGTTCTCGTTTTTTCATAAGATTGGGGTTTTAGAAATTCAAAGATATAAAAGTTTAGGTTTAGTTAAAAGAAAGATGTATTCACTATAATTTATGTTATGTAAAACAAAAATAATTAAAGGTTTTATCGTAAATTGACAAAAATAAAACCTACTCTATCATGAAAGCTTTAAAAATTATTATTGGTGTTGTAGTCAGTTTAGTTGTTCTTGCTGGCTTATTCTTTGTTTATTCGTTGTATGTCAATCCCAAAAGCCCCTTAGGTTCAGCGGAATACATTGATGGCGATAAAGAAATTACGGTACGTTATTATCGTCCTTTTAAAAAGGATCGACTTATTTTCGGCGATTCTGCAGATGGTGCTTTGGTTCCCTACGGAGTCTATTGGCGTTTGGGTGCGAATTTGACCACCAAATTAACAACCAATCAAGATTTAGATTTTGCAGGACGTACACTTCCCAAAGGAAGCTACGGTCTTTATGTTTACCCATACGCTGAAAATTGGCTGGTATTTGTACATACCAAAACAGGTAGAATCAGTTTTAACGAACCCGAAGCAGAGGGAATAATCATGAAAGTTAATGTGCCTGTAACCTCACTTTCAGAATCTCTTGAACAGTTTACAATTGATTTTGTAGATTCTTCCTTGCGCTTTCGATGGGACACTACTGAAGTATTAATACCGATTCATTAATGCGAAAATTTTTCAATCAGCTCTTTACTCTTTTAAAAATTATTCTTGCAATTCTCTTTATTGGAGGAATTTCCTATTATGTGATCGACAAGATTCAGGAGAAAAACAATCTGATGGACATTGAGGAATACAGTCCTAAATCTACCCTGATTGTTGAAGAAAATTGGGTCAAACGTGCAAAATATCCCTTTGTAGATGTGCATAATCATCAATTTGACATGCCAGTAAAGAATTTAGATAAATTGGTTGCCGAAATGGATCAATTGAATATGGGTTTCATGATCAATCTTAGCGGATTTCGTGGCTTGTATTTGAGAAAATCTTTGGAGAATATTCGAGAAAACGCCCCTCGTCGTTTTGGATTATTTTTGAATATTGATTTTGAAGATATCGATGATGCCAATTTCAAACAAACTCAAGTCGCTCTGATAGACTCAGCTGCTGCTGCGGGTGTTATGGGATTGAAAGTTTACAAATCTCTTGGTCTTACGAGTCGTGACTCAGAAGGTAACCGAATTGCAGTAAACGACCCCCGACTCGATCCTATTTGGAAAGCTTGTGGTGATAACAACCTTCCTGTTTTGATCCATTCGGGTGAACCTGCTTCTTTTTGGCATCCAAAAGATAAATACAATGAACGCTGGTTGGAACTTCGCCAAAAGCCAAATCGCTATCGTGATCCTGAAACCAACCCTTCCTTTGAAGAAGTTTTGGCAGAGCAGCACGACATTTTTAGAAAACATCCAAATACTATCTTTATCAACGCGCATTTAGGATGGATGGGAAACGATCTGGATCGCTTAGGCAAACATTTGGACACCTACCCTAACGTAATGACAGAAATTGGTGCGGTATTGGCAGAATTGGGTCGCCAGCCCAAACGCGCTAGACAATTTTTTATCGATTATCAAGACCGTATTTTATTTGGAAAAGACAGTTACAATGTAAGTGAATATTACACCTACTTTAGAGTTTTGGAAACCGAGGATGAATATTTTGATTATTACCGAAAACGACATGCTCATTGGAAAATGTACGGTTTGGCTCTCCCCGATTCAATATTGCAAAAACTCTATTACAAAAACGCATTAGCATTGTTTCCAACCATTGATAAAACCCTTTTTAAACAATAAATATGATACTCGTAACCACACCCACAGTTTCGAATAAAACAATTTCTCAAACCTTAGGTATTGCCCGTGGGAGTACTGTAAGAGCCCGAAATGTTGGGCAAGACATTTTTGCTGGATTAAAAAACATCATCGGAGGAGAAATAAGTGAATACACCAAACTTCAAGCACAATCAAGAGAGCAAGCTCTACAGCGTATGACTGAGGATGCTGAAAAAATGGGTGCCAATGCCATTGTCAATGTTCGGCTTACTACCTCCATGGTGATGCAAGGCTGCTCTGAAATATTGGCCTATGGTACCGCTGTTATTGTCGAATAATGTTTGAATTAATTATTCTATTTGGAGGAATTGTTCTAGGAGTTTATTTGCTTTCTAAAAAAATAGAACGAGAAAAGAAAGAAGATTTTGAAGACCGAGAGAATTGACGCTTAGTTTTTCACCCCTAAAAAAACATTAACCCCTTTAGCAATAGGATTGCCAGAGGTACGTCTAAAACTTACTACTTGTCCTGTGTGGTAAAGAGCATCAGATATCGGACCATTGATCAGATTCCATGCAGGAAACTCGCTTTGCGCTCCTCCCCGATCAAAAATTATCTTTAACGTCTGCAATTCTTGATCTGTCTTTTCTTGGAGTATCTGAGCGGCCTCCTCTATTTGAGTTAATGTTAATATTCTTAGTTCTTCCAAGGTTTCGGGAGTTTCTAGGGTCTCACGATTAAACACCTTATTTTTTGTTGCACTCAATATCATTGTGCTCAAGTTACAGATGTGCTGAAGAGTTCCCAATGTACTCTGGGCTTCTTCTGTTGGACGGTAAACCAGATCTTCTTCTCGGAGTCCTTCTGTTGCCCAATAATATCGAAAACCCAATCCTTGAACCATTCTACTAATTGAAGTTCCTGCCGTGAATTCATCAGGCGCTTGAGGGAGTGAAGAAAAATGTAAATCTTGTGCCATAACCGAGGTGGAAAATACAAAAAATAGAATGAAAATAGGGGTAGCGTTCATTTGTACTAATGTAGTATTTTAGCACCATTAAACAAATTTTGCATGTCAAAAAAATTAAACAGTCTTGAGGAACTTGCCAAGATTCAATTTAAAAATCTTGCTCCAGACCCAGAACCTTTACCCGATTTAGAACCTGATTTTAAACCACAAGAATTTGAAGCTCATTTTAGCAACAAAGGTCGTGCTGGAAAAACAGTAACCTTAATCAAAGGTTTTGAAGGCAGTACCAGTGAATGCAAAGCGTTAGCAAAACAGTTAAAACAAGCTGTTGGTGTTGGTGGGACGGTAAAAGCTGGTGAAATTATCATTCAAGGAGAGTATCGAGAACAATTAATTAAAATTTTAATTGAAATGGGACATCGTGTAAAACGTGTGGGCGGATAAATAATCGATCGATCTTGTTTTAATTTTTCTTTAGGAGGCTTCCCCCCAATCAATTGGAGTTTTATTTTTTGTCTTTAGGTAGGTGTTACATTTGCTAAAATGTCTGTTTCCAAACCAAAAACCTCGGTTAGCGCTTAATGGAGATGGATGACCACTAGTAAGAATCAGATGCTTCTGAGGATCAATCAGTTTTATTTTTTGTTTTGCATAGCCGCCCCATAGCATAAAAACAAGATTTTCTTTTTCTTTTGATAACAGTTGGATGACACGATTGGTAAAAGTTTCCCACCCTTTTTTTTGATGACTTCCCGCTTGATGAGCACGGACGGTCAATGTAGCATTAAGTAAAAAGACCCCTTGTGCAGCCCAACGATAAAGATTGCCATTTCTTGGAGGAGAATACCTGAGATCCGTTTCAATCTCTTTAAAAATATTTCGCAACGAGGGAGGAGGCTCAATACCCTCGGGAACAGAAAAACAAAGCCCATGGGCTTGACCTGGACCATGGTAGGGGTCTTGCCCCAAAATCACAACCTTTGTTTGCTCCAATGGGCAGCTGTTAAAGGCATTGAAAATTTGAGAACCCGGTGGAAAACAGGATGATTTTTTGTATTCAGACTTTACAAATGTGATCAAGTCTTGAAAATAAGAACTTTCAAATTCAGTCTGAAGAACCTTTTCCCAACTCGGATGTATTTGAACCCTCATGAATTTATTACTTTTGCAAGGCTAAGTTAAGAAAAAACCATGGTGAGCATTCCCGATAAAACACTGGAAGATCTGGAGTACAATGAAGTACTCAGGCAATGTGCAGTTTTTGCAATTACGCCTATCGGAAAAGATGTTGTCATGGGCTTAAAGCCACAAACCCTAGAAACAGAAGTCATCAATAATCTTTCGATGACTTCAGAATACCGTGCCTCTTTTGATAATGAAAATCGTATTCCGAATCACGATTTTGACGACATCTCTTCCTATTTTACCTTACTCAAAATTGAAAATAGTGTTTTAGAATTGGAAGCTTTTCGGAGTTTAGCACGAAATACAGAAACAACCAACACCCTCATCCGTTTTCTAGAAAAATTTAAAACCTACTACCCTACCCTCCATTCCTGTTCTGAAAGTTTGTATGAAGAAAAACAGATCAAACCCACAGTAGATGCTGTTATTGACCGTTTTGGAGAAGTTCGCAATGATGCTTCGGATACTCTTTACAGCATCCGAAAACAAATGCAACAATTACGAGGTAAGATCAGTAGTAGCTTTAACAAAGCTTTAAGTCAATTCAGCAATGCGGGTTACTTAGACGATATTCGAGAGTCGGTAATTGAAAATCGTAGGGTTTTGGCAGTTAAAGCCATGTATCGACGTAAGGTGAAGGGTGCAATAATGGGTAGTTCAAAAACAGGAAGTATCGTTTTTATTGAACCAGAAGCTACGAATGCTCAAACGAGAGAATTGCAAAATCTCGAATTTGAAGAAGGAGAAGAAATAAAAAAAATATTGAGTCAATTAACGGATTTTTTTCGTCCTTTTCTCCCTTATTTTGAATCACAACACGACTTTTTATTGGGGTTGGATGTAGTTCATGCCAAAGCAAGATACGCTCAGGAGATTGACGGAATTCTGCCGAAAATAGTTCAAGAAGAAAGACAAATAGTCTACAAAAAAGCATTTCACCCCCTGTTACTTCAGGCGCATAAATTGGAAAATAAAGTTACTCATCCACAAGATTTAGAGTTGGATTCTAACAATAGAATTGTTGTCATCTCTGGCCCAAATGCAGGTGGTAAAAGCATAACATTAAAAACGGTTGGTTTACTTCAGTTAATGCTGCAAACGGGGATGCTAATCCCTGTTCATGAACGCTCTAAAGCGGCGCTTTTTGCTCAAATCCTTACTGATATTGGAGACAACCAGTCCATTGAAAATCATTTAAGTACCTACTCTTATCGTCTGAAAAACATGAAGTATTTTTTGAGAAAATGCAATGCTCAAACACTTTTTCTTATCGATGAATTTGGGACTGGCTCCGACCCCGAACTTGGAGGTGCGCTCGCAGAAGTTATGCTGGAGGACTTTTATGAGCGTAAAGCTTTTGGACTCATAACAACTCATTACTCCAACCTGAAGGCCTTAGCTAATGAACTTCCTGCCATGATCAATGCTAATATGCAATTTGATAATAAAACGTTAGAACCCGTTTTCAAATTGGTTATGGGAGAAGCGGGTAGCTCATTTACTTTTGAAGTGGCTCAAAAAAACGGTTTGCCCTTCAATCTAATAAATCGTGCAAAAAAGAAAATTGAACGTGGAAAAGTTCGCTTTGACGCAACCATTGCAAAGCTTCAGAAAGAACGCTCTGCAATGATG
>JAQWSN010000009.1 GCA_029243165.1 Flavobacteriaceae bacterium
GTCAACAAATTGATGCCCATTGTACCCCAGCCGACTACTGCTTTGGATTCCCCATACCCATCCAAAATTAAATTTAAGAAACTGCCCTTCCCTCAGTTGCCAACGATGATTGAGCAATACTATCGGAGTCTTTGTTCTCACTACTCTACTGTTTCTAATCCGCCCGGATTGCATTCCCCAATAAGGATTGTATTGATTTCCTTTTAATTCAAAAACTTCTTTGGTAAGAGGTGCACTTTTTCCTCTGCTGTTAGGAGTGTACAGAGCAGTAAACCAGCTTGAATGCTGATCGCTCCAATTTTTTTCCAGTAAGAGTGTTCCCGAGTAGGCTTCGTAGGGAGTCCCTTTCACAAAACCTTGACGACCCCAACGTCTTGAAAAAAGTATGCCATATCCAAGGCTATTTCCTTTGGGTTGTTCTACAATTGAAAATTGGGTTCTAAATCGATAAGAGCTGTTCGAAAAAGCTTGGGATATTTTGGCTCCTGACCGAAATAAAGAAGGCTGCAAATTAATTTGTGTCGTAGACAAAAATCCTCCTTTCCCGTGGATTTGAGGTGAAGCTGCCATGTAAAGTTGTTGTCCTCGATTAGTAAAATCATTTAATCCTCCCCACTGGCTCCATTGAGGAGACCCCCTAAAAAAAGATTGTACCGGAATCCCGTTGAGTCGTACTTCTTGATATCCAGAATCAAGTCCTCTTAAACGGAAAAAAGTAGGGCTAAATTGAAATGCTGCCGTATTTAATAACCTATCTCGCTGAGACTGCAAAATACTTCCTATTTGACCCCTATCCATACCGCTGTCTTCTTCAAAAAGTGCATCCCAGTCCAACTGGGATGCAGAATCAATAAACTGCTCTGAGGTCATTACTTTCCACCGGCCCAAATCAACAAGTAAAGTTGTATTAAAGACTATTGGAACGATTTGTTGATCTCTTTCAGGAGTTTTGATAAATAGTTCTACTTCTTTAAAATGGGAAGTTAGTTCCAGTGAAAAAAACCCATCCTCAGCCGAAACCGTTTGAACCGAAGATTCAGGAATAGAAAGCTCGCAGCCCGACAGGGGTTCGTTGAATGCATTCACTAAATACCCCTTGACCACTTGCTGGCTATGAATCGCATGTACTAATAGAAACAGGAAAAAACAATTAAGGCTTTTCATACTTCATACTAAGAAATGGGTTGTTCTAAATTTATTAAATTTAAATCAAACCCAAAAATCTATGCCCCTGAGTAAAACATTTTCGCTACTTTTTCTACTCTTATGGAATTGCATTTGGTCTCAAGCTGTCCAAATTGAATCCATTGCTTTTTACAATGTTGAAAATTTATTTGATCCCGAAAACGATCCCGATACTTTTGACGATGACTACACGCCCGAAGGACGCAATCACTGGACTCAAAGATTAGGTTCACAAAAAATAGGTCATTTGGCTGGAGTAATTGCTCAAATAGGAGTTGAAGAAACAGGCAAACCGCCTCTTTTGGTAGGCCTTGCTGAAATTGAAAACAGAAATGTTTTAGAAGAACTCATAGCACATCCAAAACTCCGTGAATTTGGATACGATATCGTACATTTTGATTCTCCTGATATGCGTGGAATTGATGTTGCGCTTCTTTACAGAAAATCTTTATTTCTTTTAGAATCTACCAAAAAATACAAACTCTTTTTGACGAATCCCAAGACACAACACAGAAGAACTACTCGGGATCAATTGGTAGTAAGTGGTTTTTGGTATGAGGTAGAATTTATGATTTCGGTTAATCATTGGCCCTCAAGAAGAGGAGGCCAAAAGCGAAGTGAAGCCTCACGAAATGCAGCAGCTCAACTACAACAAAAAATACTGGATTCGATTCAACGCAAAAATCCATCAGCCTATCTGATTAGCATGGGTGATTACAATGACAATCCAAACGATGAAAGCGTTTCGCTTCTTACTCAAAAAAGCAATTACAGACCTCAATACGAGCCCCTATTCAATCCCATGAGAAAACTCTTTCAAAATGGAATTGGGAGTTTGGCCCATCGGGATCGTTGGCATTTATTTGATCAAATCCTACTTTCACAAAATTGGAAATCAAAAAAGGGTGTAGTTTTTATTAAATCCGCTGTATTTAATCCTCCTTTTTTGAGAAATCCCGAGGGAAAATTTAGAGGCTATCCTTATCGAACTAGTGTTAGTGGAAATACCTTAAATGGATATTCCGATCATTTTCCTGTTTATGTACTGATCGGGAAAAAAGGGAACTAAGTATTTTACTCTTCAACAATTTCTGGATACAGAAAATGATTGTAAGGAAATCGAGTAATGTGAATTTTTCGTACTTCTTGATAGACGCGTTTTCTAAATTCATCTAAGTTTTCCTTGTTCAATGCGGAAATAAACAATGCATTCCCATTGGCTTTATGAAGCCATGTCTTTTCCCATTCTTCAATAGAATAATGCCTTGGCCCACGCGCTTCTATCAGTTCTGTTTCGTCCCACGGTTCTGGTCGATAAGCATCAATCTTGTTGAAGACCATTAGCGTTGGTTTGTCCAAACTTTTGATCTCTTTCAAAATTTGGTTTACTGAATCAATATGTTCTTCAAAATTCGGATGCGAAATGTCTACCACATGAAGCAACAAGTCTGCCTCTTGAACTTCATCTAAAGTACTTTTGAATGACTCTACCAATTGGGTGGGCAACTTTCTAATAAAACCAACGGTATCACTCATCAAGAAAGGCAAATTCCCAATCACCACTTTTCTTACCGTGGTATCAAGTGTAGCAAATAATTTATTTTCGGCAAAAACATTACTTTTTGAAATAACATTCATCAAAGTGGACTTCCCAACATTCGTGTAGCCGACCAAAGCAACTCGAATCAAAGCTCCTCGGTTTCCTCTTTGGGTGGCCATTTGTTTGTCAATAGTTACTAGTTTCTTTTTGAGCAAAGTAATTTTGTCCCGAACAATACGTCGGTCTGTTTCAATCTCTGTTTCTCCAGGACCGCGCATACCGATTCCACCTCGCTGTCGTTCTAAGTGAGTCCATAATCCTTTTAATCGTGGCAGCAAATATTCGTATTGTGCAAGTTCGACTTGTGTTCTGGCATAACTTGTTTGTGCCCGTTGAGCAAAAATATCCAAGATCAATCCCGTACGGTCTAGGATTTTACACTTTAAGAGTTTTTCAATATTTCCTTGTTGTGCAGGTGTGAGTTCATCATCAAAAATCACTGATGAAATATCGTTTGCCTTAACAAATTCGGTTACCTCATGCATTTTTCCAGATCCAATAAAAGTTTTGGGATTTGGAGGGTCGATTTTTTGAGTAAAACGATTCATGACTTGACCTCCAGCAGTGTATGCCAAAAAAGCCAACTCGTCTAAGTACTCTTTAGATTTTTCTGCATTTTGTCTGGAATTGATAACCCCGATCAAAATTGTTTTTTCTACATCAAGTGATTTTTGCTCTATCATCTCAAGATTCCCATTTTTTTAATTCAACGTTCTTTCCGTCAAATACAACATAGGTGAAATGGTTCACCCAATCGCCAAGATTGAAATACTTTGAATTTGATTGCAATTCAATTTCCATAGGAATATGCCGATGGCCAAAAAGGAAAAAATCACGGTGTTTTTCCTGAAGCTTCCGCTTTGAATACTGAACCAACCATTCCTTTTCTTCTCCTAAAAAAGCTGCATCTTCTGCTCCTGAAATTAATTTGTTTTTAACTGAAAAATAATGTCCTAAACGCATTCCAATATCAGGGTGAAGTAAACCAAATAAACGTTTTGCCAACGGATTGGTAAAAAGTTTTTTCATGCGTTTGTACCCTATGTCGTTTGGGCCTAATCCATCACCATGTCCGATAAGAAAAGAAGTGTTTTCAAAAATAAAATCTTTGGGTTTGTGGTACACCGAGATGCCCACTTCTGTTTCAAAATAATCGCGCATCCACAAATCGTGATTCCCTACAAAAAAATGTACTGGAATTCCACGATCAACGAAATTTGCCAATTTGCCGAGAATCCTAACAAAACCCTTAGGAACAACTTTTTGATATTCAAACCAAAAGTCAAAAAGGTCGCCCAATAAAAAAAGGGCAGCGGTTTCATTTTCTATGGCTTCCAGCCAATGTAAAAATTTCTTTTCGCGCTTTTTACTTGCCTCAACAGTAGGAGCTCCAAAATGCTGGTCAGAAGCAAAATAAATTTTTTTGTCTTTTGGAATTTTCATTTGATTTGTCTAACCAATAGCCTGATCAAGATCTGCAATTAAATCACGGACATCTTCAATTCCGACACTCAGCCGGATTAAGGCATCTACCACGCCACTTTTTTCACGTATTTCTTTGGGTATTGAAGCATGGGTCATACTCGCTGGGTGTCCTGCTAGGCTTTCTACTCCCCCCAATGATTCGGCGAGTGTAAAAAGTTTTAGTTTTTCAACAATTTGAATGGCCGAATCATAATTTGCTCCTTTAGTAATAAAAGACAACATTCCCCCGAAATCAATCATTTGAGATTTCGCAACTTCATGATTGGGGTGATCTTCAAAACCAGGCCAATACACTTTTTCAATTTTTGGATGGTTTTTTAAATAGCTTGCAATCTGTGCAGCATTTTCACAATGACGTTGCATTCTAACATGTAGGGTTTTAATACCCCTTAAAGTTAAAAAACTGTCCATAGGTCCAGGTACTGCTCCGCTCGCATTTTGAATAAATCCAATGCGCTCGGCTAAATCAGCATTGTTGGTTACCAAACTCCCCAAAATCAGATCTGAGTGTCCGGCAAGGTATTTTGTTGCTGAATGCATCACAATATCAGCTCCCAAGACAAGTGGCTGTTGCAGGTAAGGCGAGGCAAAAGTATTGTCAACCGCCAGCATGATTCCGTTAGATTTACAAAGGGTTGCTACTGCTTTGATATCAATAACATTCATCATGGGATTGGTAGGAGTTTCAACCCAAACCATTCTGGTTTTGTCAGTAATAGCTTCTTCTATGTGTTTTGGGTTGTTCATATTCACAAACTCAAACTGGATCCCAAAAACTTCAAAAATCTTGGTAAATAACCGATACGACCCTCCGTACAAATCGTTCGTAGAAATGACTTTGTCTCCTGGTTTTAATAACTTTAATACAGCATCCATAGCTGCTAATCCAGAACTAAAAGCAAAACCATATTGTCCCGCCTCAATACTGGCAAGAGAACGTTCCAACGCTTGTCTTGTAGGGTTGTGGGTTCGGCTGTACTCAAATCCTTTATGCCCACCAGGAGTCGTTTGAGCATAAGTAGATGTTTGATAAATGGGCGGCATTACGGCTCCATATGCCTTGTCCGGAGTTTGCCCTCCATGAATTGTTTTGCTGTTAAAGTGCAATGAGTCCTTCATCTTCTCCTTGTTTTATTCGATGTAAAGGTATTTGATTTTGAACAAACCCTCGGTTTTTCAATAAAATGATTTTTCTTTGCAACTCAATCTCTCAATTATGCGGTACTTTTTTTATTTGAGCAGCTGTGACAGTTGTAAACGTATCATGAAAACTCTTGATTTGGATGATTCTATTGAATGCATTGACATTAAAAAAAATCCACTTACGGAACACCAACTTGAGCTTCTATTTCAACGTACCCAAAGCTATGAAGCACTTTTTAACAAACGTGCACAACGCTACAAGCAAAGAGGGTTAAAAGACCAAGTATTATCAGATACAGATTATGGTGAACTTTTATCGGATCATTACACTTTTTTAAAACGTCCTGTATTACTTTATGAGAAAACTATTTTTATTGGAAATAGTCCGAAAGTAGTTGAGGCAGCAAAAACATTTTTGGATGAACAATAGAGTTCTTGCTCTCTTAGCCGCTTTTAGCGCGACCACTATTTATGGAATGAATCACACCATCGCAAAAGTAGTAATGCCACATTACATCGGGGCTTTTGGATTTATCATGCTTCGTGTCGTGGGTGCTGCTGTTTTATTTTGGACCGTGAGTTTATTTACCCCCAAAGAAATCATCGAACGAAAAGATTATTTTAGAATTATTTTTGGTGCCTTACTAGGGATGTGTATCAATATGTTAATGTTTTTTAAAGGACTTCAGCTTTCCACGCCCATTAATAGTGGAGTAATCGTTACCCTAACCCCCATAATAATTTTGATTTTGTCTGCTTTTTTTCTAAAAGAAAAGCTAACCAGTATGAAGTTTTTAGGAATTACCTTGGGATTTTCAGGAGCACTGTTGCTCATTTTGTATGGTAATACTTCACAGGTAGTGAATGCTCCTAATGTAACTCTAGGCAATAGTATGATGCTAATCAATTCAATCTGTTTTGGCTCCTATTTGGTTATTGTTAAACCTTTGACAAAAAAATACAGTACGGTTACTTTAATGAAATGGATGTTTCTACTTGGAATTTTCATGACCTTTCCTATTACTTATTCTGAGTTTAGTGAGGTCTCGTGGAATACGCTCCCTTTTGAAGCCCTTTGGCGCATGGCTTTTGTCATTGTGGGAACCACTTTTTTAACCTACATGTTCAATGTTTATGCGCTCAAAACACTGCCTGCTACAACTATCGGGGCTTTCACGTATTTACAACCCCTAATCACCATCCTCTATGCAGTGATTACTGGGAATGACATTCTAGATGGGGTTAAAATTAGTGCCTGTTTGTTGGTCTTTTTAGGGGTGTATTTAGTTTCCAAAAAAGCAAAACTAAAAAGTGTTATCCAATAAAAAAATAAGAGTTTTCACTTATTAATTTATTCCATCCCTGTTTCCATGAGTACCAGAAGAAGTGCCGTTTGGATCGACTTATGTCCCTCCTTATTGATCCACCACTCATCCAAAGAATGAGCTTTTCCGCCATCACCACCTCTACCAATTGTAACTGCAGGAATTCCTTTAGCGATTGGAATATTAGAATTTGTTGATCCTCTGGTCAGATAAGGCTTTGCTCCAAAAGCAGCTGTTGCTGCTAGAGTTCGCTGCACTAAAGGCAGCTGAATGGATAATTCACCAGAGGGTCGGTTCCCAATTTTCTCAAGGGTTACAGTCAAATCAGGACCTTGTCTTTTAATTCGATTTTGATCCACTAAAGCATCTTGAACTGCTTTTTCTAAAAGAGCCTCCATCGCATCCAATCGTTTGGGATCAATTGAACGGATATCGATCTGCATGATGGATTCAAAAGGAACAGAGTTAATGGAAGTTCCACCAGTTAGCACGCCTACATTGTAACTTGTTTTCGGACCTTCTTTGGTGTACTGATCCGCAACCTCTACAAAATTACTGATCGCTTTTCCAAGTGCATGATGGGGGTTTGCCAATCCGAAAGCTCCCCAGGAATGCCCTCCAGGTCCTTTAAAAGTGACTCGATAGCGATACGAGCCGAGACCTTTATTGATGATACGATCCATTGTTCCTCCATCAATACCTATCCAACTGTCTATCTTAGGTCCTCCATCTCTAAAAAGATGCTTTACTCCACGCAAATCTCCCAAACCTTCTTCACCAACAGAACCGATAAAAAGAAGATTGTCTTTGGGCTGAATATTTTCTGTCTTCAATGTTTCCAAAAGGGTTAATAACATACTCAATCCGCGGGTATCATCTCCAATGCCTGGAGCATAGAGGGTGTCGTTTTGAATTCGAACTTTCACATCTGTACCTTCTGGAAAAACGGTATCTAAATGAGCATCTAATGCAACTGTCCGATCCCCTTGACTTCCTTCAATAAGACCCAAAACATTTCCTTCTGAATCCATCCAAACAGTATCCATCCCAAGTTTTCTAAAATACTCAGCAAAAACTTTCGCTCTTTTGACTTCTTTAAATGGAGGTGCTTCAATTTCAGTTAATTCAATATGGCGTTTCACGGTTAAAGGGTCCAATTGTTCTATTCGTTTGAATGCGGATTGAATTTTTTTGTTTTTTAGATATTTCTGAGCCACCTTGGAATATTTCTTGTCAATTTTCAATTCCTCTTGTGCCAAAATAACGGTTGAAAAGAGAAATAATAATGCGGTAATGAGTCTTTTTAAATCCATTGGTTTTTATTTTAAATCTATGGGTTTTTTTCCATGTTTACGTGTGTCAGAGGCAGATATTACTTTGTAATCTTTAGTTTTATTTGAATCCTCAAATTGGGTGATGAGTTCCTCGGGTAGTGCACTCAGCTTTCTTGTCTTAAGGTTCATCCAAGCTCCCATCATTTCACATCGAGCCATGTTTTGTCCTTCCTGATCATAAAAATTATGTTCAAAAGAAAAAAAGATTCCGTCATCACTCATTCCAGCCAATTCAAAGGATACTCGAATCTTATCATCGGGCATTGCTTCTTTAAAATAAAACAATTGTTCGTTGAAAACAATGGGGCCAATGGCTCTTTGTTGAAGGTCCTTGTGAGACAACCCTATGTGATTTAAAAAGGCCATCCGAGTTTCACTAGCGTAACTTAGGTAAGTGATGTTTGCTAAATGACGGTTGGCATCTAAATCATTCCATCGTATTTCAAATTCTTTTAAAAACATGCTTCATTTTTTTTATAAAGCTATTCTTTTTCTATTTTTAACAAAATTTATTTTAATGAAAAACATCCTCCCATTCCTAATGATCGCTCTTTTAGTAAGCTGCGGTTCAAAAGAAGAAAAAAAGAAAGGATTTGAATACAACAGAACTCAAAAAGAAATAAAAAAGTCCTCTGTTTCAAGTGGATCTGCTGTGCCTATTGATATGGACAATAAAGGGATTGGACCCATAACTTCAGTGGACTTTAGTAATCCCGTTGACCAAGAAATGGTTTCACAAGGAGAAAGTGCGTTCAAACAAAAATGTACTGCCTGCCATATGCCTGCAAAAAAATTGATTGGGCCTGCTATGAGTGGGATTTACGAACGTCGGAGTCCAGAATGGGTATTGAATTTATTGTTGAATCCAACCGAAATGTTAAAGCAAGACCCTATTGCTAAAGCCTTGCTTAAAGAGTACAATAATGTGATGATGCTCAATCAGAATCTCTCTCAGGAGGAAGCCCGCAGTATTGCTGAATACTTGAGAACTTTATAACGACCAAGCTTTACCACCTGTAGTTTCCATCAGATCTACACAGCCTTTTTGTTCTCCAGGAACAGGAGCATAGGCAAGTACGTTTTCTCCGATAAACTCATTGGTCTTGAAAGCATTGATTGTGAGCCCTCGTAATTGTTTTGCAAATTCCTGAGCCTCTTTCTCTCCTTCTGAAATTGAATTTCCAGGCTTTAGGTATTTAGCTAGTACTGCATCCCAATCCGAAGTCGCCATTTGATCTACTTTTTTCCCTGAAATTTCAGAGCTGGCAGATAAAAATGACTTCCATTGGTTTGCCAAGCGAGCTTGTCCCTCAGCATCCCAAACGGCTGCTATGTAAGCATCTGTAAATTCGGGAAGTTTTAGTTCTATGGCTCCGGGGATATCCGTTGATGGAATAATCAATTCCATCAGTTGCGAAATTTTACCAAAGTCATTTGCATTGAAATACGCGGGAGCATAGGTAGCTGCCGATTGGCAACTTTGAAACAAACTAACCACCGTGGGAGTGACCGCGATTGCACCAATTCCAGATCCAATATTTTTTAAAGCTTTTCTTCTATCCATTTCTATTGTATTATAAATTCATTTTTTTTAATTCTTCTACAGCATGGTTTGCTGCTCTTGCTGTCATTGCCATGTAAGTTAAAGACGGATTTACGTTTCCGGCAGAGGTCATTGCTGAGCCATCGGTCACATAGACATTGGGTACACTGTGAATTTGATTGTTCCCATTCAACACAGATGTTTTTGGGTCATTCCCCATTCTTGCGGTTCCCATCTCATGAATTCCATTACCTAAAATGTATTCATCATCATAAGTCCGAACATCTTTCACACCAGCAAGCTCAAGCATTTCAGCGGCTTGTTGTGCCATATCTTTACGCATGTTCAATTCATTTTCCTTAATATTAGCATCAAAGATAACAGTAGGAAGACCCCATTCGTCTAGATTGGCATAATCTAAAGTCATTTTATTTTCGTGATACGGAAGTACTTCACCGAAGCCAGTAAGTCCGAGAGCCCAACTTCCAGGTTTTGTAATGGCTTCTTTAAATTCAGCTCCATATCCTAGTTCGGCTACATTAGAAGACCAGCCTCCGCGTCCGCCTCCGCCTTGGTATCCATATCCCCGAACAAAGTCTTTACGGTCGGTAGCTCCTCCAATATTTCTAAAACGGGGGATGTAAACCCCATTAGGTCTTCTTCCCGTGTAATATTTATCTTCAAATCCTTCTACTCTTCCTTGAGCACCAACTTGAAAATGGTGATCCATTAAATTATGCCCGAGCTCACCCGATTCATTCCCCATTCCGTTGGGAAAATGCTCAGATTTGGATTGCATCAATATGGAAGTAGAGGCAACCGCAGAAGCACATAGGAATATTACTTTTGCTTTAAATTCAAAAACTTCTTTGGTTTCAGCATCAATTACACGAACTCCCGTTGCGCGTTTATTATCAGCGTCATACATCACCTCATGAACCACAGAGTTAGGTCTGAGGGTCATGTTTCCTGTTGCTTCAGCCATAGGTAGTGTAGAGGAGTTACTTGAGAAATAAGCTCCAAATGGACATCCTCTTCTACATCGATTTCTGTATTGACAATTAATTCTTCCTGCACCTGGCTTAGTTCCTTCAGTTATGTGGGCAACTCTTCCAATGGTAACTACACGATCATCATACTGTGATCCTACCGCATCTTTAAGTACATCCTCGGCGCAATTGAGCTCCATAGGTTTTAAATAATTTCCATCTGGGTACTGAGGTAATCCAAGATTTTCCCCGCTCACACCGATGTGTCCTTCTACATAGTGATACCATGGTTCTAGATCTTTGTAACGAATTGGCCAATCCGTCGCAATCCCCTCCTTAGCATTGGCTTTGAAGTCAAAGTCTGTAAGTCTGTAGGACTGTCTTCCCCATGTCAGGGAGCGTCCCCCCACATGGTATCCTCTAATCCAATTGAAAGGTTTTTCTTCACTGTATGGATGTTTCAAATCATTTACAAACATGTGCTTTGTAGACTCTGAGTTTACATAGTTAGTTCGACTTTGTTTGGGCTGCTGTTTTCTAATTTCTTGAGTAATTACGTCTCCTGTTTTGTAATCCCAAGGATCGTCGTTCATAGTTGTGTAATCCTCTATGTGTCTTAGCATTCTTCCTCTTTCCAAGACCAAGGTCTTCAATCCTTTTTCACACAATTCTTTTGCTGCCCATCCACCGCTAACACCGGTACCTACAACAATGGCATCATAATTTGTTTCCATCAATCTGTTTTTTGTTTTTCAAGTAAACTCAAATATAATTATTTTTAGTTTTTAATTTTAATAATTTAAATATATTTATGGATTATGAATTTTCGGATCTTTACCCGTCTTTAATAAATACCTAAATCTTAGGCTTAAATTTAAAATGACAATTAATAACGTTTATGAAACCAAACAAAAAAAACTTTACAATGCGATCTATTATTTTATCCCTTATCACCCTAACCTTGATTTTTTCTTGTCAAAATCCAAAAAAATCAACTCCCGCTGCTAAACCCTTTTTCAAGCTCTCATTAGCTCAGTGGTCTTTTAATAAAAGTTTTCGTGAGGGAGGAGTGTCTCCTTACGAGTTTGCCAAACGAGCAAGCGAACTCGGCTTCGAAGGCTTGGAGTATGTTAATCAACTTTATCCCGATGTGATGAAAAGTGAGGACAAAGTAGCGGCGATTCAGACTTTTGTTGAAAAAAATAATGCCCTAGCAAAGCAATACAACATGCAAAATGTTTTGATCATGATAGACGAAGAGGGTGATTTGGCAAGCTCGGATGAAAATACACGTCTGGAAGCCATTGCAAATCATAAATTATGGGTAGATGCTGCAAGTCAAATGGGTTGTAGTGCGGTTCGTTTAAACCTTTTTGGCGAAAAAGATCCTGAAAAGTGGATCGAAAACTCCATCCTTAGTTTATCTGATTTATCTGACTATGCTGCAGATAAGAACATCAATGTTATTGTTGAAAATCACGGCAGATTGAGTTCTAATATTCCTTTTTTGATGAGAGTCATCAACGGAACGGGAAAAGCAAATTGCGGTACTTTACCCGATTTTGGAAACTTTTGTATTGCTGATGAAGGATATGGATCGCTCTTTGACGGGAGTTGTGAAAAATTTTATGATCCCTATCAAGGTGTTTCTGAAATGATCCCTTCTGCCTTTGGAATGAGTGCAAAATCTTACGATTTTGATGCTGAAGGAAATGAAACTACTCTGGACTACAGCCGTTTAATTTCAATTGTAAAAGAGGCAGGATATACGGGCTTTGTAGGGGTAGAATACGAAGGAAATCGTTTGTCCGAGGAAGAAGGAATTATCGCTACTCAAAGTTTACTTAAAAAGATTGCTGCTAAACTTTAGGCATGAGGTTCACCACCAGGGTTCAACTTTCTTTTTTATTTTTTCTTGAGTTTTTTATTTGGGGAGGTTGGTTTGTAACCATGGGGACTTTTCTTTCACAAAGTTTTCAAGCTAGTGGTAACCAGCTGGCAATGGCTTACGAAACCCAATCCATAGGAGCCATTATCGCCCCTTTTATAATTGGGCTGATCGCTGATCGCTACTTTGCTGCGCAAAAAATTCTAGCCATACTTCATTTGGTTGGTGCAGGATTGCTTTTTTACGCAGGACAAGCAGAAAGTTTTTCGAGTTTTTACCCTTACATTTTTATCTACATGCTTTTGTACATGCCTACACTGGCTTTGGTAAATTCTATTGCTTTTCATCAAATGGAAAGCCCATCAAAAGAATTTGCTCCTATTCGGGTTTTGGGGAGTTTAGGGTGGATTATCGCAGGGCTTACCATCGGATTTTTAGCTTGGGAAAATGCTCAAGTTTTGAAAAATACTTTTTACATGACTGCAGCTGCTTCAGCAATATTGGGAGTTTACAGTTTTACCTTACCCAACACCCCTCCAAGAATAAAGCGAAGTGAAAAAATTAGTTTAAAAAATATCTTAGGCCTTGATGCGCTTGCCTTATTGAAAGATAAGAGTTATCTGATTTTCTTTGTTGCCTCCATTTTGGTCTGCATTCCATTGGCCTTTTACTATCAACATGCCAATCAATTTTTAAACGAAGTAGGTATGCAAGCTGCAGCTTCCAAAATGGTGATGGGTCAAATTTCTGAGGTCTTCTTTTTACTTCTTCTTCCTGTTTTTCTAAATCGATTTGGACTTAAAAAAGTCCTTGTTTTTGGTGTGTTTGCCTGGGGGCTTCGATACTTATTATTTGCCTTTGGAGATGCAGGTCAAAATACTTGGATGCTGCTGTTTGGAATTATCTTACACGGCATTTGCTATGACTTTTTCTTTGTTTCAGGGCAAATTTACACAGACTTTAAAGCGGGGGAGAAATACAAAAGTGCTGCGCAAGGACTCATCACATTGGCTACTTACGGCGTAGGAATGCTGATCGGTTTTCGCTTTGCAGGATGGCTTACTGATCAATACGTAAATGAAGGAGGACATTTATGGAAACAAATATGGATTCAGCCTGCCATTTTTTCTTTTGTTATTTTAATCTTATTTTTAGTTTCTTTTAAGAATGAAACCATCAAAATAAAATCAACATGAGTAAAATTAGACTAGGTGTTTTAGGTGGAGGCGGTGACTCTTTGATCGGAGTTCTTCATCGAGTAGCCTCAAGTATGTACGATCGTTACGAAATTACGGGAGGCGTTTTCAATCCTGTTTATGAAGAAAATATAAAATTTGCTGAGCAGATTGGTGTCAATACTGATCGGGTGTATGTGGACTTTGATACATTAATTGCAGAAGAAATAAAAAAACCAAAGGAGGAGCGAATAGAGGTTGTTTCTGTTTTGACCCCCAATTTCTTGCACTTCCCTATGGCAAAAAAACTTCTTGAAAATGGATTTCACGTCATCTGTGAAAAACCACTAACAACGACCTACGAGGAGGCCAAAGAGTTAGAAACTTTACAAAAGAAACACAACGCCATTTTTGCTGTTACCTACACCTACACAGGGTATCCAATGGTTCGTCATATGAAGCATATGATTGCTGAGGGTGAATTGGGAGAAATTCAAAAAGTTGATATTCAATACTATCAAGGATGGATCAATCCAGTAATTCACGATCCTGAAGTACGAAAAACCGTTTGGCGCTTGGATCCAAAAAAAGCAGGAATCAGTTCCTGTATTGGAGACATTGGAACTCACGCATTTCAAATGAGCGAATATTTAACTGGAATGGAGGTCAAATCCATATTGGCGGACTTGAATACCTTATACCAAGACAATACATTAGATATTGATGGAACGGTTTTGATTCGCTTTTCAGAAACGGTAAAAGGGGTAATCCGTGCAAGTCAAATTGCAACAGGTGAAGAAAATGGCTTGACTGTTGCCATTTATGGAAAAAAAGGTGCTTTCCGTTGGGAACAGGAAAACCCTAACTTTCTTTACCACTTAAAAGACGATGAACCTAGAAGAGTTATCAAACCTGGAAATGCTTATGCCTCAGCCGTTGCACAAGATGGAACCAAACTTCCTGGAGGACATCCAGAAGGAATCTTTGATGCAATGGGAAATATTTACAAAGGTGTAGCAAAAGCCTTGAGAAATGAAAAATCATTTAACGGAGAGTATCCTACCATGAACGATGGTGTTCGAGGAATGCTCTTTATTGAAAAAGTTGTTGAATCTCATAAAAATGGAAACGTATTGCTCAGCCTGGAAAATCAATGAAAACAATAAAAGGACCCGCGGTCTTTCTTGCTCAGTTCGTAGACAATAAAGCTCCTTTCAATTCTTTAGACGGAATGTGTAAATGGGCTGCTGATCTCGGGTATAAAGGAATTCAAATCCCTACTTGGGAACATTTTTTAATTGACCTAGACAAGGCAGCTGAAAGTCAAACTTATTGCGATGACCTGAAAGGAAAAATTAATTCCTACGGATTAGAAATTACGGAACTCTCAACACATCTTCAAGGACAACTAGTTGCAGTGCATTCCGCATACGACCTGATGTTTGATAATTTTGCGCCCGATGCGGTCAAAAATAATCCAAAAGCGCGAACGGCTTGGGCAGTAGAAACCATGAAAAAAGCTGCAATTGCGAGTAAACGTCTTGGCTTAAAAACACATGCTACATTTTCTGGAGCATTGCTCTGGCATACCTGGCATCCTTGGCCACAACGCCCTAATGGATTGGTTGAGTTAGGGTTTAAAGAATTAGCCAAACGGTGGAAGCCCATCCTCGATGTTTTCGATGATAACGGAGTGGATGTTTGCTACGAAATTCATCCGGGAGAAGACCTCCACGATGGTGTAACCTTTGAACGCTTTTTAGAAGCAACAGGGAATCATAAACGTGTCAATATCCTTTACGATCCGAGTCATTTCGTTTTACAACAATTGGATTATATCGAATACATAGACCATTACCATGAATTCATTAAGTCCTTTCACGTAAAAGATTCTGAATTCAAACCTAATGGGAAAAAAGGTGCTTTTGGTGGTTATGGCGATTGGATTGACCGAGCAGGAAGATATCGATCACCAGGAGACGGACAAATTGATTTTAAAACCATTTTTACAAAACTTACCGAGTACGGGTGTGATTTGTGGGCGGTAATGGAATGGGAATGTTGTATAAAAAGCCCTGAACAAGGTGCGAGAGAAGGGGCTCCCTTTATCCAAAACCATATCATTGAAGCAACACAAAAAACCTTTGACGACTTTGCGGGTGGAAATGTTGATGAGCAGTTTTTGAAAAATATTTTAGACATCTAATGAAAAAGTTTTTACTCCTCTTCTTTGCATTAGGTCTTTTGACCAGCAGTACTATGATTATTGAGAACCCCTCGCCTAATGAGGATGGTTGGGAATCTCTTTTTGATGGCGAAACCTTAAATGGATGGCATCGATTTAATAGGAAAGGGGTTCGTCCAGTTTGGACAGCCAAAAACGGAGTATTGACTTTCGATCCAGCACTTCGCCACAAGGGCGATTTTGTGCACGATATTGTTACTGATAAAATTTATAAAAATTTTGAGCTTTCAATCGAATGGAACATCTCAGAAGGAGGAAATAGTGGGATTTTCTGGGGAGTTCAAGAAGGTGAATTGCATAATAAACCCTACGCAACAGGTCCCGAAATTCAAGTTTTAGACAACGAACGTCATCCGGATGCTAAGGCCAATCCTAAATTTCATCAGGCAGGTGCACTTTATGATTTGGTTCAGCCCTCCAAAGATGTTTGCAAACCAGCCGGTCAATGGAATCACATATTACTTTCCATAGATCACATTAAAAACAAAGGGAGTGTAAAATTAAACGGGACTCAAATTGTTGAGTTTCCCCTAAGTGGACCCCAATGGGATGCCTTAGTCTCCAATTCTAAATTTAATGATCAATGTGAATTTAAATACTTTGGCAAATTCAAATCAGGTAAAATCGGTCTTCAAGATCACAGCGATAAGGTTTCCTTTAGGAATATTAAAATTCGAAAACTATAATATAATTATTGTATGATAATGTCCATGACGGGTTACGGAAAAAAAGAAACCCAGTGGGAGGACAAACGCATCAGCATAGAAATACGTGCATTAAATAGTAAAAATGCAGATGTTAACTTGCGGACCCCCTCTTATACAAGAGAACTTGATACTGAAATTCGTAAACGAATTGCCGCCAAAATGAATCGCGGGAAGATCGATTTGAACATTCATATCGAATTTAATGGTCAAAACGCACCGACTAAAATCAATACCCAGATTGTAAAATCCTATATGGATCAACTAGAAGTTTTTGGGGACACCACTTTGAGTGAACGCTTAGCTCTTGCCATGCGATTACCTGATACCCTGAATTCGGATCGCGATTCACTTAATGATGAAGAAAAGAAAGTGATTTTTGAGCTTTTAGATACGGTCATAAAAGACATAAATTCATACCGAGCGGACGAAGGTAAATCCTTAGAAAAAGATTTCATACTCCGAATAGATCTAATTGAAAGTCACTTAGAAGCCCTTAAAAAAATTGAACCCGAGCGCAATCAGAAAATAGAACTTAAACTCCGCGAAGCGCTAGCTGACTTAAAAATTGAAATTGATGCCAATCGTTTTGAACAGGAATTGATTTTTTATTTGGAAAAATTTGATATTACCGAGGAAAAAGTACGCCTGAAAAATCATCTAGACTACTTTAAAAAAATCATGAAAAGTGAAGCTCCTGTTGGAAAAAAATTGGGCTTTATCGCTCAGGAATTGGGCAGAGAGATTAATACAATAGGATCCAAGGCAAATCATTCTGAACTTCAAAAAATCGTTGTTCAAATGAAAGATGAATTAGAAAAAATAAAAGAACAACTCTTAAACGTTCTGTAAATTGAAAACAGGAAAACTCATCGTATTTTCCGCACCTTCTGGAAGTGGAAAGACCACTCTGGTTAGGCATCTACTCAAACAGTCACTCCCTTTAGGCTTTTCAATTTCCGCTACATCTAGACAACCACGAGGTGCAGAAAAAGAAGGAGAAGACTATTATTTTATGAGTCCTGAGCAATTTCAAAAACAAATTCTTCAGGACGCCTTTTTAGAATACGAAGAGGTTTATCAAGATTTGTTTTACGGAACGCTTCACACTGAACTGCATCGGCTTTGGGAACAAGGAAAACACATCCTTTTTGACATAGACGTTAAAGGAGGATTAAACATCAAAAAAAAGTACCCCGATAACACCCTCTCTATTTTTGTTCAGCCCCCGTCAATTGATACATTAAAAAAAAGGCTTCAAAATCGTGCAACAGACAGTGAGCAAAAAATTGAAGAGCGAATACGTAAAGCTCAATTGGAAATGACTTTTGCGTCTCAATTTGATCATATCTTAGTTAATGATGATTTGGAAAAAGCGAAAAAAGAGGCCGTTCAACTTGTAACTAACTTCATAGAATCCTAGAGGAATCCCTACCTTTGCTTTGTGAAAAAAGTCGGTTTGTATTTTGGAACATTTAATCCAGTTCATAACGGACATCTGGAGCTAGGAAATTACTTTCTTAAGCATACGGATCTGGACCAAGTTCGATTTATTGTTAGCCCTCAAAACCCCTTTAAAAAAGATCAAGAACTTTTAGCGGATCATCATCGTTTGGAAATGGTTCGTCTTGCATTGGAGGGAATCCCTGATTTATTATGTTCTGATATCGAATTTTCCCTTCCCAAACCAAGCTTCACTATCAATACACTTAAATACCTCAAAAAAAATGAACCCAATGTAGAGTTTGTACTTTTAATGGGTGAAGATAATTTGGTTACTTTTGATCAATGGAATGCCTATCAAACCATTCTCTATCTAGTGGATTTGTATGTCTATCCGCGAAACCATAAGGGTGAAATTCCACAGGCATTAGCCAGCCTACCCAATATCCATTTGGTTCCTGCTCCCAAGTTAGATTTCGCTTCTCAAGATATCAGAAGAATTTTACGTAAAGGAGGCTCCGTAAAATCCTCTGTTCCTGGACCTTCCTTGGTCTATTTAAAAAATAATCGTTTTTACCAATAGAAAATTCACTTTTCCCATCTTAAAGAAAGGAAGAACCCAAAAATTCTCAATAAACCTCATTTATGATGCCTTCCAAACGCTGAGTCAATGCCTGACGGCTCCAATTTTCTATCCCGGGAAACTTGTTCTTTAAGTTTCCTTTCCCTTTGATTGTCCTTTCTAAAAGTCTTTCGATTTCTTTTAACTGATGTGCTTCTATCATCTCTGCTGCTGATCCTTGCATTAAAAAGCGGCCCGCTTCAGATTGGGGATTCCCTATCGATAATATGGGTACTTCCGTAGCCATGTACTCTAAAAGCTTTCCTGAGATCATTTGTGTCTGCGCCCCTTTAAAAATAAAATTGAGTAGTAAATGCGCTTGCTTCATCAAGGCAATAGCCTTCTGATGCGACAAATAACCAAGATGCTGAACTTCAATATTAGGTGATGTGTTTTTTATGGTTGCAATAATATGAGGATCAATATTTCCTGCCAAGGAAAAACGAATCTTGTAACTCTCTGAAAAGCGATTCAAAACCTCTAAAAAAGTTTTGTAATCTTGATTTTCTGTAAGCAATCCTGTAAAAACGATATGAAAAACTTCTTTTGGAGGTTTCCCGCTTGTGGCATGCATCAAATCTGCATCGTAGCCATTGGGTAATGCGGTAAAGTTTTGTTGTGGTGCTTTGGCCTTTAGCTGTTCATGAAGTTTTCCTCCCACCGTAGTGATTACTCCGTCCGCATTTTGTAAAACTGTTTTCTCTTGGGCTTGGTCATTGGCAAGGGTTCTTGCAGTTCGATACAATGAAGCGTTATAAAAAATATCAGTCCAAGGGTCTCGAAAATCCACCCACCACCGTATCTTAAATTGTTGTTTTAATTGTAAGCCAACCCAATGTGAAGAATGGGGAGGACCTGTTGTTATGACCTTATCAATTTTTTCATTTTGAATCAATTGCTGTGCTGCTTTTAAAGCATAGGGTCGCCATCCTTTTCGAGCATCTGGAATAAAGTAATTCCCGCGAATGTACGCTGCAATTTTTCCAAAAAGAGATTTTGTTTTTACCGCACCTTGAGGAATCCCGGATCGACTGTTTCCAGAGACTAAATGAGAATACCATCTTAAAGGCTCTCGTGTTTTGGTTTTGATAACTTGGATTCCTTTTACTTCTTCCAAAAGACTGGAGTCTAAAATGGGGTAGGATGCTTGGGATTCTTCAACCGTAATTACTATGGGTTCCCAACCCAATTTTTTTAAATATTTAGCGAAATACATCCATCGCTGTACTCCTGAACCTCCAGAGGGGGGCCAGTAATAAGAAATGATCAAAATTTTTTTAGCTTGAGCCTTCACTTTTCTTTTTTGCCTTCCATAAAGGTACGGAAGAACAGGCTTCTCCGTAGAATAAACTTTTTACTACGGGTTGCAATCTCTGAATCAATTGAATGTAAGCATCTTTTGGAATGGAGGGGTCAGAACATCCTTTGATCATCAAAGGCTTGTCTTTGTAAGGAGTCAAATCAAGTTCCCTTAAGGTTTTGGAAAACAAATGGCGTTCCAAATCTTCCAAACTTCCCATTACAACTTCTTTTGCAAAGGGTTGTAAATGGCTACAAACCAAAAGAGAGGCCCAGGCAGGTAGAATCGCGTCTGAGGAGCATTCAAGAGCAATAAAATGGTCTTGATAACGAGACCAGTCCTCTTTTTTAAGCGCTTCTCGGAAATGTTTTTCACGTAAAATAAAGCCTTCTTCCAACCACTGAGAAAGGTCTATTTGGCTTCGGTGACCTTGAGGAATCCATTCTTCCAGATCAAAATTGATCAAGGGACTTTTCGCAACTTTATTGACGATCTGAGCTCCCATAGGTTAAAGCATTCCCAATTCCAATTTGGCCTCTTCGCTCATCAGTTCCTTAGTCCAAGGAGGATCAAATGTGATTTCCACCTCAGCATCTTTTACCTCGTCCAAAGATTTTACTTTTTCTTCTACCTCCATAGGCAGAGACTCTGCCACAGGACAATTAGGGGTGGTCAAGGTCATTAAAATTTTTACATCCCTATCTTCATTGACAAATACATCATAGATCAATCCCAATTCATAAATATCCACAGGGATTTCAGGATCGTAAATCGTTTTTAAAACCGTGACAATTTTTTCACCTAAGGCTCCAGTATCTGTTGTTTCTGACATTGCTATTAATTTAGTTGAGTTTGATAAGCCACTGCGTACATTTTGATTTGTTTGATCATAGACACTAAACCATTGGCACGGGTGGGTGATAAATGCTCCTTTAACCCTATTTGATCAATAAAATCGGTTTGTGCTTCCAAAATAGCTTTGGGGGGTTGGTTGGAAAAAACACGAATTAAAATAGCTATTATTCCCTTGGTAATAATGGCATCACTATCAGCAGTAAAAACCAATCGGTCATCTTCTAAACCCGCATGAACCCATACCTTGCTTTGGCATCCCTTAATAATGTTGTCTTCTGTTTTGTGTTCCTCTGAAATCAGGGGTAAGGATTTACCCAGATCAATCATGTACTCGTAACGTTGCATCCAATCTTCAAATAAGGAAAACTCCTCAATTACCTCTTGCTGTTTCTCTGTGATCGTTTCCATACGTAATAAAATTATAAAATTTATTGCAACATTGCTATGGCTTTCTGAAGCCCTACAACAAGACGATCTATTTCTTCTTTGGTATTGTAAAATGAAAAAGAAGCTCGAATGGTTCCAGGAATTTGATAAAAATCCATAATGGGTTGGGCACAATGATGTCCCGTGCGGACTGCGATTCCCATTTGATCTAAAATACTTCCAATGTCATAGGGGTGAATCCCTTCAACATTAAAGGAGATGACTGCAGTTTTTTCAGGCGCTTCTCCATAAATTTTTAACCCTGGAATTTTAAGTAGTGCTTCTGTAGCATAATCTAACAAAGTGGCTTCATAAGTTGCAATAGCCTCAAAACCAATCGAATTCATGTAATCTAATGCAGCTCCAAAAGCAATCCCTCCTGCGATATTAGGAGTGCCTGCTTCAAATTTGTGAGGTAGATCAGCATAAGTCGTTTTTTCAAAAGTTACTGTAGCGATCATTTCTCCTCCTCCCTGATAGGGTGGAAGTTGATTCAATAACGATGATTTCCCGTAAAGCATCCCAACACCGGTTGGGCCACAAAGTTTGTGGGCTGAGGTAACGTAATAGTCTGCATCCAATGCTTGAACATCAGGTTTGATATGAGGACACGCTTGGGCTCCATCAATTAGAACTTCTGCTCCTACTGCATGTCCTTTTTGGATAATTTCTTCAATAGGATTTACCGTTCCTAAAGCATTGGAAACATGATTGACAAAAATCAAACGTGTTTTTTCATTTAAAAGGGTTTCAAATGCATTGCTGTCAAGAGTACCCAATTGGGTCATCGGAATTACTTTTAAAATTGCTCCTGTTCTTTCACAAAGCATTTGCCAAGGAACGATATTGGAATGGTGTTCGAGTGCTGATATTAGAAGTTCATCACCGGGCTGAAGTATATTTGTGTACCCTGTTGCAATTAGATTAATGCTTTCTGTAGTTCCAGCAGTAAAAATAATTTCATGAGCGTGTGCAGCATTAAAATGATTCTGTATTGTTTTTCGTGCAGCTTCATACGCCTCGGTAGCTTCTTGGCTCAATTTATGAACTCCTCTGTGAATATTCGAATTCAACCGGGTGTAATAATCAGTGATCACGTCAATCACTTGAACAGGTGTTTGCGAAGTTGCTGCATTGTCAAAATACACCAAAGGCTGTCCATTTACTTTTCTAGAAAGGATAGGAAAGTCAGATCGGATTTTGTTTACGTCAAACATTTTATAAATCGAATCCAAGATTAACTCCGAGCTTCTTTGCAATTTGCCCGTTGATACGTTTCTTTAGAGAAGGAAGTTGAACGCTTTCTAAAACATTATTTGCAAAAGCGTATGTCATCAGTGCCTTGGCTTCTTTTTTGGGAATTCCTCTAGATCGAAGATAAAAAAGTGCTTCCTCATCTAACTGTCCAATGGTACATCCGTGAGAGCATTTTACATCGTCTGCAAAAATTTCCAATTGAGGTTTTGTATTTACCGTAGCCTTGTCATCTAAAAGGATGTTATTATTTTGCTGAAATGCGTTTGTTTTTTGCGCAATTTTATCAACCAAAATTTGTCCATTAAACACTCCTTCCGAACGTTCTGCAAATATCCCTTTGTAGTCTTGATGACTTTCACAGTTTGGCTGCGCGTGATGCACCAAAGTTGCATGATCCACATGTTGCTTTCCCTGTAAAATAGTCACTCCTTTAAGGGTAGACATAACGTGTTCTCCTTTGTGGAAATAGCGCAAATTATTTCGAATTATTTTACCTCCCAAAGAAAAAGTATGGACGCTTGCATGGCTGTTTTTTTCTTGAACAATAAAAGTATTGTCAATTAGCGAAGCCGTTGGAAGGTCATTCTGTAATTTGTAATAATCTAAAAATGCACTTTGATGAACATAAATCTCAGTAACGCAATTGGTTACCACAGGATGTTCTTTAAGACTTTGATGGCGTTCAATTATCTGAACCTGAGCATTTTCATCAACTACAATCAAATTTCTTGGTTGAAGCCACAAGGCATTTTCATTACCTGATGAAAAATGGATGATTTCAATCGGCTTCTCAGCTACAATACTTTTAGGGATGTAAATGTAAGCTCCCTCTTTTGCATAAGAGGTATTTAAGGCCGTCATACTATCGTCCTTGGGTGCTATTTTGTTGAAGTATCTGTCTATTAAATCACGATATTTTGGCTTAGTTAAGGCTGCTGACATCAAACAAACATCCAATCCATCGTGGGTGGTATTCGATAAAAAAGGACTGTAAACCCCATCGATGAAGATGACTTTATACGTATCTGTATCGTAGAGGAAATATTTTTTTACATCATTAACGTCGATGCTAGTTGTGGACTTCGGAAATAATGCATAGTCTTTTTGGGTCAATGCCTCTAAAGAAGTGTACTTCCAAGCTTCCTCTTTTTTAGATGGAAATCCCTTCTCTTCAAAAACCTTGAGCGCAGTAGCTCTGGTTTCATAG
This sequence comes from Flavobacteriaceae bacterium, assembly GCA_029243165.1. GTDB lineage: Bacteria > Bacteroidota > Bacteroidia > Flavobacteriales > Flavobacteriaceae > MS024-2A. The sequence goes on from JAQWSN010000009.1 coordinate 23,727, forward strand.
ATACTGTCATTGAGATCCAGGTCTTCCTCAAAAGCGAGATGTGATGAAATTAATTTTTCTTTAAATTCCATATTATGCTAATTCTTTGATCCAATCGTATCCTTTTGCTTCCAGTTCGTGCGCCAATTCTTTAGTTCCTGATTTGACAATTTTTCCGTCAAAAAGGACGTGGACAAAGTCAGGGACAATGTAGTCAAGTAACCTTTGATAATGGGTTATTACTATGGTTGCATTGTCTTTACTCTTGAGTTTATTGACTCCATTAGCAACAATTTTAAGAGCATCAATATCCAGTCCAGAGTCTGTTTCGTCTAAAATAGAAATAGAGGGCTCTAGCATCGCCATTTGAAAAATTTCATTTCTTTTTTTCTCTCCTCCGGAAAAACTTTCGTTCAACGATCGAGATAAAAACTTAGAATCAATTTCGAGAAGCTTTGCCTTTTCTCTGATTTTTTTAAGTAATTCACTGGCGGGCATGTCTTCCAAACCTTTTGCTTTTCGGTTTGCATTAATTGCCGTTTTGATAAAATTTGTCACAGACACACCTGGTATTTCTACTGGGTACTGAAATGAAAGAAAGACTCCTTCATGAGCACGTTCTTCGGCATTTAATTCGGATAAATCTTTTCCTCTGAGGAGCATTTTCCCTTCGGTTACTTCATAATCTTCGTTTCCGGCAATCAATGAGGATAAGGTGCTTTTCCCCGAACCGTTGGGTCCCATTATTGCGTGTATTTCTCCTGCCTTAACGTCGAGGTCAATTCCTTTAAGAATTGCTTTCCCTTCTACTTCAGCGTGTAAATTTTCTATTGTTAGCATATTTATTTTTTTATCCTACGGATCCCTCTAGGGAGATTTCTAATAATTTTTGTGCCTCTACAGCAAATTCCATGGGGAGTTTGTTTAAAACCTCTTTGCTGAATCCATTAACAATCAGCGCAATAGCTTTTTCAGTATCGATTCCTCTTTGGTTGCAGTAAAAGATTTGATCTTCCCCGATCTTACTGGTAGTTGCTTCGTGCTCTATCTGAGCTGAATTGTTTTTTGCTTCGATGTAAGGAAAAGTGTGTGCACCGCAATCGTTGCCCATCAGTAAGGAGTCGCACTGTGAAAAGTTTCGAGCATTTTTAGCTCGAGCCCCTACTTGTACCAACCCACGGTAACTGTTTTGTGATTTCCCCGCAGAAATTCCTTTAGAAATAATTGTGCTCTTGGTATTTTTCCCTAGATGAATCATTTTGGTTCCTGTATCTGCCTGCTGATAATTGTTGGTCACAGCAATAGAATAAAATTCTCCAACAGAATTATTCCCCTTTAAAATACAGGATGGATATTTCCAAGTTACAGCAGATCCTGTTTCTACTTGAGTCCATGAAATTTTAGATCTTTCGTGGCAAATTCCACGTTTGGTCACAAAATTAAAAACGCCTCCTTTACCCTCTTTATCTCCGGGAAACCAGTTCTGTACTGTAGAATATTTGATCTCTGCATCGTCAAGTGCAATCAGTTCTACTACAGCGGCATGTAGTTGATTTTCATCTCTGGAAGGAGCGGTGCATCCCTCCAAATAACTTACATAACTTCCCTTATCCGCAATTACAAGTGTCCGTTCAAACTGACCCGTTCCAGCTTGATTGATTCTAAAGTAGGTGGATAATTCCATGGGGCAACGCACACCTTTGGGTATGTAACAAAACGAACCGTCAGTAAAAACTGCGCTGTTGAGGCCTGCATAATAATTATCTTTTGGCGGAATTACCGATCCAATGTATTTCTTTACTAAGTCTGGATGCTCTTTAATTGCCTCAGAGATTGAACAGAAAATAATTCCTTTTTCTGCTAAAGTTTTCTTGAAAGTGGTAGCTACCGATACAGAATCCATAACAATATCTACAGCAACACCCGATAGTTTCTTTTGTTCGTCAATTGAAATTCCAAGCTTTTCAAATGTTTTAAGCAATTCAGGATCCACCTCATCCAGACTTTCGTATTTGGGCTTGGATTTTGGTGCAGAATAATAAGAAATCGCCTGTAAATCAGGTTTTTTGTATTCTACATTAGACCACTCAGGTTCTGTCATTTCAGACCAAGATTCGAAAGCTTTCAATCGCCATTCTGTCATCCATTCGGGTTCCCCTTTCTTTTTGGATATTTTTTTTACAATATCTTTATTCAAGCCACTAGGAAAAGTATCTGAATCGATATCCGTGTAAAAACCGTACTCGTATTCTTTGGTTTCTAATTCTTTTTTTAATTCTTCTTCAGTGTAAGCCATATTGTTTTTTTATAATGAAAAACTTTCACCACATCCGCAAGTTCGTTGTGCATTAGGATTGTTGAATACAAATCCTTTCCCATTCAGACCTCCTGAATATTCAAGTGTGGTTCCGATCAAGTAAAGAAGACTTTTTTTGTCCACTAAAATCTTGACCTGATTGTCTTCAAAAAGTTTATCGTCAGTGTGAAGCGCATGATCAAATTTTAGATCATACGACAATCCCGAACAACCTCCACTTTTGACTCCCACACGAACATAATCCTTGGAAGGGTCAAAACCTTCCTCTTTCATGAGCAATGCAACTTTGTCTTTTGCTGTTTTAGCAACCTTTATCATCTTATAAAGAATTAATCTAAATAATATGCAAATATAGCGTATTTATTGAGATTTGCTTAAAAGACTTATTGATTTAAACTATTGATAAATTGGGATATTTAATTCCAAACAGCCACAAAAAGATCTTTGCCTCCTTTAGAATTGGAAAATAGTCCTGAAGTACTTTCTGTACTCCCTACCACAATTAAGTCTCCCTTTGAATTCATGGTTATTGCCTCTGCAAGATCCAACCCTTCACCTCCCAATCGATGCTTACTCAATATTGCTCCATTGGCTAGGGTGTAATAAAGAATTACATCATTATTTGGTGCTACGGTCTCCATTTGATCAGAACCACTGTGTCCAATTGCAACTAAGGTCCCGTCTGGTCTTTGAACAAGATCATTCAATGTGTCAAATCCTTCGTCTCCTAGATTCAAGGTTTGCACTAACTCCCCATTTGAAGAAAGACGAACAAGAAGTCCGTCGGAACCCCCATAAAACTTGCTAATATCTTTATCTTGACTTGTTGACTGTCCTGCAATGAGATATTCTCCTGAAAAGGTTTCAATGATTGCTTTTCCGATATCGTATTCACTACCGCCCACAGAACGTTCCCAAAGTAAATTTCCCTTTGAATCAATTTTTACTACCCAAAGGTCGTATCCTCCTTTCGGATTTGAAATGTCAACATCTTGACTTTCTGAACTTCCTGCCAAAACAAAATCTCCTTCCTTTGTCTGAATTGCATCATAGGATCTATCATTACTGGTTCCACCAAAATACCTCCTCCATTGTAAATTCCCGTCAAAATCCAGTTTGTGGCACCAAAACTCCCCAACGCCGTGTTTTGCAGAACCCATTCTATGCTTACCATCTTGTCCTTCTCCATTGGAGGCTGTAACATCCAAAAAACCATTGAAAAATAATCCCCCATCAGAGGTAGCAATGATATTGTAAGCATGGTCATGTCCTAAAAATCCAAAACTTTTTTGCCATAGTAATGATCCTTGGGCATCTGTTCTAATAATCCAGTTGTCATGTTGACCTTGATTTAAACTGGCATCTCCATCGTCACTTTTGCTGTAGCCTATTGCAGCATAGCCCCCATCGCTGAGTTGAATTACTCCATGTCCGCGATCGTCATCAGAACCTCCATAGGTTTGTGTCCACTCCAAATCAAATTCAGAATTAAGTTTCATTAAAAAAATATCGCTCCCCGGTCGATTCTTATCTGAAAAATCTCCATTTGTACTTTGTGTATTTCCAACGATAATAACGCCCCCATCTGCAGTAAAACTTATGCCATGGGCAATGTCTTCTTGAGTTCCACCAAAAACGTTGACGATTTCCCAATTCCCATTTACTGAAGGCAAAAAAGACCAATTTGTTTCACTTGAGGATGTACACCCAGTAAAGACTAAGAGAAAGAATACCTGTATCCAAGACTTCATTACTCTTGAATAGCTTTAACTAAAAATAAACCTGATTCTATGTCATTGATCGCAATAACTCCACTTTCAAAGTAAGGATAAACATTCCAAGCGCCATTAAAAGAGGCTCTGTTATTCGAAGGAAAAGTATCAAAAAATCCTATTTCTTCAATTTGTTTTTCATCGATCCCACTGATATCAAATACTCTAAGACCAGCGGTGTAACTTGCCATAAAAAACTGTTCTCCTTTGGTGTATCCGTTGTGGTCAATCGAATTTACATTTGCATAATAATTTAAATGAAGCTTGGGCGCTGAAATATCAGTCAAGTCAAATACTCTTGTAGAGGTCGGAGAACCCAAGTTTAATTCATCCAACTCATCACCAAGGAAAAAGTAACGGTGGTCTTCCGAAAGATACCCCTGATGGGTATATCCTCCATTTTCATAAGAAATGGATTGAATCCACTCAGGGTTTTCCTTATCGCTTACATCAACAATGACCACCTTATTGTTCGCTCCTCCATCACTATTACTTCCAAAAAGAAGTTCTTTTCCTTGGTAATTTGTGTCAGGCCCCTGATAAATCACAATTTGAGCATCATGGGTGTACGCAGCCGTTTCGAAGCCTCCAACTAAAACAGGGTTTTTAGGGTCGTTAATATCAATAAAAACGGGGCCTCCTTCATAAAGCGCTGATCCAATGACGTATGCAAATCCCGTTTCTTCGTTAATGGCAATGTTGTGTGCATTTCCAAAATCTCTCATTCTGGCATCTGCAATAAAAGTTTGTGGCTCTTCAAGACCTCTCAAGCGGGTTAAATCGAAAACCTGCATCCCATGGTCTGGAGCTTCACTTACAATAAAGGCGTGATTGTTAAATACTTTGACATCTCGCCAGGCACTCGGACTGCTCGCTGTGGGTAATTTACCCAAATAAAGAGGGGCTTCAGGATCTTCAATTGAAATGAATGCTGTACCATCATCCAAACCATTGAGTACATATTCTATCCCTGTTTCAGGATCGGTCCAACCCCAATTATCATTTGCAGAACTACTATTAAATTGACCCAGTGAGATCCTAGAGAGAAGATTAAATCCTTTACAAGGATATGTTCCAGCCATTCCATTTTCGCAAGGAGTAAAGGAAACTGTTAATTCAGTATCTGTATCTGTAGAATTCGTTGAACTCGATGACACCGAATTATCGGTACTGGGGTCAATTTTAGATGAATCAACTGGCTCCTCTTTGGTACAACTTAAAAACAAAAAAAGGAATAGAATTTTAAGGGCAACAAATCGCATTGGAATTTTTTTTAAAATTACTAAAAAAACATATGGCTTGTAAAGCTTTAACATTTTACAAGGGTTCCTTACTTTTGACCCATGTTTGAAGATAAAAATACATCAAAAACTCCTTTAGGAAATCTGGGAGAGTTTGCCTTAATTGATCACCTGACACAATCGGTGAAACTTCACAATAAATCAAGTGTTTTAGGAATTGGTGACGATGCGGCAATTATTGAGCATTCCAAGCACCAGACCTTAATCAGCACCGACTTGTTAATCGAAGGAATTCATTTTGATTTGAGTTACATGCCTCTAAAACATTTGGGTTACAAAGCTGTGATGGTGAATCTGTCTGACATTTATGCAATGAATGCTAGACCAACACAAATAACGATCTCCTTGGCGGTTTCAAATCGATTTACCCTAGAAGCATTGGAAGAATTGTATGAGGGAATTAATCTCGCCTGCCGTAATTACAAGGTTGACCTAGTTGGAGGAGATACAACCAGCAGTACCGCTGGTCTAATGCTTTCGGTTACTGCCCTTGGAAAGGCCTCAAAGAATAATATTGTAACTCGAGCGGGCGCAAAAGAAAATGATTTGTTGGTGGTTAGTGGAGACTTAGGCGCTGCTTACACAGGTCTTCAGGTTTTGGAGCGTGAAAAAGCTGTGTTTAAAGTTAATCCAAATTCTCAACCCGATTTAACATCCTACAGCTACAGCATAGAGCGTCAGCTCAAACCTGAAGCTAGAAAGGATATTATTGATTTATTGGATGAATTGAAAATTATTCCTACATCAATGATTGATATCAGTGACGGACTCTCTTCAGAAGTATTTCACCTTGCAAAATCCTCTCATGTCGGTTTCCATCTTTTTGAAGAAAAATTACCTGTAGATCCTGAGGTAAACCTAATTTGTGAGGAATTTAAGTTCAATTCTACCACAGCTATTTTAAATGGAGGTGAGGATTACGAATTACTCTTTACAATTGCTCAAAAAGATTTTGAGCAAATCAAAAATCATCCTTTACTTACTGTTATTGGCCATGCCGTAGATAAAAATGCTGGTTGTCAGCTTATTACGGGATTAGGACATCAAATCGAATTGACTGCGCAAGGCTGGCAATCATTTAAAGATAAAGAAAACTAGCCCAGGGCAACGTCTAAGGTCATCATCACAATAAATCCGCCAATAAAACCAAGAGTTGCAATATCCGTGTATTTGTCTTGCTGTGTTTCAGGAATTACCTCTTCAACAACCACAAAAATCATAGCTCCAGCAGCAAATGCAAGTGCATAGGGTAAGAGTGGAGTGAAAAATGTAACCGCAACAGCTCCAATCACAGCTGCCACAGGCTCTACTATTGCAGAAAGCTGTCCGTACCAAAAACTTTTAAAACGACTGACTCCCTGCCTTCTCATTGGCATGGAAACCGCAATTCCCTCAGGAAAGTTTTGAATTCCAATCCCGATAGCCAATGCTACTGCTCCCGTTATGGATGCTTCAGGGATCCCCGCCGCAACACCTCCAAAGAGCACCCCAACAGCTAAACCCTCTGGAATATTATGTAACGTAATTGCTAAAACGAGTAAAGTGGTTCGATGCCATGGGGTCTTAATCCCTTCGCTTTCTTTAAAATTGATGTGGATATGTGGTAAAACTTTATCCAAACCAAAAATAAACATGGCTCCTAGAGCAAACCCAATTGCAGCTGGGATAACCTTTACGAATCCTTCTCCAGGACTCATTTCGATTCCTGGGGCCAATAAACTCCAAAAGCTAGCTGCAACCATGACACCCCCAGTAAAGCCAAGTAAACCATCTAGTAAAGCGCGATTCATACCTTTGACAAAAAAGACAAGTGAGGCGCCCAAAGCGGTAAGTCCCCAAGTAAACAAGGTTGCATAAAATGCACCCGTAACAGGGCTTATTGATTCAAAAAAATCTATGATTGTATCCAAAATTTTTTTTGACAAAAATAAAGACTTCAAAGGAATAATAGTACAGTTCAGCCCGATTTAATTACTTTTACCTTGAGTTGTTTATGAAAGAAGCAAAATTTGACTTTATCATTTGCGGAGGGGGAGCTGCAGGCTTGCTTTTACTAAAAGCAATGCAAGAGGATACTTTCTTTTCTGAAAAAAAGATCCTACTCATCGAAAAAGAACTCAAAAACAGCAACGACAGGACCTGGTCGTTTTGGGAAAAAAGGCAGGGTAATTTTGATGATTTAATTTTCCAAACGTGGGACGAAGCGGGCTTCATTAGTTCGGAAAAAAGCCAGTACTTTGAACTAGCTCCTTACCAATACAAAATGCTCCGCTCCGCTGCCTTTTACAAAAAATACTTTCCTTCATTTACCGATTCAAAAAACGTTCATGTCCTCAATGCTAACGTACAAAAACTAGAATCAGAATTGGAAAATACAAAGGTGGTAACCGATCAAGGAGTTTTTACTGCTCCTAGAGTATTCAGTAGTTTATTTGATCCAAAGGCATTGCTTTCCCAATCAAAATACCCTGTGCTCAAGCAACATTTTATCGGTTGGTTTGTCAAAGCACCAAAGGGGAGTTTTGATCCAAATAAAATCCTGTTTATGGATTTTAACATCCCTCAACATCAGCAGACTCGATTTTTGTATCTACTCCCTCAAGACGATCAACATGCATTAATAGAGTACACCTTGTTTTCAAAAGAACTATTGGCCGTTGAAGAATACGAGGATGGAATAAAAAAATACTTGGATAAAATTGGAATAACAGATTACCTCATAGAAGAAAAAGAGCAAGGCAACATTCCCATGAGTTGTTTTCCATTCAGTCAGTCCAATACCACTTCGCTGCTTCACATTGGAACGGCTGGAGGCTGGACCAAAGCCAGCACAGGATTTACTTTTAAAAATACCGTCAGACAAATCAATCGATTGATTCCTTTTTTGAAGACAGGAAAACCGATGACAGCCTTTAGTCAAAAAAATCGATTTTGGTTTTATGACCTACTCTTTTTAGATGTTTTGGATCAATACAATGCTTACGGTAGCGAACTTTTTATTCGCATGTTTGACAAAAATCCTCCTATCAGAATTTTCCGTTTTTTAGACGAAAAGACTTCTCTCAGAGAAGAAATTTTAGTTCTTTCTTCCTTTTCATTCAAACAAATCGGATGGTTTTTAACCGCCTTTTTCAAAAGGTTATTTTAGAATTTTCTTTGCATTAACTGATTTGCAAAATCAATTAAAACTGTACTGGCTTCATGATTTAATGATAAGGATTCCAGTGTATTAAATGCTTTTTGAGTGTAATTTTGCATCAGTTTTTGACTGGCCTCTGCGGCACCTGTTACAAGAAAATGATCTTTTACTGCTGAAATTTTATCTTCAGTAGAAAATGCCTCACTAGTTTTAAACCAGTGTTTTAATTGAGCTTTTTGGTCGTCAGAGCCCATCATCAGTGCTTTGTGATACAAGATGGTTTTTTTATTTTCGATAATGTCTCCTCCTACTTGTTTCCCAAAGGTTTCTGGATTACCAAAAGCATCTAAATAATCATCTTGTATTTGAAAAGCCATCCCAAGAAAGATCCCAAAATCATAAATTTTTTGAGCTTCTGCTTCATCTTTCTCTGCGACATAAGCTCCCATTTTAAGTGCACATCCAACCAAAACTGCCGTTTTAAGTCGAATCATTTCTAAATACGCATCAATGGTTGTTTCGTTCTGACTTTCAAAATCAACATCGTACTGCTGACCTTCACAAACTTCAATGGCTGTTTGGCTTAAAAGACGTGTTAGTTTTCCAAATAGCAGATTAGGGTAAGCTTCTAAGGCTTGATACGCTTGAACAAGCATGGCATCTCCAGAGAGAATTCCAGTGTTAATATCCCACTTGGTATGAACCGTTTTATGCCCTCTTCGCAATGGAGCCTCATCCATGATATCGTCATGCATAAGTGTAAAATTGTGAAACAATTCAACTGAAAGTGCAGCTGGAAGGCTTTCTTTCATTTTTCCTTGATACAAATCTGTGGCCATAAGCGTAAGCATAGGGCGTATGCGCTTTCCTCCTAAATTAAGAAGATAGTCAATGGGCTCGTACAAACCTGCGGGAGTTTCCTTTTTGTAAACGGAATGAAGGTAATTTAGAAACTGTTCGCTGTAGTATGACATTTAATGGTTTTTTTGTAAAAATAAACTTAATCATTATTTTAAAAAAGAAACTTTGGAAACTTTTGTTGTTTTTTTAGTTTCCTTTACTACCTTTGCAAAAAAAAAGAAATGAAAGATGAAATTGTAAACCAGGCAATAAGCCTTTTTTTACAATATGGGTTTAAAAGTGTAACTATGGACGAAATTGCCCAACACATAGGCATCTCAAAAAAGACAATCTATGCTCACTTTTCAAATAAGGAAGCCCTAGTTGAAGAAGCAAGCTTTTTTCACTTCAATCGCATCATAGAGAACATTCAAAATATTTCCAAACAAGCTAAGGATCCAATCATTGAATTGTATCAATTGAAAAGGGAAGCACTAAAACACCTTTCGAATGAACAAAATTCTCCGCAATACCAACTTCAAAAATATTATCCTTCACTGTATGCCAAAGTCAAATTTAAGGAATTTGAAATCCTGAATGATTCTTTTTCAAATAGCCTCATTAAAGGAATAGAAACAGGGCTTTTTAGAAGCGATATCAAAGTAGATTTTATTACTCGAATTTACTTTAATGGAATTAAAGGAGTCACAGACATTGAATTATTCCCTATTGATCGATATAAAATTGACCAATTATTAATTGACTTTTCGGAATACCATCTACGTGCGATTTGCACTCCTTTAGGCTTGGAAAAACTAAAAAATTATAAAAAAGAACTCAACCTATGAAAACCAACCTCAAGCTACTAATGCTCTTGATGTTATGCTTTAATCAAATCATTGCTCAAGATCTGCCCAAACGTGTTACATTAGAACAGGCCGTTACTTTCGGACAAGAAAACAACCGACAAATACTGAACGCAAGTCGAGAGGTACAACGTGCTTACAAGGAACGCTGGAGCACCATAGCCATTGGCTTACCACAGATAAGCGCAAGCGCCAATTACCAAAACTTCCTTGAACTCCCAACCTCTTTGATCCCTGCTCAATTTTTTGGTGGAAAAGAAGGCGAGTTTGCTGAAGTACAGTTTGGAACACCACAAACTATGGATGGTGGAGTAACTCTTCAGCAATTGTTATTTGACGGTTCCTACATTGTGGGGTTGGAAGCTTCAAAAGTTTATCTGGATATTTCAAAAAATATTCTTGAAAAAACAGCCTTAGAAATTAAAAAAAATATTGTGTCAACCTACAGCTCTGTTCTTCTCATTGAAGAAAACATTCTCTTCTTAGAAAAAAACAAAACCAACCTGAGTGCAAACCTCGAGGAGGTAAGAATCTTGTACAGAAACGGCTTTGACGAAGAAGAAAGTGTGGAACAACTTCGCTTAACACTATCAGGGGTTGAAACACAACTTCGTTATGCTCAAAACACAAAAAACATCACATTGGACATGTTGAAACTCCTTATGGGATTTCCAACTGAGTCTCCTCTGGAGCTTGTAGATAATTTAGAAGCACTTACTACCGAAGGGCTTTTTGATGAAAAATTTGAATCCGATTCAAGTCTAGACAACAACATTGACATCAAAATTGCATCCAGCAACTTGAAATCTGAAAGTTTGTTGTACAAATACGAAAAATCAAAAAACCTCCCTCGACTGGCTGCTTTCCTCAGTGGAAATTACACAGGGAATAGTCAAACATTCTCCTTTGTAAATTCCGATCAGAAGTGGTTTGGTGCTGCACTTGTTGGTGTCAATTTACAAATTCCCATTTTTAGTTCTTTTAAGCGAAGAGCACAAACACAAAAAGCCAAAATCGCCGTTGAACAAGCAGAAACAACATTAGAAGAAACGCAAGAGCGTATCAATATTGAATTTCAAGCAGCCTTAAACGAATATGAATTGGCCGTAGAAACGTATTTCACAAATAAGGAAAACTTGGCACTAGCAAACCGAATTGAACAAAAAAATCAATCGAAATACTTTGAAGGAATGGCAAGTTCTTTTGAACTCCGTCAAGCACAATTGCAGCTCTACAGCGCCCAGAACAATTACATATCAGCCATTCAAAATGTCATTCAGAAAAAATTGAATTTAGAAACACTACTTAACACCACAGATCAATGAAAAAAGCAATCCTTTTAATCAGTCTCTCTTTAGTATTGTCCAGTTGTGGGCAAGGTACAGAAATGGAACAAGGCAAAAGTACTTCCTCCAACAGTCTGGAATCCTTACAAGCACAAAAAACCAAATTAACGGAACAAATCAACTCCGCTACTTTGAAGCTTGAGGAAGTAAACGCTGCTATTGATAAAATCTCAGTCAACGAAAAACGTGTTTTGGTAACGGCGTTTCCTCTTGAAGCTGTGGATTTCAAACATACCATAGAAGTTCAGGCCAATATTAAAACTCGACAAAACCTAGACCTTTATCCTGAATTCGGAGGAAAACTTGATCGTATTTACGTTAAGGAAGGACAACTCGTTAGTAAGGGTGCGTTACTTGCTAAAGTAGATGATGCTGGACTTCAAGAACAAATGGAGCAAATTAAACTTCAATTGGATTTAGCAAAAACTACTTTCGAGAGAACTGAACGTTTGTGGAATCAAAAAATTGGTTCTGAAATGATGTATCTAGAAGCTAAAACACGCTATGAAGCCCAAGAAAAGCAATTGGCACAAATGAAGCGTCAACTTGCTAAGACTAAAATTTACGCTCCTTTTAGTGGTACAATAGATCAACTATTTACAAATCAGGGAGCCAATGTAGCGCCAGGGGTTACACCCATTCTTCGAATTGTCAATCTAAAAAGTATGTATGTTGAAGCCGATGTCCCTGAGAACTACTTGACTTTTATTGTCAAAGGAAGCCAAGCACTTGTCGAAATTCCTGTACTAGGACAAATACAAAGTACCCTGATTCGCCAAACCGGGAATTACATCCAGCCAAGCAATCGGACCTTCAGAATAGAAGCTCCTCTAGAAAATCCGAATAGGGAAATTAAACCCAATTTAAATGCAAAATTGAGTGTTATCGATTACTCGAACCCTAAGGCTCTAATGATTCCTAGAAGAATTCTCAGAGCCAATTCAAAAGGGCAAGATTATGTATTTGTTTTAGCTAAACCTGAAGGTGAAAATAAATTTGTTGCAACACAACGTTTTGTTCAATTGGGGAAAACGAAGAACGAAATGATTGAAATAACTAAAGGTGTTTCCGAGGGTGACTTACTCATCGATGAGGGGGTTGGCTTCCTAGAGCCCAATCAGAAAGTTAAACGAATCGAGCAATAAACCTGACCTCAAATGAAAACACCAAAAATTAAAGAATTTGCACTATCCAGTTGGGCAATCGATCACCGAACTGTGGTTTATGTAATCATGATCCTCTTTTTGATTTTAGGAATAAGCTCCTATTTCTCAATGCCCAGAGAAACCTTTCCAGAAATTAATGACACTAAAGTTTTTGTCAGTACAGTGTATCCTGGAAATACAGCTGAAGACATCGAACGTTCCATCACTGACCCTTTGGAAGAGGCCTTAAAAGGTGTTCCAAATTTAGTAGAAATACGTTCTACCTCTTCTGAAGATTTCTCTGTAATTGATATTGAATTTGATGAAAATATTACTATTGATGAGGCCAAACAGAAAGTCAAAGACCTTGTCGATGGAATTACAGCAGGTCCTGACTGGCCTGTATTTAACAATGCCAAAGTTGAACCCAATATTTTTGAGTTGGATTTTTCCGAACTTCAACCCATTTTGAACATCACCTTAAGTGGCGATTATCCCATTGAACAACTCAAAGTCTTTGCTGAAAAAATTGAATCGCGCATCGAACAATTATCCCAAATTAAAGAGGTTAATATTCGCGGAATCCAAGTTTTTGAAGTTGAAGTTGCTGTGGATATTTACAAGATGACAGCAGCTAAAGTTTCGTTTAATGATATTTTAGGAGCTATTTCCAGAGAAAATACGACCATCTCAGGAGGGAATATTGTCAGTGGTGGTCAACGAAGAAACATCCGGTTGTCAGGCGAAATCGAAAACCCTGATGAACTCAAAGATTTTGTTGTAAAGACAGATAAAGGGCCTGTGTATCTGGGCGATCTTGCTGAAATTACTTTTAAAGAAAAGGAAGTGACTTCTTTTGCACGTTCTTTTGGTGAAAAAGCCATCCTTCTTGACGTGGTTAAAAGGGGAGGTAAAAATCTTGTGCAGGCCTCTCAAGAAATAAAAGCTCTAGTTTCTGACAATTCGCTTGACTTACCGAATGACTTGGAAATTGTAGTGTCCAATGATCAGTCCAATATGACACTAAATCAAATCAGTGAATTGGTCAACTCCATCATCTTTGGGGTGATTTTAGTTGTTACTGTTTTGATGTTCTTCCTTGGATTTAGAAATGCCCTTTTTGTAGGATTTGCCATACCCATGTCAATGTTCATGTCTTTTATGATTCTCTCGTTTTTAGGGTACACAATGAATACCATGGTTCTTTTTGGACTAGTTATGGGACTTGGAATGCTAGTGGATAATGGAATTGTTGTTGTTGAAAACGTTTATCGTTTGATGGAAAAAGAAGGATATTCCAGAATACAAGCTGCTAAAGCTGGTATTGGAGAAATTGCCTTCCCAATTATTGTTTCTACAGCAACAACGATTGGGGCTTTTGTACCTCTTGGTGCATGGCCAGGACTGATGGGAGAGTTTATGATCTATTTCCCCATTACACTATCCGTCGTTTTGGGTTCTTCTCTCATTGTAGCAATTTTCTTTAATTCCATGTTAGTGTCTCAATTTATGGACATCAGTGAAAAAGAAATCAGTTCTAAATCTTTATGGAGACTAACATTCTTTATGGGGGGGTTAGGAGTTTTACTATTATTTGCCTCACCTCAAACGCGTGTTTTTGGAAATCTAATGGTTTTAGTGCCTATCCTTTTTTGGTTGTACAAGCTATTCTTAAAAAAGTGGGCTGTTGCTTTTCAGACATCATTCTTGGTTCGTTTAGAAAATGGCTACAGAAAATTCTTGAGTTTTGCCCTTCATGGAATCAAACCTTATTTATTTTTAGGAGGAACTTTCATCCTCTTATTCCTCTCATTTGCACTTATGGGAATTTTCCCTCCAAAAGTTGAGTTTTTCCCAGATAACCAGCCCAAACAAATCTTGGTTTTTATTGAATATCCTGAAGGAACCGCAATTTCAAAAACCAATCGTACTACCAAACAAATAGAGAATGAAATCTTATCGGTTATGGCCCGACCTGAATTCAACAAAAATGGAAAAAACCTTTTGGTTGAATCTATGGTTGCACAAGTTGGAGAAGGTGCTGGAAATCCAGTGATTGATAACGGGAATACAAATGAGCTTCCTCATAAAGGGAAAATTACATTAACCATGCAGGAATTTAAATTCAGAGAAGGGGTCTCTAGTGAAAGTCTGCGAAAAGCAATTCAAGAACAATTATTTGAAAAATTCCCTGGTGTTGCCATCTCTGTTGAAAAAGATGCCAATGGACCTCCCGCAGGATACCCCATAACAATTGAAATTACAGGTGCTGGTTATTTGGAACTCATCCAGACGGCCGAACAAATGAAAGATTTTCTCAATAGAGTAAATGTAAGCGGCGTTGAAGAACTCAAAATTAACGTTAACAAAAACAAACCCGGTACACAGCTGGTGATTGACCGAAAAAAGGCGGGTGAACTAGGCGTTTCGGCTTCTCAAATTGGACAACTGTTAAGAACCTCCCTCTTTGGCTCTAAAGCTGGAGTATTTAAAAAAGATGGAGATGATTACGACATTAACATACGGTTCGATAAAGCAAACCGATACAATAACGACGCTTTGTTTAACCAAAATATCATTTTTAGAGATCAGGCGACTGGACGAATTAAAGAAATTCCAATTGCAGCTTTGGTTACCCAGAAAAGCATTACCAGTTTTAATGCTATTAAACACCGTGAACTCACTCGAGTGGTAACTCTTTACTCTCCTGTTCTGGCAGGATTTAATGCCAATGAGGTTGTGGATCAAGTGAAAACAGCACTCAATAATTTTAACCTTCCCAATGGCGTTAATTTCAAGTTCTCTGGTGAAATCGAAGAACAGGAAAAAAACATGTCTTTCTTGTCTAATGCACTGGCAGCCGCTTTGGGTATTATTCTGTTACTACTTGTCTTCCAATTTAACTCCATTTCCAAGCCACTGATCATTCTCTTATCAATCTTTTTAAGCTTTACAGGGGTGTTTTTAGGGTTAATATCATTTCAAATGCCTTTCGTTATCCTTATGACCATGATGGGAATTATTGCTCTCGCTGGAATAGTAGTAAACAATGGTGTGGTACTTCTGGATTACACCCAACTGCTCATTGATCGAAAGCACGACAGCGAAGGATTAGAAGCTGAGGTACTTCTTTCAAAAAAACTGGCCATACCCGAAATTATTGAAGGGGGAGCAGCGCGTTTACGTCCTGTAATTTTAACTGCCATTACCACCGTTCTTGGTTTAATCCCATTGGCCATTGGATTGAATATTGACTTTTTCTCTTTATTCTCCGAATGGGATCCTAAAATTTACATCGGTGGAGACAATGTAATTTTCTGGGGGCCTTTGGCTTGGACCGTGATTTTCGGATTGACCTTTGCTACTTTCTTGACCTTGGTGATTGTCCCTGCTACATTTACTATTGTCTATTCAATAAAGCTTTGGATCAAGAAGATTTTATAAAGATTAATAAATTCTGAGGTTGACCCCTCAGGATTTTTTATTTTTGTCCAACATTTATTTAGCATGCATAGATCTCATCATTGTGGAGCACTCTCCATAGAACAACTCAACCAGAAGGTAACCTTATCGGGCTGGGTTCAAAAAAACAGAAATAAAGGATTCATCGTTTGGATTGATTTAAGAGATCGTTACGGGCTTACCCAATTGGTATTTGATGAAGAACGCACTCCGAAAAATGTCTTTGAAGCGGCCCAAGGACTGGGTCGCGAATTTGTCATTCAAGTTAAAGGAACCGTTATTGAACGAGAGTCTAAAAACCCAAATATGGCTACAGGTTCCATTGAAGTTTTGGTGGAAGAATTGAATGTTCTAAACCCTTCCAAGACACCTCCCTTTACCATAGAAGATCAAACCGATGGCGGTGAAGAACTACGAATGCAATACCGTTATCTTGACCTGAGGCGAAATCCCGTAAAACAAAATATTTTGTTTCGACATCAAGTTACTATGGCCGTTCGCAATTACCTCTCTGATGCTGGATTTGTTGATGTAGAAACTCCCTATTTAATCAAATCTACACCTGAAGGAGCTCGTGATTTTGTGGTTCCCTCTCGAATGAATCAAGGGCAGTTTTATGCCTTGCCTCAATCTCCTCAAACCTTTAAACAACTTCTCATGGTAGGGGGATTAGATAAATACTTTCAAATTGTCAAGTGTTTTCGGGATGAAGACCTTCGGGCAGACAGACAGCCTGAGTTTACTCAAATTGATTGTGAGATGACTTTTGTAGAACAGGAAGACATCCTGAATCAGTTCGAAGGATTGACCCGTCATTTACTCAAAGAAATTAAAGGGGTTGAAGTTGCTAAATTTCCAAGAATGTCCTTCGATGAGGCAATGAAAACCTATGGGAATGACAAACCTGATATTCGCTTTGGAATGATTTTTAAAGAGTTCAATGCGCTTGCTCAAGGCAAAGGGTTTGGTGTATTTGACAGTCAGGAATTGGTTGTAGGAATTGCTGTACCTGATGCAGCAGAAATGAGCCGAAAAGAAATTGATGCTCTAATTGATTGGGTCAAAAGACCACAAATTGGAGCTAAAGGGTTGGTTTATGTTAAATGCAACGAAGATGGTAGTTTTAAATCTTCTGTAGATAAGTTTTTCAGCCAAGACGACCTCTCCAAATGGGCTAATCATTGCGATGCTCAAGCAGGAGATTTAATTTTAATTCTGTCGGGTGAAACTAAAACAACCCGAACTCAGTTGAGTGCACTCCGAATGGAACTCGCCACACGTCTAGGTTTGAGAAAGTCAGATGAATTTGCTCCGCTTTGGATTACTGATTTTCCTTTATTGGAATGGGACGAAGAAAGCAAGCGTTATCATGCCATGCACCATCCTTTTACAGCACCCAAACCCGACAATCTAGAATTGCTTCAATCAGATCCAGGGGCTGTGAA
Organism: Flavobacteriaceae bacterium; assembly: GCA_029243165.1. Classification (GTDB taxonomy): domain Bacteria; phylum Bacteroidota; class Bacteroidia; order Flavobacteriales; family Flavobacteriaceae; genus MS024-2A. The sequence goes on from JAQWSN010000009.1 coordinate 41,339, forward strand.
AGCCAATGCTTATGACCTTGTTCTCAACGGTAACGAAATTGGAGGAGGGTCCATTCGTATTCACGATCAAGCTCTCCAAGCACAGCTTTTTGACCTGCTTGGGTTTACAAAAGAAGAAGCCGAAGCCCAATTTGGATTTCTTATAAATGCCTTCCAATATGGAGCGCCACCCCACGGGGGAATTGCCTTTGGACTGGATCGTTTGGTAGCCATTTTAGGAGGTGAAGAAACCATTCGAGACTTTATTGCCTTCCCTAAAAACAATGCGGGAAGAGACGTTATGATCGATGCTCCTTCCGCCTTAAATAAAGAGCAGATGAAAGAATTACATCTAAAATCTACCGCAGCACCTAAAGAATGAAACTTTTATTGAGATTTTTATTTATTGGTATCCTGAGTTGCCTCGGGTATGGACTGTATCATAAAACCCAAATCAACTTTGAGGAAGGAGAGCGCATTATCGGTTTTACTGTACTGACTGGGGCCTTTGTTTTTTTACCCCTTTTTCTTTACCATCGTTGGAAAGGAAAACGCCTAAAAGACTACACCTTAAGTGAGGAAAACTTTAGGAAAATGAGGGAGAACAAATGATCTTTTCTCAAATACTTCTATCAGAGGAACAAACTTATGATACATCATTTAGCCTTTAGGTAGCTTTACTCCATCCTAAGGCTCTAAGTGCCTAAGCTCGGCTAACATGTCTGTTTTTTTAGTAAAATTCATTGAAAAATATTGAAAATCAATTGCTTTCAATAATAAAAACTGTTAAAAATCGGTTTGTCATGGATTTTAAACCTACCTTTGCATCATAATTTTTAAATAAACACATGACTGGTACAGTTAAATTTTTCAATGAAGCTAAAGGATTTGGTTTCATTACCAACGATGAGTCTGGCGAAGACGTATTCGTTCACATTTCAGCCCTAGATGGCGTGACCCTTAGAGAAGGGGCGAAAGTAGAGTATGTAGAAGAAGAAGGTAAAAAGGGGAAGCAAGCTTCCAACATCAGCCTATTATAATTTATATATGCTTACTATGATTCAAGCACTTCTTCAATGAGGTGCTTTTTTTATGCCCTTTTCTTAGCAAAAAACCGATCCAAAAGATTTTTAGACTCCTCCGCCAATACACCATTTCGAATGGCTGTTTTGGGATGCAGATTCAATCCAGCCTGAGCAAAGCCCCGTTTGGAATCTGAGGCGCCATAAACGACTCTTTCCAGCTGACTCCAAGTTAGCGCCCCTGCACACATTACACAAGGCTCTAAAGTAACGTAAAGGGTACAACCCACTAAATATTTCCCATTTAAAAAATTTGCTGCTGAAGTAATGGCTTGCATTTCGGCATGTGCCGTAACATCGTGAAGGCGCTCTGTTAAATTATGAGCTCGGGCAATGACTCGATCCCCAACAACAACAACGGCTCCTACAGGAACTTCGTCTGCATGAAATGCTTTTTCTGCTTCTAATAAAGCTTGTTTCATAAAGAAAGAATCGTCCAATTGCATCCTCAAAAATACAAAATCTAAGGGCATTCAATCCCTCTGGGATTTATGTACCTTTACGGCATGTCAAAACCTGTTTTGGATCACATACCAGATCCTTTAACATTGCGAAAATTTGATCAAGATCAATTGCTTGATTTGGCTGCTTACTTGCGTAAAGCCATTATTGATTCTTTGGCGAAAGGAGAAGGACATTTGGGATCAAGTTTAGGTACAGTGGAATTGAGTATTGCCTTGCATTACGTTTTTAATACACCAGACGACCTACTGTTGTGGGATGTGGGTCATCAGGCTTACGGTCATAAAATGCTTACTGGAAGAAAAGCAGCCTTTGATCAATTACGTCAACTAGGTGGTATTAGCGGATTTCCAAAGCGAGAAGAAAGTCCCTACGATGTGTTTGGAACAGGACATGCAGGTACTGCAATTTCTGCGGCTTTGGGAATGGCAATCAGTGCAAAACTTCAAAGTATTGAAAGGCATCATATTGCCGTGATCGGAGATGCTTCAATTGCCAATGGAATGGCTTTTGAAGCTCTAAATCATTTGGGAACTACCAATGCCAATGTCTTGATTGTGTTGAATGATAACAGTATGGGGATTGACCCCAGTGTGGGGGCACTCAAAAATTATTTTGATGCGGTAAAAAAAGAAAAGGCAAACCTTCCCAATTTTTTTCAAAATCTAAACATTACCTATTCAGGCCCTATTGACGGACACGATTTAGATTTGTTGGTCAACTATTTTAAAGAAGAAAAAAAGCAATCTGGTCCAAGGTTGCTCCATCTGGTAACCAAAAAAGGAAAAGGGCTTCCTATTGCAGAAAACAAACAAGTCACCTATCACGCACCCGGAAAGTTTGACCCTTTGACTGGTAAACTGAATCCCGCAAACGGAAAACAGAAAATTAAATTTCAGGACATCTTTGGAAAAACACTCAAGTTTTTAGCAAAACAAAATGCTAAAATAGTGGCAATCACACCCGCCATGCCAACTGGCAGCGGTTTGGTAGAAATGATGGAGGAATTTCCTGAACGTTGTATTGATGTCGGAATCGCAGAACAACATGCAGTCACATTAGCTTCGGGTATGGCTACCCAGGGCTTGGTACCTTTTTGTGTAATTTATTCCACTTTTTTACAACGCTCTTACGATCAAATAATCCACGATGTAGCCCTCCAAAAACTTCCTGTTGTCTTTTGTATTGATCGGGCAGGAATAGTAGGACATGACGGTCCAACACATCACGGAGTATTTGACATGGCTTATTTGCGTTGCATTCCAAACCTTACAATAGCTGCACCTCGCAATGCAAAAGTACTTCAAGATTTAATTTACACTGCCCAACTGGGCTTGGATCAACCTTTGGCAATTCGCTATCCTAGAGGATACAGTCAGCTAGACGAGCTTTCCTTTAACTTTGAAAAAACAGAATGGGGGAAAGGAGAACAATTAAAAACGGGAAGTCGATTTGCGCTACTTTCCATCGGTACACTGGCTCAAACCATCAGTGAATCCCTAACAAAGTTGGCGAATTCGGAATGGTTTGCTCATTTCGATTTAGGCTTTGTAAAGCCACTAGATGCTGAAATGTTACACGGTATTTTTAAAAATTACGAACGCATTATTGTTTTTGAAGAAGGAACAGTAAAAGGGGGAGTAGGAAGTGCTGTATTAGAATTTGGTGCACTACACCAATATTCAACTCCGTTAGATTTAGAAGGAGTCCCTGATGAATTTGTAACACATGGAACAACTCAAAAGCTTTTAGAAAATCTAGGGTTGGATGTTCATGGGATTTGTAAAAAATTAAATTCTGTTTCAAATAAAAACAAGGAATGAATCCGATTGCCCAATCGTTTTTTATATTTATCGTATGAGCCAACAAAAACGTCTTTTTTTACTCGACGCCTACGCACTTATTTTCAGAGGATACTATGCTTTTATCAAAAATCCTCGGATCAATTCCAAGGGCATGGATACCTCCGCCGTCATGGGGTTTACCAATTCATTACTTGATGTAATTAAACGCGAACGCCCCGATCACCTTGCGGTGTGTTTCGATAAAGGAGGGTCGGCTACAAGAACCGAGATGTTTACCGAATACAAAGCAAATCGAGACGAAACTCCTGAGGCAATCCGAATTGCTGTCCCTTACATTCAGCAAATATTGGAAGCCATGCAAATTCCTGTAATAGAGAAAGAAGGGTTTGAAGCAGACGATATTATTGGAACCTTAGCCAAACAAGCTGAAAAAGAGGGGTACCAGGTTTTTATGGTTACACCAGATAAAGATTTTGCCCAATTGGTCTCTGAAAATATTTTTATGTACCGTCCCGCACGTATGGGTAATGGAATTGAGATTTGGGGAATTCCAGAAGTACAAGAAAAATTTGAAGTAGAACGTCCCGAACAAGTTATTGACTACCTCGGAATGATGGGTGACGCCGTAGATAATATTCCCGGACTCCCAGGAGTAGGAGACAAAACAGCCAAGAAGTTTATCAAAGCCTACGGAAGCATGGAAGGGCTCCTCAATAACACCCAAGAAATAAAAGGGAAGTTGAAAGAAAAAATTGAAGACAATAAGGAATTGGGGATTTTGTCTAAACAATTGGCTACCATCATTTTAGACGTTCCTGTTCAATTTAATGCCAAGGATTACCAACTGAGCGAGCCAGATACAAAAGCGGTAAGTTCGCTTTTTGATGAACTCGAATTTAGAAGAATTACAGAGAATTTTAAAAAAATCTTTTCGCTATCTGAAGAAACAACTACTCCAAAAGAAACCGCTCCAAACAAAGTACAACAACAAGGACAACAGTTTGATCTTTTTGCTGCACCAGGAAGCGGTAATACCTCGGATAACCAAGCTACAGGACGACAAGATTTGACCACCAAGAAACACTGGTATCAAACCGTAAACAGTCCGCTTTCTAGAAAACTCCTTCTACAAAATTTACTGCAACAAAAAAGTGTTTGCTTTGACACAGAAACAACCTCTTTAGTTGCCTTACAAGCCGAACTGGTTGGAATTGCTTTTTGCTGGGAAGAATCTAAAGGATTTTATCTTGTTCTTCCAGAAAATAGGGAGGAAGTACTCGCCATCCTCGAACCTTTTAAATCCTTTTTTGAGCATCCAGAAATAGAAAAAATAGGACATAATCTCAAATACGATTTGAAAGTATTACGGAATTATGATTTGAAGGTAAATGCACCTCTTTTTGATACCCTGATTGCACACTATTTGATCAATCCTGATATGCGTCATAATATGGATGTTTTGGCCGAGACATATTTAGACTACAGTCCGCAATCCATCACCGAACTCATCGGTAAAAAAGGAGTCAATCAAGGCAGTATGCGTGATGTTCCTGTAGAAAAACAAACCGAGTATGCAGTTGAAGATGCAGATGTTACCTTCCAACTCAAACACCATTTTGCAAAAGAAATGGAAGCTGCAAAAACTCTGGATCTTTACACAAAAGTGGAACTCCCCTTGGTTAAAGTCCTCACCGCTATGGAATGCGAAGGGATTAATTTAGATGTCCCCTTTTTAGAAGAACTCTCCAAAAATTTGACCGTGGACATCCAAAAACTAGAGGAAGCCATTTTTACTGCAGCTGGTGAAACATTTAACCTAGCTTCTCCAAAACAACTTGGTCCCATTCTTTTTGATAAGCTTAAATTGGTTGACAAACCAAAAAAAACAAAGACCGGTCAATATTCAACTGCGGAAGATGTACTCTCTTATTTAGCAAAAGAACATCCTATTGTTTCAGATATCTTAGACTGGCGTTCGTTAAAAAAGCTTCAAAATACTTATGTTGAGGCGCTTCCTAAAGAAATTAATCCCAAAACTGGGAGGGTTCATACTAAATACAACCAAGCTGTAGCTGCAACAGGAAGGCTAAGTAGTAATAATCCAAATCTTCAAAATATTCCAATTCGAACTCCACGGGGGCAGCAAGTTCGAAAGGCCTTTATCCCCAGAGATGAAAATCACATCCTTATGGCGGCCGACTATTCACAAATTGAATTGCGTATCATTGCTGCATTAAGTAAGGATGAAGGAATGGTAACCGCTTTTCAAAATAAAGAAGACATTCATCAAGCTACCGCTGCAAAAGTGTTTAATGTCCCTTTAGAAGAAGTAAGTCGAGCTCAAAGAAGCAACGCTAAAACAGTCAATTTTGGGATCATTTACGGAGTGTCTGCCTTTGGGCTGAGTCAACAAACAGATTTAAACCGTAGCGAATCCAAAGAACTCATAGACACCTACTACGCCACCTATCCTAAGTTGAGGAGCTACATTCACGATCAAGTCGATTTTGCACGAGACCACGGGTATGTAACTACCGTATTGGGTCGAAGACGTTATTTAAAAGACATCAATTCTCAAAACGCAGTAGTTCGCGGAGCAGCAGAACGAAATGCTGTTAATGCCCCCATACAGGGGAGTGCAGCAGATATTATAAAATTGGCCATGATCACCATTCAGGAAAAGCTTGAAAATGAAAATTGGAACTCCAAAATGTTGCTTCAAGTACATGATGAACTCGTCTTTGACGTGCCTAAAGATGAGGTAGATGCTTTACAAACAATGGTAAAAAGAGAAATGGAAAATGCCTTTTCTTTAGACGTTCCACTGGTCGTGGATATCGGAATTGGAACAAACTGGTTAGAAGCTCATTAACAAAAACCTTTTACGGTTTTACCCAGATTGAAAATTAGAATAAAAAATTTTTTCAAACTCATATATAATTGTACATTTGCAGCCCGTTGGAACAATTTATCAACGGATAAAATTATTTATTGTGAATACATTAAGTTATAAAACAATTTCTGCAAATGCTAATACGGTCAATAAAGAATGGATCGTAGTAGATGTCAAAGACCTACCTCTTGGTAGAGTTGCTGCTATTATTGCAAAATTTTTAAGAGGTAAATTCAAACCCAATTACACCCCTCACGTAGATTGTGGTGACAATGTAATTGTTCTCAACGCTGCACATGTTACCCTGAGTGGAAACAAATGGGAACAAAAAGAATACGTACGCCATACAGGATATCCAGGTGGACAACGTATTCTCAACGCAACTCAATTGCACAACAAACGAGACACTCGATTAGTTGAAAACGCAGTAAAGGGGATGCTTCCCAAAAATAAATTAGGTGCTGATTTATTCAGAAACCTTCGTGTCCACGGTGGTGCAGAACACCAGCACGATGCACAAAATCCAAAAACCATTAACATAAACGATTATTTATAATGGATACTGTTCACACCATAGGCCGAAGAAAAACTTCTGTTGCAAGAATTTACGTAAGTGAAGGAAAAGGAGCGATCACGGTAAACAAAAAGAAATACACAGACTATTTTCCAACTTCTACATTACAATACAAAATCCAACAGCCTTTCTTGTTAACCAACACAGAGGGTAATTACGATTTAAATGTAACGGTTAAAGGAGGTGGATCAAATGGTCAAGCTGAAGCTGTTCGATTGGCAATTGCTAGAGCACTATGCCAAATCAACGAAGAATACCGTGCCGACCTAAAACCTGAAGGTTTGTTGACTCGTGATCCTCGTATGGTTGAACGTAAAAAATTCGGTCAGAAGAAGGCAAGAAAAAAATTCCAATTCTCGAAACGATAATTGGTGTCGTTTTGTTTCGGCAAAACAAAGTTCATTCATTTATTATTTAACCAGTTGCTTAAAACCGCTATGGCGGAAATTAGTTTAGCATCTAAACAAATCCAAAGATTTGTTGCTATTCAAAAGGAACGTAAACTAAAACACAATGGCAAAACCAGAAGTAAATGACCTGCTCAATGCAGGCGTCCATTTTGGACACTTAACCCGAAAATGGAATCCAAACATGGCTCCCTTCATCTACATGGAGCGCAATGGAATCCACATTATCAATCTTTACAAAACTGCTGCTAAGATTGAAGAAACCAACGAAGCTTTAAAGAAAATTGCTTCCTCAGGTAGAAAAATCTTATTTGTAGCAACCAAGAAACAAGCAAAAGATATTGTTGCTGAAAAAGCAAAAGCAGTCAATATGCCTTACATCACTGAGCGTTGGCCCGGTGGAATGTTAACCAATTTTGTAACGATCCGAAAGGCAGTTAAAAAAATGGGGGCAATTGATCGAATGAAAAAAGACGGTACTTTTGAAACGCTTTCTAAAAAAGAACGTTTGCAAGTAGACCGCCTTAGAGCTAAACTAGAAAAGAATTTAGGTTCAATTACTGAGATGACACGCCTACCTGGCGCTATTTTTATTGTGGACACAACTCGTGAGCACATTGCTGTTAAAGAAGCTCAAAAATTAAAGATTCCCATTTTTGCTATGGTAGACACAAATTCTGATCCTCGTGATGTTGATTTTGTAATTCCATCAAACGATGATGCCTCTAAGTCTATTGACAAAATCTTAAGCCTTGTAACTGGTGCAGTTGCAGAAGGTCTTGGCGAAAGAAAGAAAGAAAAAGAAGGAACTTCTGACAGCGATGCGAAAGATATGGAAGCTGCTGTAAAGCAAGAAGAAAAGGAAGCTGTAGTAGCTGAACCAGTAGCTGAGGCTCCCGTTGAAGCCCCTAAAGAAGAACCCACAGCTCCTGAAACTGCTGCGGATTCAGAAGAAAAAGAAGCATAACTAATTAAAATAAAAAACTGTGAAAATTACTGCATCTGAAGTAAACAAACTCCGCCAAGCAACTGGCGCAGGAATGATGGATTGTAAAAAAGCGCTTGTTGAAGCAGAAGGAGACTTTGACAAAGCTGTAGAAAACCTTAGAAAAAAAGGGCAAAAAGTAGCTGCAAATAGAGCTGACAGAGAATCCTCTGAAGGAGCTGTTTTGGCTAAGGTAAATGCAGATCATACAGCAGGAGTAGTCGTTTCTGTAAATTGTGAAACGGACTTTGTAGCTAAAAATGATTCATATTTAAAATTGGCTAATGATTTGGTTGACCTTGCCTTAGAATGTGAATCACTAGACGACTTTTTAGCCGCTTCTTTTGAAGGAATGACTGTAGCTGAAAAACTGACTGAACAAACAGGAGTAATTGGTGAAAAAATTGAAATCGGAGGGTTTAAAACCCTTAAAGCTCCTTTTGTTGGAAGCTACATTCACGCTGGAAATAAAATTGCATCCCTTGTAGGGCTTTCAGATACTATTGATAATGGTGCTGAAGTTGCAAAAAATGTAGCCATGCAAGTAGCCGCAATGAATCCAATTGCACTTAATGAAGATCACGTAGACGCTTCAGTAGTGGAAAAGGAAATCGAAATTGCAAAGGATCAACTTCGTCAAGAAGGTAAGCCAGAAGCTATGTTAGATAATATTGTCAAAGGTAAAATCAAACGTTTTTACAAAGACAATACTCTCGTAAATCAAGATTACATTAAAGACAGTAAAGTTTCCGTAGCCGCTTATGTAAAGTCAGCAGGAGAGGTTACTGTAACAGGATACCAACGTGTTGCACTTGTGTAAATGTTATCCATTACCCTTACTATTAAAAGCATCCGAATGGATGCTTTTTTTTTACCTTTAGGTTATGGTTAAAAAACGCTGTCAGTGGTGCTTGGGGGATTCGTTGTATGAAAACTATCATGATAACGAATGGGGTGTGCCTGTGTTTGAAGATCAAAAACTCTTTGAGTTCTTGACCTTAGAGACCTTTCAAGCGGGATTGAGTTGGATCACAGTGTTGCGAAAAAGGCAAAACTTTTCTCATGCTTTTGATCAGTTTGAGTATCAAAAAATAGCTGCCTACGATAGTGGAAAAATAGCTGCTTTAAAGAAGGATGCGGGTATTATCAGAAATCGATTAAAAATTGAAGCAGCAGTTAACAATGCACAAGCCTTTATCAAAACCCAAAAAAACTACGGGAGTTTTTCTAATTTCATCTGGGATTTTTTAAACGGGGTACCCATAACCAATACATTTCAAACACTAGATGAGATTCCTCCCTTTACTCCTTTAGCTGAAAAAATCAGCAAAACCTTGAAAAAAGAAGGGTTTAAATTTGTAGGCCCAACTGTGGTTTATGCCCATATGCAAGCCACAGGTATGGTCAACGACCATCTTGTAGACTGCTTTAGATATCAAGAATTATTGAATAATGCTTAAAACGGCAAATCGTCTTCAACCTCATTGGCATCACCTTCTGCAGGTTTGAATGCTGAAGCCGGTGGCATTGGAGGCATTTCTGAAGGAGCTGCAGCTGCCTCTCCCGCTTCAATACGCCATCCTTGAACAGAATTAAAATATTTTGTTTCTCCTTGGGGGTTTACCCATTCTCTGCCTCGCAGATTAATTCCAATTTTAACAGACTGACCCACTTGGTATGCATTAAGTAAATCACATTTATCTTGGATAAATTCAACTAAAATATGCTGAGGATACTGCTCCTCGGTAGTCACAACAACCTCTCTTTTTCGAAAACCATTGGTTCCGTAAGTTTTTGTTTCATCGATCCATTTAATTTTCCCAAGTATCTCCATAATTAATAATCCTTTCGAACAAAAATAATAAAAGTTTTAGGGGCAAACTCCCCTTTCTCTCATTTTCTTAAATTGAATTATCTTCGCTACAAAGCTTTACATGAAATGGGCCCAGAACTTTATCGGTAAACTCAAAAACAGTTGGTTGTTTTTTGCTTTTGCGATTGTGGCTTTAATTTTATGGAATACCAACATCTTATTTCGGAATTTAAGTTTGGAAGAGCGAACCAAAATGGAGCTTTGGGCTATGGCGCAAGAGGAGTACATCCAAAATCAAGATTTAAACAACCTCACTTTTGAAATTTTACAGCGCTCAGGTCAAAACCCCATGATACAGGTTGACGCACAAGACAAAATTCTTGAAATACGAAATATTGATTGGGATGAACAAAAACAAGACTCTACCGATTTGTATCAAATTCTTGAAAAAATAAAACAAGAAAATCTACCGATCCTTATTCAATACAAAGATACTTCTGGCATTCTAGTAATTGACCAAAAACTTTATTACGGAGATTCCATTACCCTTAAAAAATTACAATACTATCCCTTAGCCTTATTATTAATAATTATTTTATTTGGAGCTGTTCTTTATTTTGTGTTTAAAACAGCAAAAATTGCAGAACAAAATCGATTGTGGGCAGCCATGGCAAAAGAAACCGCACACCAAATTGGTACTCCCCTAACCTCAATGATGGGTTGGCTCACCTTGTTGAAAGAAAAACAACCTGAATCATCTGCCTTAACGGAAATTGAAAAAGATATTGAACGGCTTAATTTAATTACCGATCGTTTTTCCAAAGTTGGCTCCATTCCCGAATTGCAGGCAAACGATATCGTTAAGGCAATTCAAAATACAGTAGCCTATCTTCAAAAAAGAACTTCGGATCAAATCCAATTTAAACTAGAACTTCCTGAACAAAAAATAATCCTCCCTTTCAATCCACAGTTAATTGGGTGGACTCTAGAAAATTTAATTAAAAATGGAATTGATGCCATGAAGGGTAAAGGTGTTCTGCATATCAGCCTTAAAGAATTTGCTCCTTTTGTAGAAATCCTTGTTCAGGATTCGGGATCGGGTATGAAAAAGGAAACAGCAGCAAAAATCTTCAAGCCTGGTTTTACCACTAAAGCAAGAGGTTGGGGTTTAGGCTTATCTTTAGCAAAGCGCATTGTAGAGGACTTTCACACTGGAAAAATCAGTATCCAAAATACAGCTTTAGGAAAGGGGACAACTTTTCAGCTTATCTTAAATAAAACAGATAAAAAATCAACCTAATTTATTTGTTGCACTGCTTTTGAAATTTTTAATGCTAGGGCTTTCATTTCTTCAGGGCTAACCGTTGTTTTCTTTTGAAAACTAGCATCTCGCATGTCTTCAATTGGGATTAGATGAACGTGAGCATGGGGAACTTCAAGTCCAATGACAGACAACGCAATTCGTTTGCAAGGAACTGCATTTCTAAGACCTAGTGCCACCTTTCTAGAAAATGACATCAATTGCTCATAATGGTCTTGGGGAAGATCAAAAAGTTTATCAACGGCAACTTTTGGAACACAAAGTACATGCCCCTTAACGTTGGGGTTGATATCCAAAAAAGCATAGCAGTTAGAGTCTTCCGCTATTTTGTAGCTTGGGATTTCACCAGAAATTATTTTGGTAAAAAGCGTTTTCATTAAGATCTGCTTATGGAAAGGACTTCAAACTCTATTGTACCGTTTGGTACTGAAATAGTAGCTGTTTCTCCAACCTCTTTCCCAAGTAGTCCTTTACCAATAGGTGAATCAACAGATATTTTACCCGATTTAAGATCGGCTTCACTCTGAGCTACTAAAGTATACTTCATCGTAGCACCGTTAGTCGTGTTTTTCACTTCTACTGTTGAGAGGACTAGCACTTTTGAAGTGTCAAGTTCCGATTCGTTGATAATTCTTGCATTGGCTAGAGTATTCTCCAACTTGGCAATCTGCATTTCCAACATTCCTTGAGCTTCTTTGGCTGCATCGTATTCTGCATTTTCACTCAAATCTCCTTTATCCCTTGCTTCCGCAATAGCTTGTGACGCTTTGGGGCGCTCAACGTCTTTTAATTGATTTAACTCTTGACGTAGTTTTTTTAAGCCCTCTTCGGTGTAATAAGATACTTTACTCATGTTTTCTACGTTTTATATAAACAAAAAATCCTCCCAAAGGTGGATTCTAAATCAAATATACACAATTGAAACAAGCGATTAAAAAAAATCCCCTTTTCTGTATTTCATTTACTCTGCTTATGCTGGTATCCAGTTGCGGCAAAAGACCTTTAGAAAGAAACCCGTATTTAATTGATATCCGATTTCAAAGAGAGTTTAACTTGTCCCTCCCCTTATACAGTAATTTGAACTATGTAGGGGGTAGTTTGCTTGTAGATGGGGTGGGTATCAATGGCATTATCCTGTTTAATTTAAATGGATCTAGTTTTCTTGCTTGGGAAGCTACCTGTCCGAATCATCCCCCAGAGAACTGTTCCAAACTTTCTATTGAAGGGGTGTTAGCCGTTTGTAGTTGTGAGGAATTTCAATACAGTCTTGCTACTGGACAATTACTGAATCCCAGTGAAAATTTATCTCCACCCCAATCGCTCTTGTTTTATCAGGTTCAAAATTATAATGGAATTTTAAGTGTGAACAATTAACTCAAAATTGTACAATATGTTTAATCCTTGTTATCGTTTTTACAAAAATACTTTTTGGTTTTTAGGAATTTTACTTTGGAGTCAAATCACAACCGCTCAATTATTAGAAATAGATTTTACGTCGGAAAAAAGAGAGGAAAGTAGTTTCAGAATCCATTTAATTCGAACAGGAATTATTGGTGCCAGTAGTTTAAAGCATCTAGACCTAACAGCTGAAATACTTAAAATTAGATACGATTCCAAAGTGGGGTTTTATTCAGGTTTAACCGTTTTTGGCACTCAAACCCTCTGGGTTGGAAACAAAATTGACGCGCTCAATACTTTCGATTTTTTAATGAATCCTATTGGAGGGACCATTCATGGCAACTTATTCAATAAAATCCCTATCAAGCGCTCTAACATCCAAAATTCTAATATGGGAATCAGTATGGGAATCAAATGGATTCAAGGTCCATCGGTTCCCAATTTTAAGAGTACAAGCTTTTTAGATCATTATCTTAAATTAGGATGGGTTTACCAGCGTTTGTTAGCTGAAGATGCTTTAACCAACAGCCGTTTGTCTTTTTGGATGTTTCCTAACTTTCAAATACATCTGTCTTCTGCTGAGAGTAGGCAGCTATTTTTTAATGAACAAATTGATCCCACAACATTAGGTTACGGTATGGAATTAGGGTTAGAATACAACACCCAACTAAAAGTAACCTTTCACGGACAACAACTGCTAAACGCCAATCCCCAAAGTGAGTTTAATCAATTTGTTGCTCGCTTGTCCGTTGCTTATCGGTTTTTAAAATAATATCGTTACTCCCGTTAGAAAATTAATCCCTGCCTGAGGATAGTACCCTGCTCCCTCCACAGTCGTTATTTTTTCAGGGTCAGACCAACTATCATCAAAGGTGTAAAAGTATCCGTTGGATTCATACTTTGCATTAAAAATATTGTTAACTAAAACAGACCACTGAATCCTTTTCATCCAATTGTTGGGTTCCCATGTCCAAACCACTGAAATATCAGAAACAAAATAGGCGTCCAACTTGGAATTATCAGAATCAATATTGCCCATAAACTGCTGGCCTATATATTTGGAAAGCAATCCCAACTGAAAGCTAGTAGTGGGCGCAAAAACAAATGCGTTAGCTGCAATAAAATTTGGCGAAAACGATAAATTTGTATTGTCTAATGCCTCAAGAACACCGTCACGCTTGAAATAGAAATCTAGGTTTTTATTGCTACTTAAAGCAAAATTGGGTTTCCAAATAAACTGATCCAAAAACTGCCATTGTGCTTCTACTTCCAATCCAATACGACGACTTTTCCCAACGTTCTGTCTGATCGGTGCCCCAACAGCATCCAAAGCTCCAGTGAGTACCAGTTGATCCTTATATTCCATCCAATACACATTTGCCTGTGCCTTAATCCCTTCTTTTTGGATACGCCATCCCAATTCAAAATCATTCAATTTTTCTGGTTTTGGGGTTCCGTTTTCATAGTCTGTTCTGTTGGGTTCTCGTTGGGCTTTAGCATATGAAAGATAAAACTTTTGACCCTCTGAGAAACGATAAGTCAATCCAGCTTTAGGATTAAAAAATAGAAATTGGTCTGAAATGGTAAAGTTTGAAGGTCCAGCAATTTCACCACTCACTTCGTAGTTTATCCCTCGAAGTTGTAAATCAACAAAAGCATTCCAAGAACTATTTAAATTTTGAGAAAGTTTGACAAAAGTACTCCCCTCGGTTTTTACTCCTTGGTTTTCATAAAATCGATGATTGGGAAGGGATTCACCAATTTGTTGCCCCCAGAGTAACACTCCGAAATGATCTCCAATATAACGACTTGCTAGACCTCCAAAATTCAAACTTGTTTTGTTGTCTTGATAGTTCAGTCCCAGCGTAAGAACATAATAGTTATTATCCAGCCATTTCTGACTAATATTCTCGGTTTCGTTAATTAAATTTTCGGGATCATTAGACTGAGGGATTTGTAGATACGAATACGAAGTCTCTGAACCAAAACTTATGTTTTGAGCATCCCACAAGTCGTTATATTCTTCATAAAATCCACGGCCGTAAGTGTAATTTAGTCCCACTGAAAAATTCCAAAATCCATCTATTTTTTCGTTCCAATGCAATTGAAAATGGTCTTGAGTGTAATCATCTACTTGATTGTCGTAAAAACCCGATGCCATACCATTATTATCGTAAAGTGCGCCTGCTGGGTTGGATCGTCGATCTGATTCTAATGTAACCGCATCTAGACCATACCACGATTGGTACGTAATTTCATGCCCCCCAAAAGCCAATCCTTTGACCAATGTATTCTCATCTTGATAAGTCCCCTGAAAAAAATAAGATTTTAAATTTGAGCTTGCCCGGTCTACATAACCCTCAGATTGAATTTGTGATAGGCGTCCTGAAAAAGTAAATCGGTCATTGAGTTCACCTGTTGAAAATTGAAAGCTATTTTTACTAGAACTAAAACTTCCCAAACTGGATGACATCTCTACGAAAGGTTTAGCAGACCGTGCAGCAGTTTCTAAATTAAGACTTGCTCCAAAAGCTGCGGATCCGTTGGTAGATGTTCCTACTCCTCTCTGCAGTTGAAATTCCTCAACAGAGGAAGCAATGTCAGGTAGGTTAACCCAAAAGGTTCCTTGTGATTCTGAATCGTTGTAGGGAATACCATTGATGGTAACATTTACTCGGGTTGCATCTGATCCTCTTACTCTGATTCCGGTGTAACCAATTCCTGCGCCAGCATCACTGGTAGTTACTACTGCAGGTAAATAATTCAACAAAATGGGAATGTCCTGACCCAAATTTCTAGGAGCAAGTTCTTTCTGTGTAATATTGGTAAACGTGACAGGAGTATCTTCATTGGCACGTATGCCAATAAGTTGTACTTCTTCCAAGCTAATCGTAGGCAGTGAGTCACTGGCCTTTTTAACGGTGTCGTTTTGAGCATTCATTGATAAAGCTGTGAGTGCTAAAATGGCAAATAATCCTTGTGTTTTCATTCGAATAAATTGATTCAAATAAAAGGGGTGATTATTTTTAATTAATAAATAAAACTGTTCTATTTTCCCTTGGCAGCATTACCTGCCCAGGTTCAATGGGTATAATCTCAGCCGTAAACGGCACCCCTTTGAGATGTGCTACAAAGATATTAAATGAAAAATAATATCACCGGATTAAATCCACTATTGTTTTAACAGGGTGAAAAGTTTCTGATGGAACCTCAATAAATAAAGAATTCCAAGCAGCCATTCCACCATTCCACAGTCCGGGCCATTCCAATATTTTAACCGTTGAGGAGCCTTGAGTCTTTTCGCTTACCATAAAGCGTTTATCGTCTCTAAAGTCATAGAGTGAAAACTTTTCTCCCTTATGATTTGTGATTCCACAAACCATCATCACTGGGTTGAAGTGTGAGCTTTGACTCACTGCACTTTTATGTTCTTCCTGTTTCATATCCAATTCTACTCCTTCAATAATTTGAAGTCTTCTCCCTTGAGCGTCTTTTTTCCAAAAGGGTCCGCCTCCTTTAGCTCCTTCATTGGGTATCATTCCGCAAATTCGAATGGGTCTGTACAGATAGTCGAATAAGATTTCTTTGGGTAATTTGTCTGAATTATCCAGTTTGTATTCTGGATCAAAATGCATTTTGATAAAGGTTACTATTTCGTCCAAATTGATGTCCGATTTTTGATCTTCAAGTGCCCTCAAATGAGAAAACAATTGGTTTTGAATTTTTAGCAAATAACCTGCTAAAATTTGCATCCACTGCTCACCTATTGCGTTGGCATCATTCAATAAAATATTATCAATATTTTTGATCCAAATGCAATCTGCTTCTAGATGATTTAAATTTTCAAGCAAAGCCCCATGGCCTCCTTTTCTGAAAGCGATCTTTCCTTCTTCGTCACGAACCCACTCGTTCTGATCATTTAAATAAGGAGTGTCTGTAAGAGGGTGCTGATAAGAATATTCAACACTAAAACTTTTAGGGAGCTCTGAATCTAGATTAGACTTAAATTTTGATTCTACTTCTTCAAAAGCCGCTCGATTTTCTTTATCAATGGTTAAATGAATTGGTATTGCTTTGTATTGATCTCCTAATTGAAGTCCCTCTTGTAATTGAGCTTCAAATGCAGTCCATTGTTGTCCAAGTTCATCATTAAAAAAAGGAATGAGTGCTTTAGGTAAATTTGGATACCCCAGACCCTCTTCCAATAAAACCGTTGAAACAAAAGCTTCAAAAAATTCAAGCTCACCATTGATAGGTAAAGAATCATTTTGAATGATTTTGGCATAGGCTAATGCATAAAATGGAAGTTTCTTCAATTGTTTAAAAAGTTTCGCAATAGGAATCCCTTCATCAGAATCACAATAGGTCTCAAAGTCGAAATCAGGGGAAGTCCTGGCTTTTTGAAATGCAAAAAAAGGGGCTAACATTCTGCTAGCAGCACCTGATGCAGGCACAAACTTCATCCAGCTTCGCTCTTCTCTATGATTGTAAAAATAATCTAGGGCCTCTCTTTGAGTGTGTGAACTTAATTTCTGAATTCCATTTCCTAAAGTTGCTGCTTCTATGTTTCTTTGAGTAGAGGTGCCATGAATTAGAAATTCATACTGTCGCTGAATCAACTCAACAGATCTGTTGCTGTTTTGGAGTTGTTCAAAATCGGTCTCGGACAAAGTTTTCATTTAATCAATTAGTTTATTTACAATTTTTTTAGCCGCTTCCATTCGAACTGTGTGAGACCCCTTAAGAACGGTAAAAGGTAGCTTTTTTGCGATAAGTAACTTTTTAAAAGAATTAAACATAATTTCCCTATCGTTAGGGCGGTCTCTTAAATCATCTGCTTGCCAAGGTACGTCAATATGCGTTAAAAAGTAATGGTCGTAATGAAAACGATTCGCCCAATTCAAAATTTTAGGATTGCAATATCCTTCAAAATGGGTTTCAGACCAAACCTGGGTAACTAAAACATTGGTATCGCAAAAAAGAATCCGATTGGCATCTGAGAGGGCTTTATTTTCCTCAACTATTTGTCCTTTTACAATCTGAATTAGGTCCTCTTTTGTACATACCTCTCCTGTTGTATCCCATTTTTTCTGAAGGTACTCACGAGCAAACTCTGGAACCCATGCAGTTTGGTAGTATTCCGCCAAGGCTTTTGTCAAGGTTGTTTTCCCGGTGGATTCGGGACCGTAGATCGCGACTCTTAAACAGTCAGATGCTTGTTGTTGTATGCTTTCTTCCATTCGAGGTAACCCAAAATTGAGATGAGTGTAAAGATAAGGTACTGAAAACTAGTTAATGCAAGTCCTTTGTACAAATACAAAGGAATGGAAATTAAATCTCCAATTATCCAACAAACCCAGTGTTCTATTTTTCGTCTTGCCATCAACCACATTCCTACGAAAAAAAGAGCTGTTGTAAAAGTATCAATAGGAGCCGTCCAACTATTCCATTTCCCTAAAATACCGTACACACATCCCACAAAAAGTAGGGAAAATACGAACAAATAAAAGCTCCATTTTTTTTCACTTGAACTTATTTTATCGATCTGATGAACAACTTCTCCCTTTTCTTGACGAGTCCAAAAAAACCAACCGTAAATACTCATTACAAAATAGTATGCGTTGATTAAAAAATCTCCTATCAAACCTGCTTTAAGAAGGATGTAGACGAAGATTGCTGTTGATATCATCCCTGTAGGATAAACCCAAATTTTATCCTGTTTTGCAAACCAAACGCTGAGTAAACCCGTCAGAACAGCAATCACTTCTAGAGCAATATCTGTAGTAGAATATGCCTTGTACGGATCTGTTAAAAAATCAAAAATCAGGTTCATAGTTGCTGCGGTCGCCTTTGACCAATTTAAGGTGTAACATAATGGCCTCCTCGTCTTCAAAGGTGGATTTAATTAAAGGAACTAATGAGGTCATAATCTCATCATAATCTCCGAAGACTTGCGTACTCAATGGATTTTCGATCACTCTAAAACCCGTATTTCTCAACCCCATAATGAAGTTTTTAATACTGGGTATGTAGGAGGATTTTAAAGGGGCTAAAGTAAGTTCAACCGATATTTTCATACATTTATTTTGTTGTTGCTAAGGTTAGGCAGTAGTTTTCAAATTGTCTAAAGTGAAGTTGATGCATAATTTTTTTTCCCTGATCAATCACAATTCCTATTCCTTGGAGACTCCTATTTTCAAAAGATTGAATCTGTAAATTCTCATTAAAAATTATTCCTGGGATTTTCATTAGCTTGTACAAAGCTTCTTTGGCAGTCCAAATTTGAGTAAGGTAGGCAACCTCCTCCATTGAGTGTGGAGTTTCTCTTTCTGATGCATGTAAGAATCGAACTCCAATTTTTTTAATTTTATTTTGATAATATTCTAAATCAATCCCAACTTTAGTTGAGGAAATGGCAACCGCTGCGATATCTTTTGCATGACTTATGGAAATAAAACGACCATCAGTTAGGTAGGGTGCTCCTGTACCATCGTATTGATGTATATCTGGTGAAATTTCGAGGGATTTAAGCAGCTGACGAATCGCTAAATATCCTTTTCGGTGAACACTACTTTTCCGCTGAGAAAGCCTTTCTAGAGCCTTCTTAGATAGAGAGAGCCCCTGCTGAAGTTCAGACTCCGTTTCTGTAATTTTCCAAATAACCATTTCAGTACCTTCTGCTATGGTTTCTCGATGGCATTTTGGCATGTAATATTTAATAGAAAGATTGTACTTTTGCTCTTCGTAACAAAGATACAATTATGGAATCTAAAACAATAAAGTACATCCCTTATAAAGTGAAAGACATTTCACAAGCAGCTTGGGGAAGAAAAGAAATCACTCTAGCTGAAAAAGAAATGCCCGGACTAATGGCTTTAAGAGAAGAATATGGTCCTTCACAACCCCTAAAAGGTGCCCGTATCGCTGGATGCCTTCACATGACCATTCAGACGGCAGTATTGATTGAAACCTTGGTTGCCCTTGGTGCCGACGTTACTTGGAGTTCTTGTAATATTTTTTCTACTCAAGATCATGCAGCAGCTGCAATCGCAGAAGCTGGAATTCCTGTTTACGCATGGAAAGGAATGAATGAAGAAGAATTTGACTGGTGCATCGCACAAACTTTATTTTTTGGAGAGGATCGAAAGCCTTTAAATATGATCTTGGATGATGGTGGAGATTTGACCAACATGGTGCTGGATCAACATCCGGAGTTGATTGAAGAAATTCGAGGACTTTCCGAAGAAACCACTACTGGAGTTCACCGATTGTATGAGAGAATGAAAAACGGTACTCTTCCTCTTCCGGCCATTAATGTAAACGACTCGGTTACCAAGTCTAAATTTGACAATAAGTACGGTTGTAAAGAAAGTGCAGTAGATGCAATACGAAGAGCAACCGATGTAATGCTTGCTGGAAAGCGAGTTGTTGTATGCGGTTATGGCGATGTAGGTAAAGGAACTGCAGCTTCTTTTAGTGGAGCAGGGGCCATTGTCACAGTAACTGAAATTGATCCTATCTGCGCGCTTCAAGCTGCCATGGATGGCTACGAAGTGAAAAAGCTTTCAACCGTAATTGCCAATGCAGATATTGTATGTACCGCAACAGGAAACAAAGACATTCTTAAAAAAGAATATTTCCTTAATATGAAAGACAAAGCCATAGTCTGTAATATCGGTCATTTTGATAATGAAATCGATATGGGTTGGCTCAATAAAAATTACGGTCATACCAAATCAGAAATCAAACCTCAAGTAGATTTGTATACTCTTGAGGAAGGAAAGCAAATCATTGTCCTCGCTGAAGGTCGTTTGGTAAATCTAGGATGTGCAACAGGACACCCCAGTTTTGTAATGAGTAACTCCTTTACCAACCAAACTCTGGCACAGCTCGAACTTTGGCTTCATACCGATAATTATGAGAATAAAGTTTATATGCTTCCAAAGCATCTGGATGAAAAAGTTGCAAAACTTCATTTAAAACACTTAAGTGTAGAGTTGGAAACGCTTTCAGAAGAACAAGCAGACTATATTGGAGTAACTGTAAAAGGGCCATTTAAACCTGACTACTATCGCTACTAATACTGTTTAGAGTAGATCTTTTTAATCATAAAAAAACCCGCATTTTGCGGGTTTTTTGTTTTGTAATAAATAAAATCTATTTAAGCCTCGAAGGGAACAACAGATACAAAAGATTTATTGTCTTTCTTTTTGGTGAATTTGACCACTCCATCCACTTTAGCATGTAAGGTGTGATCTTTTCCCAAATAAACATTTTCGCCAGGGTTGTGAGCCGTACCTCTTTGACGAATAATGATGTTACCCGCTCGTGCGGCTTGACCACCAAAAATTTTAACACCTAAGCGCTTCGATTCTGATTCTCTTCCGTTTTTCGAACTTCCTACTCCTTTTTTATGTGCCATGATCGTATGGTTTTATGTGTTTATTTAGAAAGGGCAGCTATTAAGTCTGCTTTTTTCATTGAAGAGATTCCTTCAATTCCTTTCTTTTTAGCTTCTTCTTTAAGTTGAGCAACAGTTAGCTTATTGTAATCTGTAGCTACCGCTTTTTTGGCTGCTGGCTTTTTCACAGCGGGCTTAGCTGCTGCTTTTTTGGTTGCCGGTTTCTTCTCAGTTTTGGTTGCTGCTGCTTTAGCAGAGTCAGCTTTAGGCTTTGCGCCACTAGCTTGAATTTTTTCAATAAGCAGTTCCGTCAAGGCTTGACGGTGACCGTTTTTGACACGGTACCCTTTTCTTCTTTTTTTCTTAAATACGATGACTTTATCACCTTTAAGGTGACTAACCACTTTTGCTTCGACAGAAGCGCCAGTGATAGCCGGGGCGCCAAGGGTAACTTTTTTTCCATCGTCAAGCAGATACACTTTATCAAAAGAAACTTTTGCCCCTTCCTTGTCTGCCAAACGATGTACAAAAAGCTTTTGGTCTTGCACAACTTTAAATTGCTGCCCTGCTATTTCTACTATTGCGTACATTTTCGTTTGTTTTTATGGACGGCAAATATAGCGAATTTTAAAACAAATCAAACTTTTTTCGCGTTATTCCTTACCAAAGGCATACTTTCCAGGTCCTGTAAAATAGAGGGTTAAAAATGCAATCAGGTAAACAAATGATTTTTCTTTGGTTGAAAAAGGATCTCCATCATGTGCAATGGTAAAAGCAACCAACATTGTAATTGTTGGGAAAAGCGTAAATAACCGTGTTTTCCATCCTAAAATTATAAAAATGGGAGCAATAAATTCGCTAAAAGTTACTAATATTAAAGAGAGTTCAGAGCCAATTCCAATGGGGTTTTTGAATTGAAAATTGCCTTCAATCACCCTTAGAATCTTTCCGTAGCCGTGAGTCAACATACCCGCCGAAAAGCCTAGACGTATGATGAGTAAACCTAAATCTGTGGAAGTTTTTTTCATAATAGATGGGGTTTTAATATTAACCCTCTAATGTACTAATTCTTTAAATAAAATGCCACCGTTTTAACTATTCCTTCGTCAAAGGAGGTTGCTGTTTTCCACCCCAATTCATTTTTAACTTTAGAGGCGTCTATGGCATAGCGGAAATCATGTCCCAGTCGGTCCTTAATAAATTTGATCAAAGGCAAAGAAGTACCTTTGGGTCGATTAAGCCTTTCATCTACCCGCTCAATCAATAGATGAATAAGGTCAATATTTTCCATTTCATTATTTCCCCCTAAAGTGAAGGTTTCTCCTGGTTTCCCTTTATGAAGAATTAAATCAATTGCCTCAACGTGATCCTCAACGTACAACCAGTCGCGAATGTTCTCTCCTCTACCATACACCGGTAGGGGCTTTTCAGCAACTATATTTT
>JAQWSN010000016.1 GCA_029243165.1 Flavobacteriaceae bacterium
TAAATACTTGTGGAATTTACAGATTTGAATAATTACAGTTCCTATTAGCTTCTAGACCTATGACAATAATAAAAGATGATTACGGAAAAGATTATGAAGTTTCAGATTTAGAAGCCTTTAAAAATCATCTTGAAAAATACCATTCTCAGAATGGTAAAGGGGATGGAAGCTTACATGAAGAAAATGGATATTGGTTTAAAGTGACTGATGAGTTTTACAAATATGTAATGGCACTTTAGGTCCCAAATTAAAAAAACTGATTTTTGATCAATTTTAGCCATTTTTTGACAAAAATTATCTCCTCGCTTATTTACACTTTCCCCAAACAACTCCCCACTAAAACCACTACTAGGAATCTTACGTTAAGACAATGATTTCAATGGATTAGAAGGGATTTGGATTGTATCCATTGGTGTAAAATAAAAACCCTCCGCTTGGCTTGGGAAGAAATTAAACTTTTTCAACATTGGTAAACGAAACAATATGACCGTCTTTATCATAGTGTTCATAGCCGTCTCTTACTTTTTTAGAGTAACCTGTCCTAATGCCATCTTTAAAATATGTAATATTCCCCTTTTTATCATATTTTTTGGCACTTACAGGTATCCCATCTACATAAGTAGTTGATACACCATCATTATCTTGATTAGTAGTATAGGATACGGGAATACCATCTTTGTATAGAGCATATCCTCCATCATCCTTTTTAACAGAACCAATTGTCATTCCATCACTACTGTAAACATTAAGGGTCCCTGAGTTAGGATCAAATCCTGTTCCAGAATCGTTTATTCCATCTATATATGATCTAGTTTCACCATAAAACACAGGAATAAACCTCTCGATTTCTTCTTTGTTTTCAATTTCATCGGCTGTACTAAGAGAATTTAAGTATTCATTGTAAACACTATTGTTTTGACCATTAAAATCTAATTCATCTATTCTATCATATTGATAATCTAGAAATGTTTCAGATTTTAATTTTTCCATTTTTGAAGGTTTATACCTTGTATTAGAATAACGTTTATCATATAGCAACGAACTATAATCTGAAAACGAGTTGCCAGTACTTGAATAGTCGGAGCCACCTGCACCAGCTAATCCTGATGCAACACCAACACCTATTGCCAATGTTCCAATAATTGCAGTTTTTGTTCTAGATTTTCTGGCTTCTTTTAGTTTTATATCTAAAAATGCAGGATCATAACCGAGTTCATATGCAGATTCTATAAAATCCTTCGACAATTTTGTATTTCCGTTTGAAGCCCAATGGTAAATGGCAGACGTTAAATTACCATCAAATTTTTTAAAAATAGTTTTAACTACATTGTCTTTAATTCCAGCATCTCTTTCTGAGTTTGAGAGAGTAAAAAAGAATGTGATAAAAGACAAATAATTAATAATTTTTTCATCGTATTGGATTTATTATTGATAATACCTCTAAGAAATAGAGAATAGATTACATATCAAATCCCATCCCACTGTTTCAATAGAAAAACCGTTTTCTAAAACCCATGCCCCTTTGTTTGAATTAGTGCTGGATGGAAACTTTTAGCTCTTAAACACAATGTCATAGTCCACATCTTTACCAATATGCTTGGTTACATAATTACATACTGCTTCACTATCATAGATTTGAATATATTTGTTTATAGACTTGGTTTACTTATCTAATCAAGTTTGGTAAAAACTAAACATATTAAACTGTAATATGAATCACTCTAAGACTTTAAACTTCCAACATGTAAATTACTTATGGGATGACAAGCATGCTGGCACTTTAGCAGAAGATCAGGTTGCGCTTTTTTTGTACCGGTCTAATATTCTTGGAGCAGACCTCCGAATAACAAATTATGGTGGAGGAAATACTAGCTGTAAAACCATTGAAAAAGATCCATTGACTGGAGAAAATTGTGAGGTAATGTGGATTAAAGGGTCAGGTGGAGATATAGGTACCCTTAATCGGACTGGAATAGCTGGGCTTTACACCGAACGTTTACGTAATCTTAAAAATGTATATCAAGGACTAGAAGATGAAGACCGTATGGTTGGTTTATTTAGCCACTGTATTTACGCGCTAGAGGGTCGAGCTCCCTCAATCGACACTCCTCTGCATGGCTTACTCCCCTTTCCACATATTGATCATTTACATCCAGATGCACTTATCGCTATCGCGGCTGCAAAGGATGGTAAAAAAATTACCCATGAAATATGGGGAGATACCATGGGATGGGTCGATTGGCAACGTCCAGGCTTTGATCTTGGACTCCAATTGGAAAATTGTCTTAAAGCCAATCCAGGAATCCGAGGAATTGTTTTGGGAAGTCATGGATTATTTACATGGGGGGAAACTTCTAAAGAGTGTTACCTGAACAGTTTGGAGGTAATAGAACAAGCTTCAGCTTATATAGCTGCCAAAATAACTGAAACTGCAAAAGTATTTGGAGGAGCAAAACATGAGTCCCCAAACAAATCTAAACGAAACCATCAAGCATCCAAACTCATGCCTGTATTACGTTCGTTATGCAGTTCCGAACAGAACATGGTTGGGCATTTTAACGACAATACTGAAGTATTGGAGTTTATAAACAGTGAAGACCTTGAAACTCTTGCACCCATGGGGACTTCATGCCCTGATCATTTCTTAAGGACTAAGATAAAACCTTTAATACTACCTCTCGATTCAGAAACGGATCTTAGAGATTTGGAAGGAGTTAAAAAACTATTGGCTCCTCATTTTGAAAAATATAGACAAGAGTACGCTTCTTATTACCAACAGTGTAAAAAAGACAACAGCCCAGTAATGCGTGATCCTAATCCGGTGATATTATTATATCCTGGAATTGGACTATTCAGTTTTGCAAAAAATAAACAAACGGCTCGTGTCGCTTCAGAGTTTTATACCAACGCTATCAATGTAATGAAGGGATCGGAGGCAATTTCGTCTTATACCTCATTACCCTTACAAGAAGCTTTTGATATTGAATATTGGCTATTGGAAGAAGCAAAATTACAACGTATGCCAAAAGAAAAGCCATTATCCAGAAAAATCGCTCTGGTTACTGGTGCTGGAGGGGGTATAGGAAAGTCTATTGCAAAAAAATTCGTTGCAGAAGGTGCTGTTGTAATTTTATTGGACATTTCAGAGAAAAATTTAAAGGAAGCAGAAAAAGAATTCAATAAAGACAATGCCCTCTCAGTAGTCTGTGATATAAATAATTCTGAAGCAATCCAAAATGCTATAGAAAAGACCTGTCTTAATTTTGGAGGGATTGACATAGTTGTTCACAGTGCTGGTCTTGCAATTTCAAAACCTTTATCTGAAACCACTCCCGAAGATTGGGATATGTTA
This sequence comes from Flavobacteriaceae bacterium, assembly GCA_029243165.1. Taxonomy (GTDB): domain Bacteria; phylum Bacteroidota; class Bacteroidia; order Flavobacteriales; family Flavobacteriaceae; genus MS024-2A. The sequence continues at coordinate 3,353 of JAQWSN010000016.1, forward strand.
CAAAACATTCTCGTAAAAGGACAATTTGAGCTTTTCAAGCAAGCCACTGCTGTACTTAAAATTCAAGAAAAAGGAGGTAATTTTATAACAATTGCCAGTAAAAATGGCCTTGTTGCTGGACCTAATAATGTGGCTTACGGAACTGCAAAAGCTGCCCAGCAGCACATGACGCGCCTATTGGCTGCTGAACTGGCTAAAGAAAAAATTCGAGTCAATACCGTTAACCCTGATGGGGTTATTGTTGGAAGTAAAATTTGGGAGGGTGCATGGGCTAAAGGAAGAGCTGACGCCAATGGAATTAAAGTCAATGATCTGCCTGCCTTTTATGCAAAAAGAAACCTCTTAAATCAAATCATCACCCCTGCTGATATTGCCCAAGCTGTTTTTTCTTTAGTTGCATTTTTAGATAAATCTACTGGTAATACTATTAATGTAGACGGTGGAATGGCTAATGCATTTGTAAGATAAATCAGGATTATGTTAACAGAAGAAACAATAAACCTAATAAACCAATGTTGTGAAAAGCAACATTCACAAGAATTTGAGTCGCTAGCTGAAAAATTAACCCAAGAGGGAATAGATGTAAAAACCCTTTTAATACAGATTGAAAAATTTCAAATTGCCGTGCCCAGCTGGGCATTAGGCGCTGGAGGGACTCGCTTTGGAAGGTTTACCTTTGGTGGTGCACCGAGAACCCTACTAGAAAAAATTGAAGAAGTTGGCTTGTTACACGCACTGACTAAAAACAGCAATACGATTTCCCTTCATATTCCATGGGATATCCCAAAAGATATTCAAGAGATAAAAGAAGCTGCTATAGCCCAGAAGTTAAACTTTGATGCTGTCAACTCAAACACCTTTCAAGATCAAGTC
>JAQWSN010000018.1 GCA_029243165.1 Flavobacteriaceae bacterium
TGGTTCGATATTTATAAAGGGGGAAGCCACGTGCATTACAAACTCACATCCCTTCATTGCATCGTCCCAACCATCATCGCTTAACAGGTCCAACTCACAAAATTCTAAATTGTCTTTTGGATCCACTTCTTTTTTAATTGCCTCAATAACCTTTTGGGATTTTGATAAACTTCTAACGGATCCACGGACTGAATATCCATTCTTCAATAATTCCACGGCACAGTGATTTCCTATGTAACCTGAAATGCCAGTTAATAATACCTTTTTATTCATTTGATAGATTATTTATTATTACTTTTGATTTAATAGTAAAAATAATAAAATTACTATTATTTTGATAGTAATAATTGTTTTTTTAATAATTATGTCATTTTTAAATACGTTTTTTAGGTGTGATTGTCCTGTAACTTCAGCATTAGATATTGTTGGAGACAAATGGACGCTTGTTATTGTAAAGTTGATGTTATTGGAGCAAAAGAAAACATTTAAAGAGTTCTCTGAAAGCGATGAATCAATTGCACCGAGTATTTTGTCTAATAGGTTAAAAATGCTTGAAAAAATGGGATTTATTGTCAAAGAAAAATTGCCTGACAACCAAAAAACGAATCACTATTTTCTTACAGAAAAAGGACTTTCGTTAACACCGGTTGTAATAGAGTTGGCCTTGTGGAGCCATAACAACATTAAACCTTATGATAATCAAGACATTGTAAATGTTAAGGATAAAAATGAATTACACCTGGCAGTCATTGAAAGATACAAATCAAAAACGGTTACACTAGAATAGCATAACCGTTTTGTTGTTTTAGTAGCGAGGGCAGGACTCGAACCTGCGACCTTCGGGTTATGAGCCCGACGAGCTACCACTGCTCTACCTCGCGATATGAAAGGCAAATTTACAACTTTAAACCTTGTTGTGCAACTCCATTTCCCTCTGTTTTTTCTAAAATGGATTTGATTTGATCCGTGTTTTAAAAAATCTTTAAAGATTTGAAGGATGCCCTAGCTCATAATAAAGTACTTTTGCACTCAAATAGAGTTTATGAGCAGTATTGTTGCCATAGTGGGAAGACCCAATGTAGGGAAGTCAACTTTTTTTAATAGGATGATTCAAAAGCGTGAAGCTATTGTTGATGCTGTAAGTGGTGTGACCCGTGATCGACATTATGGAAAGTCAGATTGGAACGGACGAATATTTACCTTAATTGATACAGGAGGTTACGTAGAACGAAGTGACGATATTTTTCAAAAAGAAATTGACAAACAGGTAAATCTAGCTATTGAAGAAGCAGATGCTATTATTTTTATGGTAGATTCTACTGATGGAATCACCGGAATGGACGAAACCATGGCAAAATTGCTCAGACGAGCTCAAAAGCCAATTTTTCTTGCACTTAATAAAGTTGACAATGCCCTTCATAGAGAAAACACCTTGGAATTTTATGCACTTGGATTTGAAACTTTGTATCCGATTTCAAGTATTAACGGGAGTGGAAGTGGTGAATTGTTAGACGACCTGATCCAAAGTTTACCCAAGGAAGAGGAGGCTGCAGCAGATGCCCTTCCTCGTTTTGCAGTTGTGGGCAGACCTAATGCTGGAAAATCTTCTTTCATCAATGCATTGATCGGCGAAGATCGCTACATAGTAACCGATATTGCAGGTACCACTCGTGATAGTATTGACACCCAGTACAACCGCTTTGGTTTTGACTTTAAATTAGTTGATACAGCTGGAATAAGAAGAAAAGCTAAAGTAAAGGAAGATATTGAATTCTATTCCGTAATGCGTTCGGTTCGTGCTATCGAAAATTCAGATGTATGTCTTTTGGTGGTGGACGCTAATCGTGGATTCGACGGACAGGTTCAAAATATTTTTTGGCTAGCCCATAGAAACCATAAGGGCATCATAATTTTAATCAATAAATGGGATCTCGTAGAAAAAGATACTCATGCTGCCAAGGCTTTTGAATTAGCAATTCGAAAAGAAATTGCACCCTTTACGGATGTACCCATTTTGTTTGTTTCTTCATTAACAAAGCAACGAATTTTTAAAGCGGTGGAAACCGCAGTAGAGATTTATCAAAACCGATCCAAGAGAATTCCTACTCGAGAATTTAACAACCAAATGCTCCCCATCATTGAAAAATTTCCACCCCCCTCTTACAAAGGAAAATTTGTAAAAATAAAATTCTGTACCCAGTTGCCTACACCTTATCCTCAATTTGCTTTTTTCTGTAATCTACCACAATACGTCAAAGATCCTTATCGTAGATTTTTAGAAAACAAATTGCGAGAGATTTACAACTTTAAAGGAATTCCCATTCAGATTTTTTTCAGAAAAAAATAGATTACATTTTTTCCTTAAGCTGAATTAAAGCTGCTTTTACTCGTTCTAACTTTGCTAACATTTCTTCTTTTGAACCCGAATTGGATTTGTTTTGAAGTTGCTTTTTAGCACCTTCCAGCGTCATCCCTTTTTCTTTGACCAGATGATAAATAAACTGAAGGGTTAAAATGTTTTCTGGGGTGTATTTCCGAGTACCACTGGTTTTTTTCTTGGGCTGGATTTCTTTAAATTCTTTTTCCCAAAAACGAAGCAATGAGGGTTGAACATCAAATGCTTTTGCAACTTCACCGATTGAATAATATCTTTTTTCAGGAAGGTTTACATGCATTTTAATCCATGGATTGGTTTTCTTGTCTGGACTGGGTCACTAGGGCGTCAAATTCTTTTTGGGAAAGATTTCCATAATAAAAATTCAAAGGATTTATTTTTTTATTATCCTTAAAAATTTCATAGTGTAAATGGGGAGCAATAGACCGGCCTGTATTCCCTACATAACCGATGATGTCACCGCGTTTTACTTTTTGACCTCTTCGTACATTGTATTTACTTAGGTGAGCATACAAACTCACATAACCGAAACCGTGGTCAATACGAATATGTCTTCCATACCCTGAAGAACGATTATCAGCTCTTTTAATTACACCATTACCCGTTGCATAAATAGGGGTACCTTTTTTGGCGCTAAAGTCCATACCGTAATGAAAGCGTCTTTTTTTGGTAAAAGGGTCAATTCGATATCCATAGCCTGAGGCCATTCGTTTTAAGTCTCCATTTTTTACAGGTTGGATGGAAGGTATTGCCTCAATAAGTTCAGACTTATTGGCTGCTAAACGTTCAATTTCGTCTAAGGATCTAGATTGAACTACGGTTTGCTTGGAGAGAATATCAATTCGTTTTGCAGTATTGATAATCAAGTCGGAATTGTCATAGCCTTCTAGGTCTTTGTAACGGTTTACACCTCCAAAACCTGCTTTCCGCTGTGCTTCAGGAATCGGACTGGCTTCAAAATATTCACGATAAATATTATTGTCTCGCTCTTCAATATTGGACACAACAGCCTCGATCTGATTCAATTTTTTATCGAGTATTTCAAATTGAAGTTCGTAATTTTCAAGGGCTCTTCTTTGACTGATTTCTGCGGGGGTGTTAATCCAATCAGAATTGAGCAGGATTAACAAAGAACTCAGCCCGAATACAAAGGAGGCAAGGATAAATAAAAAGAAGTTAGAAATTCGTTTTTTATTCGTAACCTTAATGGGCCTGTAAGAAAGCGTTTCAGGATCGTAATAGTATTTAACTTTACTCATAAAGTTTTGTAAATTTTCTTTTCTTTTGCAGTATCAAAAATGTTATTCTCTCAAAGTTATCAATTTTGAGGTAAAAAAACTAGTTTTAATCCGTTGCAAAGATAAGCAACTTAAATTTTATAGCAGTAGAGCATGAAATCCACCGAAGTAAGGCAGCAATTTTTAGATTTTTTTGCTTCAAAAGCCCATACCATTGTTCCCTCAGCCCCTATGGTTATTAAAGACGATCCAACGTTGATGTTTACCAATGCGGGAATGAACCCTTTTAAAGAGTATTTTTTGGGTAATGCAAAGCCCAGCTCCAAACGAATTACAGACACCCAAAAATGTTTACGGGTTTCTGGAAAGCACAACGATCTAGAGGAAGTAGGAATAGATACCTACCACCATACCTTTTTTGAAATGCTTGGAAATTGGAGTTTTGGAGATTATTTTAAAAAAGAAGCCATAAGTTGGGCATGGGAACTCCTTACGGAAGTGTATCAAATTGATCCTTCCAAACTTTATGTTACCATTTTTGAGGGCGCTGCAGAGGAGGGAATTGCAAAGGACACAGAGGCCTATGAATTTTGGAAGGTCATTCTACCAGAAGATCGGATTTTACTGGGAAATAAAAAAGACAATTTTTGGGAAATGGGCGACCAAGGTCCATGTGGTCCTTGTTCTGAAATTCATGTTGACATTCGAACGGATGAAGAGAAAAGTAAAATTTCAGGTGCTGAATTAGTCAATAAGGACCATCCACATGTTGTGGAAGTTTGGAATCTTGTTTTCATAGAATACAATAGAAAAGCGGACGGAAGTTTAGAAAAACTACCTCAACAACACATTGATACCGGGATGGGTTTTGAACGCCTTTGTATGGTTCTTCAAAATAAAAATTCGAACTATGATACGGATGTATTTACTCCACTTATTCGTGAAATAGAGACCCTTACTAACGCAACTTACGGTAATACTGAAAATACAGATCGGGCAATACGTGTCATCGCGGATCACCTTAGAACAGTTTATTTTGCCATTGCCGACGGACAACTACCCAGTAACAACGGAGCGGGTTATGTCATCCGTAGAATTTTAAGAAGAGCCATTCGATACGGTTTTACTTTTTTAAATCAAAAAGAACCTTTTATTCATCAATTGGTGGAGACACTCAGCCAACAAATGGGAAAAGCATTCCCAGAACTTATCAAAGAACAACAATTGGCTTTTAATGTGATTCGTGAAGAAGAAAATTCATTTCTCAAAACCTTAGATCAAGGTTTACTTCTTTTGGAGAGTATTTTAAAAAACTTCAAAAACAAAACCATAGAAGGAACCAAGGCTTTTGAGTTGTACGATACTTTCGGATTCCCGTTTGATCTAACCGCACTGATCGCGAGCGAAAGAGGATATGCCGTAGATGAAAAAGGATTTGAAGCCGCCATGGAGGCACAAAAATCCCGCTCTAGAGCGGCAGCAGCGTCCAAAGCAGGAGACTGGATGGTGTTAAGGGAAGACGATACCGAAGAATTTGTTGGTTACGATCATCTAGAAACTCAAGTTAAAATAACAAGATATCGCAAGATGACCTCAGCCAAAGAAGGTGATTTTTATCAGTTGGTATTCAATCTTACCCCTTTTTATCCTGAAGGAGGAGGTCAGGTGGGAGACAAGGGCTATCTCGAATCAAGCAAGGGAGATATTTTTTACATCCTTAATACGAGAAAAGAAAATAATTTAATTGTTCATCAAACAAAAACCATTCCTGAAAAACTGGAGGATAGCTTTACGGCTGTAGTAGACGAAAAACAACGAAGTAAAACTTCTTGTAACCATACCGCAACTCACTTGATGCATCAAGCTTTACGATCGGTATTAGGCTCCCATGTTGAACAAAAAGGTTCTATGGTACACTCGGGAATGTTTCGGTTTGATTTTTCACATTTTGCAAAAGTTAGTACTGAAGAACTCACAGCTGTAGAACAGTTTGTGAATGCTAGAATTCAAGAACAAATTGAGTTGCAAGAGGAACGTAATACTCCTTTTGACAAAGCTATTGAAAAGGGAGCCATGGCACTTTTTGGCGAAAAATATGGAGATACGGTAAGAACCATTCAATTTGGGCAGTCCATCGAATTGTGTGGGGGAACTCACGTTAAGAACACCTCTGAAATTTGGCATTTTAAAATCATCTCTGAGAGCGCAGTTGCTTCAGGGATTCGTAGAATTGAAGCGATTACTGGAGACGCTGTAAAAGTCTATTTTGAAGAGCAAAGTGAGTTGTTGGATAAAGTAAACCAATTGCTCAAGCAAAGTCAAGACCCCTTAAAGGCCATAGAAAGTTTACAACATGAGAATTCCAATTTAAAAAAGGAAATCAGTGCTTTGTCAAAACTCAAAGCGAAGATGCTTAAAGAGGAATTGAAAACGAAACTCAAGCTAATTGATGGGATTTCCTTTGTAGCTGCTGAAGTCGATCTCGATGCCCAAGGGATGAAAGATTTGTCTTTTGATATGGGTGAAGCATTAGAGAATGCGGTATTGGTTTTTGGTTCAAAAAAATCAGGTAAAGCCTTGTTGAGTTGTTACATATCAAAAAGTGTAGTGAATGATCAACAAAAAGATGCGGGTGCAGTGGTAAGAGCACTCGGGAAATACATACAAGGAGGAGGAGGAGGACAGCCTTTCTTTGCAACCGCAGGAGGTAAAAATGCAGATGGAATACCCACAGCTCTTGCAGCTGCAGAAAAGATTTGTTTTGCTTAAAGGCTCTCGGTGGTGTTCGGAGGATAGTTGCCGATAATCTCTTGGACAAATAGGGCAATTCTTTCATCTCTGTCTTTCATGTTTTCATGAATCCCACCACGACCCTTTCCTTGCCAAATTAGCTGCTTGCTTACTCCGTCAATTACATTTATGTAAAGGGTGCCTTCCGTGCGAGTGCTCACCGTATTGGTGTTAGGAGCTCCCCAAAACCACGGATTGAAGCCCCAGCCCCAGCCCCAACCAAAGGAATTCATATTATTTATGTAGATTTTTTCTTTGGCACGAGTGGAAAACCCAATCAAAAGATCAGGTGTTTCAGACTTTGAAAGTCCTTTGCTGCTGAACTCCAAATCAATGGCTTTTAAAATACGACGTTTGTCTAGATCCGAAATGTCAACCTTATCAATTTGAGGTTTGAAAAACGCATAGGTTTTGTATTGTGAAAAATCAACACTGCTATCAAAATCAGAGAATACCTGAATTGAAGCACAGGAAACAAAGAGTAAAACAGAAAAAATAATTGTTAAGTACTTCATATTACATTTATTTTAGATTCATTTAGATTTAAAGCTCAAAAAGTATGCCGAAAATTTTTAGCCTGCTTTTGGGTCGTACCCATAGGGGCAATGACGACAATTGCTTTGACAGCAGTACCCCCTTTTAAGATGATACTGTTCTGTAAATACCTTGTATCCATCCTCCGATAAATAAAAATCACCCGCTTCTAGTGGAGGTAGTCTTTGTGTCATTTTAATGTACTTTTGAGCATGAATTTTTTTGATACTGTCAAAAGTAGTACAAATCAATTGCTTGGCGTAATTGATGGGCATCGGATTACACTCAAAAGGGAAGATTTGATCCATCCGATGATCTCTGGAAATAAATTTCGTAAACTCAAATACAATTTTGAAAAATTTTTAAAACAGAACAGACCAACTGTTTTGACCTTTGGAGGAGCTTTTTCAAATCATTTAGCAGCAACTGCTCAAGCTGGAAATTTATTTGGTATTCAAACGATCGGCATTGTGCGTGGAGAAGAATGGGAACAAAAAATTGAAAGCAGTACAACACTTGATTTTTGCCAAAAACAGGGCATGCAACTTTATTGTATTTCAAGGGAGGATTACAGAAAAAAGGAACAGTCCAATCAAGTTAAAAAACTTCAACTAAAGAATGAAAATTTAGTCTTGCTTCCCGAAGGTGGAACAAATGCTTTGGCAGTTAAGGGATGTACAGAGATTTTAACTGCAGAAGACAAACATTTTGACACCATCTGTTGTTGTGTCGGAACGGGAGGTACTTTAGCAGGAATTGCAGAAAGTACCCAAGAACATCAAAGCGTTTTAGGATTTAATGCATTAAATAATCCTGAGCTAAAGGAATCCATCAAAAGTTTTTCTAAGAGAGACAATTGGAGTCTGATTTCTAAATACACTTTTGGGGGATATGCTAAGTTTAATATTGAACTTATTTTGTTTATGAATCATTTTTATCAACAATATCAGATTCCTTTGGATCCAATCTACACTGGAAAAATGCTTTTTGGTATTTTTGATCTAATTAAAACTAAGAAGTGGTCATGGGGGGAAAATATTTTAGTGATTCACAGCGGTGGACTTCAAGGGGTAAAACCAATGAATCTTCAACTCAAAAAGCGCAAAATGCCTGTTTTGAGTTATGCAGAAGAATTGCACTATTGATTTTTCTATTTTCGATAAGTTCTTGCGGGAGTTCAAAAAAAATAGTTGAGGAAAGGCAACAACCCATTGCAAAAAAAGAAGTGGTTGAGGTAAAAAAACCAGAAAAGCAAAAACAAGAATACACTTCGATAAAAGTACTTACCAACAAAGAAAAAATCAACTTGTACATCGAACAATATGCTGCAATAGCTCAAAATGAAATGGAATCTTATGGGATTCCTGCAAGCATAACATTGGCACAGGGAATTTTAGAATCGGGAATGGGCTATGGACGTTTGGCGGTAGAAGGGAATAATCATTTTGGTATTAAATGCCACAAGGCTTGGGATGGGGAACGCATCTACCACGATGACGATGAAAAAGGAGAGTGTTTTAGAGTTTACAATAACCCAGAAAATTCTTTTCGAGATCATTCATTATTTCTAAAAAATCGAAGTCGCTACGCCTTTTTATTTGACATTAAAACCGCTCATTACAAAGCTTGGGCAAAAGGATTAAAAAAAGCAGGCTATGCTACCGATCCTGAATATCCGAATAAATTAATAAGTCTCATTGAGCGTTTTGATTTGACTCAATACGACAAGGATCAAAGAATGGCAAAAAAATCAAAAAATTCTGATAAGAAAAAAATTATTCATAAAGTAAAAAAAGGAGATACTCTTTATTCGGTATCGAAACAATACAATGTTACTGTAGAGCGAATCATAAAGCTCAATGAAATTCAGGATCAAACAATCTATTTGGGACAATCCCTCAAAATTCCAACCAAACCATAAAAATGCGATATCAGAGAAGTAGTAGCTTATTTAAAGAAGCACAAGCTGTAATCCCTGGAGGAGTAAATTCTCCTGTTCGGGCGTTCAAATCCGTAGGGGGAACCCCAATTTTTGTTGAACGGGCTCTGGGTGCTTATTTACACGATGAAGACGGAAATAAATTGATTGATTACATTTCCAGTTGGGGGCCAATGATTTTAGGACACGCTTATTCACCTGTTATTGATGCGATAAAAGAGCAAGCAAACAAAGGAACTTCTTTTGGAATGCCAACTGCTCTGGAAACAGAGATCGCCACTTTGGCTCTTGAAATGGTTCCCAATATGGATAAAATTCGCTTTGTAAATTCTGGAACCGAGGCATGTATGAGTGCTGTGCGTTTGGCAAGAGGTGCCAGTGGTAGGGAAAAAATAATCAAATTTGCAGGCTGTTATCACGGACATTCGGATGCTTTTCTTATTCAAGCCGGGAGTGGTGCTGTAACCTTTGGAAGTCCGAGCAGCCCAGGAGTGACCAAAGGAACGGCGCAAGATACACTGCTGGCTCCGTACAACAACTTAGAGGCTGTAGAACAACTCTTTTTGGAGTACCCTGATGAAATTGCAGCGATTATCATTGAACCTGTGGCAGGAAACATGGGATGCATTCCTCCAATTGAAGGCTTTTTAGAAGGTTTAAGAAATTTGTGTGACCAATATGCTGCCTATTTCATTTTTGATGAAGTAATGACAGGCTTTCGGTTGGCAAAAGGAGGCGCACAAGAATTACTTGGTGTCAAAGCGGACATTGTAACTTTTGGGAAGGTTATTGGAGGAGGACTTCCGGTAGGAGCATTTGCTGCAAGAGACGAAATTATGAGTCATTTGGCACCAGACGGGCCTGTGTATCAAGCAGGGACTTTGAGTGGAAACCCCTTGGCTATGGCTGCTGGATTGACCATGCTTCAGACGCTTAATAATGACGATGAATTATTTGATCGTTTGGCAGAAAAAACAAAACGTCTTCACCATGGTTTGGATGCTGTTTTAACCACTTCTCAAATTCCTTATCAAATCAATCGATTAGGCTCGATGATTTCAGTGCATTTTACAGATCAACCCGTTACTGACTTTGAATCTGCTGCTAAAGGAAACAACCCTGTTTTTAACCAGTATTTTCACGGAATGTTAGATGAAGGAATTTACTTGCCTCCTAGTGCTTTTGAGAGCTATTTTTTGAATGACGCACTCAGTAATTCTGATATTGATGAAACGATTGATGCCTTTAAAAGGGTAATAAAAAAGCTCGCTTAGCGAGCTTTTTTAAAGTTAGTTTTTTCTTTTTCTAGAGGGATGATTTTTTTAGGATGTCGCCCTCTGTGTACCATCTGCGACTTTTTTAAATGTTGCATTTTTTTCCAAGTGCTTTTTTGTTCTTCATTCAAAACAGCATTTACTTCTTTCTGAACAGCAATTCGATGATCCAGCCTTTTCAGATGCATTTCATAGCGATCTTCTGAAGAAAGGTTCTCTTTCTTTTTGAGAGGTTCAGGTCTTGGATTGTTTTTGAAAATTGCGATTAACTGATTGGTTTGGTTGTCTGAAAGCTCCAAAGCCAGCTGCATTTTTTTGGCTTGCAAAGTGGCGCGTTGTTCAACACTGAGTTGTTCACCGTGGATGGGATGCTGAGCCAAAACCATTAAAGGAAGTGAAAGGGCAAAAAGGAATATTAAATTTTTCATAATTAAGTGTTTTGTTTCTCTTTTAGATTGACAACTCACCTAATCGTTTAAAGCATTCACTTTAATTTAACATTTCAATAAATAATCCTTTTTCGTTTTTCACCACTTTAGCCAGCTTTTTCTGTACGAGACCTTTTAGAGAGGTATCCCACTTTTTATTGCTCAATCCTGCTGCAGATTTTATTTCAACCAATGCATTCGAGTCCGCATTTTTTAGAATGTCAAGGATCATTTTTTCATCATCATTCAAAGCAACTTCTTTACGTTCAGGTTTCATTTGTGGGAAAAATAAAACCTCTTGTATGGAGCTGTTGTTGGTCATGAGCATGACCAATCGATCAATTCCAATTCCAATTCCTGAGGTCGGAGGCATCCCGTATTCCAAAGCTCGAATAAAATCATGGTCAATAAACATAGCTTCATCGTCCCCTTTTTCACTCAAAGCCAATTGGGCTTCAAAGCGTTCCTTTTGTTCAATTGGATCGTTGAGTTCAGAATAAGCATTGGCCAATTCTTTTCCGTTAACCATTAATTCAAAACGCTCTGTAAGTTTTTGATTTGACCGATGTTCTTTGGTAAGTGGACTCATCGATTTGGGGTAGTCAATGATAAAGGTGGGTTGTATGTAGTGATGTTCACATTTTTCACCAAAGATTTCATCGATCAATTTACCTTCACCCATGGTTTCATCAACTTCTAATCCTAATGATTTTGCGGTTTCTCGTAATTCATTTTCGGTCATATTAGAAACATCAATCCCCGTATGTGTTTGAATGGCTTCCAATATGGGTACTCTTGGGTAGGGTGCTTTAAAGTCAATGGTGTGGTCGCCTACTTGTACTTCAGTACTTTCATTTAGATCCAAAGCTACTTTTTCCAACAAGTTTTCAGTGGTTTCCATCATCCAGAAATAATCTTTGTAAGCCACGTACAATTCCATGACCGTAAATTCGGGATTGTGGGTGCGATCCATTCCCTCGTTTCTAAAGTCTTTTGCAAATTCAAAAACCCCTTCAAACCCACCAACGATAAGTCTTTTCAGGTACAATTCGTTTGCAATACGTAAATAAAGAGGAATGTTTAGCGCATTGTGATGAGTTACAAAAGGACGTGCAGCTGCCCCTCCTGGGATGGGCTGCAAGATGGGAGTTTCAACTTCTAAATAGCCTTTTTCTGTCAAGAAATTCCGAATGGTTGTTGTGATTTTAGAACGTTGGATAAAGGTATTTTTCACCTGTGGATTGACAATCAAGTCCACATAGCGTTGTCGGTATCTCAATTCAGCATCATTAAACTCATCGTAAACAGTTCCGTCTGCATCGGTTTTAGGTAAGGGAAGCGGACGCAATGTTTTGTTTAAAAGAGTAAATTGAGTCACTTTGACCGTTTGTTCCCCAACCCTAGTAGTGAAAAGCGTTCCTTCAACACCGATTATATCACCAATGTCAAGTAATTTTTTGTAAATATCGTTGTAGAGGGACTTGTCGTCTGAGGGACAAATTTCGTCTCGATTAAAATAGACTTGGATTTTACCTTTGCTGTCTTGCAATTCTGCAAAACTAGCTTTCCCTTGAATACGCCTTGACATTAATCTTCCAGCTAAAATCACTTTTTTACCCTCTTGATACTTTTCAGGCAGATAATTGGAATAAAAATCTACCGGAAAAAGTGAGGCAGGGTAGGGATTGACCCCTAGTTTTTTTAATTCTTCTAGTTTTTCTCTTCGAATAAGTTCTTGTTCGGAAAGCTTTGACATAAAATCAATATTTGTGCAAAGATAAGGAGACTAAAAAAATCTGAGGAGTCAAATTTTATATCTTTGTACTAATAGAATTTCATATGAGTTTTTTTCGCGTATTGTTGTCTATTTTATTTCCCCCTCTTGCCGTAATTGATCAAGGGTGTGGATCGGTATTTATCGTTTTCATCCTTACACTATGTGGGTGGGTTCCAGGTGTTATTGCTGCTTTAGTGATTTTAAACAATCCTGAACGTTGGAGCACGGGAAGATAAAGATGGGATGAAAAAAAATAAGACAGTTAAAATAATTGATTTAGGTCGAAAGTCCTATGGTGAAAGTCTTGCTGTTCAAGAAAAATACTTTAATGACATTATTGAGCTAAAGCGAGCCAATAGAAGGAACGGTACTTCAGAGCCTACAAACAACTTCTTGTTGTGGGTAGAGCATCCTCCTGTTTTTACTTTGGGGAAAAGTGGTAAAATAGAACATTTGTTAGTTGATCAGCAGGCACTTGCCGAAAAGGGAATTGAGTTTTTTCAGACCAATCGGGGGGGTGACATTACTTTTCACGGTCCTGGGCAAATTGTAGGTTATCCCATTTTTGATTTGGATAATTTTTTTACGGACATCCATAAATATTTGCGTTTTTTGGAGCAAGCGGTGATCGATACTCTTACCGAATACGGATTAGAAGCGACCCGTAGTGAGGGCGAAACCGGTGTTTGGCTGGATGTAGGAACTCCATTTGCTCGAAAAATTTGTGCTATGGGGGTACGTGCAAGTCGTTGGGTGACCATGCACGGCTTTGCCTTAAACGTCAATACGGATTTGTCATATTTCAATCATATCGTACCCTGTGGGATTCAGGGAAAGGGGGTTACTTCGTTAGCAAAAGAGTTGGGAGGGGAAGTCAATACAGATGAGGTGAAACAAAAACTCATTAAAAATTTAGGAATACTATTTGAAGCCCATTGGGATGCAACTTAATTCATCTCATAAATAATAAAGCCATCTTTTTCTGACTGAACAACCATTTCGATGGCTTTATCACCGTCTGCGTTACTTAAGTCAGGGATCGCTGTACCGTACACAGGGAATCCTCCTACAAGACTTCCATTACTGAGATAAACATAAACTTTTTGAGTATCCAATTCGGTAAAGACCACATAGATGGTGTTTTTGATGTAATGAATCTTTGGAGAGGTGTATTTACCATATGGGAGTGTTAAGGGGATTCCCTTAATATTTAAATTATTTCCATCCAAAGTAACCAAAGATTTTGCAGTCATGTCAATCTGGTGATCATCAGACAAATCTAAATTACTTAGAAGGACATTTCCTTTAGAATCAATTTGAAACATTGCTCCGGCTTTGGTCGTTCCGGCAAAGGTGTTACGGTATTCGAATAGCTTATTATCAGAGGTCTTGACGGATTCCTTTAATTTTATGCGGTCCGTTCCTTGCCGATTTAAAATTCGAATGCTGCCTTTGGTGGTTTGAAGAACGATGTAGTCTTTGGAGCCAAAACGGATGTGCTTAGGAGGGTGCATAAGGCCGTTTTGGATTGATTTTAATCGGAACCCACTTACTGTTTTTCCTCGGTTATCAATCATCTTTAGTTGTTCTCCATCTGCAATTAAAAATCGGTAATTTCGATTCAGATCGTAATCGAACACTGCTAAATGTTGGGGACTTTTGCCACTGAGTTTGAAATTAAATGGAGAAACAATTTTACCGTTTCGATCCAAAATTTGAAATCGGTCTGAAGTTCTAAAAGCCATTTGCAGTCTTTTATTTTTGTACAAATCCACTTGTTGAATCGTTCCGATTATGGGTCCAGAGAGTTCTTTTTTCCAATAGAGTTTTCCCGTATTTGAAAATAAGTACAAGACATTATTTACGTCTTGAACAACCACATCCATGGTTTTGTTTCTATGATTTTTGATCCATTGCGGCGCTCTTGATGCAGCTGCGTCTAGCGCAAAGCTGTATTGGCTAACTACACTGTTTTTTTGTGGAGTGGTATTCTTTTTTTGTACGGTTAATCGAGTTTGAATGAAATTATTTTCTGACACACCTTGAAGCACGACTAGAGGATAGTCTTTAAGTTTAATTTTATTCCAAGCTGTTTTTCGTTCTTTAGAAACAGTTGCCCACTTTTGTTTCAAATTAGTTGTTTTTCCCAGCCAAAGAAAAGTGCTGTTGTCAGCTAAGTCTTCACGTAAGGTTTTAAAATTTAGATCATTAAATAGAGTATTATTGTCAAGGTAACTTCCGATAATTTGTTTTAACTGCGCCTCTGAATTGGAGTACAAAAGAAAATCATCCAATTGAGAGCTCCATTGTGCATCGGTGTAATTTCCAAGTGTATTCAAAAGAACTTCCAAATCTTCAGGAAACTCTTGACGATAAAGAGCAACTCCTCTAAAAGTCCCCTGTGGATCCGAGGTCGAAAAAAGTTTGGGGTCAATTCGTTCTGTATTATTAAGATGAAAGAGTATGGTTTGGTTGTTTTGTAAATGAACCCAACCTATTTCATCAACTGCACTCAGAAGATCGAGATCAATGGAATTCAGTGGAATATTTATGTGACGACTGTATTTTTTGAATGCCTGTTCCAAAGCTTTGTAGTCTGCCAGGGAAAGTCCTAAATAGCTATCAAAACTTTGAGGAACAACTTGTGGGCTCAAAAGGCGTTGAGCATTTTGATCTTTGAGAAGGGCAATTTTGTCTGGGATTGAATCGTTGACAAAGCTTATTCCGTCTAGAGTAAAGGGTTCTTTTTTGGTATTAAAATCAAAAGAGTACCAACTCGATCCTAGAAATGGGAATAAGGAAGTGTTGGGAAATATTGAGGAGATTGAATCCTCAAATCCTTTTCTTAAAAAGAGACTTAGAGGCGCATTTTCGTTACTAATTTTTGCCAAATCGAATAATACTCCTTCTTGAATCCCTAATCGTTCGTTCTGAATATTCCGAATACTATTTTCAAGAATAAGTTTAGAAGTACTTTTGATAAACACTCCTTTAACCAGGCTGTGGAATATTTTTTTTGAATTGACTTCGCTTATTACAACTTTTACTTTGTCGTACGTGAAAGTTTCGCCTTGGGGAAGGCTGATACTGTCTTTAGGTTGTACGGTGTAGAGTAAGCTAACTCCCATTCCAGATTTTCCTTCAGGGGTAAAGCAGAGCAGTGTTTTGGCAGGAATTTGCTTGGGGAGCAAACTTTGGACCGCTTCGAAAAGAGTGGTATCGAGATTCAAAGTTTCTTTCAGAAAAGGAGTACTTGATAGTGCATTTCTGAGCATGTTTTGATCGTTTAGCTGTACAATAGCCAAAGTATTTTGAGGAACACAACTCAATAAGTCAAGAGCTTTTTTTTCAGACTTTGCGCAAGAAATAAAGAATATTAGGATAATTAATTTTAATACAAATCGCATAGAGTTCAAAAGTAAAAAACTCTTGCCTGCTTTTTTATTCTTTTGCTAAATGTTATCAACTGTTAAAAGATAAAAAATAATTTAAAAATCCAGCTTTAGTTGTTTGGGAAGAAGTTGAAATGATGTTCTATGATGCGCGGTTACTCCATGATTTCGAATTGCTTCACGATGGATCTGGGTAGGATATCCTTTGTTATTTTTCCATTGATACACTGGGAATTCAAGATCCAAGGTTTTCATAAAATCGTCTCGATAGGTTTTTGCCAAAACCGATGCCGCAGCAATATTTAAAAATTTACCATCTCCTTTGACAATACATTCATGCGGTATTTTACGAAAGGGTTTAAATTTATTTCCATCTACACTGATGAATTTTGGTTTTAAACTGAGTTTTGCTAAGGCCAAATGCATGGCTTTTATGGAGGCGTTGAGAATGTTGATTGCATCAATTTCGTCTTGATAAACATGGGCTACGGCATAGGCTAGAGCTTGATTTTCTATCATGGGGCGCAATTCGTAGCGTTGGTGATCATTCAGCTTTTTGGAGTCATTGAGAAAAGGCAGGTCAAAAGATTCTGGAAGAATAACGGCTGCTGCAGTTACCGGTCCAGCAAGGCAACCCCTACCAGCTTCATCCGTGCCGGCTTCAAGTGTTTCAGAAAATTGTCTTTTTAACCTTTTCAAGTGTTCAGATTTAAGTTTGCCTACTTGTGTAACAAATTACTCACATTTATCATAACTTCGCAAACAAATAATTTTGGCATGCGCATTGGCCTTACGCTGAGTTTTTTTGCACTTTCTTTTTCGCTTTTCAGCCAAGATTTAGCTGAAGAGCTTCAAGATAGTTTATCCAAATCGTTTGATTTGGAAACTACAGCCAAAGATTCACTGCTGATAAAGGACTCTATCCCTAGCCAAAAAATCGATTCCTTAAAACTTTCTGATCAGGACTTAAAGAAAAAGAAACCTCCAAAGGCAAAAAAGAAAAAACGTTACCGTCCCTATATTAAGTCTATGGATCAGATCACAGTTTCAGATTATAAAATCCTTTATTTAGATGAAACAGAAAGATCTGTAGATACATCCCTTTCTTTAGAAGCAGAATTTACATCTAATTTTCTAAGAAAAGATTATTTTGAGTATTTACCCTTACCCAACATGGGGGAAGGATTTAATAAAATGGGTTACGATTTTCACGATCAATCTTTTACTCCCCAAATGGGCGCTCGAGTAAAACATTTTGGATATTTTGAAAAGGAAGCTGTTCCTTACTACGAGATGCCATCTGCATACACAGAGCTTTTTTTTAAAACAACCTTTCAGCAAGGACAGCATCTAGACGCAACACTGGCCATCAATACGTCTCCAAAATTAAATGTAGCGGTCTCTTTTAAAGGGTTTCGTTCCTTAGGAAAATACTCCTCTTCTTTGAGTCGGTCGCGCCAATTTCGTATGAGTACTCAATACCAGACCTACAACCATCGATATCGAATGCGATTGCATCAAACAACACAGTCTCTTGAAAATGATTTTAATGGCGGACTAAGTAACGATGGAGTGTATTTTTTTGAAAATGCACCTAACTATGTTGTAGTAGACCAGTCGGGTCAACCCGTGCTTAATGAAAATGGTGAAGAAGAATTTGTTTTTTACGATGGCTTCCTAGATCGGACACAGTTACCAACTCAAGTTAATGGGACAAATATTTTGGAAGGCAAACGGTATTTTATGGATCATCAATACCGAATGTTTCCAGTAGCTAAAGATACTACTGCATACAAAATGACCTTGGGTTATCGGACAAACTACGAAACCAAAAATTATCAAATAAGTCAAGCTAGGATTAAAGATTATTTTTTTGAATCCTACACAAATGATGTAATTGCTGATACAACCAACTACAATACCCTTGAAAATTCCCTTTATGCAAAATTTGACAATTCGCTTTTGGGAAAGCTAAATGTGGCTCTCCATCACACGCAGTGGGAGTATTTTTTTGGCGAGAATGAATATGTAAAAGACACCTTGGTTTCAAATAGAATTGATGCAAATCAGTTGGCTACGCAGTTGGATTGGTCTAAATCCATTTTTGGTATTCAAGCAGAAGCGGGTTTTTACAATTCACTTAAAGAAGACTACAAAACCCAAGCTTGGCACTTAGCTTTAAGTCGCCCTTTAATTAAAGATATCCGTATTCAAGCGAGTTACAAAGATCGTTCTCAACCGTTAAACTTTAATTTTCATCTGTTTGAAAGCGATTACAAAGAGTACAATTGGAATAATACTGACCTGTTAAATCAAGAATTTAAAACAAAAAGTCTTGAGCTTTCACATCCCAAGTGGGGTAGTTTGTCAGGAGCATGGACAACAATAGATAACTACACCATTTTCAACAATACAACACCTTTAAGAAACCTTAATGAGAAGTTTAAAGTGGCGGTGCTTCAATTGGACAGAAGAATTGATTATTTCAAGGCACGATTTGATCAGCGATTGGATTTCAGAAAATTTTCATGGATCAATAATGTTCAATTTCAAGAAGTTAGCCAAGAACTTGTCACTGACCAGCTTCTTTCAGGTCCTATTGCATTGAATGTTCCCAAGTGGCTCATTCGAAGCACTTTTATGTTGACTTCGTCTATGTTTAACAAAGCTTTGTTTTTTCAATCAGGTGCAACCTTCGTGTTTTTTACAGATTACTACGCAGATCAGTACAACCCCTTATTAGCTGAGTTTGTAACACAGAACAATACCAAGATTGGAGAATATCCTAGAGTTGACTTTTTCTTCAATGCAAAGATTAGAAGTTCACGTCTTTTTGTTAAGCTAGAAAATGTAAATGCCCCTTTAGAGCATTTGATTTTTCCAGACACACCCTACGATTATTACGCGGCTCCTTTTACACCTTATCGAGATTTTTCAGTTCGCATTGGGTTGATTTGGAATTTTTTCGAGTAAATTACTCTTTGTAAACACCTAATTCTACTGACCCTTAGGGAGTATTAAAATTTTCTTAAAAAAACGTTTAAAAAAGTTGTTGTTAGAACAGAAAAGGGTTTTATATTTGCATCCGCTAAGCGCTCAAAGAGTTTAAATTTTGGGTAATTTAGTTTACGTTCATTGAAAAGAGAATAAATAAGAATGACAGCGCGTATC
>JAQWSN010000032.1 GCA_029243165.1 Flavobacteriaceae bacterium
TATTATTTACAGCATTCTTTTTTGTAAAATGCTCAGAGCAAGAACCAATAATTGAATACATTACGATTACAGAGACTGTAGTTAAAAATGTAAGAGAAACAGTCGAGGTAGAATTGAACCCTTATCAAGAAAGTACGTTACAAGGAATAATTAGTGCTGACCTGACTCTTGACCCTACTAAAATTTGGCTCCTTAAAGGAAGGGTTGCTGTAGAGGAGGGAATTACCCTAACAATTCCAGCAGGTACAATTATCAAGGCCGCTGCTGGCACAGGAGCTGATGCATCTACACTTATAATTTCAAGAGGAGCAAAAATTATGGCGGAAGGGACTTTGGAAAAGCCAATTATAATGACTTCAATTTCAGATAACATCGAACTTGGAGGAACATACCCTGTAAACGGCCCCTCTCTAACAGTAGAATCTCGAGGCCTGTGGGGAGGATTATTAATTCTAGGAAATGCACCTTGTTCTTTCTCAGGAGATGTAACAGAATTACAAATTGAAGGCATTCCAACTTCAGATACAAACGGACTCTATGGAGGAGCAGATCCTAATGATAACTCTGGGGTGATTTCATTTTTTTCAATTCGCCATGGGGGTGCAGAAATTGGAGAAGGAAACGAAATTAATGGACTTACATTAGGTGGAGTAGGATCTAAAACAACAGTTAACAATATTGAAATAATAGCAACTGTTGATGATGGAATTGAATTTTTTGGAGGAAATGTTAACGCAAACAACTTGATCATTTGGGGTCAAGGTGATGACGGTATAGATATTGATCAAGGTTATTCAGGGGTAATAGATGGTGCAATGGTTGTTTTGACAGATGCTTCAGATCACGGATTGGAAATTGACGGTCCTGAGGGTTCAGCAAAAGGAAGTTTTACTTTAAAAAATATCATTGTTCAAGGTGCAACTTTTAATTGTAGTGCTATGGGTGTTGATGGTGAAATGGCAGATTTTAGAAAGGGTTCAACAGGTCATCTTGAAAATATTTTATTCCGTGATTTTGCAATCGGAAAAGACATAGAATTAGACGGTTCAGAGGATGCCATAACCTACATGTCAGGCGAGTTGACCTTTAAAGATATAAGCATCATGTATCCATTAAACACTGAAGGAGAGGTATGTGATACTATTGAAAGTTTAGAAAAAATATTTGATGACAAATCAGACGAAAGTAGTTTTGAGATTGACGCTAAAACGTTTGCTACTATTGTTAATAATGTTGAGGAAGAACTAGGAATTATTCAATCTAATTTTTCTTGGACATTCTACTCTAAAAATTAAATAGTACACTTAAAACTTTAATCATTTGCTTAGTTAAAGCTCAGGGATTAATTCTTTTTAAATACGATTATTTTTATATGAAAAAATCATTACCATACACTTTTCTTTTCTTTCTTTATTTAAATCATTTTTCTTTTGGTCAATCAGGAATTATAGGAACCGTTATTGATGGTGACTTTAACGAACCACTGCCTTTTGCCAATATTTTGATTAAAGAAACTGGAACCGGTGTCACTTCTGACTTTGATGGTAAATACTTTTTTGAGCTTCCAGCAGGGACCTATTCAGTTCAATTTTCCTTTGTAGGCTACGAGACAAAAATCATTACTGAAATTGAGGTCGGTATTGGAGAATATACAATCACTGATGCTGTACTAAATTCATCAGCTGAAGGTTTAGAAGAAGTTGTAGTTACTGTAGAAGCTATAAGAAATACCGAAGCTTCAGTCCTGGAAATTCAAAGAAAATCAGCGAGTTTACTTGATGGAATTTCTGCACAGGCATTCAAAAAAATTGGAGCAAGTACTATTGCTACTGCCATTAAAAGTGTTCCAGGTGTCTCTCTACAAGGAGGCAAGTTTGTCTATGTGAGGGGTTTGGGAGATCGCTATTCTAAATCCATTCTCAATGGAGTTGATATCCCTGGATTGGATCCAGATCGAAATACCATTCAAATGGACCTTTTTCCTACTTCTATGCTCTCCAATGTTTTGGTTATTAAATCAGCGCGAGCAGATCTTCCTGCAGATTTTACAGGTGGTGTAATCGATATTATCACTAAGGATTTTCCAAGTAAAGAAGAATTTTCAATTTCTTTAAATACAGCATATAATCCGGATATGCACTTCAATGATAATTATTTGAGTTATTCAGGAGGAAGCACTGACTTTTTAGGGTTTGATGACGGATCTAGAAAAAATACTATTGCTAATAGTTTTCTTGGAAATCCGTTTGATCCTAGATTAAACCCATCAGAATCAGGACTTGGTCTAGTCAACAGAATAAGCAATCAGTTCGATCCGCAAATGGCTCCTCAAGTTTCAAATAGCGGTATGAACTATGGATTTGGAGCTACCTATGGTAATCAATTTAACTTTGAAAACGGTCATTCATTTGGAGTAATAGGCTCTCTATCATACAAAAACCAACAAACTGTTTACGAAGATACCCAAGACAATATTTACAATTTAAGCCCTATTAAGAGCGAGTTCACTTTTGAAGAAAACCGAATACAATCTGGAACCTTAGGTGGGCAAAATATTATTGCAAGTGGACTCGTTGGACTCACTTATAAATCAAATACCTCAAAATATAAATTCAACGGACTTCATATTCAAAATGGTCAAAGTACCTCGGGTAGTTTTAGACAGCTAACTCGTTTTTCTGATTTTATTGACTTTAACAAATATAACCTTGAATATAACGAGCGAAGCATCTCTAACGGTATGTTCTCTGGCTTACACAACTTTGAGGAATCCAATCTAAAATTTGAATGGACTCTCTCCGGTACCTTGGCAAAGGTCCATGATAAAGATGTAAGAAACACGACCTTTCAAGATGAGGAAGGAATTTTCAGTTTCCAAGAAAATACAGAACCAAAAAGAATTTGGCGTACCCTTGATGAAAACAACCTAGTTGTAAAAGTAGATTTTATAAAAAGATTAGAATTTTTAGGATCAGATGCCATCTTGAAGTTTGGTGTTTTTGGCTCAAGAAAGGAACGTGATTTTTCCATTGCCCAGTATTCTGTGAGCTCAAATTACACCTCTGAAAGCGATTGGGATAATTATGGGGGAGACCCAAATCAACTTTTTAACCCTGCTAATTTAATTGGACCTAATAATAATGATGGAACCTACATAAACCCACAAATAACCATAAGACAAGACGCTAATATTTTTAATGCTAAGCAGCAAAATTTTGCGGGATACATTTCTAATGAGTTTAACTTTTCTGACAGACTTAAGTCAATTGTTGGGTTACGTTTTGAAAATTATCAAGTTTTCTATACTGGGGAGAATAGCCAATTGGATCAAATTTATGTAAATGAAAATATTATAAATAAAAGCAATGTTTTTCCTTCTGTAAATTTCATTTACGGCATAAAAGAGAATCAAAACTTGAGACTAGCCTATTCACTTACAACAGCTAGACCTAGTTTTAAAGAAGCCTCTATAGCAGAAATATATGATCCTTTGTCAAATTTATTCTTTATTGGAAATATTAATATTAAACCTACCTATATCGATAATTTTGATTTTCGTTTTGAAGCTTACGGAGAAAATGCTCAGCTTTTTGCAGTAAGTGCTTTTTTTAAGAGCTTGACTGACCCCATCGAAATTGGTTTTGTTGCTGCCTCTACATCAAACTATAAACCTCTTAATTTAGAGAATGCAAAAGTTTATGGCCTTGAATTTGAATTTAGAAAAAAACTCGGTAGCTGGACAAGTCGTCTTAATAATTGGAATTTAAATTTCAATGGTTCATATATACTTTCGCAAGAAAAATATAGCGAAGATGAGTTAAAACTTCGTCAACTTAGTTTAAGGAATGGTCAAAAGTTAGGGAACACAAGGCCACTACAAGGACAATCACCTTATTTAATTAATGCAGGAATAGAATATAATAATCCTAACAAAGGACTGCGGTCAAGAATATTTTATAACGTTCAAGGAAAGACATTACAAGTAGTTGGAGATGGATTTTATCCAGATGTATTCACAATGCCATTCCATAGTTTAAATATTAATATTTCAAAACAACTAAATTCAAACACTTCAATTTCATTTAAGGCTACCAATCTTTTGGATGATGACCGAGAAAATCTTTTTATTGGATTTAATGACGAAACTGAAACTTTTAGTTTCCGAAATATTGGGAGAACATTTTCAATTGGTTTAACATTTAAAAAATAGTAGAACACCTAATTATTTAAAACTTTTATAACAACAGGATAAAATAAAAATAAGATGAGGAGGTCATTTAAGTGTCAGAAAAGAGAATAAAATTTTGGAGGGAATAGTATTATCAAGAGCATTATAAACTTAACACTTCATGTGATGTTTTTATTATTTTCCCTCCTTTTTTTAATCATTTAATTTGTTTTTGTTTACTAATATTCTAACCTAGAAAGATTAATTTACATATCAAATCAAATCCCCCTGTTTCAATAGAAAAACCGTTTTCTAAAACCCAAGCCCCTGGATTTACTTTGGGGGTGCCTTAAAATTTTTAGGAATTCAGAGTAAAAATTTGTGATATTACATTTATGAAAAACATGAACAGGCAGAACTTTATAGTCTATTTTTTTCTCATTGTTTTTCTATCTATTAAATTTTCAGGCC
>JAQWSN010000004.1 GCA_029243165.1 Flavobacteriaceae bacterium
CAATGAGATTAATGCAGAAGCAACTCCTCCATTACTGTAAGCAAAAGCATCGGTATCGGTTCCGGTAAAACGCGAGGAAGCTAAACGTTGGAAGGGTATTTTCTGAGCCTCGGCAGTTTCTAAAATATGTTCACGCAATAAATTGTGTACCGCAGGAGCATAGGAAACAACTGGGCCCGCTCCGATTTTTGTGTGACCTTCTTGCTTTTTATTGATCATGGGTGTGGTAGTATCGTGGCATACATCGGTTACAATAGCAACGTCAGGTTGAATGGTTTGGGTGATCATTTCAGCTCCTCGTAGCCCCACTTCTTCTTGTACTGAATTGGTTATGTACAAACCGAAAGGCAATGTTTTTTTATTCTCTTTTAAAAGACGTGCTACTTGAGCAATCATAAAACCACCAGCCCGATTGTCGATGGCGCGACAAACAAACTTATCTTTATTCAATATCTGGAACGTATCGGGATAGGTAATAACACAACCTACATGAACTCCCAATTTTTCAACTACCTTTTTGTCTTTTGCACCTACATCAATAAAAATATTATCCAATTTTGGAATTTCTTCTTTTCCGTTTTTTCGGGTATGAATAGCAGGCCATCCAAAGACTCCTTTAACAATCCCTTTTTTGGTGTGAATGTTGACCCACTTTGAGGGTGCAATTTGATGGTCGCTTCCTCCGTTTCGAATGACATAGATCAATCCATCGTCTGTAATGTAATTGACGTACCAAGAAATCTCATCAGAATGCCCTTCAATTACAACTTTAAATTCAGCATCAGGATTGATCACTCCTACGGCTGTACCATACGTGTCCGTGATGAATGTATCTACATAGGGTTTTAGGTATTCCATCCAGATTTTTTGCCCACTACTTTCATAGCCAGTAGGTGACGCATTATTTAGATAGTGTTCTAAAAATCCAATTGCTTTCTTATCTAATAAACTCATAAATGAAGGTTAAAATTTTAAACGAGTTTCAAAAGTAAGAATAATCCTAAAGAAAAGTCCTCGGCTTAAATAACTTTGTAGTTTTGTGCGCTGATTTTTATTTAAATGTAATTTTAAAGAGGAACAGTTTTTGTAATTCTTATTGAAAACATACGATGATGATTCGCAAACTTCTTATTTCAGTTCTTATGCTTCCCTTGGCCCTTTTGGCTCAGGAGCAAGTGGATTTAGGTGAGTTGGATGAAATACTGTACAAATTCGAAACCGACTCGATTCCAAATTCCGGGATTCGATTGAAAGAGGTAGTCTTGTTTCAGCCCCTTCGCTTTAGGAGCATGAAAGAACTCAGAGAGTATGTTATCTTGAGGAATCGAACGCTGCGGGTGTATCCTTACGCCAAATTAGCAGCGGATCGTTTGGATACCTTGAGCATGCGGCTTGAGGACATAAAAAATAAACGTCAGAAGAAGATTTACATTAAAAGAGTTGAAAAATTCATTTACGATGAATTTGAGGAAGAGCTAAAAAAGCTGTCTCGATCACAAGGGCGTATTTTGATTAAATTAGTTCATAGGCAAACGGGGGCAACAACACATCAACTAATTAAGGAATTAAGAAACGGTTGGAAGGCGATGATTTATCAAACTACGGCTTCCTTTTTCAAACTATCACTAAAGGATACGTACAACCCTGAAAAAAATTATGAAGACTTTTTAATCGAAGACATATTACAACGCGCCTATGGAGATGGATTAATTGAGTTAGATCCTACGGCATTGTCGTACGATTTGGATCGTCTTTACACACTTTGGAAAGAGATAAAGACCCCGTTACCAAAGGATTAAGAAAAAAAACAAAAAAACGTTTAAAAAAGTTGTTGTTAGAACAGAAAAGGGTTTTATATTTGCATCCGCTAAGCGCTCAAAGAGTTTAAATTTTGGGTAATTTAGTTTACGTTCATTGAAAAGAGAATAAATAAGAATGACAGCGCGTATC
>JAQWSN010000005.1 GCA_029243165.1 Flavobacteriaceae bacterium
AAAAGAGATTTGTTGATTAATAACTCCTCCTTCTAAAGTCGAAGTGCTGCTCGAGCTTAAAATCGAAACGGTGATTACATCACTATCAATGATCTGTGGAGGAAATACGTTATTATTAATTCTTCTTCCATAAATTTTATCGCCATTTTGCAAACCCGTCACTCCCGTTGCTGAAGCTGTCATGGTAAAGATATTTGATGTACTTTGCAGCTGAACGGTAACCGTACCAACACCCGATCGGATTCTGTAGAAAATATACTCTTCTCCTGTTGTTGGGGCAGATGTAAACAGATCTAAAGTAAAGGTTACAAAATCCCCTTCACAAAGACTAATATTAAAGTAATCCCCCTCTGAAGTAGTTATTCCGTTGGGGCTTTGGGAATATGCAAATGTCCCTATTAGAATGAGGTAAAAAAATAAAAGCTTAGGATGCACTAGGTTAATAAGGGACATATCATAGTGATTTGGGCACCATAAATATAACGAAAAAAATGCTGTTCTAGTATTTGAGGTAAACGTTTAGAAACTGTTCTCCTTCAAATTCGAAGTTAATTAGTAATAATTATCGATACTAATTCTTCGGTAATCCCCTCTCCTATTTCTGAGATAAGGACTAAAATCAAATGTTAGAAAAATTTCTATCGTACTAGGCGAATAAACGGTTGTATTGAGAGGGTTTTGGAAAGGAAAATTATACAATGCTCCAAATTCAAAATTTTCATATGCTAAAGTGACGGAAAGACCAATATTGGTAAAACCAAAACTGTTGGTCTTTCTAAATTGTTGATTTAAACCCATAGAAAAAGAACCAAACTGAGCTTCTTGAGACAAATAAATTTCAATATTCTCTCCCATTTTGGAGGCGTTGAGAAAGGCATACACAGTAGAGTATCGAGGCATAATTGACCGATCATAAGGGTTGATATCAAATTCATACCCCCCTTGTAATGAGTATCGAATGGGTAAAGTGAAATCTGTATTTTCTTTATTGTATGAAATGTTGGGTTGATTCAGATGCTTTACACTCGCTCCAAAAAGATAGTTTGACGAATGAATGATAAATGAAGCACCCAAATCCATGTAATTGGCCGTTCCAATTTGACTTGCTAAAGGATCTTGAGACTCTGTTTGCAAATAACCTGAGACCAGAGAAAGTTGATCCTCGAAAATTAATTTTCCTGTGTCAAATCGTGAACCTCCGAAACCAACTGAAATTGAGGGAAGAAAATAAATGTCGTTGTCTAGCTGAATTTTATAAATATAACTTAGGGTAGGTTTGGTATTGACCAGTCCTGTATTGTCCATTCTCAATGAATACACATCCAGACCTACACTGAAATTATCATTATCAAATGAAATGGTACCAAAAAAATATTGACTTTCGATTCGGTTGTTATTAACCATTCCTAAGGAATTGTAAAGCACACCAGTTTTATTAATGTTATTCATCCCGAAAGCACTTGGATTCACCTTTTGCATGAATCGTGAATGACTGACAATCATATCTTCCTGACTAAACCCTATTAAAGAGAACAGAAAAGCGAATCCATATGTCAGTATTCTTTTTTTCATTTTTTTATTGTAACAGAATAAAAGTTCCATCCCTAAAGATCGGTTCCTCATCTATTGTTTTAGCTGTAATTGAATAAATAAAATAAGGGGAAGAAGGTAAATTCCTATTTCCCTCCCAACCTATGAGTGATAATCCTATGGCTTCTGGATCAGCCCCTACTTCACCTACCTCTTCATACAACAACCCTCCTTGTGAGTCATAAACCCGAAGTGTAATTTCACTTAATCCATTAAAAATTGGACGGAAGGTGCTGTTCCATATGTCCCCGTTAGGAGTAAATACATTTGGCACCAAAATACTGTAGCCTTTACCTATCTTGATTGTCTTGGTTAATTCCTCTACACAACCGATATCATTGTAAATTCTCAGAGTTACATAATAGGTTCCCGAGATCGCATATTCGTGGATTATTGGATCGGGAGTGTTTCGATCCATTAGTTCGCTTTTTGTACCGTCTCCAAAGATAAATTCAAAAGAATCGTATTCGTTTTCAGAGATGTCTGAGAAAGTAACATCTTCTCTTGCCAGGAAAGTTTGAGTTTGCTCAAAGTTTGTAGAGGTAAAATCAAATAAGGGTGTTCCATTTCCAATATTTATTTCTCTAGACAATCCACAATTTGCTGCATTGTAAATTTCAAGATTTGCCGTCTCAACAGGAGAATCGATATTAATTAGATATTGATTCGTTCCTACTTTCTCAAAAGTTACTGGAGTTCCATTGTAGAAAAATGTTAAGGGGCCAGTATCACCATCAAAAACATCTAAAAACAACGTTCCAGATTGACCGTTACATAGGTATTCATCAATAATTGGTCCTTCCCGTATTTCTAGGATATTCTCATTTTCAACAATAATAACATCTTGAATACTATTAGGAAGTGAGTTATTGTCGCATTGAGTCAGATTGGTTGTGGTTATGGTGTATCGATAAAGACCTTCTGACAGATCATTAAGATCTAAAAAGCCCGTATAATTTGGATTTCCTCCCGTACCATCTAGTGGAATCCAAGTAGCAATATTAGAAGTAGATTTTACCAACTGAAGACTTGTGCTACGGGAAACAATCTCCATATCTAACAAGGCCAAACTTTCAGTTTTGATGATAATTTCTGAGCTATTGCTAGGGTTTACGCTAGCCTCAAACTGATTTGTTAAATCAATTTGTCGAGTCAATTCATTTACAACAGATTCTTTGGGTTCATTTTGAACTTGAGTAATGTAAGTAACGGCGATTTCATTCAAACGAATGGTGTAGGTCTCTAGACTATCTCCGGCCTGTGTCCCTTCAATTAACAAATTTTGTTCATAGGCAGTATCATCTGGAGCTTGTCGGTGCCATTGAATATCATAAGGAGGAATAACAAGATTATTTGGATCCGAACTTACTACTTCGATATTAATCTTCCCATCTTCCGCATCAATCTCACAACTCACTGCCTGTGAAAGCTCGTCTCCGCTTGCTCCTCCCGTTCCGTTAACAACAATATTTGCGAGTTCTTTACTGAATGTAAATTCGATGGGAACTTCAGTTCCATTTCCATCCAGAATACTACAACCGTTTTGATCTCTTAGAATCAATTCATAACGACCCGGCAGTGGATTAAAGTTAATGTTGTTACTTAATGAATTAATATTTACAACTCCTTGATTGGGATCTTCAGGATAGAATTTCCAGAAAAGTGAATAATAGGCTTCTCCCGCCAAATTCACAAAAGGAGTCCCTCCTTCAATCAAAGTAGGGTCGAAGAATGGATCCTCATAACGTTCGTAACAGGGGTCAATAATAAATTCTGTTTCACCTGAATAAGTTAAGGCAGGAGCTTCCTCAAGGCTAAAGCTTAACACCACGCTACAGTCTGTTCGTGTATTTCTTACTGTAAGCTCATAATCTCCCACAACTAGATTTTCAATCATTATGGAATTATTGTTGAAGTTTGGAGTGTAATAATTTCCACTCAGAGCTGCTGAAGTGGAAGAGGAAGAGGCAGATGAAGTTGTTGTTGATGTAGCTGTTCCTCCCGCTGAAGTTGCATCCGATGTAGAAAATGATACTCCAGTATCTAGAGAGCTCTTTAAAATATTTGAATTCAAATTAAATTCAAAAATATTGGAATCAGGAACAAGGGTAAATGAACCGTTAAAGAGTTTAAATTCGAGTTTAGAAACAGGACTTGTACAAGTAATTTCTTCAAATTCAATATCCTTAAACTGAAGAGTTTGAGGAGTATCTATTCTAAAAATATTTCCTCCCAATACGTTTTGGACAAGTCCAGCACCACAACCCGAACCGTCATTAATTAACCCTCGATAGGTTCCGGCCTGTAAATTTTCAACTTTTTCTAAACCTGCAGCCCCTTGAACCTCTACCCATACCGATTCAGCAATTTTAGATACAGCAGATACCGAAAGGTTGAGGGTTGAACTGGCGGTTGCCAATTCACTCACACTATCAATAATTTGACTTTTAACAGTGATGGTAGATCCTGTCAACGTGGCTTTAAAATTTGGTATCGTATTGATATTGTCAACTAAAATTGCAGCAACGTCAGCCAGGCTACTAATGGTCACAGATCCAGTAGTTGAAGCATTTATGGTTTGGGATACAGAACCTCCGATAACAACTCCTATGGTACTGAGGTCAATCGTTTCTACAGAACCACTTAACGCGATAACAAAACTGTCCATGTCTACAGTAGAAAGTTTTTGCCATAAGGGATAACCAGAAACTTCACCATCTCCTTTAAGAAACTGAGTGATTTGAATATATCCTCCTCCAGACGAACTAATTTCGTTTGCGCTACAATCAGAACTATTGAAGCTTGTTGCGATAGCTGAAAGACTTTCATTTGTTTCAAGCTCCATCGAAACAGTTATTTCTTGACTACAATTTCCACTGCCGTCAGTAACCGTAACAGAGTAGTCACCAGGGCTTACAATATTTTCAATAAGAATTCCTGATTCTGAGGAATCAAATGAAGTATTCAATTTAAAATTACCCGCAAGACCTGTGACAAATACCTGATAGACGGTGTTTTGAGTTGCTACTCCATCTACTATCTTTTCTGTAGAACCTCCGGTAACATCAATTTGAAAAGATCCCGTACCCCCACTAGTACATGGGATAAGATTTATTTCACCTTCACTCAATTCAAGGGGTCCACCCTCAGGTTCAGTTAAAACAATTTGAGTAGTAAATGTGTTCGGAGCACAATCGGCTGGTGTACTGTCACCAATTACCAAGTCATAACTTCCAGGCCCGAGATCAGTAATGTAATTTGTATTCCCATTGCTAAAAGACTCTGTAGGTGTTCCTCCATTAATTGAATAGAAATAAGGTGCAACTCCACCTGTGGCTGTAAATTGAATCGTTCCATTTTCATCTCCAGCGCAAGTAATATCAGTTGAGGTTAAGCTAGAAGAAAGGCTCACAGGGGAAGGTCCCGTTATGACAATAGTTCCACCATCAACCGCACAAGAACTACCCAGCCCCCCTTCATACAAATAATAAGTATAAACTCCTGTAGTACTGTAACCTGTTGGAACGTGATCCGCTGCATTGAATTGGAAATCGCTTGCTGCTCCTGTCAACTCAAAAGTCTGTGAGGTTACTGAGGGTACAAATTCCCATTTAATGTCAAATCCTGCCAGAGCACCTCCTGAAGCTGCTAATTGGATAAGTCCGTTTGTCCCATCGACACATTGGTTTATTAAATTACTTGATTGATTAATAAGGGCAACCGAATCAGTATCGTTTACAACAAAGACGTTTGATGAAGTGATTTCACAATCGTTTATGTTATCCAAAACGGTTAATCTGTAAGATCCCGGTGGCACATTAAATAAATCTTTAAAATAATACTCCAAACCTGTTGCAGATGTCCAGACGAAAGAATAATTGCCTGAACCACCAATTACTGCATTACTTGGAACTGTTAAAGTACCGTCATTCTCACCCCAACATTGGATATCTGTAACGCTGATAAGGTTTTCTTGAATGGTAATTTCATCCGTAATGGGTCCTACTGGTATTTCTAGTAATAATTCGTTACAAGATTCACTTTGAACCTCTACTTTGTAAACCTCTCCGGGTTGTAAAACATAACCATTAAAATCTAATACATACGAAGAAGAGGTTGAAACTGGAGAAAAACGTTCTTCAATGGCTTCAGAACTTGATACATTAGCCGAAAATACATTATTTACAATCTTATACAGTTTGGCTGAAAATAAGTTTCCAGTTCCAGCAACCTGATCGGGTGTAAGGGTTATGGACAATGGAATTGAAACAAGACCGTCACAAGAAATATCCACTTCTGAATAGCTTATGCTGGGTTCCGCAATCTCAAAAGTGGCCGAAGAGGTAGCACATCCATTTATGGAAACCGTCAGCTCATAACTTCCCGCAGCTTGATTTGTAAGGTTCATGGTATTTCCTACAACTTCATTATTTTTTCTCCATTCAAAGGAAAAGTCTAAAGAAACATTACTCACCACAGTTGAGGCAACGATGGTTCCCGTAACATTCGATGAAATTACTACTGCTGAGGTGGTAAAAGAAATACCTGGTGTTGAGGCAGTTAATAACAAAGTACCTTCCGCAATCGCTGTATTTACCTGAGCATTTCCATTATTAATTTCATTGGCTAGTTCTTGAAGAATTGAATTGGATGTAGTATCGGCAGGTACGATTGCTGAATAGGTAACTCCATCTACAACCAGTCTCACAATATCATCTTGTTCTAAGGTATCACTGGCAAGAAGAGTAACACTTACAACCTGTGCTACAGCATTTTGACCTCCATAAATACGCTTCATAAATTCTGATTCTGGAGAAGCCGGTATGATAATTGATCCGTCGGTTCCACCGGGGCAACTTACATGTGTGATGTCATTGGATCGGATGTAATCTTCTAAAATAGTAACCGATGGCAGTACTTCTATTGATCCAAATAAAGTAGTTTGCGGAGTACATCCATACTGGCTCACTGAACTTATCGAATACTCATAGACAACAGTATTGGAGTTTGTTGTTGATGGATTAAAGATATAAGTCTCAAAATCTAAATTACTGTTATAAGATCTACTTATTGCACCTGGCATAGCTCCCGTACTTCCTGTCCAATTAATTTCTGTACTTACTGTACTTCCTCCATACAGATAAATAACTGCGTCCGATGAACTTAGGTTGCAAACTGCATCTACTCCTACTTGATAATTCGTTCCTGAACCTACTAAATATAGTAAAGGTTTTGGACGGACGATTAAAGCTCCAACACGAGTACTTGAAGTACAATTGGTTCCTACAGTTTCAATAGTGTATTCAAAAGTTGTTACCTCAGTCACATTGGTTTCAACAGTACCGGAAATGGTTAAGGAATATCCACCAGTAGGTAATCCTGTTTTCCATTCTGAAATTCCACCCGGTTTTGATGTAGTCCAAGTAAGGGTGTGGGATACACTTCCTCCCTCAATTTTATATGCAATAGGAACTATTTGATTGCCATCGCAAATTGTTTGAGACTCATTGCCCTCCGCGATGGAACTCCCTCCAAGATAGTTAACAGTTCCATCAACATGAGTAATTAATTGTTGAGGGAGTAAATCGATACTTCCACTAAATTCAATGTCACTACATGTAGATCCATTAGTAGTTATGGTATATTCATATGTTGTGGTTTGTGTAACCGTTTTACTGATGTCTCCTGACAGAGTAAACGAGTTTGTTCCTACCTGAGTAATGAGATCAAATCCAGGATTTTCAGGGGACCAGGTGATATCCGCTGCAGAGATTGAAGTTTGCTCCCCATTGTAGTCAAAATCTAATACAACTGTTGTTCCATCACAAACTTCATAGTTGTATTGAGTAGTTGTTTCAGCTACACTAACAGAGGGTGCGTCATTTAAATTAAATTTAACCGAAATCGTGTCTAAAGTACAAATCGAATCACCAGAAGAATCGACCGATTGAAGATTCAATGTAAATGAACTAATATCACTTGAAAGAGATACAGTACCAGAAATGACATACAATCCTTGAACTGCTTGAGTTGAAAGTGCTGTCATTGAAGCTTGTCCAGTTACTATTGTTTTTGTTGAAAAAACTGTACTTGAGGTTGTATTAAATAAGGTAATTGTACCTCCGTCCAATGTTGCAGATACTGAAGTTGATGAATCACTTGCAATTTCATTAATAAGTGCCGCAGCAATTTGATTATTTGTTCGTGTTGTTTCTGTAGTAGTGTAAGTAAATGCTTTGTCTAATCCTCCAATAGGCTTTACAATAATTTTGTAAACCTCTCCTACATCTGAAGAAGTTCCCGAAATCTGAACCTCTGTTTCCTGTCTTAAAATAATAGTTTGAGATGCATTTAGATTGTCTGTACCCGCAGGGATCCCCGAACCTGTAATTTCTAAGCCTGGAGTATTTTTAAAAGTGATACTGATTTCGTCAATTGCTGATTGATTACAAATGGAAACTTCCTGTGAATCAATTCCTGAAATTGCAGAATCAGTAAAATAAACTTCAGGCGCAGGAAGTAATGTTATGTATCCCGTTTCAACTTTTGGAGTACAATAAGCATCTACTGTGGTAACATTAAAATTAAACGTTGTTGGGACCGTTACATCTACCGTGGGAGTTCCAGAAATAGTTATTACTTGATCTTCCACTTCTACATCTAAACCTTCAGGAAGTCCACTTGGGGTTGCAGAAATTGCTCCGTTCCCAAATTCATAAGTAATAGCTGTTATCGGCGAAGACTCGCAAATAAACTGGTCAGTAGAAGCAATTGCTGAAGTTAAGTTTAACGTTTGTTCTGGCTTAACTGTGAATTCCCCTGTAGTTGACGTACTTGTACATGAATATTCACTTGTAAAAGTCACGGTATAGGTATAAATAGTTTCAGTGGTAAGGGAACTTGGTACAGATCCAGATAATGTTAACGTTTCCCCATCCGAATCGTAAACAAAGCTTAAATCTGAGGGAACTTGAATACTAGACCAGCTAACATCATAATCAGCTGCATTAAAGCCCTCTGATAAATCGTACACTATTGATGTAATTTCTCCACCTGTACATAACGTTTGAGTAGCTTGCCCAGAGCTAATACTCAACTTTTCATTGGGATAGAAAGTCAGAGTACCTGTTACAACTTCAGAAGAGATACATCTATTGGCAGAATCAACAATACTGATGGTATAAGTGTAGCTGGTTGTGGATCCTGTATTATTAAGATGAGTGCCACTTAATTCAATGGAAGGAGAAACTATCTGAGAATCCGAAGGGGTTATGCCTGAGGGCGGAGATGGACTCCAACTTACTTCGTATCGGGTTGCGCCTTCGATGGTTATTGCTGACATTGAATCACCATAACAAATAGACTGATTGAGGCTTCCTACTGAATTATTCAATGATTCAAAAGGACTCACATTGTAAACAATGGTTAAGGAACTATTACCACAGACTGCTCCTGTCGTTTCTAAATCAATTGTGAAGCTTGTTGTTTCTGTAACCAACTCAGCCGCTATTGAAACCGCCCCTGAAATTATATACTCACCTTGAACTACTTGGGTAGTCAAAGCAGTCATTGATGCCTGTCCGGCAACAACTGTCTTAGTTGAAAAAACTGTACTTGAGGTAGTATTAAAAAGTGTGATCTTTGAACCATCTAGCGTTGCAGAAACGGATGTTGATGGATCAATTGTAATTTTATCGATGAGGGCCTGAGCAATTTGATCCGCTGTCTGAGTGGTTTCAGTGGTTGTATAAGTAAAAGCATTGTCCGAACCTCCAACAGATTTCACTATTATTGAATAAACCTCCCCAACATCGGATGAAGTTCCAGTAATCTGAACTTCTGTTTCTTGTCTGAATGCAATTGATTCTGTAAGTGTCAAACCATCCGGAGCTACAGGAATGTCAGGGTTTGTTATCTCTAGACCAGAAGTATTTTTAAAAGTAATGCTGAGATTATCAATAACCTCACCATTACATATTGAAATTTCTTGAGTACGAATTCCAGGAATGGCTGAATCTGTAAAATAAATATCAGGCGCAGGCAAGAGTGTTATGTATCCAGTTTCAACTTTTGGTGTGCAGTAGATATCCACAGTAGAAATAGTATAAGCATAAGTTGTAGGAACAGTTACATCTATGGTAGGTGTTCCTGAAATTGAAATTGTTTGATTGAGTATTGCTACATCCAGACCAATGGCTTCGATACCTGAAGTTTCTACCTCAGTAGCTCCATTACCAAAATCAAATGAAATTGTTTCAATAGCGGTAGATTCACAAATCGTTTGATCAAGAGTTTCTATCCCAGATGACAAGCTCAATGTTTGCTCAGGTTTTACTGTAAACTGACCCGTTGTCACTGTACCCGTGCATGAATACTCACTTGTAAATGTAACTGTATAGGTATAAACAGTTTCAGTAGTAACCGAACTCGGAACCGATCCAGATAAGGTTAAACTAGACTCTGCTTCATCATAGGAAAAGTTCAGTCCCTCTGGGGTTGGTAAACTAGACCACCCAACTTCATAGGTGGAGTTATTATATCCTGAGGATAGATCATAAATTATAGGGGTAATTTCGCCACCTGTACAAAGGGTTTGAGAGTCAGTCCCTGAGCTTATACTCAAGTCTTCTCTTGGGTAAAAAGTTAAAGTTCCTGTAACTGTATCTGAAGTGATACAATTCGTCCCTACATCAATAAGACTTAGGGTGTATGTGTAACTAGTTGTTGCCCCCGAAGTATTAGAATGTGTCCCTGAAATCTGAAGTGTTGGAGAGACCAGTGCCCCATTAGGAGGGGATATCCCAACAGGTTGCGAAGGACTCCAACTTACTTCATATCGTGATGCACCACTAAAATTAATTGGAGTTATTGCACTGCCGTAACACGTCGCTTGATTCAAACTATTCCCTTCGGAAAGAATAATTTCCTCCAAAGGGTTTACGTAGTATGCGAGAGATAGAGAATCACTACTACAACTAGATCCTTCAGATTCAATCTCAACATTAAATACCGTTGTTTCTGTTACAAGATTAGTAGTTAATGTTCCTGTTAAACTCATGAATCCTTTGACAGCTGTAGATGAAACTACACCAATAGAAAGTGATTCAGGTGTTAAAAATCGAAGTCCAAATAAAGTTCCATCAGAAGCAGAGGATATTGTTAATTCGTGATTACTTTGAGTTATTTCATAAGCAGAAGGTTGAACGCCGTCAATAGCATCTTTAAATTTTTCTGCGATAGTAGAACTTGAGGTATCATTTTCTGTAGCGGTGATGGTCCATTGCTCTGAGGTAAGCGCTCTTGACCTATCTTCATTTAAAAATTGGAGCGTTGCTGTTTGCCCATTAGACATAGTTCCGGAGACAGAGATCGTAAAAGACTGTTTAGAAGTATAACTAACGGAACTAGATAACCCAATACCTGATACAGTTGGTGAAACATTTATCGTTGCAGTTGATTTAAAATAGATTTTGTTATTCACATAATCTCCCTCACAAATTTCAGCTTCAGTTGCAAAGTCGGTACTCCCATAATCCGCATCTGAGAAAAGTTGAGCATCTGGGAAAAGTATGTAATATCCCTTTTTGGTATCTTCAATACAGGCTGAGGTGCCAACGGCACTGTTACTTGTCTCTAATTCATACTCGTAAACTGTAATGACATCTATCACTTCTGCAATGGCAGAAGCTTGTAAAGTAAATTTTCCAGAAGTTTCCCTATTGTAGGCTACCCAACTTGGTTTTTCTGAAGTCATTCCATTCTTTTTCCAGACGGGATCATAAACAGAAACTGCAGACCCTCCAAAGCTATAGGTAATATTATCAGGGGTTTCTCCCAAACACAGAGACTGTTCTACAGTAGTAGAGGCGGTATCTAAAGACAGTGATGGTCCTAAAGAAACCGTAATTGTTCCCGTCTGAGTTAGTGGAATGCAATTGCTCTCATCACCCAGAAGTGTAATGACAAAATCATAATTAGTTGTATCAGTAATCGCCAACAATGGATCAACAGTTCCTGACAGTGTTAATGTTGTTCCGCTAGTTGTTAAAGTCAAATCTCCAGGATTTCCATTAGTACCCCAAATAATAGATGCGGAACCATCGGCTGAACTGTACTCAAATTCAATTGGATCAATAATACCCCCTACACATGTAGTTTGAGATAAATTGCCCGTAATCAAGGTATGGGTTATGAAGTGGGGAACTATTGTTAGAGTGTCTGTAACCGTGGCTTTAGTTCCACACCCCAAATTAGATGTTCCTGTAACTGTAACACTCAAGACTGTAGTAGTGGTCACATTCGATAAACTAACATTTTCAAATAAAGAATTAAAATTATATTCAAATATGCTGGATGTAGGGTCAATCTCAAAGTATTGAACAAAATCTATTTCATTTTCTTCATTAGTAAAACCAATAGAGACATTTGAAATTCCACCTTTTAGACTCAAGCCAAAAGTATTTGTATCTGAGCTGTATCCGTAGCAAATAGAAGTATTTTCACCATCAAAAATCTCCATTCTCGGTATCGGATTTACCGTAAGTGTAAATGTTTTACGTTTTGGAGTAGAATTCGTGTCACAATATTTTCCATCCTGAGTAACGATGTCAAAGGTATAGGTAGTAGTAGACGAAATAGCTAGGTTAAAATCGGCATCAAAAGTTGGAGTCCCCGTAATGGTAATTAAATGCGGGGCTTCTAACATTTCGGGTTGATTAAAACTAAATACTGAATCATCTGATTTCGATGTCTCTAATGCAAATGTAGTACCACTTACAACCGCAGTTACATAGAGTTCCGTACCACTTTGAACTGCTGTGATAACATCAGATCTGTTAGCATTCAATTCGTCTCTTAATTGAATCATGACGCTAGTGGCAGTAGCGGCCAAGGGTGCCGTAATGGTAGAATAAACATCGTTAATTATTACAGAATACTGTTGTGTATCATTCAGCGTTTGCCCTTGACTATCCTCAAAAGAAACTACGGCCTTCTGTGTTCTCGAACTTACCTCTGATGTTAGACCTAAAGTATTTGGATCGTCTAAAACAGAAGTAATTGTATCTACACCCCAGTATTCGTAAACAATGGGATCAATAGCTTCTCCCTCACATATGGTTTGTTGTACATAAGAATCGTCATTTTCTCCTCCTTCATAATGTCCGTCTGGACGAATGTAGTCTTGTGGATCAACTGTAATAGTCCCCCCTGAATTGAAACCATCACTACAAAAATCACCGTTTGTAACTATTTGATAGTCGAAAGTTCTCGTGTTCCAATAATTTGTTACTCCATCGCTAGTAATAGACAGTGTGCTTGAACTTGCTGTTCCTGAATTGATAAAATCAAAAGAAACATTAGATGGTAAATTTCCTACTACAGTTGCTGTAACACCTGCGTCTAAACCTGTTATGGTATACAAGATATCTTCAAAGTTTTCACTGTAACAAACTATAGGAGAATTCGTATTCGAATTGGTCAAACTAATAGCGACGTTGCTATCGACCTCTAGTGTTAATGTAACATCACTTTCATCTGTACATCCCTCGGAAACGTCAAGACTAAATTTAAACTCGTAAGTGCCAGGGGTCGTTATTGCTTGATTTAACCCTAAAATTTTATACTGGCTGTACCCAGGATCATAAACTGAAGTCTGTATGGATAAGTTAGAATCTGTTGGAATATTACTCACAATTTTAAACGGAACTCCAGGCTGATTTGCAGTGATTTCAAACAAATTGGTATTGGTTACAACAGCTGTATATTCAGCTGTTCCATCAATAAGGTTCATCAAATTTTGCATAATAGTATCAAAATTTTCATCTACTGAACCTACATATTTAAAATCTTCATTATTGATCGTTATGATGTAAGTATAGGGGATATCAGGGGGTGCATTTCCGTCATTATGTCTTACCAACATGATTTTAGAATTCTCTTCAGTCAAAGTATTTATGACGCTGGTAGAAACTTGATTTGAAGTTTGGCTTATCAGAACACCATCTACCGATGTCATTCCTACAATGTCATAAACTAAAGGAGTAAAATTAATTTTATCGTTACAAATTTTTGGAGATGTTGAGAAACTAGTACTTGTATCAGGTCTTAATTCTGGTCCTTCAGGAGCTTCAACAACATAATTTCTTACCCATTGATCACCACTGTCACTCGTTCCTGTTAAAGGTTCTCCTGAACAACCCACAGGAACCACTTTAAAAAATATTTTTTCATCTGACGGATCTACATCAGAGCCTGTAGCCCATTGAAAAGTTATGCTTTTCAATGGATCTCCTGCATCTCCTTCAATTCGTTTATATCCATAAAAAACATCACCAGTAGGAGTTACTGAAGTTGTTTCAATATGAGTATAGTCTTTAACAAACCAATACACATCTCTGTCAGAAGTTAACGTAGTGGTAACTACTCCAGTGGAGGGAATGGGACAGATTGGCACCCCATAGGCGGTAACATTCGGAATTGCCTTTTCAATTTGACCCACTTCATATCGAGCAGATTCAACCCAAGTTGTTCCCGTTGCACTACATGAAACTGGTCGTGCACTTACCGTAAATGAACCATAAAATCCAGAATTGTAAAAAAGGCGACCTACCGAATCAATAGTTCCAACATTAGCAACAGAATCGTCTCCAGGCTCAGACTCAACCTTCCACTCCAAATGAGAAAAATCATTCGTTGTTGCGGATGCCCTACTATAAAATTGAGTAAACGTATTGGTCTTCAAAGTTTCACAGGTGGGAACCCCTACATTAATGTAGTTTGCTATGCTACAAATCTGATTATTCAATGGGACGGGTGCTGTTAAAGTTGGTAAGTCGGGTATGGTTTGGGAATTTGTTTCAGAGGAGTCGTACTTGACAAGCCAAACATCTCTTTCTGTCCAAGCAGAAGTAATCGTAGGATCACATTTCGATATGGATCTTACCCTAACTTTAACCCACTCACCTGGCTCAGAGATATTTTCAATAAAGTCATCTGCCCAAGTTACCTGAACTCCAATTTCTGCATTGTCTTCTCGTGTAGCTCCTCCGTCAGGAGCTCTTTGAATCACTGGAGAACGAACCGTTGGCGAATTTGTGTAAGTTGCACTTACAAAATCCCACTCCAAATTTGCATAGTTCACATCAGCCTCATTAAAACAGGCATAAAATTCGGTTGAATTCGTTGAATCTGTATCAATACAAATTGAATTATTGTAGCCATCAGCAAGATCCCCTGTGCCGTTCACTATGGCTCGCCCTGGATCATCTGCATCCTTAACAATATCATAAATTGCTGGAGGATTACTCGTTACATCCCATGTAAGTCTTAGCGTTTCATTGTAACCATCACATTCTGGGACTAATGTGAAAAGAACCTCTCCAGAACTCGTTGGAATTCCATCAATGGTTACCGAATCCCCGTTTTTTACTGCTGTTAATCCTGTAGGAATTGCACTATAGGTAACAACTGAAACTGCACCAGACCATTGTACAACTAAGGGTTCATCTAAAGCAGCACCTTGGCAAATAATCTGATATTCAGATCCAGAATTTAAAGTTAAGATTGGTCTAGGTGTAACTCCAAGTGTAAAAACTTCAGAATAAACAGTACAATGTTGACTCTCACCTCCATCAAGATCAGAACTATTTTCTTGGTTTAAATAGTATAAGTCTATTGAAACAGGATCTTCTGATGCATTTCTAATTCCATTAACAAGTACCGTTTTATTGTTTGGGTTTTGTAAAACTAGGGTATTAGACTCCTCATAATAATCAGCTCCAAAGTCGTCAATTTGATCTAACTTAGCTTCCAATGCGTAACCGACTTCATCTGTTGTTGAACCTGTTTGGGTAGTAATGCTAACCCCTAGTGAATTTACCGTAACCTGGTAATACTCACCTGCACTAACAGTATCTTCATCTGCCCCCGTGGGTAATAAGATGATTGTTTCTGCAGTAACCGTTTGAGTCGTAACATTAGTTGCCGTATCGTTATCCACATCATTAAAGATGAATTTAGCCCGATAATAGAGCGTTTGAGTAAGTCGGATTTGTTGGGAACGAGCATGGTTTCTATTCAATCGAGTCCAATTTCCATTTCCTTCAGAATCTGTTACACTAGACCAACTTTGTTTATCAGTAGAGATTTCCCAAGTAACAAGTGGATTCCTTCTTGGATTACTTCCTGTTCTTTCCATTGCAGATTTAATCTCGTTCGATATCCCCGAAAGAACTAAAGAAGGATGGACTTCTCCTTCACAGTAATTGACTTCCGTTAGTTGGGACTGTTCTTCTGCAATATATCCTACGTCAAGTGGGCTGTAAACAACAAATTTTAGGGGTTCAGTGTAGGTCTCACAAAAAACACCACTCCCGTCATTGACTGTAACCCCTCTTCTGTAAGTTATGTTTTCGATTAAAGGAGGAGGGCTGTAAATTTGCTCTGTAGCGCCATCAATAGTGACCCATTCTTCTGCAGCAGGAGCATTCGTATCTCCATCTGCAGCCGTTACTTGATACCATTGATAGTTTACAGGGCTCCCTACAACTACGGGACTATCTGCTCCTAAGTCGTTAGGCACTGAACCATAACAATATATCCCTGTGGAATAAGGTGTTAGTGTTCCTGGGTCAAAATCATTCACTATCAAACTAAAAATTGTACTTGTAGCGACTCCACAGGTTGTATCGCTCAATTGAGCTGAAAAAATAACTCTCCTAAAAAAAGTAGTTTCCGTAGTAGTTACAGATACAGAATATTCTTTTGTGGTAGCGCCAATAATATTCTGAAAACTGGAGTCATCAAAAGATTTTGAACTTTG
The DNA here is from genome assembly GCA_029243165.1 of Flavobacteriaceae bacterium. Lineage (GTDB taxonomy): Bacteria > Bacteroidota > Bacteroidia > Flavobacteriales > Flavobacteriaceae > MS024-2A. Next base: position 16,412 of record JAQWSN010000005.1, read on the forward strand.
CCACTGATAGGTAAAGCCGCCACTTGCATAACTATCTTCAGTAACTTGTAAGGTAATCTCATTGGTGTCTAAAGAGCAAGTGTAAAGAGTTGAAGGGCTAATTGTACCGCTCTCAATTTTTTCAACTTCAATTTTGATGGGATCGGAAATTAATTCACAAACTACATCATTATGTGTTATCTCTGCAATTCTCCTAAACCATGTCGTAATGGTAAGAGGTTCTGTAAAACCAAACGTCAGAGAATTGCTCGCCACGCTAGTTGTATTAGATAAATTAAAATCTCCATCAGTTTGCGTAGTATATTCCCATCGGTAACTTAACGCTGCTTCAGCAGGTGTATAAGAAGGAGCGGCTGAACTGGTAATTGCAGCTGGAATGCTCGTGGAACATAAAAGTGTATTTGCTGAAGCTATCGAACCTGCAGAAGTAATTTCAATCTTTTCTAAAGAAATAAATTTCTCAGTCCCACAGGTACTTCCTTGTGGAGTCACTATTACAGAAACTGAGCTGCCAGTTTCTAAAATCTCATTACTGTTAAAAGTTCTTGTACTTGAATCACTATTGTAAATATTGTCCCCAATTTTCCAGGTATAAGATGCTGTCCCTGCATAACCATCTACATAGAGTGTAATAATTTCATCGGCACAAGCAGTATTACTTGGAAGATTCAAAGCTCTTAATTCAAATGTTATTTCTGGTTCAACAGTTATGGTTTGTGATACCACTGTAGAAGTACATGATCCTGTAACAGCAAATAAGAATACTTTTTCACCGTTAATTAGATCTCCTGCATTTTTGATTACAGTATTTCCTGTAGTAAGAGGATTAGTGGGATCTTCACCATCAAAGCGCCAGTAATAAGTTGTATTATCTAAAACATCCGCATACAAAGTAATTCCCTCATCGTAGCATATGGAAAAATCGGAAGCTGTATCTGAACGAATCACGGGTGAGATCAGTTCGGTCACTGTAAACGCTTTAGAACCAGTATTATTAATTATGTTATCTGTATCACTCACAACACCAATCTCAACAATAATGGTAGATTCTCCATCATTTGAAAAACTGGGTCTGCTAAAAGCAGCTGCCAAATCAGTTGCAGAAAATAGTGAAAGGGTAACCGTACCTGCAGTTGTTAGATTGAATTTTCCCGCATTTGAAATGGTTAAGGTAGTCAGATTAACCGGATTCTGACCGAGTATTTTAACCGTAAAAGTATCATTTCTGAAATCTACAGCTCCATCAGATTCTAAGGTCAAAACGATATCCTCTTGTGCAGCATCTACTTCACAAAAGGTGCCACCCGAACTAAATTCGATACTTTTTACACTTATATCTTGTGAGTAAAGAGACAGGGAAGTTAGTACGCTAAAGAATAGAAACGTTAGGGATTTGGAAATAAAACGAGAAAACCAATTATCCAAAAAAAATATTTATAGTAAGTATATAACGAATTTACGCAATATAAATTGTTCCAAAAGTCCTTTATTTAATTTTTAAACAAACTAAAATTAAATTAAGATATAAATTGTTTGGATTTCATCCATTCATCATTGAAAATCTTTCCAATATAACGACTGCCAGAATCATGCAAAAGTACGACAACGACATCAGTTTTTTTAAGATACTTTTTCAGTTGTAAAAGTCCTTTAATCGCTGCGCCACATGAATTCCCGGCAAAGATTCCTTCAGTCCTGGCAAGCGTTCGTGTAAAAACAGCGGCATCTTTATCTGTCACTTTTTCAAAAAGATCAATGACAGAAAAGTCTACATTTTTAGGTAGGATATCTTCTCCAATTCCTTCAGTAGAATAGGGATAGATTTCATTGGGATCAAAAACTCCTGTTTCATGATATTTTTTAAATACTGAACCGTAAGTATCTATTCCCCATATCTTAATATTTGGATTTTTTTCTTTAAGGAATTTTCCTACGCCAGATATTGTCCCCCCTGTTCCAACTCCCACAACAAAATGGGTAATCTTTCCTTGAGTTTGCTCCCAAATTTCAGGTCCTGTAGTCTCGTAATGTGCAAGTGCATTTGATGGATTGTCATACTGATTTGCATACCAAGCATTTGGGGTTTCCTCTGCAATTCGTTTTGAAGTACTGTAATAGGATCTTGGATCTTCAGGAGCTACATCAGTAGGGCATACTACAACTTCTGCCCCAACAGCTCTCAGTACATCAAACTTTTCTTTTGACTGCTTGTCATTTGAAACACAGATCAATTTATAGCCTTTGACAATCCCAGCAAGGGCAAGTCCCATTCCGGTATTACCGGAAGTACCTTCTACTATTGTCCCACCGGGCTTTAGTTTTCCTGCTGCTTCGGCATCCTCAATCATTTTGAGTGCCATCCGATCTTTAACAGAATTCCCAGGATTAAAACTTTCAACTTTTGCCATTACTAGTGCATCAATTTCAGCAGTAATCCGATTGAGTTTTATCAATGGAGTATTTCCTATGGTTTCAATAATTGAATTGAAGTAATTCATAAACAAAATTTCTAGTTCAAAGATACTTGAATAATAACGATTAAAAGTTATGTGAAAGTTCTATTTTATCGAAAACGTAGTACTTGAGAAGGCGATATTCTCAATACTATTTTTGAAGGAAGCCATAAAAGCAGAGTAGCTAAAGCTAAAAATAGCAGATTCAAATAGATTACCTCAAACCATGCTAAAGAAACAGGTGCAATACTAACAAAATACGTTTCTGGATCTAATGTAATCCATCCCCATTGCTTTTGTGAAAAATAAAAAATAAAGCCAATTAGATTTCCAAAAAACAAGCCCTGAGACATGATTGCAATCCCATTGTACATAAAAATCTTTTGAATCATGGAATGTGAAGCTCCTAATGTTTTAAGAAGACCCACCATCCGCGATCGCTCTAAAATCAATACTAAAAGCGCAGTTGCCATATTGATCACACCAACCAAAATCATAATGATCAGAATGATCAAAACATTAAAATCAAATAAGGAAATCCATTGGAAAATACTCGAAAATCGTTCTGAGATGGCGCTGCTGTTCAATTCCGAGGGCAAGCCTTGATAAAGTTCATCCGCTATTTGAGGTACTTTTTGAAATTTTGTGACAAACACTTCGTAGGCTCCTATTTCATTAACCTTCCATTGATTTAACCGTTGTACCTGACGTAAATCAGCAAAGACAAGATTTTGGTCAATATCTGGAAAGCCTGAAAAATAAAGTCCAGAGATTTTAAATTTTCTTCGCTTGGGCAATCCGTCACCTTGGGGACTTTGAAAAAATGCATCTACTGTATCGCCAACCTTAAGACTAAGTCTGTTGGCAACGGTTTCCGAAATAAAAACTTCATTACTGACTGCTTCACCAAATTTGGGAAAATTTCCCTGAGTTAAAAATTCCTCTAAACGTGACCAATCGAAGGTATTCTCAACACCTTTCAGCAAAACCCCTTCAAATTCTTCTTGTGTTTTAAACATTCCCGCTTTAGTTGCTACACTATGCATTCGCTCAAAATTTGGATGCTTTTTTATTTGCTTTCGTAATTGCTCTGTATCCAAAAAGGGAGTTAGAGAAACTTGTGATTCATTGTTTTCAAATGGTGCAATTAAAACCTGTCCGTTAAAGACACTCGTTTTATTTCTGATTTCATTTTGCAACCCTTTACTAAAAGCCATTGCAATTAAAATCGCTGCAATACCAATAGACACTGCTACCGAAGCAATTTTGATTATCCGTGAAGAAACCGTATCATTATACTGTTTATTTCGTCGCATTTTTCTAGCGACATACAAAGCGACATTCAATGAACCGTGTTTTAGATTTTACCTTTCTCAAAAATACATTTTTATTTTGGCTTAGCTTGGGGCTTTTATGGTCTCAATTTTTAAGTGCACAAGTGCTTCCAGGGGCAAGTGATACAAAAAGCTATTTGCCTCTTATCAAAGGAAAAAAAATTGGTATTGTTGCCCATCAAGCAAGTCTAATTTTCAATGCAAAAGACCCGAAACATCTAGTTGATTTACTCCTTGAAAAAAACATTGAAATCAAGGCAGTTTTTGCTCCTGAACATGGTTTTCGTGGAACTGCTGACGCAGGTGAAAAAATTGAGAGTGGTAAAGATCCTAAAACTCAACTACCTATTTACTCCCTCTATGGAAAAAATCGCAAACCTGAGGCATCTCAACTTCGTGGTATTGAACTCATGATATTTGATTTACAAGATGTTGGTGTTCGATTTTTCACTTACTTATCCACACTTCACTACGTTATGGAGGCGTGTGCAGAAATGAATATTCCTTTAATCGTTTTGGACCGTCCCAATCCCAATGCGCACTATGTAGACGGACCTATTTTAAGCAGTGAACACAAAAGTTTTGTGGGTATGCATCCTGTGCCTATTGTTTACGGCATGACCATAGGGGAATATGCAAAAATGATTAACCAAGAGAGATGGCTAAATCAGGGAATTTCTTGTGATCTTAAGATCATTCCAAACCAAAATTACACACATCAAACAAGTTATGAACTTCCCGTACGCCCCTCACCAAACCTTCCTAATGCTCAGGCAGTGTCGTTGTATCCAAGTCTTTGTTTACTAGAACCTACAGTTATTAGTGTAGGTAGAGGGACAGATCATCAATTTCAAATTTACGGACATCCACAACTCTCCAACAATACTAGTTTTTCATTTACCCCACAACCCAATTTCGGATCAAAAAATCCAAAACTTAAAGGTGAAATTTGTTACGGCAAGGACTTAACTCAAGTTGTCAAGCCAAATAAAATTGAACTCAAATGGTTGTTAGATGCCTACTCTAATTTCCCCAAGAAAGATTCTTTTTTCCTCAAAGGATTCGAAAGAATAAGTGGTGTTGGTAGTTTAAGAGAAAAAATAATGCAGGGAGCTAGTGAAGCTGAAATTCGTAAGACGTGGACAGAAGATCTAGAAAATTTTAAGAAAATTAGAGCGAAATACTTAATCTATCCCTAGGGAATGTTTAAATATTTATGGGTTTGTAAAGACACTTTCCATTTCGGATTTTCTAAAACATAATCAACGATTAAGGGCATCACTTTTTCTCTACGACTCCATTCGGGCTGAAGGTAAAGCTTACAATCTGATGTTACTTGCTCTGCTTGTTGTTCCGCAAATTTTAAATCATCCTTATTGTAAACTATCACTTTTAGTTCATCCGCACGATGATACGCCTGCTTAATAGGAAGCTTATTTTTTTTTGGTGACAAACAAAACCAGTCCCAATCTCCACTCAGTTCATAAGCTCCAGAGGTTTCAATATGAATTTGAATGTTTGATGCTTGAAGTGAAGTACATAGAGGATTCATATTCCACATTAACGGTTCACCCCCAGTTACTACAACAGTATTCGAAAATTTTTTTGCGGCTTTTACAATTTCATTAATGCTAGTTGGTGGATGTCGTTTTGCGTCCCAGCTTTCCTTCACATCACACCAATGACATCCAACATCACAACCCCCTATCCTGATAAAATAAGCGGCACTTCCTTTATGATAACCTTCTCCTTGTAAGGTGTAGAAAGCTTCCATTAAAGGAAGTAATGTCCCCTCTTCCACGCTACTCAACTCGTCTTTAACTGTCATTTTGCAAAGGTACCACATTCTAAAATCCTATTTGTCAAGAAATTGTACCTTTATAAAAAAAGTGTTATGCCAAGTCCTTTCCACCTTGCGATTCCAGTTGACAATCTCGAACGATGCAGTCGTTTTTACACGGATGTATTAGACTGTAAAACAGGTCGTTCTGATACACATTGGGTAGACTTAAACCTTTTTGGGCACCAACTCGTTTTACATGTTGATCCCAATCACGTAGCCCAAAAACACCACAATGAGGTAGATGGAAAATCCGTTCCAATTCCCCATTTTGGGGTACTTTTAGAGTGGGAAATTTTTGAGAAATTTGCTAAACACTTAAAGGAAAAAAAAGTTGATTTTGTTATTGAACCTTACTTGCGGTTTAAAGGTTTGGCTGGGGAGCAAATGACGATGTTTTTTTATGATCCAGCAGGAAACGCTCTCGAATTTAAATCGTTTAAAAATAAAGATCAAATTTTTGCAACTTAAACCCTCATGAGCACCAATTACAGCTTCTTTGATTTAACTTTTGAAAAAATATTTTCTGATGAAAATCAGAAACGCATTGAACGTGCTACACTATGGCTCTCAATTATCGGTTTTATCATTCACCTGATACTCATCTATTCAAAAAAGTTTAATCTTTTTCATACCCCTTTTGAAGCCCGTTTGTTAGAAGATCCTATCTCTGCAATCTACACTCCTTTTTCAATTATTTTAGTTTATGAAATTTATCTTCTCATTGTATTCCTTCCGCGCTCGTTCACTACAGCGGTTTCAAAACAATTTGAGATCATTTCGCTGATTATCATCCGAAGAATTTTTGGTGATATCCCAAAAATTGAATTGAATGTCAATTGGTTTGAATTTGCAGCTAATCGTCAGTTAATCTATGATTTAGCAGGTGTTTTGATTCTTTATTTCCTGATCTATTTGTTCAATCAGCGGAGAGAGAAATTACCCAAGAAAGCTCTCAATGAAAGACTTAAACGTTTTGTTAGCTCAAAAAGAGCTGTGAGTTTGGTTCTTCTACCGGTACTTATTTTTACTTCTATTTACAGTGCAACCTCATGGTTTATTGAATTGTTTTTTAATACTCAAAACTTTTCAGAGCTTAAGGATATTAATGCTGTTTTTTACAATGAATTTTTTACCATCCTGATATTGGCTGATGTGTTTATCTTATTGTTATCGTTCCAATACACAGAACGTTACAGTCAATTGATACGTAACACGGGATTTGTAATTTGTACCATTTTGATAAGACTTTCATTTGCCACAACTGGGCTTACCAATGTATTGCTAATACTTTCTAGTGTATTGTTTGGACTGTTGATTTTAAGAATCTATCAAGCAATAGAAAAACAACATTAGTTTTTACGCTGATAAGCAAAAAGAGTGTTCTTTAACAACATTGCAATTGTCATAGGGCCAACTCCTCCAGGTACAGGGGTAATCGCTGCTACCTTTTTTGAAACCTCTTCATAAGCAACATCCCCTTTAATGACGTAACCTTTAGGGTGTTTTTCGTCTGCTACACGCGTAATTCCTACATCAATGATTACTGCCCCTTCTTTAACCATATCGGCAGTTAAATACTCAGGAATACCGAGTGCCATTACAACAATATCAGCGTTTTTTGTTAAAGAGGCCAAGTCCTCTGTTCTACTGTGTGCAAGAGTAACTGTAGCATTACCTGCGGGTCCTTTTTGACTCATTAAAATACTTATGGGCCTACCCACTATGTGGCTTCTTCCCACAACAACACAATGTTTACCCGAAGTTTTAATCTGATAACGCTCTAATAATTCAATAATTCCATAAGGTGTGGCAGGTATAAAAGCATCCATTTCCAATGCCATACGACCAAAATTTGAGGGATGAAACCCATCAACATCTTTTGTTGGGGAAATCGCTAAAAGTATTTTCTCTTCATTAATATGTTTAGGCAAGGGCAACTGAACAATGAATCCGTCCAAATGATCGTCATGATTTAGCTCATTAATTTTTTTAAGAAGCGTTTCTTCACTTGTGCTTTCCTCTAGCCGAATTAAAGTAGAATCAAATCCTACATATTCACAGGATCGAACTTTACTCCCAACATAAGTCAAACTTGCACCATCATTACCCACCAATACGGCAGCCAAATGAGGTGGGCGTTTTCCTCCTGCCTTAATCTTAGAAACCGAAAGTTTGATTTCTTCTTTTAAATCTTGAGCTGTTTTTTTACCGTCTAATACTGTCATCTATTTCATGTTTTGTAGCATCTGCATCATGTGCTTTCCTTTGCCTCCTTGCATCATTTTCATCATTTTACTCATTTGCTCAAATTGTTTGATCAACTGATTCACCTCTTGAATGGAAGTACCAGATCCGTTAGCAATTCGCATTTTTCGGCTGTGGTTCATCAATTGGGGTTGTGCTCTTTCCTTTGGAGTCATGGATCCGATAATGACTTCAATGCCTTGAAAAGCATTATCATCAATATCGACATCCTTCATCATTTTTCCAACACCAGGAATCATCCCCATAAGATCTTTCATGTTTCCCATTTTCTTTACTTGTTGAATTTGAGAGAGGAAATCATCAAAACCAAATTGATTTTTAGCAATCTTTTTATTGATTCTTCGCGCTTGTTCTTGATCAAATTGCTCTTGGGCTCTTTCTACCAGGGAAACCACATCACCCATCCCTAGAATCCGATCCGCCATACGTTCAGGATAGAACACATCCAAAGCTTCCATTTTCTCTCCTGTTCCAATAAATTTAATTGGCTTATCGACTACAGACTTAATAGAAAGTGCGGCACCTCCTCGAGTATCTCCGTCAAGTTTGGTTAGTACTACCCCATCAAAATTTAAAATATCATTAAAAGCCTTTGCTGTATTCACCGCATCTTGACCGGTCATGGAGTCCACTACAAACAAGGTTTCTGACGGTTTTACAGCTTGATGAATGGCTTTGATTTCGTCCATCAAAACTTCATCAATAGCCAAACGCCCAGCAGTATCAATCAAAACAAGATCATGCTTATCTTTTTTTGCTTGATCTAATGCGGCTAATGCGATTTTAACTGGATTTTGCTCTTCTCTGTCTTCATAAATAGCAGCTCCCACTTGTTCTGCAACTATCCCTAGCTGATCGATAGCAGCGGGGCGATAAACATCACATGCAACTAATAGCGGTTTTTTAGCATGCTTTTTTTTGAGATGAAGTGCCAGTTTACCTGTAAAAGTAGTTTTCCCTGAACCCTGCAGACCAGACATTAAAATTACCGTAGGTTTTGAATCAAGATTAACACCAATCGCTTCCGATCCCATTAATTCAACCAACTCATCCTTAACGATTTTGATTAATAATTGCCCAGGTTGAAGACTCGTTAACACCTTTTGTCCTAGCGCTTTTTCTTTTACTCTTACTGTAAATTCCTTTGCTATTTTGAAATTAACATCGGCATCTAATAAAGCTCTACGTACTTCTTTTAACGTTTCTGCCACATTAATTTCTGTAATTTTTCCATGTCCTTTTAGAACTTGGAAAGCTTTGTCAAGTTTGTTACTAAGATTATCAAACATACTAAAGAGGTGTTTTTTACTTCATCGCAAAAATAAGGAATGCGAATTGATTATTCTTCATTTGTACCACGGGAATGAAACATCAATCCCATTACCACAGCATGAGGAAAAGTAATTGCAGCTAGAAAAGAAAAGAAAATTGAAAGGTATTGCTCCTGAGGTAAATCAAAATAAAAATAAAAAAGACCCAAACCTGACAAAGCTAAAATCCAATAGACAATTGCAGATTTCAAATAACTCAGCCATGGACTTTTCGTTTGTTGATCATAAATGTAACGGATCTGGGAACTGAGTGATGGTAAACTGTGCCAAAGAACAAAATACAATCCAAAACCAAACAACAATGTAGCTTGTGAAAATAATATCGCAAGAACTCCCAAAAGTAAAAATTCAGGCAGAAAAGAAAATAGTGAGATTTTACTCCGTATTATTATAAGCATAAAACCAAGAGAAACTAAAATCAAACCGCCCAAAAAAACAGCAAAAGGAATTTTAAGAGAAGTAATCTGATAAATGACTTCTACGGTAGATTCGAACTGGAATGTAAAAAGAAGAAAAAATATAAGTGCCCCGTACATCGAATAAAAAATAAATAAATTTATTTTCGTTTGAAACCTTCCGTTCCAATGTTGCTCCCCAAAATGATAACAACTTACCCCAACAAAACTCAACAGTGCAATCTTAGGGATAAAGAGGAACAAAACAATACCAAGAAGAACAACTCCTACATACAGAATAAAAAATTTGAGTCGATAACGCTTTGACTGATTGCTAGATTTTTTTGCGATAATTTTCAGGTCATTTGCACCATGGAGCACTCCAAAAGTCAAAATTCCTATCATTGCAGCACTATTTTGGGCCAAATTTGAACCAAAAAGTGAAAAAATGATTGCAAATAGACTAATTCCCAAAAATGAGTAAAAATATTTTAAGGCTGTAAATGAGTGAGTTAGCGATTTCAATTGAAAATATTTTAAATAAAATAGTGAGTAAGTTTAATTTTTTCTAAATTTATCTAAACAAAAATAAATAATTGATTTAATCATGGAAAAAATTTTAAGCTTAATGACTGTGGCACCAGCAATGGCCACTGACGACTACGTAGGGTTCACATTCTTCGTAGGATGTATGGCGATGATGGCAGCATCAGCGTTCTTCTTTCTCTCAATGAATTCGTTCGACAACAAATGGAAAACTTCTATTTTGGTGTCTGGACTTATTACATTCATTGCAGCAGTACACTATTGGTACATGAGAGATTATTGGGCAACCAATATGACTTCACCTACATTCTTTAGATATGTAGACTGGGTATTAACGGTACCGTTAATGTGTGTTGAGTTCTATTTAATCTTGAAAGCAGCAGGTGCTACAAAACAATTGATGTGGAAAATGATTTTCGCTTCTTTAGTAATGTTAGTAACTGGATATTTCGGAGAAGCAGTTTACACTTCAGGATCTGGTCCTGCTGTGTGGGGGCTTGTTTCTGGAATCGCCTATTTCTACATCGTTTATGAAATATGGATGGGTAGTGCTTCAAAATTAGCTGCATCTGCAGGTGGAGCTGTGCAATCTGCACACAAAACACTTTGCTGGTTCGTTCTTGTAGGATGGGCAATATATCCTGTTGGATACATGGCCGGTACAGAAGGATGGTACAGCGGAATCTTTGGTGGCCTTCCAATGGATGTTGTTTACAACATTGGGGATGCTATCAATAAGATTGGTTTCGGTTTAGTTGTTTACAACTTAGCAGTCCAATCTAAATAATTCCTATTAAGGGAAAATTGTTATGAAAAGAAAAAATCGCTCTTCGGAGCGATTTTTTTTTACATTCTTTCTGGAACAGTAATCCCCAAAAGTCGAGTGCCACTCTCAATAATCTTTCCGACCTCATTACAAAGACTGATGCGAAAAGATTCTAATTCGCTATCATTTCCCCCCAATATTGGAGTATTTTGATAAAAAGAATTGAAAAGTTTTACGAGATCGTAAACATAATTCGCAACAAGTGCTGGGCTGTATTGTTTAGCAGCCTGCTGAATCGTTTCAGGATACAACAAAATTTGTTTAATGATTTCCTTTTCCTTTGTGGTTATGGCGGTTAAAGAATAAGCTAAAGAATCTAAAGGTCTGCTCCTCAGAATAGATTGAATTCTCGCGTAAGTGTACTGAATGAAAGGCCCTGTATTTCCTGCAAAATCAACTGACTTTCTTGGATCAAAAAGAATGCTTTTTTTAGGATCTACTTTAAGAATAAAGTACTTCAAGGCGCCCAAACCAATAGTTTGATAAAGCTCTTTTTTATCTTGAGAAGACATTCCCTCTAATTTTCCTAATTCTTCTGATAGTACAGCAGCTGTATTGGTCATCTCCAGCATTAAATCATCTGCATCCACTACAGTACCTTCCCTACTTTTCATTTTCCCTTCGGGTAAATCAACCATTCCGTAGCTCAGGTGATGAAGTGATTCTGCCCAAGAAAATCCTAATTTTTTAAGAATTAAAAACAACACTTTAAAATGATAGTCTTGTTCATTTCCGACAATGTAAACCATACCCTCCATAGTGGGGTTGTCTTTGAATCGCTGCAAAGCTGTACCCAGGTCTTGTGTCATGTAAACAGCTGTTCCATCGGAACGAAGCAATAGTTTTTCATCCAACCCTTCTTCGGTCAAGTCAACCCAAACCGATCCGTCCTCTTTTTTAAAGAAAATTGATTGTTCCAACCCTTGATCTATCAAATCTTTACCCAAAAGATAGGTTTTACTTTCGTAGTAATATGAATCAAATGAAACGCCAAGATTAGCATAAGTGGTTTCAAAACCTTCATAGACCCAGTTGTTCATTTTCTTCCAAAGTTCAACCACTTCAGTACTACCTGCTTCCCAAGCTCTTAACATTTGCTGAGCTTCCAAAAAGAGTGGTGCCTGTGTTTTAGCTTCTTCTTCAGTACTACCGTTTGCTATCAAAGTTTCGATCTCTTTTTTATACTCTTGATCAAAACGAACGTAATAGTTGCCTACCAATTTATCCCCTTTCAATCCTGTTGATTTTGGAGTTTCGCCTGCACCAAATTTTTTCCAGGCAACCATTGATTTACAAATATGAATTCCACGATCGTTAATAATCTGTGTTTTAATAACCTTCTTACCACTCGCTTCTAAAATCTGAGCGACAGCAAATCCCAAAAGGTTGTTTCTGATATGCCCTAAGTGTAATGGTTTATTGGTATTAGGGGAAGAGTATTCAATCAAAAAAACAGCTTCTGTTGTTGGATTCACATGTCCATAATCCTCAGTAGATGAAATACTTTGTAGGGCATTAATGAAGTAGGTATCTGCAATACTAAGATTCAAGAAACCCTTAACTACGTTAAAATCCGTAATCAAGTCGAAATGATCTTTTAAATAGTCTCCAATTTGATTTGAAAGTTGAACAGGATTCGTTTTTATGAACTTTAACAACGAAAAGACCACTAAGGTGATATCTCCATCAAACTCTTTTCTTGTGGCTTGAAAATCGAACTGAGAAACAGTTGTGTTAAAAGTTTTATCTAAATGATTTTTTAAGACTTCTGAAATCTGATCTGCGAGGAGTTGCATAAATTAATTTGGGCAAAGATAATTATTGTAAATTAATTCCACCCCTTAAAAGTGGGGCATTAAAAGAGATCGTAAATCACACTTTTGGGTATGGATTTTTCTGGAACAAATAAAATTTTGTTGGACAAGATACCTTATCTTTACAATACATGTTGATCAATATTTCTTACAATGATCCTGAGCTAAAACGACGAATTGAAACGGCTGTGGGAAAACCTTTCTCCCTTCAAAAGAGATGGAAATTAGGTGGGATTGGTTCCCCAAAATTATTCATGAATAGTTGTTCCATAGACATACATAACTTATTGATCTTGGATCAAAATATCAACCAATGCAACATAGAATTACGCCCTATGGGAATCATTGTTCGTTTTCGAAGTCTTTTAGAAACTTATGGACTTGTTATTCCATTTCATAAACTGAAAATTTACAAAGGAAAAGCGAAAGAATACTCCATCTACATGGATCATTACTTCGTAAAAGTTCTCGCTGATAAAGAGAGTATCCACCACTACTTTAAAAAAGTTGCAGATCAAAAAATTTTAAACACGCCTCCTTCATTTGAGGATCTTTGATCCAAAGATTTTATACTTTTCTATCGTTTTTTCCGGTATAAATTTGACGAGGACGACCAATGGGTTCATTATTCTTTCTCATTTCCAACCACTGTGCAATCCATCCTGGCAATCTTCCTAAAGCAAACATAACGGTAAACATTTCCGTAGGGATTCCTAAAGCGCGATAGATGATCCCCGAATAAAAGTCTACGTTTGGATACAATTTTCGATCAATAAAATAAGGGTCTTTGAGTGCTTCCTGTTCCAAATTTTTTGCAATTTGTAAAATAGGATCATTAATACCTAACTCATCGAGTACCTCGTCAGCTGCTTTTTTAATGATTCGAGCTCTAGGGTCAAAATTTTTGTAAACACGATGACCGAATCCCATCAAACGGAAAGGATCGTTTTTATCTTTAGCCTTAGCCATGAATTTTTGGGTGTCTCCACCATCTGCCTGAATCGCTTCTAGCATTTCTATCACGGCTTGATTAGCTCCTCCGTGCAATGGTCCCCAAAGGGCTGAAATACCTGCTGAAACAGAAGCAAAAAGTCCTGCATGTGAAGAACCTACAATTCGTACTGTCGAGGTTGAACAATTTTGCTCATGATCTGCATGAAGAATCAGTAATTTATTCAAAGCACTAACCAAAACATCGCTCGGTTTGAAATCCTGGTGAGGTAATTTGAACATCATATGAGCCAGATTTTCAACATAAGACAAAGCCGTATTAGCATAATTCAAAGGCAAGCCCTTCCCCTTACGATGAGTCCACGATGCTAGTATGGGAAACTTTGCCATAAGCATGATGATGGCTTGGCGCATATCAGCCTCAGACTCAATATCCACTGAGTTTGGATTGAATGCAATCAAACCTGAAGTAAGAGAAGAAAGCACGCCCATGGGATGCGCTGACTTTGGAAAACTTTTTAAAATTGACTTAAGGTCTTCATCTACTAATGAATCTTTTCTAATTTCATCATTAAATAGCTCCAATTCATCCTTTGAAGGTAATTCCCCAAAAATCAATAAAAATGCAACTTCAATAAAGCTGGTTTTTTCACACAGTTCTTCAATAGAGTATCCTCTGTAGCGCAGAATCCCTTCTTCACCGTTTAAAAAAGTAATTCCACTTTTACATGAGCCTGTATTTTTAAATCCTGGGTCAAATGTAATAAGACCAGTTTGAGCTCGTAAGCTTTTGATATCAATCCCCTTTTCGTTTTCAGTACCCTCAACAATAGGGAATTCAAAGGTTTTATTTTGATAGGTAAGTTTTACTGAATCACTCATATTAGTTAGTTATTTATTTTGACTTTTTTACGCTACTATTTGATCGGAATCGTTAGGTGTTAGAGGAGTTGAAATTAATACTTAAAAGCTTTTTTCCCTGGGAAGTACGCTTGATTATCTAATGCCTCTTCTATTCTTAACAATTGATTGTATTTGGCCATACGATCACTTCTAGAGGCAGAACCTGTTTTGATTTGACCTGTATTAAGAGCTACTGCCAAATCAGCTATGGTGTTGTCTTCTGTTTCTCCAGAACGGTGTGACATCACAGAAGTGTAACCCGCTCGGTGAGCCATTTCCACGGCTGCAATAGTTTCAGACAAAGTTCCAATTTGATTTACTTTGATCAAAATGGAATTTGCAATTCCTTGTGAAATTCCTTGACTTAAGCGTTCCACATTAGTTACAAAAAGGTCATCTCCAACCAATTGCACTCGATGTCCCGCCTTTTCAGTAAGTAATTTCCAACCTTCCCAATCGTTTTCATCCATTCCATCTTCGATAGAGACAATAGGATATTTTTCACTCAATTCTGCCAAGTAAGACGCTTGCCCTTCTGAGTTTCTCTTTACTCCCTTTTCACCTTCAAAAAGGGTGTAATCGTAAACTCCATTTTGGTAAAACTCTGCGGCAGCACAATCTAAAGCAATCATTACTTCTTCTTCGGGCTTGTAGCCAGCATTTTGGATGGCTTTCAAAATAGTATCCAAAGCATCTTCTGTCCCGTCTAGTGTTGGAGCAAAACCTCCTTCATCACCTACAGCAGTACTTAAGTTTCTATCGTGTAATACTTTTTTTAAGTGGTGAAAAATCTCAGAGCCCATTTGCATTGCTTGAGTAAAAGAAGAAGCGCCTACAGGCATTACCATAAATTCTTGAAAAGCGATAGGTGCATCAGAGTGTGATCCTCCATTGATGATATTCATCATTGGGACGGGAAGCGTTTTAGCACTAACTCCTCCAACATATCGATACAGAGGAAGTCCCAACTCATTGGCAGCGGCCTTAGCTGTCGCTAAGGACACGCCTAAGATTGCGTTTGCTCCTAGTTTGGATTTATTTGGTGTTCCGTCCAAATCAATCATGGATTGATCAATATTTTCTTGTTCAAAAACAGAGGTACCGATAATTTCTTGTGCGATGATGTTGTTTACGTTATCCACGGCTTTACCAACGGCTTTGCCCATGTAGGCGGTTCCTCCGTCTCTTAGCTCAACTGCCTCATGCTCTCCAGTGGAAGCACCCGATGGAACGGCTGCCCTTCCTAAAATACCGTTTTCGGTGATAACATCTACTTCTACAGTTGGATTTCCTCTAGAATCAAAAATCTGCCTTGCATGCACGTTTATTATGATACTCATGTCGTTTAAATTAAGTTTAGTTTGGTTAAAAATTATTGGTTTGTAATAATGTCTTTGAATTGATCAAAGAGGTATACCGAGTCATTGGTTCCAGGTCCAGCCTCAGGGTGGTACTGCACTGAAAAACACTTTTTAGTTTTCATTCGCATACCAGCTAAGGTCTGATCGTTAAGATGGATGTGAGTAATTTCGATATCAGGATGATTTTGTGCAGCTTCCATTTCAACAGCAAAACCATGATTCTGAGATGTAATTTCTCCTTTTCCAGTTAATAAATTCTTTACCGGATGATTGATTCCCCTGTGACCATTGAACATTTTAAAAGTGGGTATTCCGTTAGCTAAAGCAATAATTTGGTGACCGAGACAAATTCCAAATAATGGCTTGTCCGATTTAAGTATTGCTTTTGTCACCTGCTGAACGTCTTTGAGAGGTTGCGGGTCACCAGGCCCATTTGAAATGAAATAGCCGTCAGGGTTCCATGCTGCCATAGTTTCGAATGAAGTATCGTACGGAAATACTTTAACATACATATCACGAGCAGCCATATGTTTCAGAATATTTCTTTTAATACCTAAATCAAGAGCTGCAATTTTGAATTTAGCATCCGCATTTCCAAAAGTGTAGGGTTCTTTGGTAGAAACTTTAGATGCCAACTCCAAGCCTTCCATACTTGGTGCATTTTGCAATTCTTTGATAAGTTCCTCTTCTCTTTCAATTTCAGTTGAAATGACCGCATTCATTGCCCCATTTTCGCGAATGTAATTTACCAGAGCTCGAGTATCTACATCTGATACAGTAACTAATTTTTGTTTTTCTAGATAATCAAACAAAGACATTTCTGCTGCGGGTCTTGAATAAGAAAAACTAAAATCTTTACAAATTAAACCTGAAATTGAGATTTGATTCCATTGTGATTCTTCTTCCAAAAATCCATAGTTACCGATATGGGTATTGGTAGTAACCATGATTTGACCGAAATAAGAAGGGTCTGTAAAAATTTCCTGATAACCTGTCATTCCGGTATTAAAACAAATTTCACCGAAAGCTGAACCTTCAATACCTATTGACTTGCCGTAAAATTTAGTGCCGTCTGCTAAGAGAACGAACGCTTTTTTTCTGAATTGATATTTCATATTAATTATTTACAAAATAAACCAAAAAAAAGGATAAACTAAAACGTTTATCCTTTTAAATTACTGGGAATGAAGAAGTGAACTCAATTTACTTCTCATCCGTTTCTTTACCTTTTTTAGCATCCTTTTCAGGAGCTTTTGCTTCTGCAGCTTCATCCGCCTTTTTCTCTTCCTCAGTAGCTGCTACATTTTCTTCCTCAACTACTACTGCTTCTGCAGGAGCATTTGTCGCCTCAGCTGTTGATTTAGATTTCCCACCACGTCTTCTAGACTTCTTCTTTGTTTTTTCTTCCGTTTTGTACAAATCATTAAAGTCAACCAACTCGATCAAGGCCATATCGGCATTATCCCCTAAACGGTTTCCTAATTTGATGATTCGTGTGTATCCTCCTGGACGGTCCCCTACTTTTGCGGCAACTTCTCTAAACAATTCTGAAACTGCTACTTTATCCCTCAGTGAAGAAAAAGCCAAACGTCTGTTATGTGTCGTATCAGATTTTGATTTTGTGATAATGGGCTCAATAAACTGCTTTAATGCTTTCGCCTTTGTTACAGTAGTATTGATTCGCTTATGTTCAATCAATGAACAAGCCATATTGGCGAGCATTGACTTTCTATGCGCGGTCTTTCGACCTAAGTGCATTACTTTTTTTCCGTGTCTCATTTTTCTTAATTAAAAATGTGGATTAATCTTTATCTAACTTGTATTTCGCTAAGTCCATTCCGAACGAAAGGCCTTTGAGAACAACAAGTTCTTCTAACTCAGTTAATGATTTTTTACCGAAGTTTCTGAACTTCATCAAATCATTTTTGTTGTATGAAACCAAATCTCCAAGTGTATCTACCTCTGCAGCTTTCAAACAGTTTAATGCACGAACAGAAAGGTCCATATCAACAAGTTTGGTTTTCAATAACTGTCGCATATGTAATGATTCTTCATCATATGTTTCCGCTTGAGCAATCTCATCAGCTTCTAAGGTGATACGCTCATCTGAGAATAACAAGAAGTGGTGAATTAATGTTTTAGCAGCTTCAGTTAGAGCATCTTTAGGGTGAATAGAGCCATCTGTAATAACTTCAAAGATTAATTTTTCATAATCTGTTTTTTGCTCTACTCTAAAGTTTTCGATGCTGTATTTTACATTCTTGATCGGTGTAAAAATAGAATCAATGGCGATCACACCCACTTCAGCGTTGGTCTTTTTGTTTTCCTCTGCAGGAACATACCCACGACCTTTTTCGATTGTGATTTCCATGTTCATCTGAACATTTTTACCAAGATTACAGATGACCAAATCAGGGTTTAATACTTGGAAACCCGAAATGAATTTTTGGAAATCAGCTGCTTTAAGCTGCTCCTGTCCTCCAATAGAAAGGGTTACTTTTTCTTCTTCGATTTCATCTATTTGACGTTTAAATCGAATTTGCTTCAAGTTTAAAATGATTTCTGTAACATCTTCTACGACTCCAGAGATAGTAGAAAATTCATGTTCTACATTTTCGAGCTTAACAGAAGTAATTGCAAAGCCTTCAAGAGAAGATAATAAAACACGTCTCAGTGCGTTTCCTACTGTCAATCCGTATCCAGGTTCTAAAGGACGAAATTCAAATTTGCCTTCGAACTCAGAAGAATCGATCATGATAACTTTATCCGGTTTTTGAAAATTCAATATTGCCATAATTTGCTTCCGTTTGCTTATTTAGAGTATAATTCTACGATTAATTGTTCCTTGATGTTCTCAGGGATTTGGAGTCGTTCAGGAACACTTACAAAAGTTCCTTGTAGCTGATCTTTGTTCCAGCTTAGCCATTCGTAAGCAGCAGCATCTTTACCGTTTGCTTCGACTATGATATTTAGGGATTTAGATTTTTCTCTAACTCCTACAACATCGCCTACCTTCACTTGGTAAGAAGGAATATTCACAATAGAACCGTTAACGGTAATGTGACGGTGCGATACAAGTTGACGTGCTCCACTTCGAGAAGGTGAAAGACCAAAACGATACACTACGTTATCGAGTCTAGATTCACACAATTGAAGTAAAACCTCACCGGTTACCCCTTTACTTCTACTTGCTTTTTCAAAAATATTACGGAATTGACGCTCTAAAATACCGTAGGTAAATTTTGCTTTCTGCTTTTCCATGAGCTGGATTGCATATTCCGATTTTTTTCCTCTACGTCTTGCATTTCCATGCTGTCCTGGAGGGTAGTTTCTTTTTTCGAAGGATTTATCTTCTCCGAAGATGGGCTCGCCAAATTTTCGAGCTATTTTTGTTTTTGGACCAGTATATCTTGCCATAATTGGTTTTTTTTGAACAGGGAGCTATGAATTAAGGTCACTTCCTTCGATAACGATTGAACTGTTCTTGATATTAATATTAAACTCTTCTTCGTTTGGGGGGTCTACAACCGTTGTGTGGTAATGGAGTTACATCAATAATTTCCATAACTTCAATACCGTTGTTGTGTAATGTTCTAATTGCAGATTCACGACCGTTTCCAGGTCCTTTCACATACACTTTTACTTTGCGTAATCCCGCTTCTTGTGCTGTTTTAGCGCAATCCTCAGCAGCCGTTTGTGCCGCGTAAGGTGTATTCTTTTTTGAACCTCTAAAACCCATCTTTCCAGCTGAAGACCAAGAAATTACTTCTCCTTTAGTATTGGTCAGTGAAATGATGATATTATTGAAGGAAGCGGTAACGTGTGCTTGCCCTATTGATTCAACGATTACTTTTCTTTTTTTACCTGCTGTTTTAGCCATAATTACAAACTATTATTTAGTTGCTTTCTTTTTATTTGCTACCGTTTTACGTTTTCCTTTACGTGTCCGAGAATTGTTTTTAGTTCGCTGACCACGTAATGGCAATCCAGCTCTGTGGCGGATTCCTCTGTAGCATCCAATATCCATCAAACGTTTGATGTTAAGTTGTACCTCTGAACGCAATTCCCCTTCTATTTTAAAAGAGCCTACTGCCTCACGAATACGACCTGTTTCATCATCTGTCCAATCAGAAACCTTTTTATTTTCATCTACTTTAGCTGTTTCCAAAATAGTCTGTGCACGACTTCTACCAATACCGAAAATATAGGTAAGTGCGATAACGCCTCTTTTTTGTTTTGGAATGTCTACTCCTGATATTCTAGCCATAATTAACCTTGTCTTTGTTTGAATCTAGGATTTTTTTTGTTGATCACGTACAGACGTCCTTTCCGTCTTACGATTTTGCAGTCTGCACTGCGTTTTTTTAATGATGCTCTTACTTTCATACCTATGAATTATTCTTTAAAACCTAAATGTGATCCTTGCTTTTGTCAAGTCGTAGGGACTCATTTCTAGTTTGACTTTATCTCCTGGCAACAATTTGATGTAATGCAAACGCATTTTTCCCGAAATGTGTGCAGTAACAACATGCCCATTCTCAAGCTCTACACGAAACATTGCATTAGACAATGCTTCTATGATGGTACCTTCTTGTTCTATTGCTGCTTGTTTTGCCATATTATTAATTTGTTCCTCTTCTTGTTTTACCTGTTTTCATCAGTCCATCGTAATGTCTGTTCAATAAATACGAATTCACTTGTTGAATTGTATCAATAGCCACACCTACCATAATAAGGAGTGAGGTCCCTCCGTAAAACAAAGCCCAACCCTGTTGGATTCCAATGAGCTTTACTACAATTGCAGGGAAAATTGCAATTCCAGCTAGGAACAAAGAACCCGGGAAGGTAATATGGGACATTACTGTATCAAGATATTCTGAGGTTTCATTTCCAGGGCGTATCCCAGGAACGAATCCACCACTTCTTTTAAGGTCGTCGGACATTTTATTTGTTGGAACTGTAATTGCGGTGTAGAAATAGGTAAAAACAATAATCAACACAGCAAATAAAACATTGTACCAAAGGCCAAAAATGTCAGAAAAGTTTGTCTGCATCCACTGTCCAACGTCAGAATCACCTAAAGCTCCTCCGATGTATGCTGGAGCAAACATAATGGCTTGCGCAAAAATAATGGGCATAACACCAGAAGCATTTAACTTCAAAGGAATGTATTGACGTGAACCGTAAACTGTACGATCAGAAGTTGCTCCCCCTGCTTGCCTTCTTGCGTATTGAACAGGAATTCTTCGTACTGCTAATGTTAACAAGATCGAAAGCAGTATGATGACAATCCACAAGACTAATTCAATCAGGATGAGCATAAGTCCTCCGTTGTTTTCTGATACTCTTGAAATAAATTCTTGAGTGAATGAAAGGGGTAGGTTTGCAATGATTCCCACCATAATGAGTAAGGATATTCCATTACCTATTCCTTTATCTGTAATTTTTTCTCCCAACCACATAGCAAAAATGGTTCCAGTGACAAGAATAATAACCGATGAAATAATAAATAACGGACCTTTTCCAAGTACAAAAGCACTTTCTGGTACACCAAGAGCACTAAGCCCGTACAAGTAAGCAGGCGCTTGAACCACACAAATAAGGATGGTTAACCAACGTGTAATTTGATTAATTTTCTTTCGGCCACTTTCGCCTTCTTTTTGTAGTTTTTGAAGGTAAGGTACCGCAATACCCATCAACTGAACTACAATAGATGCAGAGATGTAGGGCATGATACCCAAAGCGAAAACCGAAGCGTTTGCAAAGGCACCACCTGTAAAAGCATTAAGAATTCCCAAAAGACCTCCTCCATCAGTTCGGCTACTTAGTGCAGCGAGCTGAACGGGATCGATCCCAGGTAAAACAACTTGAGCACCAAGTCGATATACCAATAACATCCCTAGGGTCAAGATCACACGATCTCGAAGCTCTTCGATTCTGTAAATGTTATAAAGGGTTTCTAATACTTTTTTCATCGGGGAATTAATTAAACGGTTACAGCTTCTCCACCAGCAGCTTCAATAGCAGCTTTGGCTGTAGCTGAAAACTTATGAGCAGTTACTTTGATAGGTCCTTCTATTTTGCCACGACCCAATATCTTGACAAGGTCGTTTTTGTGAGCCAGTCGTAACTCAACAATTTTATCTAGGTCCAGTTCTTTCTTGACTTTCTTGTCATTTAAAAGTTCTTGGAGAGTATCCAGATTAATCGCTGTGTATTCTTTTCTGTTAATGTTTTTAAAACCAAATTTTGGAACACGTCTTTGCAAAGGCATTTGACCTCCTTCAAATCCGATTTTTTTGGAATACCCGGAACGTGATTTCGCTCCTTTGTGACCTCTTGCAGCAGTTCCTCCTTTACCGGAAGCCTGACCTCTTCCAAGGCGCTTTCCAGCAGATTTAGTAGATCCTGATGCAGGTGTTAAATTTTCTAAACTCATAATGACTTTTTTATAACTCGGTTACGGTAACCAAATGTTTTACTTTTTCAATCATTCCCAAGATACTTGGAGTAGCTTCATGGGTAACTTCTTTCCCAATTCCTCTTAGTCCTAACGAAGCGAGAACCCGTTTTTGGTTATTGATTCGTTTGATGCTACTTTTTACTTGTTTTACTTTTATCTGTGCCATGTTCGATTGCTTATCCGTTAAAGACTTTATCTAATGAAATTCCTCTTTGTTCAGCAACACGCTGTGGGTTACGCAATTGCAAAAGCGCATCGAAAGTTGCCTTCACTACATTGTGTGGGTTAGAAGATCCTTGAGATTTTGAAAGTACGTTGTGAACTCCTACCGCTTCTAAAACGGCACGAACAGCACCTCCAGCAATAACTCCAGTACCTTCAGACGCAGGCTTTAAAAACACGCGTGCACCGCCGTACTTTCCTTTTTGCTCATGTGGTAAAGTACCTTTATCAATTGGAATACGAATCAAGTTTTTCTTAGCATCTTCAACAGCCTTGGCAATTGCTTCAGAAACTTCTTTAGACTTTCCTAAACCTTGACCTACGACACCGTTTTCGTCACCAACAACTACGATGGCTGAAAATCCAAATGCACGTCCACCTTTGGTTACCTTGGTTACCCGTTGAACTCCAACTAGGCGGTCTTTTAAATCTAGCCCTGCGGGTTTTACTAATTCTACGTTTTTATAATCTTGATACATATCTTATTAAAATTTTAATCCCCCTTCACGAGCACCATCGGCAAGGGCTTTGACGCGACCATGGTACAAATAACCTCCTCGGTCAAATTTAACTTCAGAAACACCCGCAGTTGT
Source organism: Flavobacteriaceae bacterium (assembly GCA_029243165.1). Taxonomy (GTDB): domain Bacteria; phylum Bacteroidota; class Bacteroidia; order Flavobacteriales; family Flavobacteriaceae; genus MS024-2A. The sequence continues at coordinate 39,712 of JAQWSN010000005.1, forward strand.
TGCTAACTCACCAATTCGCTTCCCAACACTGGTGGCGATTTCAGTTTTAGTAGTCAATTTAGCCTCTGCGATTTCTTTATCTCTCGATGAAGCTGCTACGATTGTTTTTCCTGTTTGGTCATCTATCAGTTGCGCATAAATTTCTTTATTGCTTCTGTAAACCGACATTCTAGGTGTGGTTGATGTTCCACTGACGATCCTACGAATACGTTTACGAATTCTGTTTCTACGATCTAATTTTGTTAAACCCATAATAATTTGTTATGCTGATTTACCTGCTTTTCTTCTAATTTGTTCTCCTACAAACTTAATCCCCTTCCCTTTGTAAGGTTCTGGTTTTCTGAATGAACGGATTTTTGCTGCCACAAAACCAACCAATTGCTTGTCATGCGACGTGAGCTTTACGATGGGGTTTTTTCCCTTTTCTGATACAGTTTCGATTTTGATCTCTGGGGCGATATCAAGCAATATGTTATGTGAAAAACCGAGAGCTAAGTCTAACTTTTGCCCTTGATTACTGGCTCGGTATCCTACTCCAACCAATTCGAGTTCTTTAGTAAAACCATTACTTACCCCTTCAATCATATTTGCAATTAGGGCTCGGTACAAACCGTGTTTGGATTTTACTGATTTCTTTTCAGAAGATCTTAAAATTGTGATAATGTTGTCATCGATCTTGATTTCAACTTCACTATATTCTTGAGTCAATTCACCTAATTTCCCTTTCACGTGAATTTGTGTGGGTTGGATGTCTACAGTGACTCCTTCTGGGATGGTGATTGGATTGTTTCCTATTCTTGACATTGTTAATACTGTTTATGTTAGTATACGTAACAAATTAATTCTCCGCCAACATTTTCTTTGGCTGCCTGCTTTCCAGTCATTACTCCATGAGAAGTAGAGACAATGGATATTCCCAATCCATTGAGGATACGAGGAAGACTGTCTGAACCTGAATACTTTCGTAAACCTGGAGTACTGATTCTTTGTATTTTTTTAATAACAGGCTCTTTCGTTAGCTTGTCGTACTTAAGGGCAATTTTAATGTTGCCTTGATTGTTTGCTGTATCTTCAAATTTATAACTGAGAATATAGCCTTGGTCAAAAAGAATTTTAGTGATTTCTCTTTTTGTATTGGATGCTGGAATATCTACAACACGATGACCTGCGCGGTTGGCGTTTCGAATTCGTGTTAGAAAATCTGCAATTGGATCTGTAAACATAATTTTATTTCTTTAAGTTACCAGCTGGCTTTAGTTACACCGGGAATAAGACCTTTGTTAGCCATTTCTCGGAATGTTACACGAGAAATTCCAAACTGACGCATATATCCTTTGGGTCTTCCTGTTAATTTACATCTATTGTGCATACGAATAGGAGATGCATTTCGAGGGAGTTTTTGGAGTGCTTCATAGTCTCCAGCTTCCTTAAGTGCTTTTCTTTTCTCAGCGTATTTGGCAACTGTTTTGGCACGTTTAACCTCACGTGCTTTCATAGATTCTTTAGCCATATTAGTTCTTTTTAAAAGGGATTCCTAGTTCGGTTAATAATGATTTTGCTTCCTGATCGGTATGAGCCGTGGTAACAAAAGTAATGTCCATTCCATTGATTCGATTTACTTTATCGATGTCAATTTCTGGAAAAATAATTTGCTCCGTAATTCCAAGTGTGTAATTTCCTCTACCATCAAAACCGGTAGCTTTTACACCCTGAAAATCACGCACACGGGGTAGCGCTGTAGTGACCAAACGATCTAAAAATTCGTACATACGTTCTGCACGCAGGGTAACTTTAGCACCAATGGGCATTCCTTTTCTGAGTTTGAAGGTTGCAACATCCTTTTTGGATAGAGTTGAAATAGCCTTCTGACCTGTGATCATGGTTAACTCATCCACAGCGTGGTCAATTAATTTTTTATCTGCTACGGCAGCACCTACACCTCTACTGAGAACAATTTTCTCCAGTCTAGGCACTTGCATAACACTTTTATAACTAAACGTTTCTTTCAAATTGTTGACGATACGTTCGTTGTATTCTTTTTTAAGTCTTGGTGTGTAACTCATGATTAAATGACTTCATCGGTTTTTTTAGAGAAGCGTACTTTGTTTTCATCCTCCATTCGATATCCTACTCGTGTTGTGTTACCATCAGAAGTAAGGAGTGATAAATTGGAAATATGAATGGGTGCTTCTTTTTCTGTAATTCCGCCTTGTGGGTTTTGTGCGCTTGGTTTGTTGTGTTTTTTAACCAAATTTACGCCTTCCACTATGGCTTTGTTCGTTTCACGAGAAACACTCAAAACATTACCTTCTGTACCTTTATGTGATCCAGTAATGACGCGAACGTTGTCTCCTTTTTTTATTTTAATTTTTGTGGCCATATCTAAATTTTTATAACACTTCAGGTGCTAGTGAAACGATTTTCATAAACTGTTTGTCTCGCAACTCTCTTGCAACGGGTCCAAATACACGAGTACCTCGCATTTCTCCTGTAGGGTTAAGAAGAACACAAGCGTTTTCATCAAATCGGATGTAAGATCCATCAGGTCTTCTGATTTCTTTACGTGTTCTTACCACTACAGCGGTCGACACTTGTCCTTTTTTGACAGTACCAGCAGGCGAAGCTTCTTTTACCGTAACAACTATTTTATCACCTATGGAAGCGTAACGTCTTTTCGTACCTCCCAATACGCGAATGGTAAGCACTTCTTTGGCGCCCGTATTATCCGCTACTTTTAGTCTTGATTCTTGTTGTACCATTTTACTTCGCTCTTTCGATTATTTCAACCATGCGCCAGCACTTGGACTTACTCATTGGTCGTGTTTCCATGATCTTTACTGTATCCCCAATATTGCAATCGTTTTTTTCGTCATGAGCCACATATTTCTTGGTTTTCAAAACGAATTTTCCATACATCGGGTGTTTTACGCGTTTGACCTCAGAGACAACAATGGATTTTTCCATTTTGTTACTGGTCACTACTCCTACACGTTCTTTTCTTAAGTTTCTTGTTTCCATGTGCTTATGCTTCTTGATTGCTTAGGGCTGTTTTAAGTCTTGCGATTACCCGGCGTGCAGATCGAATTTGTAACGGATTTTCCAAAGGAGAAATGGCATGCGTCATTTTCAACTCCTCAAGTTGCTTTTGGAGTTCGCCCAATTTGTCTTGAAGATCTTCTTTAGAAAGCTTATTTATTTCTGTTTGTTTCATAGTTATTACTTATGCTTCGTAATCACGAGCGACAACAAATTTTGTTTTAACTGGAAGTTTTTGGGCCGCTAGACGAAGTGCTTCTTTAGCAATATCGTGAGGAACACCTGCAACTTCAAACATGATTCTTCCGGCTTTGGTTACAGCCACAAAATATTCGGGTGCACCTTTTCCTTTACCCATACGTACTTCTAAGGGCTTTTTGGTGATTGGCTTGTCTGGAAATATTTTAATCCACAACTGACCTTCTCTTTTCATATATCGAGTAGCAGCAATACGTGCAGCTTCGATTTGTCTTGAAGTAATGAATACTGAGTCTAATGCTTTGATCCCAAACATTCCATTTGAAAGTTGATGCCCTCGCTGAGAGAGACCCTTCATTCGCCCTTTTTGAGCTTTACGGAATTTTGTCTTTTTTGGTTGTAACATGATTTCTTATTCCTATTAATATTATTTACGAAGACGTTGACGGTTGTTTCCTTTTCCAGAATTTCCTCCGCCTTGACCCGATTTTTTAGACATTCCTACTAGTGGTGAAAGTTCACGTTTGCCATAAACTTCTCCTTTCATAATCCAAACTTTAATTCCTAATCTTCCGTAAGTCGTGTGCGCCTCAACCAAAGCATAATCAATATCTGCTCTAAATGTTGAAAGTGGAATTCGTCCTTCTTTGTACGATTCTGATCGTGCCATTTCTGCGCCGTTCAATCGACCAGAAATTTGAACTTTAATTCCTTCGGCATTCATACGAATTGCAGCAGCGATAGCCATTTTAATGGCACGACGGTAAGAAATTCTACTTTCAATCTGACGTGCAATACTTGCTCCTACTAACTGTGCATCCAGCTCAGGTCTTTTAATTTCGAAGATATTGATCTGGATTTCTTTCCCTGTGATTTTACGAAGCTCTTCTTTAAGCTTATCTACTTCTTGCCCGGCTTTACCAATAATGATACCTGGACGAGCAGTTGTGATCGTAATTGTAATGATTTTAAGAGTTCGTTCAATAATTACATTAGATACACTTGCTTTAGACAAACGTGCATGTATGTATTTACGAATTTTATCATCTTCAGCGATTTTATCACCGTAATCTCTTCCTCCGTACCAGTTAGAGTCCCATCCTCTGATAATACCTAAACGGTTTCCAATAGGGTTTGTTTTTTGTCCCATATTATGCTTCTATCGTGTTTGAACCCAAAACCACTGTTACATGATTTGAGCGTTTTCTAATTCTGTGAGCTCTTCCTTGAGGAGCAGGGCGTAATCTCTTTAGCATACTTCCGCCGTCCACTCGGATTTCGGAAATAAATAGCGCTGCTTTTTCAATGTCTTCAGATTCGTTTTTAGATTGCCAATTTGCAATTGCTGATAGCACTAACTTCTCTAAACGTCGAGAGGCTTCTTTCGGGCTAAATTTCAGAATGGCTAAAGCTTTGTCAATTGATTCACCTCGAACTTGATCTGCCACCAAACGCATTTTACGCGGCGATGTAGGGCAGTTGTTAAGTTTGGCAAAAGCCAATGTTTTTTTGGCTTCTTTAAGCGCTTGTGCGGATTTTCTTTTACGATTTCCCATGAGTACTTTTATTTTTTGCCTTTATTTTTAGCTCCCGCATGACCGCGAAAGTTTCGGGTTAAAGAAAATTCACCCAGCTTGTGACCTACCATATTTTCTGTAATGTAAACAGGAACAAAAGTTTTTCCGTTGTGTACACCGATGGTCTGACCAACAAAATCAGGAGTGATCAACGAGGCACGAGACCAGGTTTTGATTACTGATTTTTTATTTTCTTCTAAATTTTTCATCACTTTCTTTTCAAGACTGTGATGCACAAAGGGTCCTTTTTTTAATGAACGAGCCATGCTAAATTATTTTTTTCTACGTTCGATGATGAACTTATTACTAGATTTCGTTTTGGAACGGGTACGGAATCCTTTTGCAGGAATACCGTTTCGTGATCTTGGATGACCTCCAGAAGCACGTCCTTCACCACCACCCATTGGGTGATCCACAGGGTTCATGGCTACCGGTCTTGTTCTTGGTCTTCTTCCTAACCATCTTGAACGTCCTGCTTTACCAGAAACTAGTAACTGATGGTCTGAATTGGATACAACACCAATGGAAGCCATACAAGTAACTAAAACAAGTCGGGTTTCACCAGAAGGCATTTTGACTGTAGCGAACCTACCGTCTCTTGCCATCAGTTGTGCAAAAGCACCAGCACTTCGAGCAATCACAGCGCCTCTTCCAGGAACAAGTTCAATACAAGAAATAATAGTACCTAAGGGAATTTCTGAAAGTAAAAGAGCATTTCCTACTTCTGGGGCAACACCTTGTCCAGAACTAATTTTTTGTCCCACTTTCAAACCACTTTGGGCAATGATGTAACGCTTTTCCCCATCAGTGTATTCTACTAATGCGATGAATGCTGATCGGTTAGGATCGTACTCAATACTTTTCACCTCAGCTTCAACTCCAAATTTATTTCGCTTGAAATCGATAATGCGGTAACGTTTTTTATGACCACCACCAATGTGACGTGCAGTCATTTTACCTTTATTATTTCTCCCCCCTGTTCTTTTCTTGGGAGCCAACAAACTCTTTTCTGGTTTATCTGTAGTAAGGGTGTCGAATCCATTTACTACTCTAAATCGTTGCGCTGGGGTTATCGGTTTTAATTTTCTTACTGACATCTGGCGCTATTATAAATTACTGTAAAAATCTATGGCATCACCTTCAGCAACCTGCACTATGGCTTTTTTGGTTGCATTGGTTTTACCTTTTTGAATACCGGTCTTGGTGTAACGCATCTTACGAACGGGTCCACTGTTAAGTGTACGAACTTTTTCTACATTAACACCGTATGCAGCTTCAACTGCTTTCTTAATTTCAACTTTGTTAGCCTTTGGGTGCACCAAAAAAGTATATCGATTGTGAAGCTCACTTCCTAAAGTGGCTTTCTCTGTGATGATAGGTTTTATTAATACACTCATTATTATCTGTTCAAAATTGATTCAAGTCCTGCAATAGCACCCTCACAAAAAACCAAACTGTTAGCGTTTGAAATGTTGTAAGTGTTTAATTCTGAGTTGATTACAACTTTAGAATTTTTTAAATTACGAGACGACAAATATACATTTTTATTCAAATCAGCCAACACCAAGACGCTTTTTTTGTCAGCAAGCCCAAGGGCTGCAAGCATTTGGAGGTAATTTTTTGTTTTGGGAGCATCCCACTTAATGTCTTCCAAAACGACTATTGATTTTTGTTTTGCTTTGATGCTCAATGCCGATTTTCTAGCGAGACGTTTTACCTTTTTATTTACTTTTTGGCTGTAATCTCTTGGGGTAGGTCCAAATACACGACCTCCTCCTTTAAACAATGGGTTTTTAATACTACCTGCACGTGCTGTTCCAGTACCCTTTTGTTTTTTAATCTTTCGAGTACTTCCAACGATTTCAGCTCGTTCTTTGGATTTGTGTGTTCCCTGACGCTTGTTCGCTAAATGTTGTTTTACATCTAAATAAATTGCATGATCGTTTGGCTCAATACCAAAAACCGACTTATCTAGTTTAACCTTTCTTCCGGTTTCTTTTCCTTCTATGTTGAGTACGTTTACTTCCATTATTTCTGAACTGTTACGTATGCGTTTTTGTGACCGGGTACACATCCTTTAACTACAAGGAGGTTTTTTTCAGGCACGACTTTAATAACTCTGAGGTTTTGAACCTTAACCTTTTCATTTCCCATCTGACCTGCCATACGCATTCCTTTGAATACTCTTGCAGGATAAGATGCTGCACCAATTGATCCTGGTGCTCTTAAACGGTTATGCTGTCCGTGGGTAGCTTGACCTACACCGCCAAAACCGTGTCGTTTCACTACTCCTTGAAAACCTTTTCCTTTGGAAGTACCAGATACGTCTACAAATTCACCTTCTTCAAAGTGAGTCACCGTAATGGTATCTCCTAAATTTAATTCTTCTTCAAAATTCTGGAATTCGACAAGCTTTCTTTTGGGAGCGGTACCGGCTTTTTTAAAGTGCCCTTGAGCAGCCTTAGTAACTCCTTTTTCTGCCTTGTCATCGAAACCCAGTTGAAGTGCTTCATACCCGTCAACCTCTTTGGTTCTGACTTGGGTAACCACGCATGGTCCCATCTCTAGAACTGTACAAGGAATATTCTTCCCGTTTTCGTCAAAGAGACTGGTCATACCGATTTTTTTTCCTATTAACCCAGACATTGTTTTTTATTATTAATTGATTATTTATTATTACACTTTGATCTCGACTTCCACTCCACTAGGTAATTCTAGCTTCATTAACGCATCAATCGTTTTTGAAGAAGAACTGTAGATGTCCAACAGACGTTTGTAGGAACACAATTTGAATTGTTCTCTAGACTTCTTGTTAACGTGGGGAGAACGCAACACAGTGAAAATTTTCTTGTGAGTAGGTAAGGGAATGGGTCCCGTTACTACAGCACCTGTAGTTTTAACTGTCTTGACGATCTTATCTGCCGATTTATCAACTAAGTTGTGATCGTATGATTTTAATTTGATTCTAATTTTTTGGCTCATGCGATTGTATTTATGCTTTTTTACCGTTAACCTCTGCAATGACACTTTCAGATATGTTAGAAGGTGTTTCTGCGTAATGTGAAAATTCCATTGTAGATGTCGCTCTTCCTGAAGATAAAGTTCTTAACGATGTTACGTAACCAAACATTTCAGAAAGGGGAACTTCCGCTTTTACAACTTTAGATCCGGCACGGTCGTCCATAGAATTTACTTGACCTCGTCGACGATTCAAATCCCCAACGATATCTCCCATATTTTCCTCAGGGGTCAATACCTCCAATTTCATTATGGGTTCCATAATTACAGCCTTTGCTGCTTTAGCAGATTCTTTAAATCCAAGCTTAGCTGCTAATTCAAAGGACAATGAATCGGAATCTACTGGGTGGAATGAACCATCCTTTAGTGTGATCTTCATCGCGTCAAGTTCAAATCCAGCTAGGGGACCATTTTTCATTGACTCTTTAAATCCTTTTTCAACGGAAGGGATGTATTCTTTAGGAATGTTTCCTCCTTTGATCTCGTTAACAAATTCAAGACCTGTTTTACCCTCTTCTGCAGGCTCGATTTCAAATACAATGTCTGCAAACTTTCCACGACCACCCGTCTGTTTTTTGTAAACTTCTCTGTGTTTCGCAGCTGCAGTCAAGGCTTCTTTGTATTCTACCTGAGGCTGTCCTTGATTGACTTCAACCTTAAATTCACGACGCAAACGGTCAACAATAATATCTAGGTGAAGCTCTCCCATACCTGAAATAATGGTCTGTCCTGAAGCCTCGTCCGTTTTCACTTGGAATGTTGGATCTTCCTCCGCAAGTTTTGCCAAAGACATTCCGAGTTTATCCACATCGGCTTTAGTTTTTGGTTCCACGGCAATCCCGATAACAGGATCAGGGAATTCCATACTTTCAAGAATGATGGGTGACTTTTCTGCTGAAAGTGTATCACCGGTTTTAATATCTTTAAATCCTACTGCTGCTCCAATATCTCCTGCCTCAATGAAATCAATTGAGTTTTGTTTGTTGGAGTGCATTTGATAGATTCTTGAAATACGTTCTTTATTTCCTGAGCGATTGTTTAACACATACGAACCTGCGTCTAATCTCCCAGAATATGCACGGAAAAATGCCAAACGACCTACAAAGGGATCGGTTGCAATTTTAAATGCCAATGCTGAAAAGGGATCTGTTACTGAAGGTTGACGTGAAATTTCGTCTCCGCTATCAGGATGTGTTCCTACGATAGCTTCTTTATCTTCAGGTGAAGGCAAATAGCGACATACAGCATCTAACAAGAACTGAACTCCTTTGTTTTTAAAAGAAGAACCACAAATCATCGGAATGATGCTCATGTCTTGGGTAGCCGCACGTAGTGCTTCGTGAATTTCATCTGGGCTAATCGAATCGGGATCTTCAAAGAATTTTTCTAAAAGGTCTTCATCGTATTCAGCAACAGCTTCTATGAGTTCTGCACGGTATTTTTCAACATCCGCTAGCATGTCCTCAGGAATTGGCACTTCATCAAAAGTAGAACCGTAATTCTCATCGTGCCATACAATAGCTTTGTTGGTTACCAGATCAACGATTCCTCTGAAATCTTCTTCATCACCAATATTAAGTACAATAGGAACAGCGTTTGACTTAAGCATTTCTCGAACCTGAGTGCTTACATTTAAAAAGTTTGCCCCTTGACGATCCATTTTATTTACAAATCCAATACGCGGTACTTTGTAATTGTCTGCAAGTCTCCAGTTGGTTTCTGATTGTGGCTCTACACCATCAACCGCTGAAAATAAAAAAACCAATCCATCTAATACACGAAGGGATCGGTTTACTTCTACTGTGAAATCCACGTGACCGGGAGTATCAATAATATTGAAGTGATAGGGTTTCGAATCAGCGGTGGTTTTTCCTTGGTTTTGTGGAAAATTCCAGGTACAAGTGGTAGCCGCTGAAGTAATCGTAATTCCTCTTTCTTGCTCTTGCTCCATCCAGTCCATCGTGGCAGCACCATCGTGAACTTCTCCAATTTTGTGACTTACTCCTGTGTAAAATAGGACGCGTTCAGTAGTCGTTGTTTTTCCAGCATCGATATGCGCTGCGATACCTATGTTTCTTGTGTATTTTAAATCTCTAGCCATGGCTGATTTTCAATGTGCGGTTTTGGTTTTTAAAATCTAAAATGTGAAAAGGCTTTATTTGCTTCCGCCATTTTGTGGGTATCTTGACGTTTTTTCACGGCAGCACCTTCTTCTTTAGCAGCAGCTAAAACCTCATTAGCCAAACGAAGGGCCATTGATTTTTCATTACGTTTTCTAGAAAAGCTGATAAGCCACTTCATGGCCAATGATACTTTTCTATCAGGACGAATTTGCATTGGTATTTGAAATGTAGCACCACCTACTCTTCGGCTTCGAACCTCAACGTGGGGCATGACATTGGAAAGGGCTTCTTTCCAGATCTCTAATGATGTTTTTTCGTCGTCTTGCTTGCGCTCTTCAATAATATCTATGGCATTATAGAATATTTTAAAAGCGATGGATTTTTTTCCGTCCCACATTAAGTTATTGACAAAGCGTGTTACTAACTGGTCATTAAACTTAGGATCGGGTAAAAGGGGACGTTTTTTTGCTTGTTTTTTTCTCATGTTTCAGTTGTAAAAGAAATTACCTTTATTTTTTGGGTCTTTTGGCACCGTATTTTGAGCGTCTTTGTAAACGTCCTTCCACTCCGGCAGTATCCAGCGCACCACGAACAATGTGGTAACGGACCCCCGGCAAATCTTTAACTCTTCCGCCACGTACCAATACTATCGAGTGCTCTTGGAGGTTGTGTCCTTCTCCGGGTATGTATGCATTGACTTCCTTTCCGTTAGTCAATCGAACACGCGCTACTTTACGCATCGCTGAGTTCGGTTTTTTGGGAGTTGTCGTGTAAACACGAGTACAAACTCCACGTCGTTGTGGACACGAATCCAAAGCAGCCGATTTACTCTTCTTGGTAATCGTAACTCTTCCTTTTCGTACTAATTGTGCAATAGTTGGCATAAAATATATCTAATTCCCCATTTTTATGGGCGTGCAAATGTAGAATATTTTTTTGTGGATTCAAACCCTTCAAATGTAAAATTTTAACAATTCTTTAAAAAAAACCTAGGGCTTAAGGTTTTTAGAGAAAAAGAACATTTAGATTTCTCTTCTCACCAAAATTTTAGCACTCATTTTAACCAAATTTATTTAGTAAATAAATCTTACTGTTCTTACTAATTCATAGGTCAAAAACATCAAAAACTACTTTGAATCTAATATTGAGCATCTTGAGACATTTTTGAAAAACAAAAAGGGAGACTTTAAAAATATCGACTACCTCAAAAAATTAGTCCGGTTTATGGATGAATTAACTTGAGAAAAATTTCATCGAATTTTTTTACATAAAAATTAATACATTTAGCAAAAAAATTGGATGAAAAAGTACTTACTTTTGCTGACTCTACATGCCTTTTACTTTACCTCTTTTGCTCAAAAAGGCCCACCAATAGGCACAAACGGAGTACGTTCTGACAGTCGGCTTTCAGATCTTTTTGAAAACATAAAAAACCGAGTTGAAGATCAAAAAACTTCCGTAGATCAAATCAAAGGAAGTCCTTACTTTGATGAATCTTTTAAATTGGCTGAGGTTGAATATTTTGGAAAAATACTCAAGGATCAGATTTACTTGCGCTACAATGCATACAGCGATGAAATGGAGATGGTAAGTAATCCCCAATTAAAGAATTCCGAAACCATACTAATTAAAAATAATAAAGTTGCTTGTACTATTGGCGAAAACGCTTATCATTATCTAGGTTATGTCGATGAAAATGAAACTCCAGCAGTGGGTTATGTTTTGGAACTTTTCAAAGGTGAAAAACTATCATTTTACGAGAGAAATGAAAAAGTTTACATGGGAGCAACGCAAGCGAGAACATCGCTTGAAAGATCCTTTCCTGCACGTTTTGTAGACAAAAAAAAGTTTTATTTTTCTATTGAAAATGGCTCTTTAAAAGAAGTTAAGTTAAATAAAAAGAAAGTTAGTAACACACTAAAAGCCTACGATGAAGATGTTAAAAACTACATTTCTGCTTCCAAAACAAAGCTTAAAAGCAAAGAAGATGTGCTTCAACTCCTCAATTTTATTGAGAAAAACTAGGAATCCTTTGAGGATATGAATTTCTTTTTTGATCTCAATTTGTAGTCCGTAAACAGATCGTATCCATTAACTACAGCGTTTTTTTTTGCTAATTTTTAGATTTTTTTAACATTTATTAACTATAATTATTACTTTTGAGGCACTTAAAAAAATTTATAATGAAACATTCAATCTATTTTATGGCTTTGATCATGTGCATTCAAGTTGCATTTGCTCAGAGCACTATTACAGGTAACGTTACTGATGATCTAGGTGTTCCACTTCCGGGTGCAACGATCCTAGAGGTAGGTACCAACAATGGTACAACTACTGATTTTGACGGTAACTATTCCATTACTGTACAGGATGGTTCTTCAATATCTGCAGGCTTTGTAGGTTATGAAACATCTACAGCTGTTGTTAGTGGACAAGACCAAATCAACTTTTCCTTACAACAAGGTAATCAATTAGAAGAAGTGGTTGTAACTTCTCTTGGAATCAAGCGAGAGTCAAAAGCTCTTGGTTATTCTATTCAAACAGTGGGTAGTGATGACATCGCTAATTCTGGATCCAATAGTGCACTAGATGCATTAGTTGGTAAGGCTGCAGGTGTACAAATTACCAGATCTGCAGGTTCTGCTGGGGGTGGATCAAGAATCCTTATTCGAGGTGTGACCTCAATGATTGGTAACAACCAACCGCTTATCGTAATTGATGGTGTAAGAACAAACAACGAAACACTTAATTCCGGTTCTAGTACTGCTGGTACAGCAACTTCTAACCGTTTGATGGATTTAAATAATGATGATATTGAAAGTATCAACATTCTTAAAGGATCCGCTGCAACAGCTCTTTACGGTACAGCTGGTGCTGCAGGTGTAGTTGTAATTACAACCAAGAAAGGTGCAGAAGGTGAAATGAAAGTTTCCTACACTCATTCTACAGGTGTAGATTGGCTTTCAACAACTTTCAATATGCAAACTGAATTTGCTCAAGGTAGAAACAGAAGTAGAAGCAATCGTACATCTTACTGGAGATCACCGGGTACTGGGGAATCAAGTTCATATGGACCAAGAATTACTGACTTGGAATATTCTACTGACCCAAACCATCCAGATGCTCCATCTGCTAGCGACTTTGATTCTGAAGGGAACTACCTTTGGGATAAAAACGGATTCTTAGTTCCTAAAGGAACAGGAAACGGAGTAGCTGCAAATAACTACCAAGATAATTACAGAGGATTTTTTAGAGATGCTATGCAATCTTTAAACAACCTTAGTATTTCTGGTGGTAGTGAAAAAGCTACTTACAAATTTTCAACTTCATATTTAACTAACGAAGGTATTGTACCTAACGAAGAATATGGAAGAAAGACATTTAGTTTAGCGGGTACATTACAGGCAAATGATAAATTGAAGTTTACTACTACTTTTAATTTTATTCGCTCAGACTATGACAGAATTCAGCAAGGTTCTAACACCTCTGGATTATTACTAGGTCTTTACAGAACACCAATATCTTTTGATAACGCAAATGGATTCAGCGCACCTGATGCTGTTGATAGTCCTTCTGCATACATCTTCCCTAATGGAAAACAAAGAAACTACCGAGGTGGAGGTGGATATGACAACCCTTATTGGATCATAAACAACGCACTTAGAGAAGAAACGGTTAATCGTGTTTATGGTAGTTTTGCAGTTGAGTACAATGTAAATAAATGGCTTAATGCTGTTTTAAACGTTGGTGCTGACTTTACAAGTGATATCCGTAAGCAAAATTTTGAAAAAGGTTCAAGAACGAGCTCTCAAGGTTTATCTTCATTATCACAGTACACAACTTACCAATCTGACGCAATCCTTAATATTTCAGGAGGTGATGCAATTACTGATAAATTAAATCTTAATTATTTAGTAAGTGCCAACGCATTCTCATTCCAAAGAACAGGTCTTTTTACAGATGGATCTAACTTTGCTTTCCAAGGATTTATTAATCTTGCAAACGCATCTAACATCACAGGTTCTGAATCTTTATTAAGGAATACTCAAATGGGACTTGTTGCACAAGTTGAAGCTGATTGGGATAGCACATTCTATTTAACACTTGCTGCAAGACAGGATTACGATTCACGTCTTGGAGTACCTGGTACAGAGTTTAAAGGATCCGATTACTCTTTCGTATATCCAGCTGCTTCTTTGTCCGTTTTAGTTAGTGAATTACTTCCTAAAAGTGATGTGCTTTCTTTCGCAAAGGTTAGAGCCTCATGGGCACAAGTGGGTGGACCACCACCTTTCTCTTACTTAACAACTTCAGGTTATGGAATTACAAATGTAGGAGACGGATGGGGCGACGCACTCAGTTGGCCAATACAAGGGATCACAGGATTTGAGATTGACAGTGTTCTAGGTAATAGCGACTTGAAATCTGAGTTAACCGAAGAAGTTGAATTCGGTGTTGACTTACGATTCTTCAAAAATAGAGTTGGTTTAGATGTTGCTTATTACAACAGAAAAATGACCGATGCAATTCTTAATGCATCATTACCTACGTCTACTGGATACCAAAACGTTTGGTTGAATTCTGGAGAAATGACAGGTAAAGGAATCGAGGCTACTTTAAACTTAGGTATCGTTGAGTCTGAAGACTTTTCTTGGGATTCTCAAGTTAACTACACGACTAATGAAAATATCGTTGAACAGTTAGCTCCTGGATTAGATAAATTATTCCTTGCAGGATTTAGTAGTGCAGGTTCTTACTTAATTGCAGGTAACCAATACGGTGCTGTAGTAGGAGGATCTTATTTAAGAACGGGTTCTGGAGGAGCAAATGATGATGGTCTTAATATTCCAGAAGGAGAAGTTGTTGTAAACAGTGACCCAACTTCTAACGAATACGGTTACCAAGCTGTTGACCCTGTTCAAAGAGCTATCGGAAATCCAAATCCAGACTTTATTGTTGGATGGAATAATAAATTGAGAATCAAATCTTTCAACATTGGGTTCTTACTTGACTGGAGACAAGGTGGAGACATGCTTAACGGTGTGGCTTGGGCACTTTCATTCTTTGGAAGAGATCAATTATCTGCTGAAACTAGAGTAGAATCTCCTACACCCATCGTAGGTGTGAAGGCAGACGGTACACCAAATGATATTCCAATTGTAAGAGATCAGTATTACTACCAATCTTCTGTTGGTGGATTCGGTTCTGTCTGGGAGCAATTTGTCGAAGACGGTGGCTGGTTAAGACTTCGTGAAGTAAGTTTAGGTTGGGACATCCCAATGGCTGACTTAGGTATCGATTTTATTGATAGCGGAAATTTAAGCGTTGTAGGAAGAAACCTATGGTATTCTACAGAATACAATGGAGTAGATCCTGAAACATCATTAACTGGTGTTGGTAACGGACAAGGTGTTGATTACTTCAACATGCCCTCTACTAGATCTGTAATGTTTAAATTAAATTTAAATTTATAAACCATGAAAAGATTAGAAAATATTTTAAAAACTGTTTTTTGTGTCTTGCTTTTCACAGCTTGCGAAAGCTTTATTGCTGACGACATAAACCTGGATCCTAATAATCCAAGTTCAGTTACACTAAATGCCGTGTTACCTAGTATTCAGGTAAGACACATGGATGTTTACGGAGGTCAAACTTCACGTGTAAACTCTATGTTATCTCAACAAGTTGAAGGAGTTGCCAGACAATGGTCTTCTTTCAACGATTATTCAGGATTAACACCCACACGTTTTATTACTGTATGGGATATCTATTATGGAGAAATCTTGATCGAAGTAAATAAAATGATCAGCGATGCTTCAGAAGATGGATACAACCATTATGCCGGAATCGGTCAAATCCTTAAAGCAGCTGCTTTAATGGATATGACGGACTGGTGGGGTGATATTCCCTACACTGAGGCTGTACTTGGAATTGATAAAATCAATCCAGCGTTTGATTCACAACAAGCCATCTACACTGAAGTTTTCAGTTTATTAAATTCTGGAGTTTCTTTATTGAGTGGTGGTAATGGTGGATTTGCAGTAGGTAGTGATGATGTAATCTTTGGTGGAGACACAAGTAAGTGGATTAAAGCTGCGAATGCAATTAAAGCAAGAGGGCATCTTCACCTTGGTGATTATGCAGCAGCACTTTCAGCTGCTAAGTCTTCTTTTACTTCAAGAGCTGATAATATGTCTTATAAATTCTCTTCTACCCAACAAGCGGGATGGTGGAGATTTAATGACGGTAGAACGGGTGATCTCGAATTTCATCCTTACTTAAGAGAAATGATGACTGCTTTAAATGATACTGACCGCCTAGGTGTTTGGGATCAAACTTTTATTACAAGTCATGATTACTTGAAGGCAGATTACGATCAAGCTTATATTTCTTACAGAGAAATCCAGTTTATAATCGCAGAATGTTTAAGCAGAACGAACGGAAGTGCTTCAGAAATGGAAACGGCTTACCTAAACGGTATCAAAGCATCATTTGCTGAAACAGGACTTTCGGATGCTGCTTATGATACTTATGTAGCTCAAGCTGAGGTTAATCCAGGTGGTGCAAGTTTGGATTTAGAAGATCATATCTTAACTCAAAAATATATCGGTTTGTTTGTTCAGCCCGAAGTATTTAATGACTTAAGAAGAAATGATTTTCCTGTCCTTACTCCTACTTCAGGATCACAAATTCCTGTTCGTTGGAACTATTCTGAATTCGAAATACTTTTCAATTCAAATACTCCTGCTGGAGGAACTCTTTTTAGCCCAAAAAATAGTTGGGATAACTAGAACAGTATTTCTTACAAATTTAAAAACCACCTCAATTGAGGTGGTTTTTTTTTACTTAAATTTTACTACAAATAGCAGTGAAAAATAGAGTACGTTTAATTTTTTTAATAATAAATTAAACATTTATTAACTATTTTTATACATTAGCTAAAACAAATTTTTTTATGAAACATTTATGCTATTTACTGGTAGTTATGCTTTGTACATTCTTTTCGTACGCGCAGACTACCATTACAGGAAATGTTACCGATGATTTAGGTGTTCCCTTGCCAGGTGCCACAATATTAGAAACTGGAACAAGCAACGGAACAACTACGGATTTTGACGGTAACTTTACCATTACTGTACAGGAAAATGCATCAATCTCTGCAAGCTTTGTAGGGTATGAAACAAGTACTGCTGCAGTTACTGGGCTAGATCAAATTAATTTTTCCTTAGAACAAGGAAATCAATTAGAGGAAGTAATTGTTACTTCACTTGGGATTAAAAGAGAAAAGCAAGCTTTAGGTTATGCAGTCTCAGAGGTCTCTAATGAATCCATTGAACAACGTGCTGAGGGAGATATCGGTCGTGTATTGACAGGTAAAGCTTCTGGGGTTCAAATCACGAATCAAAGTGGTTTGTCAGGATCTGGAACAAATATCATTATTCGAGGGTTTAACTCCTTTTCACAAGGCAACCAGCCCTTATTCATTGTCGATGGTATTCCATTTAGTAGTGAAACGAACAGTCAAGGTAGTGTTATTGACGGAAACAACGGATCTTCTAGATTCTTAGACATTGATCCCAATAACATTGAATCTGTAAGTGTATTAAAAGGATTGGCTGCAGCAACACTCTACGGTACACAAGGACGTAACGGTGTAATTTTGATTACTACCAAATCTGGAAGTTCTGCTAGTGGTGAGAAAAGTAAAAATGAAATCACCATCAACTCTTCCTATTTCAATGTAGATTTTGCTTCCATGCCAGATTATCAAAATCAGTATGGAAATGGTTTTGATCAATCTTTCGGTTGGTTCTTCTCCAATTGGGGGCCTAGTTTTGACGAGGGTGGACCTGCAGGATGGGCTGGACAATCTTCCATCAACGGGAGTGTATCAGGACAGCCTGGCTTTCTAAGACATCCATTCACAACAGCAAGTTCAGCAACTGGAATACCTCAAGTATTAGAAGCTCTTAACATAGAGCCAGATGCACTCTATGAATGGAAAGCTTATGATAGCGTTGGAAACTTTTTTAGAACAGGACACGTTTTTAGTAATAACGTAAATGTTAGAGGATCAACCTCTGACGGAACTGTAAACTACAATATTAACTACGGAAATCTCGAGGATGTTGGATTTACTCCTGGAAACTCAGTAAATAGAAACACTTTAAGTTTTGGTGGAAACGCACAGCTCTCTAATAATTTTGTGGTTGGAGGTACTTTAAACTTTACTCAAACTAAATTCCAATCGCCTCCTGTTGCTGCAGGACGAGGTAGTAATGTAGGCGGAGAAGGTTCTTCAGTGTTTGCTAATGTATTCTACACTCCTCGTAGTGTTGATTTAATGGGGCTACCCTATCAAAATCCTGTTACCGGTGAATCGATTTATTACAGACAAAATAACTCCATTCAGCACCCCCTTTGGACTGTTAATAACACTTCCAATATCCAAAATACAAATCGTGTATTTGGAGGAGCAAATATTTCTTATGGGATCAATGATAATCTCAACCTGTCCTACCGTTATGGAGTTGACGTCTATTCAGAAAATAACATTAACTACTCAAACAAGGGAGGAAAAACAGGATCTTTAGTTAACAGAAATGGTATTTATGAAACTTGGAATAATACAAAATCCATTTACAATCACAATCTTAATGTTAGCGGTGATTATGACATAGATGATTTTGGAGTTACATTCAACCTAGGTGTCGATTCGAGAAGTGATACCTATGATCAGAACGGTACAAGAAGTACGGGTCAACAAGTATTTAACGTACTGAGACACTTCAATTTTGAACAACAAGATGAAATTCAATATTTCGAAAGAAGAAATATTGTAGGTGCTTTTGCACAAACTGAACTGGATTACGATCGAGTGATTTATTTAACCTTGGCTGCAAGAAAAGACTGGGTTTCAAATTTATCAAAAGAAAACAGATCGATTATTTATCCCTCTGTAAGTGCGGCTTTCATTCCAACACAGGCTTTTCCTAGTATTAAGAGTGATTTAATCAGCTTGTTAAAAGTAAGAGCAGGGTATGGTACTTCAGCAAACTTCCCCTTGAGATATCCAATTGCTGCAACACTAAATTTGGATACCCAATCTTTTATCAAGAACGGAAACTATGTGATCTCTAACACTTCTGGTTCTATTTTAGGGAATCCAAATTTGAAGCCAGAACGAATTGATGAAATTGAAATTGGTCTAGAAGGACGTTTTATCAACAATAGATTGAGTCTAGACCTTTCTGTTTACAACAAGAAAACGAATGACTTGATTATTGACAGACCGTTGGATCCATCAACGGGTTACACTTCAACAAAAACCAATATCGGTTTAATTGAAAATAAGGGTGTGGAATTAGATCTTTCTATGGACTGGTTCCAAAGTATGGATGGACTTAACTGGACAACTTCACTTAACTGGTCTACCAACGATGCAATTGTTATTGACCTAGGTCAGGATACCGATAGAATTGTTTATGCAGGATACGGATCAACTTTAGGTAATGCAGCAATTGTTGGAGAATCTCTAGGATCTATTGTAGGAAGTTCTAATACTCGCTACGGCGGTACCATTGAAAACTCAAGATGGGTTGGCGGTGGAGAGCCTGTGGTAAACAACCAAGGTAGTTATGATGAAACATTCGATCTTTCAATTATTGGGGATGCAAATCCAGATTGGATTGCAAACATTAGCAATACTATTTCATTTAGAAACTTGAGTTTTAATTTCTTATTTAATTATCAATCAGGAGGTGACATCTACACCTACACTGTGGCAACTTTATTAGGTAGGGGCCTTACAACCGATACTCTTGACAGAGAGTTAAGTTTTATTCTCCCTGGGGTAAATTCAAACGGTCAAACTAATAATAAACAAATTAATAATTCAACTTTTTACTTCAGTAATGTATTGTACGGATCTGATGAAATGTTGGTTTACGACGCAAGCCACTGGAGGCTCGGGGAAATTTCCCTTTCCTACAGCTTGCCAAAGAGCCTAATTGAAGCTACACCATTTGGAAGCATATCCATTACTGCCTCTGGATTCAACCTAGCATACAATGCGTGGAATACACCAGAAGGAACAAATTTTGATCCTAATGTTGCTGGAGTCGGAGTTGGAAACGGTAGAGGATTTGACTTCCTAAACGGTCCTAGTTCAAAGAGATACGGTGGAAGTATTAAACTTACATTTTAAAAAAATAATTTAAGAAAACATGAAATATACTAATTACATTTTAGGACTTTGCATGAGTACTCTTCTAGTGTTAGTTTCTTGTGAAACTACAGAATTAGACCTTACAGATAATCCTAATGCATTGAGTCCAAGCCAAGCGGATCCTACGTTCTTTTTGAATTCGATCCAGATTGACTTTGCCTTTTGGGTAAATAGCATGGGCGATCGTGGAGCTGAGCTCACAAGAATTAACTACATGTCAGGTAGAACATACAACAACATTTACTCTCCTGATAGTTGGAACGGAATTTGGTCTTCTGCTTACAGAGGTATGTTGGAAGATATTCGTTTGATGAACCTTCTTGCCGAGGAAGCAGGATTAAATTACCACAGAGGTATGGGAAAAGTTTTTGAAGCTTACATACTAATGACTTTGGTTGACTACTTTGGAGATATTCCCTACACAGAAGCTTTACAAGGTGGAGAAGGAATTTTAAATCCTGAAGCCGATAGTGGCGCTAGTGTCTACAGTGCCGCAATTGCCCTATTGGATAGTTCAATAGCTGATTTTATTGCTGAAGGACCAGTGCCATCAAATGATTACTTCTACGGAGGTGATGCTTCTAAGTGGATTAAAGCTGCCAACAGTATCAAGAAAAAAGCTTTGTTAAATCAGGGGGACTTTTCTGCATACAATGCAATATCCAACTACATATCAGAACCTGAAGATGATTTCCAATTCAGTTGGGGAACAAGTGCTGCTACTCCTGATACACGACATCCCTATTACAGATCTAGTTACACCTCTACAGGTGGAAACGAGTACATGTCTAACTGGATGATGTTCAAGATGCTTAATGGCCATGGAGGAAATACAGATCCAAGGATCAATTATTACTTCTACAGACAAGTTTCAGAAACACCAGGTTTTGATAGCGCTGCAAATGAAGAGGTATTAGAATGCGGATTGCCTGGATATTATGTCCCTCCGCAGCTTCGAGGTGATGACACACCCTTTTGTGCCCCTACTAATTCTGCTAGCAAACCCGCAGGAGGATACTGGGGAAGAGATCATGGAAACGATAATGGAATCCCACCAGACGGTTTCCTAAAAACACTACGAGGAGTCTATCCAGCAGGAGGAACTTTTGACGATAGATCCTTTAGTGGACAAATTGCTGGTGATGGTTTAGCAGGTGCTGGGATCACTCCTGTCATGCTCTCTTCTTGGATGCATTTTATGAATGCTGAAGTGGCAGTCTCTACTGGAGGTGACCCTACTTCAGAAACGCTTACCGCTTTGGAACAAGCTTTGAATAAAGCTGATGACTTAGGAGGTCCAGAAATGGCACAGGAAGATGTTGATGCTTACGTAGCAGCTTTTACTTCTGACTGGAGTGCTGCCTCATCTGTATCCGAAAAGTTAGATATGTGGGCAACTGAATTCTTTATTTCCATGGCTGGAAATGGAATTGATGCATATAACTCTTACAGAAGAAATGGATTCCCTAGAGATGTTCAACCCAACATTGAACCGGATCCAGGACAATTTCCTTTGATTCAATATTATCCTGCGAATTACGTGAACACCAACAAAAATGCTTCCCAAAGGGCAAATAAAAATGAGCGTGTGTTCTGGAATTCTAATGGCCCTAGCAACCTTAAATAATAGAAAAATGAAAAAAAATATATATCTATTAAGTTTTTTATTGGTTATCATTTCCTGTACTGAATCTGACAATACGATTGATTATGTATTAGAAAATTTCACCAATGGAGCAGTCCTTCGAACAATCACTTCAGAAGGTGAATTCAATTTTTATGCGCCCGATAGTTCTATTTTTAAAGCAACAATAGAAGAGCATGATACTGAAGATGGAGCTTTAATGCAAAACGTTGAAATTTATGTGTCATTAAACTCTGGTTCTGAAGCAAACATCAGAACAATCCAACCTAATGAGTTTACTCCAGGACCTACGGGCCTTCCAAGGACTGACATTCAGGTTACTTTAGCACAAGCAGTAGCTGCATTAGGGTTATCAAGTAGCCAATACACTGGTGGAGATGCAATCAACATTCGCTTGCAACTTAACCTTACAGATGGAAGAAGCTTTAGTACAAGTGATGTTACTGGATCCATGACGGGTTCCTACTTCAAATCTCCCTATGGTTACAACATGATAATCAAGTGTATTCCTTTAGAAGCAGTTCCAGGGATCTACACTTTTACCATGGCTGATTCCTATGGAGATGGTTGGCAAGGAAGTCATGTAAAGGTTACTGTAGATGGCACTACAACATACTATGGCATTCCTAGTCCTTATGCATCAGATGCAGGTCGAAATGAGCTCTTAGAACCATTTTCTGGAAACGATTCCGGAGGAACCGCTAAACTTACAATACCTGAAGGTGCAAAAGTTATGTCCTTTGAGTGGAATAGTGGAGATTATCCATCTGAATGTAGCTATTCAATCAAGTACACCAAATTAGATGGAACTGGAGAACAAACTGCTTTTATTGAAAGTAGTGTCTCCCCAGGGGTTAAATTTCTAAGTATTTGTGAATAATTATTTTACACTAACAAAGAAAAAAGGGGAACCCGTGGGTTCCCCTTTTTTTTTGATCTTAATTAGAAAAAGTTTTATTCATTTTAACCGAGTGCCTTCATAAATTGAATTAATTTTGGACCATGGAAACTTTCACAATATTTGGAATAAGAGCTATTTTAGAGGCAATACACTCAGAAAAACCAATTGATAAAGTATGGTTACTCAAAGGAACTCAGAGCAAACTTTTTGAACAACTTTTACATAAATTAAGAGAAAAGAATATTGCCTTTAGTTTCGTTCCTGTGGAACGTCTAAGTCGCTTTTCTGAAAAAAATCATCAAGGTGCGGTTGCTCGAATAGGGGCTTTAAAAACATTCGAGATGGAACCTTTAATTGAGGAAGTCATTCAAACCAAAAAGAATCCTATTTTCTTACTTTTAGATGGAATTACGGATGTTCGGAATTTCGGAGCTATTCTTCGCTCAGCTGCAGCATCAGGTGTAGATGCAGTTTTTATTCCCTCAGGAGGAAGTGCGCCTTTGAACGGAGATACAATTAAAACCTCCGCTGGAGGTGCTTTTAAAGTTCCAATCTCAAAAGTAAATCATTTAAAGGATGTCATTTATTACCTCAAGGCACAGCAAGTCCCCTCCGTTGCCATAACAGAAAAAGCATCAGATACCTTGTACCAAACTGATCTCAAGGGTCCCGTTGCTCTTATTTTTGGATCGGAAGATATTGGAATATCGTCTGGAATATTAAAATTGGTTGATGCCAAAGCGAAACTACCCTTACACAATGAAATGGACTCTCTTAATGTTTCGGTGGCCTGTGGTATTGTTTTCTATGAAGCAATTCGTCAGCGATTGTAATTAAAGAAACTGCTATCTTTAATCCATGAATACTCCTCTGGCAGAACGCATGCGACCCAAATCACTAAAAGACTATTTTGGTCAACAACATTTAGTGGGCCCAAAAGGGAGTTTAACCCAAATGATTGCAAACGGTGTGTTTCCTTCTTTAATTTTTTGGGGACCCCCTGGGACAGGCAAAACAACACTAGCCCAGCTTCTTGCCCTTGAAAAAGAACGTCCTTTTTATCAACTTTCAGCCATCAATGCGGGAGTCAAAGAAGTTAGAGAAATCATTCACAAAGCAGAACACTCGGGAGGATTATTTACAGGAAAAAGTCCTATTTTATTTATTGATGAAATACACCGATTTAGTAAGTCTCAACAAGACTCCTTGCTCAACGCTGTGGAAAAAGGAATTGTTACCTTGATCGGGGCAACCACTGAAAATCCAAGTTTTGAAGTCATCAATGCCTTGTTATCTCGATGCCAAGTCTACATCCTTAATGCACTTGATAAAAAAGATTTAGAGAAGATCCTTGCAACTGCATTAAAAAAAGACATTCAATTAAAAAATAAGAATATTCAAATTGTAGAGTCTGATGCCTTAATTGAACTTGCCGGTGGTGACGCAAGGAAACTACTTTCATTGTTTGAACTTGTTGTACAAGCACAAAAAACAAAAAACATTGATCTCACCAATGCACTAGTATTTGAAACCGTTCAAACCAACACCGTTCTTTTTGATAAAAATGGTGATTTTCATTACGATATCGTTTCAGCATTTATTAAATCCATAAGAGGAAGTGATCCCAATGCAGCAGTCTATTGGTTAGCAAGAATGATAGAGGCTGGTGAAGATATCGCTTTTATCGCACGAAGAATGCTCATACTAGCAGCTGAAGATATTGGTATTGCCAACCCAACGGCATTGGTGCTTGCAAATAGTACCTTTCAAGCAGTAACCGCAGTAGGATATCCAGAAGGAAGAATTTTATTATCAGAATGTGCACTCTATTTAGCGAGTTCGCCGAAGAGTAATAAAGCCTACAAAGCCATTGATCAAGCACTAGAAAAAGTAAAACAAACAGGGAATCTTCAAGTGCCCTTACACTTGCGAAATGCTCCTACCAAATTGATGAAAGATTTAGGCTATGGAAAAGGCTATCAATACGCGCATGATCATAAAAATCAATTTGCTGAACAAGAATTCTTACCCGAAGAAATCAGTGGTACAAAGTTTTACGACCCAGGGGAAAATACAAAAGAAAAAAGCATTCGTGACTTTCTAAAAATACGTTGGAAAGATAAATACAACTACTAAGTCTTTTTCCAAAAAAATGGAGAAAAGAGAATAAGTACCGTAAAGAGCTCCAGACGCCCTAGAAGCATTAGGAAGCTTGCCCACCATTTGCCGGGCTCAGCAAGCGCTGCATAAGTGCTACTGGGGCCAAAATCACCAAGTGCAGGTCCTACGTTTCCGAGAGTTGATGCCGATAATCCAATAGCAGATTCAAAATCCAAACCTAAGCTCCCAAAACCGACAGCGCCAATTATAAAACTCAGCATGTAAAGTATAAAGAACCCAAGAATATTGTAGGCAATTCCATCACTGACCGTTTTTTTGTTGTAACGTGCTTGAATAATTGCATTGGGATGTAAAGCCCTTTTAAATTCCAAAAAACCACTTTTTATCATCAACATATGTCGAACCACCTTTACCCCTCCTGAGGTAGAGCCAGATGACCCTCCAAGAAACATAAGTCCAAAGAAAACAACAGTCAAAAAGGGAGTCCATTGTGTGAAATCAGCTGAAACAAAACCAGTAGTTGTAATTACTGCAACTACCTGAAACAATGCTGATCGTATGCTAAATTCTAACCCTTGCCAAGAAAAGTTTTGTTGGGAAAGTAAGTTATGACCGGAATTTAAGATAACTACTGAGGTAAGTAGCGTAAAAATTAAAATAAAACTTAGATAAACTTTAAACTCCTCATCAGCGATTACTTTTTTAAATTTTCGAGTAAAAATAAAATAGCTCAGTACGAAGTTGGTACCAGCCAAAAACATAAAGAATACAATAATGTATTGAATTAAGGGTTGGTCATTCCAAAAAGCAATACTGGCATTTTTGGTAGAAAAGCCACCCGTAGAAACCGTGCTCATGGAATGATTTACCGCATCAAAAAATGACATTCCTGCGAGCCATAGGAAAAGTGTTTCCAAGAAAGTAAATAAGACATAAATCAACCATAATCTTTTTGCGGTATCCGTGATTCTTGGATGTAACTTATCCCCTCCAGGACCGGGTGCTTCTGCTGTAAAAAGTTGAATCCCTCCAATTCCTAAAAAAGGAAGTATGGCAATCGCCAAAACAATAATCCCCATCCCTCCTATCCAATGCGTAGTACTGCGCCAAAACAAAATTCCATGGGGAAGAATTTCAATATCATTTAGTACAGATGCACCAGTAGTGGTATATCCAGACATGGTTTCAAAAAAACTCGAAGCAAAGTTTGTAAACGTACCTGTAAGTAAATACGGTAAAGTCCCTGAAAATGCCATTAATATCCATCCCAGACTCACAATAAGATACCCTTCTCTTTTCTGGATTTGCTTTTGGTGTTGCCGACCAAACAACATGAGCAAGGCCCCTGATGACAATACCAAGAATGCAGCAAGAGTAATTTCAAATGTAACACCGTCTTGGTAACTGTAACTGACCAAAGATGAAAGTAGCATCAGACCTCCGTTAAAGAGAAGTAAAATACCCATCAGAAATACAACAATTCTGTAATTGAGATTTAGCATTTGCCTTTTATAAAAATAACTGCTCTATTCTTTTAATGGACCGGGGCAAACAGCAAACTACAATCCGATCACCAGGCTCAATAGTGTAGTCACCAAGAGCTATTATTCCAATGTCTTTTTTGATGACACCTCCAATAATTGCAGTTCTAGGAAAATCTATGTCTTTGATTCTGTAATTTGCAACCTTTGAGTTTGCATTGACTACAAATTCTAAAATTTCTGCATTCAAATTATTGAGGGTTGTCATGTCTACCACATCTCCCTTTCGAATGTATCTAAAAATAGTATTTGCGGTAAGTAATTTTTTATTGATTAATGTATCTATGCCAATGGAATGGGATAACTGAAAATAATCCATGTTTTCAACTAAGGCGATTGTCTTTTTCACATTCTTAGTTTTAGCCATCAAGCAAGACATGATATTGGTTTCAGAATTTTCAGTAACTGAAATAAAAGCATCCATACTTGAGAGTTCTTCCTCATCCAGAAGATCTGAATTTCTGCCATCACCGTGAATAACTAATGCATTGGGAAGTAAATCAGCTATTTCAAATGCTTTTTTCTTATTCTTTTCAAGGATGGTGACTTTAAACTTTTTATCACATAGCTCGCGTGCTGTATTGTATCCAATTTTACCCCCACCTAAAATCATAATATTCTTAATGGATGTTTTTTTCTTTCCTGTAAGCTTGTAAAGCTCCTCAACACCCTCTTTAAGAGTAATAAAAAAAACAGTGTCACCCGTTTCAAAACAAGTATCTCCTCTTGGAATCATTGTGGTTTGTGTTCCTTTTCGCTGAATGGCGATAGGCATAAAATGAACGTCAGGGAAAATCGAAGCAGCATCTTTAACGCTTTTACCTACAAAAGGAACATCCTCGTCCAATCGTGTACCAATAAGTGTAAGTGCACCCTCCTCAAATTCATAACTATTTGAAAATGCTGATTGATCCAGCAGTTGTTGAATTTCATTGGCTGCAAGTTCCTCAGGTGAAATCAATTCATCAACTCCAATTTCTTGAAAACTGATTGATTCTTTAGCCTTAATAAATTCAAAATTAGAAATCCTTGCAATGGTTCGTTTGCATCCTAACTGTTTTGCTAGCGCACAAATGGTAATGTTAGTAGCCTCTTCGGAAGTTACTGCAATAAAAAGGTCAGAAGACCCTACCTGTGCCTCTTGCATGAGCGACAAAGAAAGTGCGTCACCCTTAATTGCTTTGATATCCAAATGGGATTCGGCATAATTTAAACGCTCTTTTTCAGTATCTATTAAAGTGATATCGAGAGATTCAAAAGAGAGAAGTTTTGCCAAATGGAAACCTACTTCTCCTCCCCCTGCGATGATAATTTTCATATGATTGTATCGAAATACAGTTCAAATATACAAATATTCAATAGGGAAGTATAAAATTCACTCAAACATGAGGGTCAAATACGTATCTTTGCCTCGCTATGAAACAATCCATTAAACCCAATCAAAATCATCCTGAAACAAAAAAGAAACAGGTCACTCACATGTTTGATGGGATTTCTGCGAGTTATGATATTCTCAATCGAATCATTACCCTTGGGATTGATGTTCTGTGGCGCAAACGAGTTGTAAATTTACTGAGAAAAGAACATCCAAAAAGTTTACTCGATATTGCCACAGGAACAGGAGATTTGGTCATTGAACTTGCCCAATTGGATGCAAAAAAAATTATTGGTCTTGACATATCACCAGGAATGCTAGAAATTGGAAAACAAAAGGTGAAAAAAAAGCAATTGGACAATCGTATTGATATGCAATTAGGAGATTCTGAAGCGCTCCATTTTGACAAGCATACTTTTGATGCCGTTACCATTGCATTTGGTGTTAGAAACTTTGAAAACTTAGACTTGGGCTTAAAAGAAATTTTTCGTGTGCTAAAACCCAACGGTACTATTGTTGTTTTAGAAACGGCCGTTCCAAAAAACCCGATCCTGAAAGGCTTTTATTCTTTTTACACCCAAAAAATCATGCCTCTGGTTGGAAAAATGTTTTCTAAAGATCGCTCTGCTTATCAATATTTATCAGATTCAGCAGCAATTTTCCCTTGTGGTGAAGCTTTTAACAATATTTTACGTAAAAATGGGTTTATACAAGTAGAAGATTTCCCACAAACCTTAGGGGTTTCTTCTATTTATTTTGGTAAAAAACCTAGACATCTTACTTAGAATAAAACTTATCCTGCTTAGCTGCTTTTTTGCAAATAGTCTTTATTGCCAGTATCCCGTTGTCAAAGAACGTCTAATAAACCTTCCCTCTTTTGATAAAAAACAGCTGCACTATGGCTATTTTTTAGGAGTGAATCAATACGACTTCAAGTTTGAATATATTGACACCTATTACGAAAAACTCAAATACAAAGATGTAGCTGTTGAGCAAAAAAAGGGATTCAGTGTGGGTTTGATTGGAGATTTGCGTATTAATGAATACCTAAACTTACGTTTTGAACCTGGCCTTTTTTACAACAGACGGGAGTTAGTTTTTCCAGAATATTCTGATTTTACCCGAGAGTCTGATCGGTTGAGAGAAATCAAATCTACTTACATCCATTTACCGCTTCTAATAAAAATAAGTACCAAACGGATCAATAACTTTAGACCCTTTATTGTAGGAGGCTTTTCCACAGATTTCAACCTGTCCAGTAATGAAAAAAACTCTGATGACAATGCCAGCAATGTCTTCCGAACTACCTCGCAAAACATCAATTATGAATTGGGTTTGGGTTTTGACTTTTATCTTTACTATTTCAAATTTTCACCTTCCCTTAGAGGTATTTTTTCTATGCAAAATGAAATGATTCCCGACAATGATCCTGAGAGCGCTTGGACAGGAAAAATCAATAATATGTTCTCCAGAGGGGTTGCCTTAATCATTACTTTTGAGTAGGAGGCCGCATTAACTCACTTAAAACAATAGCAGTTGCAGTAGCTACATTCAAGCTCTCTGCCCTTTGGTTTGCCCCCCTAAAATGTGGGATAGACAATTCACCATCCAACACACGGGTAACCTTTGGTGAGATTCCATGGGATTCACTTCCGAAAACATAACTTGCTTGACCTGAAGGTTTTGCCTCATAAATTGAATCCCCTCGTGCTGTGGCACCATAAATTGGTTTATCTAAAGATTTTAAAGAGTCTGCCAATTCCGTTACATAATGACACTGAACCCTAACTATGGATCCCATTGAAGCCTGAATTACTTTTGGATTAAAACAATCAACCGTTGTTTCACTGCAAATCAATTCGGAAAAGCCAAACCAGTCACACAATCGAATAATTGTTCCAAGATTTCCTGGATCACTCACCCCGTCAACCGCTACGGTGATTGGTTCGTTAAGAATCTCTGACCTTTTAGGCATCTTAAAAACACCCAAAACGGGACTTGGTGTTTTAAACTGGGTTAACTGTTTCATTTCCTCCCATTTTAGGAGTTGTGCATCAGGATGAAAAGCCTGATCCATAGAAAACAGAAATTCAAAAGTCCAACCCGAAGCAATCAATTCCAAAACTACTTTCTCACCCTCGGCTACAAAAAGTCCATCGGTTTTACGATGCTTTTTTTTACTTAATTGAAGGATTTGCTTGCGTTGATTCTTAGAGAGCATAAAAATGACTTATTTTTGGAGTTAAATTCCATAGTGTGTTTCGTCCACAAGCAAAATTAATCATTCTATCGCTTACTGCATTAACTCTTGTAGGATGTTCTGGGACAAGGGCATATCGAACCCAAGAAGTACTCATCGCTAAAAATGAGGTTTATCAAGAAACACAATTATTAAAAAACGATCCTGTAAACTTCATCATCAATACAACTGAGAATAAAAAAATACTGGGGATTCCTGTTAAAAAAATTCTTTTCGAAAGCGCACACCCCGAGCCAAAAAAGCAATTTGAAACCTGGCTTAACAAAAAAGAAAAACGGAAAGATCGATTAGAAAAATGGCTTTCCCCAAAACAAGTTTTAGCGATGGAAAACTATGCTATCAAATTTAACGATTGGCTCAAAAATAACGGAGAACCTCCTTCTGTACTCGACACCATTGCGATCAATAATTCCAAAAAACGAATTCAACAATATTACAAGAATCTAGGATACTACAATGTAATGGTCGAACACGACACGGTTCATTTTAAACCAAAACAAGTTGTTCTCAAATACAAAATTTATCCTGATAAACTCTATGAAATTGATTCAATAAAAACAGCAATCGATTCTCCTGAAGTAGCTGAAATCTACAAGACCCATTTGGCTAATGCCGAGATCAAACAAGGAGATGCATTTGAAATAAATAAATTTGAAAAAGAAAGAGAACGGCTGTTTACCCTTTTTAGAAATAATGGTATTTACAACTTCCAACAAAATAGCATCCAATTTACGGCAGCCATTGACAGTACTGGAGTAGATTTAAAAATTCCAATAACTATTGAAATCGAAGATCCTCAACAAAGAATCAACGATGTTTCAATTAAGCTCCCTTATGAAAGGTTTACCATCAAAGAAATTAAGGTTTTTGTTGACAATCCAAATGCAGAAAAAACAGATCAGTTCACAGATTCAATCCAATACAAAGACATTACGCTGATCAGCAAAGGGAAACTGAAATATCGTCCCAACGCCATTACATCAGGTATTGCAATTCAAAAAAACAAGCCCTACAGTGATCTGGACAGAACCCTAACTTACAGGTATTTCACAAACCTCAAAAACTTTAAATACCCCAGTATCAACTACAGTTTACTCCCCCAAGAAGAAAACCAGCTTAAAGCTTCCATTTTTTTGACCCCAAGGGAACGCTTTTCTTTGGGCTTTGATCTTGATTTTTCGCACTCCAACATCCAAGATTTTGGGATTGGACTGGGTGGAGGGCTCGGCATAAGAAATGTTTTTAAAGGCGCTGAATCTCTTGAGCTCAACATCAAAAATACCCTTGGAGCCTCTAGGGATATTGCTCAATCTGACGATCAGTTTTTCAATCTTTTTGAATTGGGAGCCGATCTCAAACTAAGTTTTCCAAGATTAGTTTTTCCCTTTTTAAGTAAAGTTCAGATAAACTCCCAGATGAATCCTGTTACACAAATGATCTTGGGAACCAGTATTCAGCAGAATATCGGTTTAGATAAGCAGTTTTTCAAATCCACTTATCAATTCGATTGGCAACCCAAAAAAAATAAAAAAATTCAAATCAAATGGATTGATCTCGAATTTGTTAACAATAGAAATCTTTCAAATTATTTCAATGTTTATCGAAATTCCTACGACCGACTAAATGCCGTTGCGGATATTTTCAATACACAAACCGAATTTGAAAATGCTCAAGGAGATCTTTCCATACCCGACGGAACAGAGGGTTTTATTAATGCTGTTTTGAACGGAGAAACTATTTTAAATCAAGAGAATTTAAATTACAAAACCGTAAATACAGTAAAAGAGAGACAAGACCGACTCACTGCAAACAATCTCATCTTGGGATCATCATTAAGTATGAATTTCAATAGTCAGGAAAGTATTTTTGATGAAAACTTCTACCAACTACGATGGAAAATAGATTGGGTAGGAAATCTTCTCAATGGAATTCTCAGAACATTAAATGCCCCAGAAAACAGTCAAGGACAAACCCTATTGGGTGGAGTCAGCCCTTCTCAATACGTAAAGATTGAAACCGATTACATAAAACACTGGCCCCTTGGTAAAGAACGAGTAATTGCCTTCCATTCATTTGGTGGCTTGGCCATTCCTTATGGAAATGCAACCAATATGCCCTTTTCACGTTCCTATTTTTCAGGAGGGGCAAATGACAATCGAGCATGGAAAGCATACAAATTAGGCCCTGGAAGCAGTAACAACATTAATGAATTTAATGAAGCAAACTTCAAATTGGCTTTTAACCTTGAGTATCGTTTTCCCTTGACAGGTAGCTTAAAAGGCGGAATTTTTATTGATGCAGGAAATGTTTGGAATGTTTTTGACGACATTGAAGACACCGCTTTTCGCTTTGAAGGTTTTAAGGATTTATCTGAGCTCGCAATTGGGTCTGGATTTGGATTGCGCTACGACTTTGATTTTTTTGTTTTTCGATTTGATACAGGATTTAAAACGTACAATCCAGCCTTAGCTGTTGGGGAAAGATGGTGGGGTGAGTACAATTTAAAAAGTGCTGTTTTCAACATCGGAATTAATTATCCTTTTTAAATCAAATAAGTTTAATATTTTTGCCCCAAACCAAACTAAATGAATCATTCTATCCCTTCCGGTGTCATCACTGGAAAACAAGTTCAAGAAGTATTTAAACTTGCCAAATCAAAGGCCTTTGCACTTCCAGCCGTTAATGTAATTGGAAGTAACACAATCAATGCAGTGCTTGAAACAGCGGCTTCCTTAAACAGCCCTGTCATCATTCAATTTTCAAATGGCGGAGCACAATTCAACGCAGGTAAGGGCCTGTCTAATGAAAATCAGCAGGCAGCCATTGCAGGAGCCATTGCCGGAGCGAAACATGTCCACGAACTTGCTAAGGCTTACGGAGCAACCGTCATTCTTCACACAGACCACTGTGCAAAAAATTTACTCCCTTGGATTGATGGACTTTTAGATGCAAGCGAAGAGTTTTATGCAGCGCATGGCAAATCTTTATTCAGTTCTCACATGATAGACCTCTCTGAAGAGCCCATTGAAGAAAATATTGAAATTTGTAAAACCTACCTTGAACGCATGTCAAAAATGGATATGACTTTAGAAATTGAGTTAGGTATCACTGGAGGTGAAGAAGATGGGGTAGATAACAGCGATGTAGATGTATCTAAACTTTACACCCAACCCGAGGAAGTAGCCTATGCCTATGAAGAACTCAGCAAAGTAAGTTCTCAATTTACCGTTGCTGCTGCCTTTGGAAACGTTCACGGTGTTTACAAACCTGGAAATGTTAAATTAACTCCTAAAATCTTAAGAAATTCTCAAACCTTTATTTCTGAAAAGCACAATCTTGAAGAAAATACTATTGACTTTGTATTTCACGGTGGATCAGGTTCTACTCAAGCTGAAATTGAAGAATCGATTGGATATGGTGTTATTAAAATGAATATCGATACTGACCTTCAATTTGCTTTTACTGAGGGAATTAGAGATTACATGAACGATAAGATTGATTATTTAAAAAATCAGATTGGTAATCCTGAAGGATCAGACCAACCCAATAAAAAACATTACGATCCCAGAAAATGGCTCCGTTTGGGAGAAGAGACTTTCAAATCACGATTAAAGAAAGCTTTTGAAGACTTAAACAATGTCAATACTTTGTAACGGGAGATTAATTTTTATATTTGACTTAAAACATACAGTAAATGAGCTGGTTTAAGCGAAGTGAGAAAGGTATTCAGACTAAAACTGAAGAAAAAAAAGACATCCCCAAGGGTCTTTGGTATCGAACTCCAACAGGCAAGGTTATTGAATCTCAAGAATTGGCGGAGAACAACTATGTCAGTCCTGAAGATGATTACCACGTTCATATTGGCAGTAAGGAATATTTTGAGATTCTCTTTGACAACAACCAGTTTAAAGAACTTGACAGTAAATTAAAATCAAAAGACTTTTTAAAGTTTGAAGATTCAAAAAAATACATAGATCGTCTTAAGAGTGCCCATACAAAAACAGGTTTGTATGATGCAATTCGTATTGCCGTTGGGCCCTCCAAAGGAACTGATTTGGTTGTGGCATGTATGGACTTTAAATTTATTGGAGGATCAATGGGATCTGTTGTTGGTGAAAAAATAGCACGTGCTACAGACTATGCGATCAAACACAAACTTCCGTTGGTCATCATATCGAAATCAGGGGGGGCACGAATGATGGAATCGGCCACTTCATTGATGCAAATGGCAAAAACATCAGCAAAACTGGCGCAATTGGCCGAAGCAAAACTTCCCTACATTTCACTTTGTACCGACCCCACTACAGGGGGAACCACGGCATCTTACGCCATGTTGGGTGATATCAATATTGCAGAACCTAAAGCACTTATTGCCTTTGCAGGACCTCGAGTAGTAAAGGATACCACAGGGAAAGACCTTCCAGAGGGTTTTCAAAAAAGTGAGTTTCTTCTAGAAAAAGGTTTTCTTGATTTCATTTCACATCGTAATGATTTGAAAAATAAAATTAACTTGTACATTGACTTGATTTTAAATCAACCCCTTAGAAAGTAAGCCATTGTACTTGTAAGTTGAATCTAGCGAGTTTAAAATCCCGATCGAATCCTTTTTTTTATTAATTTAGTGAAATACAGTACCCAAATCTGTTCTCTAAATCATGAAAAACCTACGGCTAATACCCGATTTTCATAGACAACACGCAATTGTCAAAGCTGAATTTGCTTTTGACAAAGAACTGATTGCGTTGGTGAAATCTCAAAAAGGGAAGGTTAAATCTACTGGTAGTTACAAGAGGGTAAACCCGAATACATCAAGGCACAGTTTTGCTACCCATTTACCAGAACAAGGAGTAAGTCTAAGATACAGACAAACCCTGCTTGGGCATAATCGTTTAAAAACAACAGAGATTTATCCCCATATAAGTAAAAAATCTCTTGCAAATATTAAAAACCCGTTAGATCAACTTGTAGAGATGCAATGTGCTGATAATAAGGTTATTGAGAACAGAAAAACAAAATAATATATAAAAGAAATAAACGCTATTTGCGTTTAGCTACTAGTTGTGTGTAATGTAACGAAACCAACAAACATTGAAGAAAGAAACCATAATACAAGGCTCATTATTTGAGGAAGACTATCTAATCAGAACTTTAGGAAGTCTTGGAAATTCACCAGAAGTTGCACTTACAGAATTGGTTGCGAATGCTTGGGATGCTGGTGCAACAATTGTTGATATTTTCATTCCCGAAGAAAAAGGGCAGAATATTATCATTAAGGATAATGGTGTTGGTTTATCGAAAGACGAATTTTATTCAAGATGGATGAAATTGGGCTACAACAGACTAAAACATCAAGGAAAAAAAGTCCTATTCCCAAAAGGAGTTGAGCAACAAAGATATGCTTATGGAAGAAATGGAGTTGGCAGACACGGAATGCTTTGTTTCAATAATGAGTATAAAGTGATAACCAACAATAGTGGAAAAAAATCTGAATTTACAATTACCACTAAAAGCGAAAAAGAACCCTTTATTATTAAAGAACAAAACTTTGAAACTTCTGAAACAGCAGGAACAGAACTTATAGTTAATGTGGTTAAGAATTTACCTAAACCCGAACATATTATAGAAGTAATTTCTGCAAGGTTTCTACACGACCCAAACTTTAAAGTTTCAATCAACAGAAAAACAATTCAGTTAGAAGAACATAAGGGATTGATATTTTCAGAAACTGTAAACATTGGAGATATAGAACTCAAAATACATCTGATAGATTCCAAAAAAGCACGAAAATCAACTTTATATCAAGGAATTGCTTTTTGGCAAAGCGGTAGGTTAGTTGGCGAACCTTCTTGGATTGTAGGTTTCAATATGGTTTTAGATGGAAGAACTAAGCAAGCAAAAAGATATTCTGTTGTTGTACAAACCAATGATTTAGCAGAATTCATAAAAGAAGATTGGACAGGATTTAAGAACACAAAAGAACTAAATCCAATATTTGATAAAGTTGACGAAACCGTTCATAAAATGTTCTCGGAAATTGCAAAAGAGAATATTGAAGAAACAACAAAACAAATAAAAAATGAATACAGAAAGGAGTACAATGAATTAAGTCCTCTTGGAAAATATGAATTTAATGAAGCCATAGAAAGTATTGCTTTAAATAATCCTACAGCAAGACAAGATTCTGTGAATCTTGCAGTTGAAACGGTTATAAATTTAGAGAAAACAAGAAGTGGAAGCGAACTACTTCAAAAACTTTCATTATTCTCTGAAGAAGATGTTGAGGATTTAAATAAGCTTCTTGACAAATGGACAGTTAAAGATGCATTAACAGTTTTAGATGAAATAGATAAAAGAATTTCAGTAATCGAAGCAATAAGAAAATTATCTAACGATAAATCGGTTGATGAACTTCACGTTCTTCATCCTTTAATTGCAAATGCAAGATGGATTTTTGGACCTGAATTTGATTCGCCTGAATATGCTTCGAACAATCAACTTCAAACAACGGTCGAAAAAGTATTCAATAAAAAAATAGATAAATCTGCTTTCAACAATCATAAAAAAAGACCAGACATTGTTGTTGCTGGCGATTCTACGTTTTCAATAACAGGAACTGTAGATTTTGACAATTCTAATGAAATTACGAATATTAATAAAGTGCTGATTATTGAACTTAAAAGAGGCGGATTTAAGTTAGGTAAAACAGAAAGGAATCAAGCAGTCGGTTATGTTGAGGACTTTATGAATTGCGGAACATTAATCGGTTCGCCTTATATTAATGCTTTTGTAGTCGGAGAAACTTTTAGTGAAAAAATTCAGCCAATATCTAAAGTTTCTAATGGTAGTGATGTAGAAATGGGAAAAGTTCAAATTTGTCTTTTTTCACAAATTGTTGACTCATCCGAAAGGAGACTTTTCAACTTGAGAAAGAGGTTAAATAAACGTTATGACAATGCTTCTGGGATGGAGTTATTTGAAAGACAGAAAAAAATAGTAATCTAAAAAACACTACACACAACAATGGCTATAAGTAATTGCTTGTTCTCGCCTACTTCTGAAAACCCTCGCGGATTTTCAGCTTAGTGTGTACTTACAAAGTTAAGTGTTAATCCACGAAACTACACATAGCCTAGACCGTTGTGCATAATATGAACGAAAATATATGGAGCAAATAATACGAATTGGATTGCCGATATACTTTGTGCTTTTCTTCGGAATTGCATTTGTATTAAAAAGTCTATTTGTTGCTAAAAGAATTGGCAAAAATCCTTTAGTTCTTCCAAAAGACGATAGTGCATATGGTTTAATCGGTTTATATTTCAAATTAACAATGTTTGGATTATTGTGCTATACAATATTCTATTCTTTCCTTCCTGACAGTAACAGCTATTTATTGCCAATCAAAATACTTGAAAATCAAAATTTAAAATATGTTGGAATAGGAATTATGATAGTTGGTTTGATTTGGACAATAATTGCTCAAAACCATATGAAGGAATCGTGGAGAATTGGGATTGATACCGAAACTAAAACTAAACTCATAACTACCGGATTGTTTGGAATTTCAAGAAATCCCATTTTCTTAGGGATGATAGTAAGTTTGGTAGGATTGTTTTTCCTGACACCAAATACTTGGACTTTATTATTTATGATTTTAGGGTATGTTTTAATTCAGATTCAAATCAGACTTGAAGAAGATTTTTTAATTGAACAACACGGGAATGAATATTTGGAATATAAAGAAAAAGTAAGACGATTAGTATAAGATACTATGCAAAAAAAAATTATGAAGCCATACTCCCTATGGGTCGCACCACAAGGTTTTTTATGATACGTACACTTGATAAAGGAAAGCAAGCTCAAAACCTAACTCAAGAATTAATCCAAATGCTACTGCCCTAGAAAAAACAGGTACATTACATAACCTCTGATAACGGAACTGAGTTTGCTATCCACAAGAAAATAAACCAAAAATTCAAACTCAATTTTTCTTTACTAACCCCTATTGTTATTTGGAGAGGGTGCGTAGTGAATACGCCAAAAAACTCGTTAGACAGTACCTGCCTAAGAAAACAGATTTTAACCGGATAAGTAACCAAACGATTAACATGATTGCCAGTAAATAAACAACAGACCAGGGAAGCTACTAGCTTACAAAACGCCGTATGAAATATTTTTTTTCAATTTTTAATCCTACATGTTGCACTTATTTGTTGGATCTAGCTTTATTTTAATTCAACTTGTAAACATTGTTTTGTCCTTGTTTAGTTGTATATTTGCAGCTCGATTAAAAAAATTACATAAAAATTATTAAAATTAATATTGGCATGTACAATTCAAAAGAAGCAAAAGAAACTATTTTTAAGAAACACGGCAAGTCTGAAAAGGACACAGGTTCTACAGAAGGACAAATCGCACTTTTCACTCACCGTATCGAACACCTCTCAAACCATTTAAAAAGCAATCGTAAAGATTTCAATACAGAGCGCTCTTTAGTGCGTTTGGTGGGTAAAAGAAGAAGTTTACTTGACTACTTAAAGTCCAAAGACATTACGCGTTATCGTGCAATCGTCAAAGAATTGGGCTTACGTAAATAAGAAATTTCCCTCACCCTACTGAATCTTAGTTTTTCATTGGTTGCCACAACACACAACATTTGTTTTAACCTAATAATGAAAAATGATTCCAAAAACATTTACACAAGAAATTCGTCTTGAAGACGGAAGAACAATCACATTAGAAACCGGAAAATTAGCAAAACAAGCTGACGGTTCTGTAGTGGTTAAAATGGGAGACTGTATGCTCCTAGCAACCGCAGTCTCGGCAAGAAAAGCGAGTCCTGTTGACTTTTTACCACTAACTGTTGATTACAGAGAAAAATTTGCAGCAGCAGGAAGATTCCCAGGAGGATTCTTCAAACGCGAAGCACGTCCCAGTGACCAGGAAGTTTTAACCATGCGTTTAGTGGACCGTGTACTACGCCCATTATTTCCAAAAGACTATCACGCCGAAACACAGGTCATGATCCAATTGATGTCGCATGATGATACAGTTATGCCCGATGCACTGGCTGGACTTGCTGCATCCACAGCCATCCAACTTTCAGACATTCCCTTTGAGTATCCTATCTCAGAAGTTCGAGTAGCTCGCGTTGATGGTATGTTTGTAATCAATCCGAGTAAAGAACAACTCGCTGAATCAGACATTGACATCATGATTGGAGCCAGTCAAGATTCAGTGGCTATGGTTGAAGGAGAATTTGACGAAATTTCTGAAGAAGAAATGCTAGATGCAATCTCTTTTGGTCATGAGGCTATTAAAGACCAAATTAAAGCTCAAATAGCGCTTGCGGAAGCTTTTGGCAAGAAAGAAACACGGACCTATGAAGAAGAGGACCAGGATGAAGCTTTAGAAAAAACCATACATGAAAAAACGTATGACGCTTATTATGAAATAGCCAAACAAGGTCTTTCAAAAGCTGAACGTTCAGAAAAATTTTCCGAAATCAAAGAAAATTATCTTGCTAGCCTAACCGAAGAAGAAATTAATGAAAAATCAGATCTTATTGGTCGTTATTTAAGTGGAGCTCAGAAAAAAGCCGTTCGTGATTTAGTTCTTTCAGAAGGAATCAGGCTAGATGGTAGAAAAACTACTGATATCAGACCCATTTGGTGTGAAGTGGATTATCTCCCTTCTACTCATGGATCTGCCTTGTTTACCCGTGGGGAAACTCAAGCTCTTGCTACTACTACATTAGGAACTTCTAGAGAAGCTAATGTCATTGATTTACCAACAGATCAAGGCGAAGAAAATTTTTACCTTCATTACAACTTCCCTCCCTTTTCAACAGGAGAAGCTAGACCTTTAAGAGGAACTTCAAGACGTGAAGTTGGACATGGTAATCTCGCTCAAAGAGCTTTGAAAAAAGTATTGCCAGACAATTGCCCATACACAGTTCGTGTTGTTTCTGAAGTTTTAGAATCTAACGGTTCCTCTTCAATGGCAACCGTATGTGCAGGAACCATGGCATTAATGGATGCTGGGGTACGAATCACAAAACCCGTTTCTGGTATTGCAATGGGACTAATTACAGAAGGAGAGCGTTTTGCGGTACTCTCAGACATTCTAGGAGATGAAGACCACCTCGGAGATATGGACTTTAAAGTAACCGGAACAGCCGATGGAATAACAGCATGTCAAATGGACATCAAAATTAAAGGGCTGCGATTCGACATCATGACCCAAGCGCTTAATCAGGCAAGAGACGGAAGACTTCATATTTTAAAGCATCTTACCGATACAATAGCAACTCCTAACGAGGATGTAAAAGCGCATGCTCCAAAAATGATCAACAGACGTATTGCAAACGATTTCATTGGAGCATTGATTGGACCTGGAGGAAAAGTTATTCAAGAACTCCAAAAGGAATCAGGATGTACAATCGTAATTAACGAAGATCCTGTAACCGAAGAAGGAATTGTAGAAATTTTAGGAACTTCACCAGAAGGTATTGCAATGGTAGAAGCTAAAATTGACTCCATAACCTTTAAACCAAAAGTAGGAAACACTTACGAAGTCAAAGTCATTAAAATGCTTGATTTTGGTGCTGTAGTAGAATACACTGAAGCTCCTGGAAATGAAGTATTACTCCATGTGAGTGAACTGGCATGGGAACGAACAGAAAACGTTTCTGATGTAGTGAATATGGGCGATATTCTTCAGGTGAAATATTTTGGTGTGGACTCCAGAACACGAAAAGAAAAAGTTTCTCGTAAGGCATTATTACCACGTCCAGAAAAAAAATAGTTTTTTTTTAGATCGATTTTGTAACAATTTCAAAATTATTACGTAATACTATTATAAACCTATATGATTTAATGCATGAGACAGCTTAAAATTACCAAGCAGGTAACCAATCGCGAAACCGCTTCACTTGACAAATATCTTCAAGAAATCGGAAAGGTAGATTTGATCACAGCCGAAGAAGAAGTTGAATTAGCTCAACGAATTAAAGCAGGTGACCAAATTGCCTTAGAGAAATTGACAAAAGCCAATTTGCGTTTTGTTGTTTCCGTAGCAAAGCAGTATCAAAATCAAGGGTTAACGCTGCCTGACCTAATAAACGAAGGAAATTTAGGTTTAATTAAAGCAGCTCAACGTTTTGATGAAACTCGTGGATTTAAGTTTATTTCGTATGCTGTTTGGTGGATTCGTCAATCTATTTTGCAAGCACTGGCAGAACAATCTAGGATTGTAAGACTTCCGTTGAATAAGATTGGATCAATCAATAAGATCAATAAAACCTACGCTTTTCTTGAACAAGCTCACGAGCGCGCACCCTCTGCGGAGGAAATCGCAAAGGAGTTGGACATGACCATCAACGATGTTAAAGAATCACTCAAAAACTCAGGAAGACACGTATCTATGGATGCACCCTTAGTTGAAGGAGAAGATTCAAACCTCTACGATGTATTAAACAGTGGTGAATCACCAAATCCAGATAGAACTTTATTGCATGAATCTCTTCGAACTGAAATCGAAAGAGCACTTGAAACACTTACACCTAGAGAGGCCGACGTGGTTCGTCTCTATTTCGGTTTAGGCAATCAACATGCAATGACTCTTGAAGAGATTGGTGAAACATTTGACTTGACGCGTGAACGTGTTCGCCAAATTAAAGAAAAAGCAATAAGAAGACTTAAACATACTTCTAGAAGTAAAATTCTTAAAACCTATTTGGGTTAAAAAAAAGGAGGCAGCTTTTCAAAGTTGCCTTTTTTTGTATATTTAAACAAAGAATTTCATGCCAGTACTTATTGCACCTTCCGTTTTAGCTTCAGACTTTGGTAACCTAGAGCGAGACTGTAAAATGATAAACAATAGCAAAGCTGATTGGTTCCATATTGACATCATGGATGGAGTTTTTGTTCCCAATATTTCTTTTGGTATGTCCGTTTTAGAAGCCATTCAAACACATGCAAAAAAACCATTGGATGTTCATCTTATGATTGTTGACCCTGACCGCTACATTGAAAAATTTCATCAACTGGGAGCTGAAGTATTGACAGTACACTACGAAGCTTGTGATCATCTTCACAGAAGTATTCAACAGATTAAGTCGTTGGGTATGAAAGCAGGTGTTGCACTAAATCCTCATACACCTGTATCGCATCTAAAAGATATTATTTTAGATATTGATTTGGTATGTTTAATGAGCGTCAATCCAGGTTTTGGTGGTCAGTCTTTTATTGAAAATACTTACAGCAAAACAAAAGAACTCAAAGGGCTTATTGAAAATTCAAAAAGCACTTGCTTAATTGAAATTGATGGAGGAGTAACGGACCAAAACGCTGCAAAACTTATTTCGTGTGGTGCGGACATATTGGTTGCTGGGAGTCATGTTTTTAAATCAGAGAATCCTACCGAAAAAATAAGTACTCTAAAAAGCTTGGGTTAATTTCGTTTGGCTTTGAACTGAACTCTTCTATTCATTGCTCTCCCTTTAGGATTTGAATTATCCTCAAGAGGATCTAACTCTCCATAACCCTCTACTTCCAAACGAATTGGAGGAACACCAAGGTCTACCAAATATTCTAGCACAGCTTCAGCTCGTCTCCTTGAAAGATCAATATTATAATCTTCACCGCCGTCTGAGGAAGTATACCCTTGTATGAGAATATTTCCTTTTGGGTTCTCAAGTAATACACTTTTGATTTGTTCTAAAACATCTTTGGTTTTTTTTCCAAATAATTGAGAACTATTTGCAGGAAAGTAAATTCGCGATCCATATTCATTTAATGTTTCAACAATTTCAGGGGACAACTCAGGACAGCCATTATTTGCAGCAGTTCCTTTTTCATCCAAGCACAAATCGTCTTTATCTGGAATACCATCTCCGTCTTGATCAGGCCATGGGCAACCCTTATTTTCGATTGGACCCACAGTATCTAAACAAGCATCTTCAAAATCTGAAGTACCGTCTCCATCTGTATCTGGACAACCGTTCATTTCTTCAATTCCTGCTTTTTCTGGACAAGCATCATCTGGATCAGCAATACCGTCTCCGTCAGTATCTACACATCCATTTAATTCAGGAACACCAGCTATTTCAGGGCAACGGTCGTCTTTATCAATTATGGTATCACCATCCGTATCTGGACAGCCTTCATATTCTGATAAACCTGGAACATTTGGACATTTATCTTTTTTATCAGGAACTCCGTCACCATCTGCATCAGTGGATCCAAAACCATAACTGAGTCCTACAAAACTTTGTAAATGGCTAAAAACATCGGTTTCATTTATTGCTCTGTAAGATGACTGGATTTTTAAAGATAGGGTCTCATTAAAGTAAAAATTAAAACCTATTCCACCAAATAATGTTCTTCCTGTTTGTGGCGAGGGGAAAGTACTAACCCTATCCAAATCATCTGAAAACAAGGAAAGTCCATAGCCTCCAATTAAGTAAGGAATAAAATTTCCATCAGTTAAGTTAAACTTGACAAACCCATCAAACGCTAAATAGTTGTAGCTAACATTAAAATTATCAGCTTTACCAAATGCAAGCTGTGATCCTAAAGAAAAACCATTACTAATGTAACGGCTAAAAGCAAAAGCAGGACCTCCCAAATTGAAACTCTTTTCAGTTTCGTCACCAGTAAGGTTTATTAGATTGGCATTAACGGAAAAAGACCAAGGTTTGGTTTCGCTTTGACCTCTTGCATTTGAGAAATACAATACAGAGAGAAATAAAAAAAGTAGCGTAAAGTTTTTCATAATAGATCAGGACATAGCCTTTATCAATATAACCCACAAATGGGAGGTTTATTGCACTACGAAATTATTTGGTTTGAAAAAAATTAATCTAAATCCTTACTGGATTTAAAGATTTTAGGAAATTTTCTTTCAATCCAATCTGGAATATAGTTCTTGTTTTCGTCTTCTTCCATGCCCGTGGCAGTTGATATTACAGCATACAATATAACTCCACCAACTAAAGTAACTGCTCCAACAATTACAATTACAATATCATCCATTTTTAAAATATTTAATAATAGTACATTGTAAAGTACAAAAAAATTATGAAATGAAAAATTAATTGAATTCGGGCTGCATGGCATCTTCTTTCATAATTTTGGACAAAGTTTTAATGAGGTGTTGAGCGTTTTTTATTGAAAAAATAAGGGGTGGTTTAATTTTTATGACATTATGATCAGGACCATCTGTGCTCATCAATATTCCACTATTTTTCATCCGATTAACCAAATAATCAGCCTGTACTGGTAAAGGAAAGCCCTCGGGAGTAATCAACTCAATTCCAAGAAAGAGCCCCTGACCTCTAATGGATCCAAGAATGGGATGTTCTAGAGCAAGTTCCTTTAACCTGGATTTTAAATAATTACCAACCTCAAATGCATTGGACTGAAGCTTTTGATCCTGAACAACCTCTAGAACCTCATTTGCAATAGCACAAGAAACTGGATTTCCTCCAAAGGTGTTAAAAAACTCCATCCCATTAGCAAATTTATCAGCGACTTCTTCGGTACAGACTACTGCTGCTACTGGATGCCCATTTCCTAAGGGTTTACCTAAAGTTATGATATCTGGGGTAACACCATGCAGTTGAAATCCCCAAAATGTTTTTCCCATCCGTCCACATCCCGTCTGCACCTCATCTGAAATACAAAGCCCTCCAGATTTACGAACAATCGGATATACTATTTTTAAAAAATCATTGGGCAATTCAACTTGACCTCCGCAACTTAAAATAGGTTCAATAATAAACCCTCCCAATTGCTTCCCTTCTATCATCAGTTTATCGATTAAGATTTGTACTTCTTTGCTGTACGCCTCGGCAGTCTGTGATCCCCTATACTTTCCCCTGAAAGGATTTGGCATTGGAAAAACATGAGTTGAAGCTGGTGCGCCTACACCCCCTTTTCC
Source organism: Flavobacteriaceae bacterium (assembly GCA_029243165.1). Lineage (GTDB taxonomy): Bacteria > Bacteroidota > Bacteroidia > Flavobacteriales > Flavobacteriaceae > MS024-2A. The sequence goes on from JAQWSN010000005.1 coordinate 84,678, forward strand.
GTCAAACTTATAGGAACTGATACCAACACATCCATTCGTATTACCATGGTAGCCCACTTCAGAAACCAACATTTCATTAGACCCTGTTACAGCCTTTACCATTCTTAATGCCAATTCATTAGCTTCACTTCCAGAATTTACAAAATGAAAAACTTTTAACTCAGGAGGAAGTCTTCTTTTTAAGTTTTGTGTAAGCTTGGTGATATTTTCATGCAAATATCTTGAGTTCGTATTTAAAAGTGCCATTTGTTTTTGTCCAGCACGAACTACCCGAGGGTGCTCGTGTCCAACATGGGCAACGTTATTTACCGTATCCAAATACCTTTTACCCTTCTGATCAATCAAATAAGCTCCTGAACCCCTAACAATATGAAGAGGTTCTTTGTATTGCAAACTCATACTTTTTCCCAGATACTTTTGTCTAGATTCCAGAATTTCTGCTGCTGATTTCTTTTTGAACGGTTGCAATTCTTTGAAAGCGAATAATAAATTTGGATCAGGGCAAATGGAACTCCAACATTTTATTTCATTAAAATAAGCAACTCCTGGAAAGTCATTTTTATAATTCATCAGACTTAGCATTATTTGAAAATGGAGATGAGGTGCCCAATTACCATTTTCAGTTGAAGTGCCAATAAACCCTATTTCATCTCCTTTTTTTACTTTGTCTCCAGCTTTAAAGCGATTTGAAATAGAAGCTGATAAATGTCCATACAATGTAAAAAATTCGATTCCGTCTTCTAAATGCTTTAAAATTAATAAACCTCCATACTTTTTATTTCCTACATCATTAACAGCATAAACTACTTCGGCATCGAAAATCGAATTGATAGGAGTGTTTTTTGGAACCCAAAAGTCAATACCTAAATGAATACATCGATGCTCTAGACCCTCGTTTCCTATTTTTTCATAAGCAGAATCTGTGTAAAGGGGTCTGGATTCTAAATAGCCTCCTGCAATAATTTTTCCCGGATGCTCTTTTTGAATTTCACCAAGCTGAAAATCAAACCAGTTCAAATTATTAAACTCAGAAGGTTGTCCCAACCAATCGCTAGAAATACTTAAATCTAGGGGAAATATCTTTTGCTTATCCAATGAGGGGAAAAGTGATTTCAAAGAAAATGACTGCTTTGAAACCCATTTGGTAAAACTTTTCGCCTTTGGATGAGGGGTAAATCCACAGACCCCTCTAAAAGTATACTTTGCAAATTCAGGATCAATATTATTCCACTTTCTCAAAAGATCCCATGCGGCTTTATCGCTTATTTGAAGGTAAGTATTATCGGGTTCCTGAATTTTATTTATCCTTGATTTTGTAACGGAAATGATAAGACGAATCGCAATGCATAGGTAAAGCAGGTTTAAAGCCTCTTCTTCAATGGGTAAAGCATCGTGATACCCTTTAACTATTGCACCAGCCGCTTGTAAGGGATCTTCAAAACCCATGATTGCATAAGAACAACTAATGGCTACATCGTTGATGATTTGAGTATGAACTGCATCTCCAAAATCAATTAATGCAACTAGACTAGGATCGAACCTATCCTCAGAAACGATACAGTTAAAATCGTTTGCATCATTATGAACAATACTTTTTTGAAGCTTTTGATACTGGCTCTGCACAGACTCAAACTGATCCAACAACTTCGTCAGTAGGTTTTGATCTTCTGCATCAAAAAGATCTAAGTAGTTTTTTGTCCAAAGCCCATTGGCAACATCCCATTCAAAAGAACGATGGGCAAAATCATGATCAAAATCGACAAGTGCATTTGAAAACTTCCCACAAACTGATCCCAATTGATATCGCAGATTTTCTGTTTTTGGATTGACCTGATTCCAAATACGACCCGAGATCCAACTTAGAAGTAGTACATTCCTTTTCTTAGCGTTATCGTCTTCTAAATAAGTAGTTGAACTTCCTGACTTGGATTTAATAATTTTAGGAACTTCAATATCTAACACCCTGTCTTGAAGGTGAAGTAGGATTTTTTCTTGAAAATCTAAAAATTGTTGATCCCGTTCAGGTGCGAATAATTTAAGAACAAACTCCTCGCCTTGAGAAGAAACAACTTTAAAATTTAAATCCAGCTCACCCGCCAGAGGAGTAACCTCTCCACTAAGACCATATTGATTTAGGAGAAAAGTTTTCAGTGTTTTAATGAGAATTGACATGGTGTTTTTCAAATAACAATCTAAATATCTAAAATCTTATCAATAATAGATATTAACTGAGAAAAATAATCTAATTATCGAACTAAAACATTTACAGCTTTAGTAGTTTCTAAAACGTGATTCCTACTTGAAAATAAAGTTTTCATTGAACTTGATGTACCAAAAAAAACTAACTAAAAATCAACTAGTTAGCTTTATTTTTTGTGACCCAGGGAGGATTCGAACCCCCAACCCTCAGAGCCGAAATCTGATATTCTATCCAGTTGAACTACTGGGCCAATTAAAGTTGTAAAATTACGTATATTTCAATTGAAAACTCAAATTAATATCTCAAACTTCTTTACCCTTAATTATTAGAATCTGGGATATCAAAATTGGGATGAAGCGCAAATTTGATCCAAAGTTTTTTTGTAGTCTGTAAGCTTTAGAAAAATCAACAAAGCCAGCGTATCAACAATTCTGATTGTAAAAATTTTAATCGGATCATAATAAAATCAGATATTTTGCGAACCTCCGTCATTTAAAAGCAAATAGGCATTTTGGTATTAATCATAGCACCACAAAATTTTCATTTAGATGCTTAGCTTGTCATTGATTTTCAATTTTTATTGTAAATTCATTTAGTAATCTTAAACTATATTCAATGAAAAAACTATTTACACTACTATTTCTATCTGTTTTATTTTCACTCTCAGCTCAAAGCGACATGAGAGTTAATCTGTGGTATGGCACCATAAGTAATGAAGACATAAAGGATCATCTAGAAAATGAAAAATATTTTAAAGAGGTCTGGCAGCAACAGAAAGATGCAGGGAATCTAACCAACTGGGAAATGTGGGAGTTAATAAACCCTCATTCAGATGCTTTAGAAAAAACGTATCTCTACATTAAAATGACCACCAAAGAAAATAGAGAAAATAACAAGCCGGTACGTGGAATGCCAGATGGCATGGATGAAGTAACTTGGAAACAAATAAGCGATAAACATCTCAGCCGTTTCAAAAAAGTGTTTTCAGTTGACACCGCCTACAAGGGAGGGTTTAATAACTCAGCTGCTGAGGGTAAACCTGCCAATATTGCTGTTATCAATTACATGAATGTCAATTGGTACAAAGCTTACGAATATGAAAATATGGAACTTAAAACATTCATGCCGATTAATAAAAGTAATGGCATGAAAGCCTGGGGACTAACTAAAGTTCTCAATCATTTTGGTGCAGATCGTGAAGTGAATTACATGACCGTAGACTTTTATGATGATTTAGAAGAAGTTTACGAACGCCGTTCCAACACTTCTGCAATCAGTAAAGAGGTTTTAAATGCAAACAAAAAAATGGATCAAATCCGGACTTTAAAATCTTCGGATATCTTTAGACTGGTTGATTACTTAGATTAGTTTTTAAAATCACAACAAAAAACCCCCTTATTGGGGGTTTTTTATTCCTACAACTTGAGTAAAATTAAATTTTTAATATTTTCTATATTGCAGTTATGGAAAAGAAAAGGTGCGACTTGTGTAGGGAAGAAAAATCAATCGAAGAGTTTCGCATTACTTCAAATCAGAATAAAGATCAAATAAAAATATGCAGAGCATGTGAGGTGCACCGAGATTCAGAGCTATGGCTCTAAGCTCCTAGTTTATTCTTCACTACATCTGAAATTCTTTTACCATCAGCTTTCCCTGCCAATTGCTTAGAAGCCATCCCCATTACTTTACCCATATCTTTCATTCCTTCGGCACCCGTAGTCTGAATAATTTTTATTACAGCATTTTCAATTTCCTCATCAGAAAGCTGTTGCGGTAAAAATGTAGCAATGACCTTGGCTTCAGCCTCTTCAGGCTCTGCAAGATCCGGTCGGTTTTGATCTCTAAAAATTGAAGCACTATCTTTACGTTGCTTCACCAACCGTTGAAGTAATTTAATTGCCTGTTCGTCACTCAAAGGCCCAGAACTCCCACTGGAGGTCTCGGCTAGCAAAACTGCCGATTTAATTGCTCTTAAAGATTCAAGTTTTAAACCATCCTTTGCACGCATGGCATTTTTTATTTCTTCTGAAAGGTTACTTAATACCCCCATATTTGTATCGTTTTTTTAATCTACGTTATCGTGTAAAAAAGAATTGTTTGATCGCATCTGCAAATCATCATTGTTGTCTGTATCTAAAGTCGTTCTTGATGGAGCTTGAGGAAGATCCGTATCTAAATCAAGTCCCTGTCGCTTGTAAGCGGGTTGTTTTTCCAAATCATCCACACGCTGCATTTGATGCATGAACTTATGATTAAACGCTTTTAAATGCTCCTTGCGCTTTTCATTTTGCGCAGCCAAAGTTTGATCAATAGAACGCTCAAAAGGATCTTCTAATTGTTGTTGCTCACTTGCGCTTTCTGTTACTTCTTCACTGAGCGACTCCTCTTCTACTGGCTCTGTAGGCGCCACTTGATTTTCCACATCTCTAACTTCGAATTTAATCTCCAGTGCTGCTTCATCAAATTCTTTAATCGTTTTTTCCTGAAATGAAGAGCGGTTCATTTCATCTTCTAATGAAGTATTAATCTCCGGTTGTTGCTTTTCAGTAAAGGGCATTTCAAATTCCATTTGAATTTGACTTTCAGAAGACACTACCTCAGGTTCTACAACTTCCATTTGAAAGGGGTCTTTAACCTCAACTTCATTAAAAATAAATTCAGATTCCTCTTCTTCTGAAGCTAATGAAGAAATCTCTTCTCTTAAATAAGGCAATTCAGCTTCCTCCTCTAATTTAGTATTCCTTTCTAATTCTGCTTCTGTATCCGTTTCAGGAAGATGTTTAACCTCTTGTTCGGAATTAAAAAAGGAGGATGTTAATTCAAAATCCGGAGGAGAAACAAACTCATCTTCTTTGGGTGTAGAACTTTCAATGGGTTCTATTTCAGGAGTCTCTTCTTCGAATTTAGCCTCCAATGATTCTCCGGTATGAATTGGTTCAAATTCATCTGCTTTTACCAACTCAGGAACATCAAAGCTTTTTTCAGGTTTCAATTCCTCTGAATTCGATTTTAACTGGATGGGTTCAGGAACATCATCAGAACTTATTTCTGGATGCGTAACTACTTCAAAATCAACATCAATATTACTTAGCAACTCATTCATTTCTATGAGTGGATCCGTATTCTCAGGAGTTGCATAATCAAACCTTGTCCGATCAATTTCTAGAGATGATTCTTTAAATTCGATTTGATCCTCTTGTTTAGGTTCATCGCTCAAGTCATGAACTACTTTTTGCTCATCCTCTAAAGAGTGAATGATTTTTTTAGCCTCCGTATTGGAAATCTCATTTTGCTGCTCTTGACCAAAACCGGTGGCTATGACTGTCACTGAAACCTCATTTCCTAAACTTTCATCCTCACCAACACCCATGATAATATTGGTATGATTTCCTGCTTCAGTCTGAATGTAATCATTGATCTCACCAATTTCATCAATGGTAATCTCATCAGAGCCCGATACAATCAGAAGAAGGACATTTTTACAACCCGTAATTTTGTTGTCATTAAGAAGTGGAGAATCCAAGGCTTTTACAATTGCTTCTTGTGCTCGATTACTTCCAGACGCCGTTCCTGATCCCATAATTGCAGTACCGGAATTAGTCAATACTGTTTTGGCATCTTTTAAATCAATATTCTGTGTGTAATGATGTGTGATCACCTCTGCTATCCCTCGAGCCGCAGTAGCTAAAACCTCATCTGCTTTTGCAAAGCCTGCCTTAAAGCCAAGGTTACCATACACTTCTCTGAGTTTATTATTATTAATAACAATCAGTGCATCCACCGCCCCTTTGATTTTTTCAAGACCTTTTTGAGCCTGTTCCAATCGGAGTTTTCCCTCGAACTGAAACGGCATAGTCACAATACCCACAGTGAGAATGTCCATAGATTTTGCCATTTGAGCAATGATGGGAGCTGCTCCTGTACCAGTTCCTCCTCCCATTCCAGCGGTAATGAAAATCATCTTAGTTTGAGTAGATAAAATGCTGTGGATTTCTTCATGACTCTCTTGTGCCGCTTTGGCTCCTACTTCAGGATTTGCTCCTGCTCCCAGACCTTCTGTTAAAGTAGCTCCAAGTTGAATTTTAGTGGGTACACCACTCTCTGACAATGCTTGTGCATCAGTGTTGCTTATGATAAAATCAACTCCTTTGATTCCTTGTTGGAACATGTAGTTAATCGCATTACTTCCTCCGCCACCAACACCCATGACCTTGATAACGTTACTTCGATTTTTCGGTAAATCAAAATTGATTCCTTTATTTTCTTCTTGATCCATATTGAATACTAATTATGCATTATCTAAAAATTCTTTTAATTTTTCACCAAAGCGATCCAAAATTGATTTTCGCTTAATAGCAACCTCTTTGACCGACTCTGACTCATCGACTGGATTTTCATCATCACTAGACGCTGAAGCCTCTTCCTCCTCCTCCAGTTTAGTGTCTTCCAAGGCACTCATTAACAATCCTACTGAGGTAGCAAATAAAGGGCTAGAAACCGCCTCCTGAGTGTCCCCTGCAAGATGTTCGCTAGGGAAACCCACTCGTGTATCCATACCCGTAATGTACTCCACCAATTGCTTTAAGTGTTTTAGCTGACTCCCACCTCCAGTGAGAACAATTCCAGCTATTAATTTTTTCTTTTGTTCATTGTGTCCGTAGTTTTTGATTTCTAAAAATACTTGCTCAATGATTTCTACAATCCGCGCATTAATGATTTTGGATAGCGTTTTCAAAGAAATTTCTTTAGGATCTCTTCCTCTTAGACCAGGTATGGAAACTATTTCAGTTTCTTTATTTTCTCCAGGCCATGCTGATCCAAATTTGATTTTCAAAAGCTCCGCCTGTTTTTCAATAATAGAGCACCCTTCTTTAATGTCTTCTGTAACAACATTTCCTCCAAATGGAATGACTGCTGTATGCCGAATGATTCCATCTTTAAAAATGGCCAAATCGGTGGTTCCACCACCGATATCAATCAGTGCCACACCCGCTTCTTTTTCCTCATAACTCAATACCGCCTCAGAAGAAGCGAGTGGCTCTAAAGTAATGTTTGCCATATTCAATCCAGCACTTTTAATACAACGCCCTATGTTTTTAATCGATGAAACCTGACCAACAACTACATGAAAATTAGCTTCTAAACGTCCTCCGTGCATCCCCACTGGCTCTTTAATTTCTGCCTGACCATCGACTTTGTACTCTTGAGGGAGTACATGAATAATTTCCTCCCCTGGTAGCATGACCAATTTGTAGACTTGTTGAATGAGTTCTTGAATATCATCCTCATCAATTACTTCTTCAGGATGTTCTCTAGTGATGTAGTCACTATGCTGAATACTACGAATGTGTTGCCCTGCAATACCAACCACAACATCTGATATGTCATGACCCGAATTCAGCTTGGCATCGTCCACTGCCTGCTGAATCGATTGAATGGTTTGGGTAATATTGTTTACCACACCACGATGAACCCCAAGACTTTTAGATTTTCCTACACCCAAAATTTCTACTTTATTGAATTCATTCTTTTTACCAACCAAAGCCACAATTTTTGTGGTTCCGATGTCAAGTCCTACTGAAATATTTGTGTTTTCCATAATTTAAAGTGTTGTAGCTACCACCTGATTGTCATAGCTTAAATTAATTCTATCATAGCCTTTCAAACTGTCTTGACTAATTTGAAAAGCACAAAAAATTCTTAGTTTTTCGAGTTTGTGTTTGAGCTGGGTTGAATCCCCTAGAATTACCTGAAAAGGGAATGATCTCAACTCTAATGTGTATCCAATTTCATCTAAAGAAATTGTTTCTAATTCAAAATCCAACAGGGGATCTTGCTTAAGTTTTGAAATAAGATCGGCTGAAGAAGAAATTGTAGCGTTAATACTATCCATTTTAAGAATAGGTAATCTTAAACCAATGGGTTGATACTTAAACAAAACTCCCTCTACATCGCCTAAAAAACGAGTATGTGACTCCAATTCAAAAAGAGGTTTACGCTCAGTAACCGCTACAGATAATCCACCCTGAGGAAGTTGGTAAATTTCCACATTTTGAACCTCTTGAGTAAGTTTCAACTGGGTTTCGAGCATATTCAAATCTAAACTTTCTTTATCCTCATTTGACTGTATCTTAAAGTTTTGTGTTAACAATTTATTAACCAAAAGAGTGTCTAAAAGAAGAGCTGGATGGGTAAATTCTACACTGAATTTGTCTAAAGTTCTTGCTCTATTTTTAAGCTGTGAAAACCAATAACTTGATCCCATCAAAAGAAACATTACCATCAAAAAAATAACTCCACTATGCCTTTTCATTGAGTTTAGATTTTAATTTTAATTGTTGGATTTCCTCACCAATATCACCCGCTCCTAAAAGAGCAAAAACGGTAGCTTGACTTCCCATTATTGCCTCAGAAATTTCATCCTTTTTTATCAATTTTTTGTTTGAATGCATTAAGTCGTCAACCATCTTACTCGAAGTTACACCAGCAATAGGTTTTTCTCGAGCAGGGTAAATATCCAAAAGAATCACCTCGTCAAATCCAGTTAATACTTTTAAAAATTCTTGATAGAAATCTTGTGTTCTTGAAAACAAATGAGGCTGAAAAATCACACATTTTTGTTCATTGGGATAAAAAGTTTTCAAGGTTTTCAAAACGCTTCTTATTTCTGTTGGATGATGTGCATAGTCATCAATCAGCCATTTATTATCCCATTGAAAAAGATGCATTCTTCTGTGAACTCCAGGAAAAGAAACCATTGAATCAAGTGCGGCTTTCATCGAGACATTTACTTGATCCGCCATCGCTAAAGCACAGAGCATATTCGATAGATTATGTTCGCCCAATTGATTTAAACGAATCTTTGAAAATTCCTCCGATGGTGTCGTTAGATCAAATTCATATCCATTCACAAGAGTCTTAACATTATGAATACGATAGTCAGCGGGTACATCGATTCCATAGGTGAGTCCTTCCAAAGGCACCCCATGAGCTACTATTCGCTGCTGACTGACTTGTGATGAGAACTGAGCGAATGCGTTCTCGAAAGCCTCTCGTGTCTCATAAACGTCCAAATGATCAGAATCTATGGAAGTAATGCCACTTATCGTGGGGTGTAGATGTAAAAAGGAGCGATCGTATTCATCAGCTTCAACCAACATAAAATCATCTCCTGTACTAATTAAGTTTGATGAATCATTCTGAAAAAAACCTCCCATTATTGAGGTAAATGTTTGACCCGTTTTTGAAAAAATATGAGTCAAAAATGCAGTAGTTGTAGTTTTACCATGGGTTCCAGCTACAGCAAGGGTAGGCTTGTTAGCACACAATTCTGCCATAAAAAGAGCTCTCTTTTTTACATTAAAACCATTTTCAATAAAGTAAGAAAGTTGAGGGTGAGAGTCTGGAATAGCAGCCGTGAAAATGATTTGAGTTTCATTTTGAAAAACCGAATCGAAAAGTGCCTCAACAGAATCATTAAAGAGGATGGGAATTCCCTCTTCTTCCAATTCATCAGTGATTCGGGATTGAACACGGTCGTAACCTAAAACCGTTTTTCCTTGGAGTAAGCACAAGCGTGCTAAAGCGGACATTCCAACCCCACCGATTCCTATGAAATAATATGTTTGTGGCTGATGCCTCATAAAAGTTTTATCATTTCGTTTACGATTAATTGCGCCGCTTCTGGTTTAGCAAGTGCTTTAAGTGCTTTTGCCATACTTTTTTGAATCTCAGTATCCGTCACTAACTTTTTAAACTTAGGTTTAAAATCGGTCTTTAGCTCTTTTTCTTCAAGTACAAATGCAGCTCCTTTTTTCTCTAATGCCATAGCATTGTGGTATTGGTGATTGGCTGTTACGTTCGGAGAAGGAATGAGTAAAAGCGGCTTTCCTACACTACACAATTCAGAGAGGCTCCCTGCCCCTGCCCTAGAAATAATAAAATCTGCAGCTGAATAAAATTGCTGCATTTCATAAATAAATGGTTGAATCACCACACCTTCTTTCTTTAGGTCTTTAAATTGATCGTAATACAACGCGCCGCACTGCCATACTATTTGCAAACCAAAACCTTGAATAAAATCAAGATGGTCAGATATCAATGCATTTACACTACGCGCCCCTAGACTACCTCCAATGATAGCCAAAGTGGGCTTATTAGGATCAAGACCAAAAAATTGTTTGGAGCTTTCAGGAGCACTCACAGTACCAACTTTTGAACGTATTGGATTACCCGTTAGTTTTATTTTTTGGGGAGGAAAATACTGCTCCATCCCATCGAAAGCAACACAAATAGTATCGACTTTTTTACTGAGTAATTTGTTCGTAATTCCAGGATATGAATTTTGCTCTTGGATGACAGTAGGTATCTTTAACCATTGAGCCATTTGTAAAATTGGACCACTTGCAAAACCGCCTGTACCCACCACCAAGTTGGGTTTGAATTTTTTGATGATAAGGTATCCCTGAATCAAACTGATAATTAATTTTAAAGGGAAAATTAAATTTTGGATTGAAAGGGATCGTTGGAACCCACTTATCCATAATCCCTTAATCTGAAAACCTGCTTTAGGAACTTTTTCCATTTCCATTTTTCCCTTGGCCCCTACAAAAAGAATTGCAGCATCCTTGACTTCTTTCTGAATTTGTGAGGCAATCGCTAGTGCAGGAAAAATATGACCTCCTGTACCTCCACCGGAAAGTATGAGTCTAATGGGTTTCACTTAATATGCTTATTGGGTTGGTATTTAATTTTTCGACCTGATCGGTATCCGAAGATTTTTTTACACTCACACTTAGGATAATTCCCATCGCGATACAAGTCATCCAAGCAGAGGTGCCTCCGCTGCTGATCATGGGAAGGTTTTGCCCTGTAACGGGAAGCACATGAAGGGCTACACCTATGTTAATAAAAGCCTGAAATATGATCGGAATTCCCAGACCCACAACGGTTAATTTTCCAAATAAATTATTCGAATTATGCGTAATTACAACTATTCTGAATAATAGTAACAAGTAGAGTAATATCAATCCGATTCCTCCTAGAAGACCAAATTCTTCCACAATTATTGCATAAATAAAGTCTGAGGAACTTTGCGGTAGAAAGTTTTTCATTCGGCTTTTCCCTGCCCCTAAACCAAAAATTTTACCGCTTACAATAGCAGTTTTTGCTCGCGCAACCTGATAATTTCCATCATCACTTTGACCACTACTAAAATTTTCAATTCTACTTACCCAGGTATCCACTCGATTCGGAAACGCTCCTGGAAAAGCCTTTACCAAAAGAAAAAACAATAGTACAAATACAAGCCCCAAACCGCAGATCGTCAACAAATAGCGCATCGGATAATGGGCCACAAAGGCCAAAATCATCACCATGGTAAACAAGAGTGCTGCAGTAGATAAATTGGATGGAAAAATTAACAATAGTACACTCAATACGGGAAGCCACAATTGAACTAATGATTTAGAAAATTTAATCGATTTCAAATCCGGCTTTGACAGGTAATTTGCTACAAAAACCATTAAAACCACTGTTGCCAAAGTGGAAGTCTGAAAACTCAATCCAATAAAAGGTATCTTTACCCATCGACTAGCATTTGCACCCTCTATCACAGTTCCTTGACTTGCGGTGTAGACCAACAAGACAAGTACAACGGGTAACATTAAAATTGAGATACCTTTAAAATAATGAAAGGGAATTTTATGAACGGAATACATCAATACAAAACCGATTACTAAAATGACAAAGTGCTTTACCAAATATCCCCATGGAGTTCCCCTTCCTACCACATAAACTAGATTGGAACTCGCACTAAAAACAGGCAAAAAAGAAAAAATAGCCAAAAGGGCCAAAATACCCCACAAAACTTTATCTCCTTTTAGTAACTGAAACATATCCTAAAGATTTCTAACTGCGTTTTTAAACTGATCGCCCCGATCTTCATAATTTTTAAACAAATCAAAACTGGCACAAGCTGGAGAAAGAAGAACGGTATCTTTCGGTTCAGCTAATTTGTGAGCAATTTTTACAGCTTCTGTCATGGATTCAGTCTCAATAAAAACATCACTAGTCCCTTCAAAAGCCGCTCTCAATTTGGAATTGTCCACTCCTAAACAAATAATTGCCTTAGCCTTCCTTCTAATTAAGGGCAAAAGTACTTCGTAGTCATTTCCTTTGTCTACTCCACCAACAATCCAAATCAAAGGAGTATCCACACTTTCTACAGCAAAATAAGTTGCATTGATATTGGTGGCTTTAGAGTCATTTACATACTTTACCTTTTGAATAGTCAAAACATTCTCCATTCGGTGAGGCGCTCCTTTAAAATGTGTTAAACTTTCTCGGATGGAATCTTTTTTTATTGACAATAAATCCCCAATTGTTGCAGCCGCCATTGCGTTAAGCAAATTGTGCCTTCCTGAAAAGGGAAATTCTAAAGAATTTATCATAGTAGTCTGATTTTGATTTTTTATTATGAGTTTATCGTCTTCTAAATAGGAGCCTAATTTGTCACATTCAGTTGTCCCAAAAGAAAGTTGTTGCGCTTTTATCGTATGTTTTTTCAATGCTTTAACAAGGACTTCATCATCAGCATTAAAAAGGAAAAAATTACTTGAGGTTTGATTCTTTGTGATTTTTAATTTTGCCTGGATGTAGGCTTCAAAGCTGTAGTTGTAACGATCTAAATGATCCGGTGTAATATTCGTTATGACAGAAATATGGGGTGCAAATTGATCAATATCGTCCAACTGAAAACTGCTAATTTCCAAAACGTAATAGTCAAAATTTTCTTCAGCTACTAGTTTTGCAAAACTCACTCCTACATTCCCTGCCATTCCTACGTGAAGCCCTGCGTTTTTCAAGATTTCATAGGTCATCATTGTGGTGGTTGTTTTCCCGTTGGTACCTGTAATTCCTATCAGTGTTGCAGAAGTTGACTGTGCCGCAAATTCAATTTCAGATAGAATGCGCGTTCCATTTTCTCTCAGCCCGTTAAGTAGTGGAATATCTCCTGGAATTCCAGGGCTTTTAATCGCTATGGTGGCCCCTGTCATAGACTCCAAGGAATGTTGTCCTGACTCCCACGCTATGCCTTTATCCCTTAAAAGATTCTGCAATGAAGGTGAAATTGAATTTAGATCTGACAAAAACACATCATATCCTTTTTGCTTTCCTAGAATTGCAGCACCAATTCCGCTCTCACCTGCTCCTAAAACAACCAGCTTCTCTTTCATCATCTCAATTTTAGGGTTACGATACTCAGTACGGCGAGAATGATTCCTACTATCCAAAAACGAGCAACTATCTTGCTTTCATGGAATCCTGATTTTTGAAAGTGATGATGCAATGGAGCCATTTTAAAAATACGTTGCCCTACTCCGCTTTTTGAACGTGTGTACTTGAAATAACTCACTTGTAAAATAACCGAAAGGGTTTCAATAAAAAAGACACCACACAAGAGTGGAATCAATAATTCTTTTCGCACAATAACAGCAATCACTGATATTACCGCTCCTATGGATAAGCTTCCTGTATCTCCCATAAAAACGGTTGCAGGAAAAGTATTGTACCATAAGAAGCCAATGAGTGATCCTAAAAAAGCAGCGATGAAAACAGCGAGTTCTCCCACATTTGGGATGTACATAATATTCAAATACGACGCAAAGTTTACATTTCCAGAAACCCAAGAAAAAACACCCAACGCAAAAACAATTATCGCAGAGGTTCCTGCCGCCAGGCCGTCAATTCCATCCGTTAAATTGGCTCCGTTAGAAACCGCGGTAATGATAAAAATAACGATTGGAATAAAAATAATCCAAGTAAATCTCCCATTAGGTATCCCCATCCAACCAATGAGCCAGTGGTAGTCAAATTCATTATTCTTTATCAAAGGAATAGTGGTCAATGTTGCTTTTACATTTTCTGATTTTGAAACAGTTGTATCTACCGTTTCTACAAATTGAGAAATGGGCTGAACCTCGGTACGAACCGTAACATCAGGGTGAAAGAAGAGTGTTGCTCCTACAAGAACTCCTAAAATGACTTGTCCTAATATTTTAAATTTTCCTCGAAGTCCCTCTTTATTTTTCTTAAAGATTTTAATGTAATCATCTAACCAACCAATCAAACCCATCCAAATCATGCTGATGATTAGTAAAAGAATGTAAACATTGTCAAGTCGCGCTAAGAGAACTACAGGCAAAAGTGTACTCAAAATGATGATGATTCCCCCCATGGTCGGGGTTCCTTCTTTTTCTTTTTGCCCAGTTAACCCCAAGTCACGAACCGACTCACCTATTTGTTTATTTTTTAAAAAAGCAATAATCCGCCTTCCTGTAATCATTGAAAATCCAAGCGAAAAAATCACCGCAACTGCTGCCCTAAAAGAGAGGTATTGAAAAACGCTGGCTCCAGGAAGCTCATAATGTAATTCAAGAAATTCAAATAAATAATAGAGCATTAGTTGTTCGTGTTTAAAAATATTTTTTGGGCTATTTCCATATCGTTAAATGGAAACTTTTTCCCTTCAATTTCTTGATAGGTTTCATGTCCTTTGCCAGCTATGAGGACAATATCTCCTTGATTTACTAAGTTTCCAGCAACCGCAATAGCTTCTTCTCTATGGGTAACTTTCATCACTTTTTTAAAATCTTCTGGAGCCACTCCTTCCATAATTTGAGAAATGATTGAGGCGGGTTCTTCATTTCTTGGATTGTCAGAAGTGAAAATTACTTTGTCACTTAAAGAGGCGGCTTTATTTCCAATCATAGGTCGCTTTTCCTGATCTCGATTTCCGCCACATCCTACTATTGTGATTAAAATTTCGTTTTTCGTTCTTATTTTATTAATCGTTTGTAAGACATTTTCTAAGGCATCTGGTGTATGAGCATAATCAATAACAACAGTAACCTTGTCATTGGTTTGAAAGGTTTCAAATCGACCTCGAATTGATTTGAGTAAACTGACTTGTTTGAGAATATTCAAAGGAGTTTCCCCCAAAAGTTCAGCAACAGCATAAACTGAAAGCATGTTTTGGACATTAAATTCTCCAACCAAACTGGTCCAAACTTCTTGATCTTGAATTTTTAAAAGCATCCCAGAAAATTCACATTCCAAAATTTGAGCCTTAAAATCTGCATGTTGTTTTAAGGCATAGGAGTACTTTTTTGCCTTCGTATTTTGAAGCATAAAAGCACCATTTTTGTCATCAATATTGGTAAGAGCAAAAGCCGTTTTAGGCAGCTGGTCAAAAAATAATTTTTTAGTATCTCTGTACGATTTAAAATCACCGTGATAATCTAAATGATCGTGTGTTAAATTTGTGAAAACTCCTCCTGTAAAATGTAATCCTGTAATTCTTTTTTGAGCGATCCCGTGTGAGGATACTTCCATAAAACAATGAGTGATTCCAGAAGCCACCATATCTAATAAATACTGATTTAGAGACAAGACATCTGGAGTCGTATGTGAACTGTCCCACTGTTTTTTGTGATATGTAATTTTAACTGTAGAAATCAAACCACACGAATAACCCAATCCAGAAAAAAGATCAAAGAGTAATGACGCTATGGTTGTTTTTCCATTGGTTCCTGTTACACCTATTAATGTCAATTTGTGAGAAGGGTGATTGTAAAAATTTGCTGCTATTAATCCAAGAGCTTCGGAAGCATTCGGAACTACTACATACACAATACCCGTTTGACAAGTTTTAGGTAAACGCTCACAGACCACAACCACAGCTCCATTTAATATTGCATTAGCAATAAAATCATGCCCGTCAGATGCAACCCCTTTTTGAGCAACAAAAAGAGCTCCCTGATTTATTTTACGACTGTCAAATTCGATCGAATCAACCATTAAAGCCGTACTCCCTACAATACTCTCGATCGAAACTCCATACAATATGTCTTGCAATTTTTTCACGATAATTCGAGTATTACTTTTTGTTGGTATTTGACCTTAGTCCCTGGTTGTGGGCTTTGTCCTTTTACATTTCCTTGTCCTTTCAATTCGACTTCTAAACCGAGTGCTTCTAATGTTTTTATTGCTTCTTGTTCAGACAGCCCAGCTAAGTTTGGGACTTGCAACTCTTCGTTTAGCCGAACCTCTTCTACAAGTCCGTTTAACCTAGATACATTTAAAGGAAGCTGCCTGGGAATGTCATTAAATATTTTTTTTGCTATCGTTTTAAAAACAGGTGCTGCTACAGTGGCACCGTAATAGCCCTTAGTTTTATCCGGTCGATGAACAACTACAATACAAGAATATTTAGGCTGATCTGCTGGAAAATAACCTACGAAACTTGAAATGTATTGAACATTATCTGTGGTGTAATCAACTTGACAGGTGCCTGTTTTTCCTGCCATTGTTAGGAGGGAATCTTTAATACGATGCCCCGTACCCCATTTTTTATCGACCACATTAAACATCATTTTCTGAACTTTTGCCAAGGTTTCTTCAGAGCAAATTGAAGGATTTAAAACCTGTTTGGTAAACACCTTATGCGGCGCATCACCCAAATTTCCAATCTCGGTTAAAAATTGGGGTTGAACCATCTCACCCTGATTCGCTATTGCATTGTAAAAAGTCAACGTTTGAAGTGGTGTTAAACTCACTCCATAACCATATGCCATCCAAGGCAAATCCAAACCGTCCCAATCTGTATCGGTTGGATAGGGAATCTTTGGAACTCCCTCTCCTCTAATAGGCAATCCTAAAGTTTTGTTGAGCCCCATATTGTACAAGCGATCAATAAATTGTTTGGGATTTTCATTGTAATTGTCATAAACAATTTTAACTAGACCTACATTAGATGAAACCTCAAATGCTTTAGCAGCAGTTAGGGTTCCATATCCTCCTTTTTTCGAGTCTTTTACCTTGTATTTTCCATAAAAAGTGAGTTCACCGTTACCGGTTTCGATTAAAGAATTTTCATCGATCACTTTGTCCTCAAGGGCTGCTATCATTCCCATTAATTTGAATGTTGAACCTGGTTCATGCGCCTCACCTACAGCATAATTTAGTTTTTCAAAATACTTGCCTTTTTCTGTTCTTCCAAGATTCACTATTGCCTTTACCGCTCCTGTAGCCACCTCCATCACAACCACTGTACCATGATCTGCCTCGAAAGCCTCTAGCTGCCCCAAAAGAGCGTTATGGGCGATGTCTTGTATGTTGACATCCAAAGTGGTTCTTAAATCATAGCCTTGAGTAGGTTCTTTTTCATTAGAATCACTAATCGGTTTCCACTGACCGTTAGCAATCTTTTGTTTGAGTCGCAAACCTGAGTCTCCTCTTAAATACTGGGAAAATGCACCTTCTAATCCCACTCGGAAATACGTACCGTCTTTGTCTAATTTTTCATAACCAATAGTCCGCTCTGCTATTTTACCCAAAGGATGCTCCCTTTTTATTTCTTGCTCTGCTATCAAACCTCCTTTGTAGGCACTCTTGTTGAAAATAGGGAAGCTCTTGTAGCGCATGTAAGTTGAGTAAGACATGTCATTGGCTACAAGCCAATATCTATTTTTTTTCTTTCGTGCGTTTTCCAACTGTTTTAAAACAACTAATGCATCCACACTAGAAACGGCAGCAATTGAATCGGCAAGAATTTTTTTGTATTTATCAAAAAGTTTAGCTGAGGGGGTTACTGCATCCCAATGCAGTGAATAACGTGCCACTGAAGTAGCCAAAATATTACCGTCGGCAGCATAGATATCTCCTCTACTTGGCTCTAAGACTACATTTTTTACCAAAGCATCAGGAGCCATACCAAGACCTTCTGTATTCGAATAAAACTGTAGATGAATCAACTTCCCAATCAAAATAAAACCAAATACTACCAAAACACTGACTAAAAGAAAGAATCTTGATTTATGAAAATTGGTATGTTGATTGGAATTATTCATTGACTAAAACAATTTGAATGGGAGGTGTTTTCGCAGGTCCTACTCCCTTTTCTGATAAAATTCGAGTGATATTGGTTTCCTTTTTTAAAATCAAAAGCTGTTTTTTAGACTCGATGAAGTCGCTTTTAAGCGCTTTGATTTCGGTATTTAAGGCTGCGATTTTAAAAATCTTACGGTCTGCACTATGTCCGCTTGCAATCATGATCATTGCTAAAGCGGATAAAAACAAAATCATTCTCCAATTCTTTAAAGCATCATTTCGAATTAAAAACTCAATATTCAATATGGATAACAGCTTTTTCATTTTTTTTCTGCCACTCTTAATTTTGCGCTTCTTGCACGTCCGTTACTTTTCACCTCTTCCTCTGAAGGCACAATAAGTTTTCCCACCTTTTGAAGTTGAACTAATGGGTTTCCATAAAAATCTTTTTGAATTTTCCCTTCAAAATTTCCCGACTGGAAAAACCGCTTTACCAATCGATCCTCAAGAGAATGGTAGGAAATACAAACCAGCCGTCCACCCGGCTTAAGAACGGATACTGCTTGATTTAAAAACGACTGAAGCACTTCCAATTCATTATTCACTTCAATGCGGATTGCTTGAAAAAGCTGAGCTAAAATTTTATTTTCAATTCGCTGAGGCACCAACGATTGAACTACCGTAATAAGATCTTGAGTTGTAACCAATTTATTTTCAGATCGAGCATTTACTATTGTTCTTGCTAAAATCTTGGCATTTCGTAATTCGCCATAATCAAAAAGCACCTTTGCCAAAGCATCCTCCTCGTATCCATTAACAACTGCATACGCATCTAAGGTTTGTGCTTGATTCATTCTCATGTCGAGACGCCCTTCCATTCGAATCGAAAAACCTCTGGATCCAGTATCAAATTGGTGTGAGGAAACTCCAAAATCAGCCAGGATTCCATCTACCTCCTCTATTTTATGAAATTTCAAATATTGAGTAAGGTGTCCAAAATTTGCTGGAATAAATTCAAAACGCGAATCTTCAATTGTATTTAAAGCTGCGTCAGCATCTTGATCAAAACCAAATAAGCGTCCGTTGGCATCAAGTTGATCTAAAATTGCCCTAGAATGTCCGCCCCCACCAAAAGTTACATCCACATAAGTTCCTTGGGGTCTAACCTTTAGTCCCTCTAGACTCGACTGGAGCAAAACCGGATTATGATATTGAGTCATCATTTTTATCTCCCATAACTTCTTCAGCCAAGGCTCCAAAATCTAGAGCTGCTTCATCAATCGCTAATTCGTAAAGCGACTTATCCCAGATTTCAAGAATATTTACCGTGGAAGAAACCACAACTTCTTTACTGATATGGGCATAGTTCACTAGGTCTTTTGGAATCAAAAGACGTCCAGATGCGTCCATCTCAACCGTTTTAACGCCAGCAGTAAAACGGCGGATAAAATCATTGTTCTTTTTATTGAAGCGATTTAAGCCATTTACTTTTTCCATTAACTGCTCCCACTCCTTGAGAGGGTAAAGTTCCAAACAGGTATTGAATACTGCACGTTTTAGCACAAAACCCTCAGCCATGGCAGCCGCCAATTGCTTTTTAATCGCGATTGGCATCATGATACGTCCTTTTGTATCTGCTTTGCATTCGTATGTACCGACTAAGTGTTGCACTGATTTATTGAGATTTGCTATCAAATATACACGATATTTACCACTTTTTACCACAATTTACCACATTGTTAATAAGTTTTCCCACTGGTATTTTTTTGGGTGAATTTTAGCGAATAAATAAAACCACTCCGCTAATTGTGAAATGTCTATCTTTGTGCACTAACTTTAGGTACGTATGATGAATCAAATTGTTCAAGAAGCAGAGTTTCGATATGTTGAGGCTGGTAAGGGACAACCCATCATAATTTTACACGGTCTAATGGGAGGGTTGAGTAATTTTGAGGGAGTATTGGACTACTTTCCTCCAAAGGGATATCAAGTCATTATTCCTGAGTTACCTGTGTACAGCTTTCCGGTACTTAACACTTCCGTGAAATCTTTGTCTGAATTCCTTCATAAATTCATCCTTCACAAGGAACTGAAAGACGTAATCCTTTTGGGAAATTCATTAGGTGGGCACGTAGGCTTACTTTACACCAAAAACCACGCTGAATTTGTAAAAGGACTTATCCTTACGGGAAGCTCTGGACTTTACGAAAACAATATGGGTGATGGCTATCCCAAACGTGGTGATTACGAATACATCAAAAAGAAAAGTCAAGATGTATTTTACGATCCAAAAATTGCCACTAAAGAAATTGTAGATGAGGTATTTGAGTCAGTAAATGATCGTAACAAACTAGTCCGAACCCTTGCTCTTGCAAAGAGTGCGATTCGACACAATATGGCAAAAGAACTGCCCAAAATGGAAACACCAACAGCAATCATTTGGGGTGCTGACGATTCCGTTACTCCGCCCAATGTAGCAGAAGAATTTAACCACCTTTTACCCGATTCCAACTTGTATTGGATAAAGAGTTGTGGGCATGCACCCATGATGGAACACCCCGATCAATTCAATCAAATTTTAGAAACGTGGTTTGATCTGAGAAAGTTTTAAACTACTATGCATGTTAAATCCGCTCGTTTTGTAATTAGTAATACTGAGGTTGCCAAATGTCCAAAAAGTAAACTCCCCGAATACGCCTTTATCGGGCGTTCAAATGTGGGAAAATCTTCTCTTATCAACGCTTTGTGCAATAAAAAAAATCTTGCGAAAACCTCATCACGACCTGGAAAAACTCAATTGATCAATCATTTTTTAATTAATGAAAACTGGCATTTGGTTGACTTGCCAGGCTTTGGTTATGCACGAGTATCCAAGACACAAAAAAAAGTTTTTCAAAAATTTATTACCAACTATTTCAAAGAAAGAACTCAGCTCGTGACCGCCTTTTTATTAGTCGATATCCGTCACGAACCTCAACCCATTGATCTTAACTTTATGCAATGGTTGGGTGAAAATTTCATTCCTTTTTCAATTATTTTCACAAAAGCCGATAAGCTTAAACCCAAGGCGATAGAAAAAAACATAGCCGATTATTCAAAGGAATTATTGGATACCTGGGAGGAATTGCCCCCTCAATTTGTCACCTCATCCCTTCATCGGTCTGGAGTGGAAGAGGTATTAAAATATATCGACTCTTTAAATGCGAGTTTAAAAATGGAAAACTAGTTTTTTTTGAGCTCTAATTTTTCCGCAAAATAATCACAAAAATCCCGCATTGTTGCAGTCATTTTTTCATCTTGCGTAGCTCTGAAATAAGTATCGCTTAGAGACATCAAAGTCTGATGAAAAAAAAGTTGCATTTGATCCATGGGCATATCTTTTACCCACAAGTCCATTTTCAAAGTCTCTTGTTGTTCATCATCCCAGAATGATAAAAGCATGGCTTTAGTATCCATTTTTGAAATCCCTCCATCCGGAGCTGTCCATTGCATTTTTTCAGGAATGTTATTTTCATCAAGATTTACATCTATTGTAATCTGCGTTTTTTTTTCAATTGCCATTAGCGTTTCGGTTTGTATTTTGATAAATTAAATAATCTTTGAGCTGGCATTTTCAAAAGCTCCTCAAGAGGAGTTTCAGGATTTTGCTCCATATAACTTCGAACAATTTGCCATCCAATCCACCTCCCTATTCTTCCTGGAGACTCATTGTCCAACTGTAAATAAAACTTGGAGAAAGGTGCTGGTTCTAAAAAACGTTGAACCCATTCGAATTCTGTTTTGTACAACACTTGCCTTTCAATGAAATATTGCCAAACATACAATTCATTCTCTTCTACCCAGTTCAATTCGGCTTGAGTGTAAGCAATTTTAATGGCATCTGATTGATGGGGCAGCAACAGGTCACGTAAATACATTTTCTTTCCTTCGTAAAGCATTTGAGCGAGGAAAGTTCTGTCTTCAGCAGGAGGTATGACGAATGCTGCAAACTTTTCTGCAATTTGGCTTAGAATGAATTTTTGATCCAATTCTTTTCGAATATAATTTGGGATACCTTCATACAAGGGGTGATCAGCGCCCAAAAAAGTATCCAAAGAAATCAAAAGCAGACTATCGGAATAAACAATTTTAATTTGATAATCTACATTATTAGTCAAAGTGACAACATGTGGAACTTCAACTTTGGGAAAATGATACTTTATATGTTTGAAAAGATGACTGATTTCTCGTTCTAGGGGAGTTGTATCGTCAAATACCTCTGAAACAGCTTCTTGCAAGATCAACTGAAGACTGTCTTTCTGTCTTGCAATCCAAACGCTATCTGAGAATTGCTTTGGAAAAAGATAGGGGTAGTTTTGTTTTAGCTCCGGAATTACCTCGGCTTCTTGATTGTAGAATTTCAGGTCAAAACGGTCAAACTCAATTTCAATCGGCATCGATTCAATTTCCATTTCATTTTGCATACCCTGCTTACAAGCGAAAAAAAAGAAAAAAATGACAATAAAAATCAAATTTTGTTGCAGATAATTAAAAAATAATCGGAGTCTTTTCATTTGGTCTTCCACTTTCCTTTCAAATACTTTAATTTTGAACAAATTTACTAGCTTAAAACGACTTGAGAATGAAATCACCTGAAAAAGTAGTCAATCACATAACGCAATGGCTTGCCAATTACCTTGAAGATGCAAAAATGGAGGGTTTTGTTGTTGGCATCTCAGGAGGTATTGACTCAGCTCTGACTTCAACCCTTTGTGCCATCACAGCAAAGCCAGTTCTGTGCATAGAAATGCCTATTAAACAGGGAGATGATCAGCTTTCAAGATCTGCTCAGCATATTGAATGGTTAAAACAAAATTATCCGAATGTTAGCTCCTTAAAACTTACGCTTGACTCCGTTTTCGATTCTTTTTGCGGTATTTTACCACAGTCTGAAAATAAAGAAGCTCATGAACTGAGCCTTGCCAACACTCGTGCAAGACTCCGTATGACTAGTTTGTACTATTTTGCCGCATTAAACCGCTACTTGGTTTGTGGCACGGGTAATAAAGTTGAAGATTTTGGGGTAGGATTTTACACAAAGTATGGAGATGGTGGTGTGGACTTAAGTCCTATCGCTGATCTTACCAAAACACAAGTTTTTGGACTTGCCGCTCACTTAAACATTAACTCTGATATTCAGAATGCTCCCCCTACAGACGGACTTTGGGGTGATCATAGAACGGATGAAGATCAGCTCGGTGCCTCATATCCAGAATTGGAATGGGCTATGGAAGCACACGAAAAAAAAATCCCTCAAAATGAATTTAACGAACGTCAAAAAGAAGTTTACGAAATTTTCATAAGTCATTTCAATAACAACCAACACAAGATGCAACCCATACCTGTTTGTAAAATTCCATTCGATTTTATTTGAAATTAACTATCTTGTAAAAGATGTTATCCAAATCTTACATCTTATGATAAAAATTGCACTTTTAGATCCGCATCCTGTTGTACACAAAGGTTTCAAAAGCTTCTTCAGAAAAACAGAGCACATTACAGTCGTTGGAACATTTTCTAAGACATGTGAACTGTATCCCTACCTAGAAGAGCACAGCATAGATGCCCTTATTCTAGAAATGGAATTAGCTGGTGACAATGCCATTCAAGTTATCAAAAAAGTAAAAAAGGCGTATCCCAATACTTCCATCATAATTTACACCTCTTTGCCGCAATCAATCTATGGTATTTCCTTACTCAAAGCAGGAGCTTCAGGATACCTTTCAAAAGAAGCTAATAGAAAAGTTTTGATGGAAGCCATTGAAAAAGTTGTTCATAGCGGTTATCATATCACAACCAATTTTGCTCATGAAATCAACAATAACATAGACCTTTCAAGACCAAGAAATGCTTATGAAACCCTCTCGCCAAGAGAAATTGAAGTTCTCAAATTACTTGTCGAGGGAAAAAGAAATATTGAAATCGCTTCAAATTTAGAAATCAATCAAAAAACGGTCAACACCTACAAAACTAGACTCATGAAAAAATTGGAAGTAAAAAATCCAGTCGATTTATTTCAGCAAGCTCGAAATTTTGATTTGATCTAAAGGACCCGATTTAATTTTTTTGAAAGTAATTTTTTTAACCCTTGATATTGCATCACATCTTCTAAAAATTCTGAAGAATTTTCAGTAGCCTCTGAGTTTTTGGATTCTTGCAATAAACTCTGAATTTTTTCATCAATTAGATACCTCCTAAAAGTTAAAATAGTTTCACTTACCAATTGCCCTACCACACTTTCACGTTGCTTGACAAAAATATTTTTCTTTTCCCAATCATGAAGTTGATGAATCTCCTCAGCTAACAAAATATCTGATATGATTTTACCCAAACTAGAATCGTCTTGCTGAATAATTTTATCGAGCTTTAGATCCCCTTCCATCTGATAGGAATGAATAAGCTGATCATAAAGCAAGCGAAATTCAGGCTGAATAAACTCCACCTCATCTTGCTGTAGATCTAAAAAAACTTTTTCATACACTTTACTATGAATAGTTTTCGACTCTTCTATCAGATTTCCATCCGCATCAGAACTCACAATAATTTCTTCAAAAGAAGCTTCGTGGTTCCCATATTGAATAAGAATACTCACAATTTGTTTTTCCAAATACAACAACGGATTTGAACTAACTTGTTGTTCAGGAGCTTTATGAATGAGTTCTCCCTTTTCCGAGCTTACATTGGCTATTTTACGAACAGGTTTTTGTTTTTTATTTTGCTCTTGGGCAAGGGCATTAAAAAGAACTGCTTCTGAAACCTCCATAGAGGTTGCACACTGTTTGATGTAAATCTCTTGCTGAATAGGATCTGGAATTTTAGAAATACTCTGAACAATCTCTCTTACCGTAGCCGCTTTCTTTACAGGATCATGATTGGCTTCCTTCAGCAGAAGGTCTGTTTTAAACTCAATAAAATCTTTAGCCTCACTTTTTAAATAAGAGTTGATCTCTTGTTCTGTGTGGGACTTTGCAAAACTGTCTGGATCTTCTCCCTCTGGAAAACTACAGATTTTGACATTCATTCCCTGCTCTAAAATTAGGTCAATCCCTCTAATTGCAGCCCTAAGTCCTGCCGCATCTCCATCAAACAACACAACAACATTTGATGTGAGCCTACGAATTAGTCTAATTTGTTCAGAAGTCAGTGCCGTTCCTGAAGAAGAAACCACATTTTCAATCCCTTTTTGAAAAAGTTGAATCACATCCGTGTAGCCTTCAACTAAGTAACAGACGTCTTCTCTTGCAATGGCTTTCTTTGATTCATAGATACCATACAAAACCTGACTTTTATGATAGATCTCACTCTCAGGAGAATTGAGGTATTTTGCAGTTTTTGCTGTAGCTGAAAGTATTCGTCCCCCAAAGCCCTGAACTCTGCCCGCCATGCTACGTATGGGAAAAATAACGCGCCCTCTAAAGCGATCTACTGCACCTCTTTCATTTTTTATTACCAATCCCGTACCCACCAAAAATTCTTCAGAATATCCTGCCTGGGTTGCCTTTTGATAAAAATGATCTCTTTTTTCTGCAGCATATCCTAATCCAAAAAAACGAATGGTCTCATCTGTAAATCCTCGCTCTCTAAAATAGGAAAGCCCTATGGCCATACCTTCAGAAAACTCCCACAGGTCTTTTTCAAAAGACTCTTGAGCAAACTGACTTACTAAATAAAGACTTTCCTTAGCATTCGCTTTTTCTTTTTCCTCTTGAGTTTGTTCCGTTTCTTCTATTTCTATGTTGTATCGTTTAGCCAAAAAACGAATTGCCTCCGGATAAGAAAAATGCTCGTGTTCCATTAGAAATGCAACTACGTTACCCCCTTTGCCACTACTAAAATCTTTCCAAATTTGTTTGACAGGAGACACCATAAAACTAGGGGTTCGTTCCTGTGAAAAGGGACTCAGACCTTTAAAATTAGATCCTGATTTTTTTAAAACTACAAAATCACCGATTACCTCCTCAACACGAGCAGTTTCATACACTTGATCTATGGTGCTTCTTGAAATCAAAAAAAAGTGTTTTGTATAAATTTATGCATTCTTGAAGAAAATTGATTCAAAATCGAAGGATTTAAATCTTCCGCTCCGTAACGTAATTCAACATCAGTTCTAGGGCATCTCGGTATTCGTTTTTTGGAAATTCAACCAGAAGCTTCATTGCTTCTTTTTTATATTCTTTCATTTTTTTTATTGCAAAATCAAGCCCTCCTTTTTCTTTGACCAGAGTAATCAAAGCCCTTACTTTGGCTTTGTCTTTATTGTGATTTTTAACTGTATTGATAATCTCTCTTTTCTCTTTAGGATCAACCGTATTGAGGGTAAAAATAAGAGGGAGGGTCATTTTTTTTTCTTTAATATCAATTCCAATAGGTTTTCCAATTTTGTACTCCCCATAGTCAAATAAATCATCTTTTATTTGAAATGCCATTCCTAAAAGTTCTCCGAACCGATGCATTTTTTTGACTTCTTCTTCAGGCGCATCAACAGATTGCGCCCCCAGAGCACAGCAAGCCGCTAAAAGAGTTGCCGTTTTCTGACGAATGATTTCATAATAAATTTCCTCTGTAATATTCAAATCTCGCGCCTTCTCAATCTGAAGTAATTCTCCTTGGCTCATTTCCCTAACTGCAACCGAAATTATTTTTAACAAATCAAAATCTTCGTTTTCAATAGAAAGCAATAAGCCTTTTGAAAGTAAATAGTCTCCTACTAAAACAGCAATTTTATTTTTCCATAGTGCATTAATAGAAAAAAAACCTCTTCTCTTGTTACTGTCATCAACAACATCGTCATGAACCAGTGTTGCGGTGTGAATCAATTCAATCACAGATGCACCTCTGTAAGTCCGCTCATTAACGTTTCCTTTCCCTAAAAGCTTGGCTACCAAAAAAACAAACATCGGCCGCATTTGTTTTCCCTTTCGATTAACGATAAAATGAGTAATCCTGTTGAGTAAGGCAACTTGGGACGACATGGACTCGGTGAACTTTTCTTCAAAAAGTTCCATCTCATTGTAAATCGGTTTCTTGATTTGCTCAACAACTTTCATAGGCTGGTAAAGATATCAATTCTAGAATGACTTACTTCATTAATTGAGTTTTGGATTTGGGGATTATTTATTTGCCAACTGACCACAAGCCGCATCAATGTCTTCTCCTCTGGATCGGCGGTAAGTTACTTGGATTCTAGAATCCGTCAGTGTTTTAATGTATGCATCTACAGTTTTTGTTTGGGCTTGTTTCATCGAGTTTCCATCTATGGGGTTGTACTGTATCAAATTCACCTTAGAAGGAACCTGTAAACAATACTTAACCAAAGCTTGAATGTCCTCTCTTGTATCGTTTACACCTTCCCAAACAACGTATTCAAATGTGATTCGCTTTTTGGTACAGTCATACCAATGTTTTAATGCATCGAGTAATTCATCCAAGGGAAATTTGGTTGCAAAAGGCATAATTTGTTCGCGAATTTCTTGGCGAGCACTGTGAAGAGAAACTGCCAAAGCAAATTTTACTCCGTCATCAGCCATTTTTCTGATCATCTTTGGAATTCCTGAGGTTGAAACGGTTATTCTTTTTGGTGACATCCCTAACCCTTCTGGATCGGTTATTTTTTCAATTGATGCCAAAACGTTTTTGTAATTCATCAAGGGTTCTCCCATACCCATAAACACAATATTAGACAAAGGACGCTGATAATAGGTTAAGCTTTGCTGATTGATCGTAACTACTTGATCGTAAATTTCATCTGGATTGAGGTTTCGCATTCTTTTCATGGAAGCTGTTGCACAAAAAGTACAATCAAGACTACATCCAACCTGAGAAGAAACACAAGCTGTACTACGGGTTGCGGTTGGGATAAGAACCGACTCAACTACCAATTGATCGTAAAGTTTTACTGCATTTTTAACCGTGCCGTCCTTGCTTTTTTGTTGAACATCAATTTTGATATGATTGATCTCAAAATGAGCTTTCAATAGTTCTCGATGTGCTAATGCTAAATTGGTCATGGCATCAAAATCATGAACCCCCTTTTGCCACAACCATTGATAAACTTGTTTTCCCCTAAAAGAGGGAATTCCATGAAAATCAAAGAATTGAATGATCTCATCTTTACTTAGTGATCGTATGTCTTTCTTACTATTTTCCAAACAGGTGAAAATAAAAAAACCGCAATAAAGCGGTTTTTATGGGTTACAAAATGAGCATGGCATCGCCATAAGAGTAGAAATTGTACTTCTCTTTGATGGCTACACTGTATGCATGTTTTATAAAATTAGGATCAGCGAATGCTGATACCATCATCAATAGTGTAGATTTTGGTGTATGAAAATTTGTGATCATACTGTTCGCAATCGAAAAATCGTAGGGTGGAAAAATAAATTTGTGAGTCCATCCTCTGTATTCATTGAGCATACCAGCAGAAGATACGGAACTTTCCAAACCACGCATTACAGTAGTTCCTACTGCACAAATCTTTCGGCGTTCGTCAATGGCCTTATTTACTTTTGAGGCAGCTAAAGCATCGATGATTAATTCTTCGGAATCCATTTTGTGTTTGGACAGGTCTTCAACCTCTACGGGACTAAAAGTTCCTAATCCAACATGAAGAGTCAACTCAGCCAAATCAATTCCTTTTATTTCCATTCGTTTTAATAAATGCTTTGAGAAATGCAATCCAGCTGTAGGAGCAGCTACAGCTCCTTCATGCTTAGCATAAATAGTTTGGTATCGCTCGCGATCTTCTTCGTCAGTAGGACGTTTTATGTATTTAGGGAGTGGCGTTTGACCAAGCTCTTTGAGTTTTGTTCTAAATTCCGCATAACTCCCATCAAACAAAAACCTCAATGTTCTTCCTCTGGAAGTTGTATTATCAATTACCTCAGCAACCAAACTTTCATCTTCTCCAAAATAAAGTTTATTCCCAATTCTTATTTTACGAGCAGGATCAACCAATACATCCCAAAGACGTTGCTCTTGGTTCAACTCTCTTAGCAAAAAGACTTCAATCCTTGCTCCTGTTTTTTCTTTATTTCCAAAAAGACGTGCAGGAAAAACTTTAGTGTTGTTAAGCACCATTACATCTCCTTCATCAAAAAAATTAATCACATCTTTAAAAGCATAATGCTCAATTTTCTCTTCTTTTCGATGAAGTACCATGAGTCTGGATTCATCTCTATCGTTTGCGGGTCGTTGTGCTAAAAGAGCTTTGGGGAGTTCGAA
Organism: Flavobacteriaceae bacterium; assembly: GCA_029243165.1. Lineage (GTDB taxonomy): Bacteria > Bacteroidota > Bacteroidia > Flavobacteriales > Flavobacteriaceae > MS024-2A. The sequence goes on from JAQWSN010000005.1 coordinate 114,028, forward strand.
TTGGAATTGAGATAATTTCATTTAATAATTTTAAGCGGCAAATATACCATCTCAACATAGGCCTTGTCAAGTAAATCGCTATTTATCTGCGATCAATCTCAAAACTAATCTGTTCAAGATCTTCCCAAAAGCTTGGATAGGATTTTGAAACAACCTCCGCATCCTTTATGATTAGTGGGATCTTTAGCGAAAGCGGAGCAAAAGCCATCGCCATGCGGTGATCATTGTAAGTAGGAATTTGACAACCCGATACAAAATTAGACTTGGGCGCTAATTCTAGACTGTCGTTGGTAACTTTAACCTTGGCACCTAATTTGGTTAATTCGTTGTACAGAGCTTGCAGTCGATCTGTTTCTTTTATTTTTAAAGTATGAAGCCCCTCCAACTTACAACCGATCCCTAGACCGTAACAGGATACTGCAATTGTCTGAGCAATATCGGGTGCCTTAGACAAATCCCAACACAAGACTTCAGGTAAGTCAACATCCTCTTTTTTTAATATCAGATTTTGATTCTCTATTGAAGAAAAAACTCCCAATTCATTGTAAATTTCTCTTAATACTCGATCTCCTTGGAGGCTATTTTCCTTGTAATTTGTCAAATGAATTTCTGCCTTTTCAGACAGTGCTACGATGCTAAAGAAGTAGGAAGCTGAACTCCAATCCGATTCAACAATTTGAGTCTTTGTATTTGTGTTTTCATGAGGAGACACCCTGATGGTTTGACCATTAAACTCAGTTTGTACACCTAAATTCTCCAAAAGAGATAAGGTCATTTTTATGTAAGGAACTGAGGTTATTTTACCCACTAAGTTTAATTGGATTCCATTTTCAAGTACAGGTCCTATGAGCAAAAGAGCTGAAATGTACTGGCTGCTGATATTTGCTGGGAGGGATACCGCTCCACCTGTTAATTTTTTTCCTCGTATTCTAAGGGGGGGATAGCCCTCTTTTTTTTCGTAATCTATTTCAGCACCAATCATCTGAAGCGCCTCTACTAAAACTTTAATGGGACGATCTTGCATTCTTTGCGAACCGGTTAGCACTACCTCTCGCCCTTCTAAATGAGAAAAATATGCTGTTAAAAAGCGCATGGCAGTACCTGCATGATGTACATCTACCAACTCAATATTAGACTTTAATGCAGCCTGCATCACGTCACTATCATCAGATTGAGAAGCATTTTGAATACTGAAACCTGGAAATAGAGCCTGGAGCAGCAGTAGCCTGTTGGTTTCACTTTTTGAACCTGTAATATGTAACTTTCCATTACATTCCGCTGTTGGATGCGAAAGCGATAAAATCATCTAATTCTTTAATTTTGGGTTGTTCTGATGCCGCTCATGATCACGCTCAGATTTTTTCTTTAATTTTTTCTCAAAAGCTTTTTGAAGGTCAACCCCTGTTTGGTTTGCCAAACAAATAGCAACAAAAATAACATCTGCCAATTCCTCACCTAAGTCTTTATCTTTATCCGATTCTTTTTCGGATTGTTCTCCATACCGACGTGCTATTATCCTAGCTACTTCACCTACTTCTTCTGTAAGCTGTGCCATATTCGTTAATTCATCAAAGTAGCGGACTCCATGAGTCTGGATCCATTGATCAACTTTTTTTTGTGCCCCTTCTAAATCCATGGTCAAAAATAACGATAAATCTTGGTATTCACATTTGGCAAATCAACAGACTTAAAAAAAGGTACTCAACTCCTCTAAAGAATTTACGATAAGACAATTATCGTGTCTTTCTTCTTGGTGAGAATTAAAGTGAATGGCATGCATCCCTTGCGCTAGCGCACCCAAAATATCTGCCTCCAAACTATCTCCAATCATCAATGATTTTTCAGGAAGGGCTTGAGTTTTATTTAATGCCTCAATAAAAATTTGAGGATGCGGCTTTTTAAATCCCACCTGTTCTGCAGTAAAAATAAAATCAAAATATGAACCTAAGCCTGAATTTTTAATTTTAAAATGTTGGACCTGTTCAAATCCGTTGGTGATAATGTGGAGTTTGTATTTTGATTTTAATTTATCCAACAAAGGAATTGCTCCCTCAAACAAGTGAGGAAAACTGCTTAAATTCGCAATGTAAGCCTCTGAAATTTGATTGACTTCATCTGCAGTTGCTCGATGCTTTATTTTGGTGAATGTATCAGACAATCTGTTAAAACGAAGTTCCTGCTGGGTAATGCGATTTTCTCTGTATTGCTTCCAGTATGCATGATTTATCGGGTTGTAAAAGGAAATAAAATCCTCTAAATCTACGGGCAATTCTATCGCACTAAAAATTTTCTTAAATGTGAGATATGAATTTTTTTCGAAATCCCATAGGGTATGATCTAAGTCGAAAAAAATATCAGTTAATTCTGTTTGTAAACCGATCACTTAACATAGTCTTTGAATGCTTTTTGCAAGGGTTGATTTTGTTTTTTTGGATGTAAAAAACCATTCCCAATTGCTAGCGTTAAACGAGCACAAGGTAGGGGTAACTTTTCATAAATAAGGTTCAATTCATCAAACGCTTTTATTTTTTTTCCTTTTCGAATCGCAGTTTCAGTTGCAAAAACAGGATGAACTTTCAGAGGCAACTGAAATTCATTGGTAAGATCATAAAAATAAAAGGGAGTTGCTGTACTGGCTCGAAACCCAATACGGTCACAATAACCCATACTGTAATCATTTGAAAATTCGTAATCGACCAAATCAGTGTACACTTTAGAAAGCTGCCTGTAACTGATAGGTATTCTACTCATCTTAACTTGCCTATGAGTAAGGTCTTGAAAATCTTTTTTTTCTTTACTCAGTTCAGGATCCGATTTTAATTGTGAATGAACGGAAAGCAGTAAGCCCAAAGAATAATCATCTCCCATTTTTTTAATGCGTTGCTGTAATCTTCTATTGAAAGTTGATATTGTAGATTCATAGGCAGAACTTTTTGCATAGAGAAAAAATGCTTTGGGTTTTGTACTTGAATTTTCAAACCAAGTATTCCAAAAAGAAAAACTGTCAAAAGGATCGGATCTAAGCCTAGTTAATACGGTTACTTGATCAAAAATTTTCAAAAAATTAAAATCCCACAAAGATTTTAGAAAAAGTTCTAATGTAACCAATAGGGATCGATGGCGGTATTGAAATACTAGGGGCACATCGATGAGGATTTCTTTTTGGGGTTTATCTTTTGATAATGGTTTAATTTCTGGAAAAACTTCAGTAAGGATACCGTGCATTTTGAAAATCCAATGATCTACTAAAGGGAGCTCTAAAAATCCCTCTTGAAAAGCCAAACTTTGCATAGGATCAAAATGTCCATTGGGTGATTTAATTTGAGGTAAAAATTCTTCGTACCGGGAAAGAAGAAAAAAACTGGCAGCAAAAACATCAAACGGAATGGGGTTGTTTTCTCCTGTCTTAAAAAACGCAGGTACCCCCTCCCAATCGTCAATATTAATATCATGAGAAGTTATTCCTCTCTCAAAAAGAAGCGGATGTGATGCAACAAAAAATTCATCGCCCAAGGGTTTTGTGGTGTAACTCATTTTAGGTCCTGAATGAGCTACCAAAGCTTCTACTGAAGAGGTAACTTTCACTTGAAGTTCCAACATGTTTTCAAAAATATGTTTAAAAACATAGGTTACTCTAGGTGTAATTTTATGAGTAAAAACCAATAACATTTAAATAATCTCTTCGTCAGCAAAGCTAAAGTAGCCTTTTTCTGATACAATTAAATGATCGAGAACAGATAGATCTACATATTTAGCTGCACGTTTGAACTTTTGAGTAAGCTCTTTGTCATGCTTACTGGGGGTTAAATTTCCTGAGGGGTGATTGTGAACCAAAATAAGGGAGGTGGCTCCCACTTCAAAAGCGCGTTTTAATGCCAAACGAATGTCCACAACAGTTCGGGTAATCCCTCCTTGACTGAGACGAAATTTTTCTATTAATTTGGAAGATTGATTGAGATACATTACCCAAAACTCTTCATGCCCCAGAGCAGCAAGTTCGTATCGAATGTTTTCAAAAGCTACCTTACTGTGGTTCAATTCAGGAACTTTATTTTGTGTTTTCTGAACCAATCGTTTACTAAGTTCTAGGGCGGTTTTTATTTTTACTGCCTTTGCGATACCTATGCCATTAAACTGGACCAAATGCTCTAGGGATAGTTGTTGTAATTTATGTAAATCATGATCTACACTTTGCAAAACCCGTTTCATTAAATCTACAGCACTTTCTTTAAAACTACCACTCCCAATCAAAACTGCAAAAAGCTCTGCATTGCTAAGGCATGATGCTCCGTGATGCTGTAATTTTTCTCTGGGTCGATCCGAGGGATCCCAATCTTTGATCGTTATTTTTTGGGGTAACTTGCTCATAGGGTGTTCTATGAATTACAAAATAAAAATTTTAACCAAAAAATAAAAATGTTTATCGGAATTGCTCTTGAAGTGCCTTCCAGTCCATTCCTCCAAAATTCCCTGAACTCATCATGACTAAAACCTCATCCGAATAAGTTCTTTCCAACAAAACTGTATTTAATTTGGCCGCATGAGTGAAAACATTGAGGGTGCTGTGTACAAAAGCTTCTTGAATCGATTCTGGTGGAATGGCGCTTCTATTTTTAATTTTGAGTGCTTCAGGATCATAAAAAACCAAAACCTCATCTGCAGCTTCCAAGGTTTGAGCATATTGGTTTATGAATTCTGGATCAAGGCTACTGTAAGTGTGTAATTCTAAACAAATCGTTATTTTTTTAGAAGAAAACTGATCTTTAACCGCTAGACATGTGGCTTTTACTTTACTTGGAGCATGGGCAAAATCTTTAAACAGAAAACTATTTTCTCCTTTTGCAAGAAGCTCCAATCGTTTTGAAGCACCCTTAAAAGAGGGCATCGCTTCATAAAAATCAGAACTGTCTAAACCCATCAGTTGAGCTATCCACTGTGCCCCTGCTAAATTTAAAAGATTGTGTTTACCGAAAATCATCAACGGAAGACTTCCTTCTTCAGTTTCTAAATACGTAATCCCCTCTTCTGTAAAATGTGTAGGTGTTCGATATCCGATTTTTTTGATCGGATGTGTATTGGATTCGACAAGTTTTTTAAGCACCTCGTCATCCTCATTGAATACCAAAACACCCCCTGCCTCAATGGAATTAATAAATTCTTCAAATTGAGCTACATAATTTTCAAAAGTGGGAAATACATTAATATGATCCCATGCAATTCCACTAATTAGTGCAATTTCAGGCGAATACCACAAAAACTTTGGTCGGAGATCTATTGCAGATGATAAATATTCGTCGCCTTCTAGAAGGACAAAATCAGGGGTTTCTGATAAGGAAAGCGTTTTTGAGTTTTCTGAAACGGGTGCCCCTACCATGTAATCAGCTTCAATCTCATGATAATTCAATGCGTGTAAAATCATGGAAGTAATGGTAGTCTTTCCATGACTCCCAGCAATCACTACTCTTGTTTTATTCTTGGTCAACGAAGCTAAAAACTCTGGATAGGATTGAATTTTTAAATCCAATTCTTGAGCTTTTAACAATTCGGGATTGTCTTCTTTAGCGTGCATTCCTAAAACAACAACATCAATAGTTTTAGAAATTTTTTCGGGAAACCAACCAAAAGTTTCGGGCAATAATCCTGCTTTTAAAAGTTTCGATTTCGAAGGCTCATAAATTGCATCGTCACTTCCGGTTACCCTATGTCCCAATTGCATCATTTCCAATGCCAAACTGTGCATGGCACTTCCTCCAATTGCGATAAAATGCAACTGCATCATGGTTTAGGGATTGAGCTGTTTCCAGAGTAGGTCCTTTAACTCTGTAAGTTGAAATTGAGTAGCACTAGAAATAATCAGGTGCGGTATGTCTTGGAAGGTATCCTTCATTTCTTTGGTGTATTCCTCAAGCAGTTCTTCGTCTAATAAATCCGCTTTCGAAAGAACCACTGTAAAGCTTTTATCCAGCAATTCTGGATTGTATTTAACCAACTCTTTTTGTAAAATATCAAATGCTTTTTTTACATCAGGAGTATCTGCAGGGATCAAATAAAGCAAAATTGAATTTCGTTCAATATGTCTAAGAAAATAATGCCCCAATCCCTTTCCTTCTGCAGCTCCTTCAATAATGCCAGGAATGTCCGCCATAACAAAAGACTTGTAGTCTCGGTAGTCAACGATCCCTAGGTTGGGTTTAAGTGTTGTAAACTCATAGTCCGCAATTTTGGGTTTGGCGGCTGTAAGAACTGAAAGTAAAGTAGACTTCCCTGCATTGGGAAATCCGACCAAACCAACATCTGCTAAGACTTTTAATTCTAATGTTATGTCCAAAGTGATTCCTTCTCTGCCGGGCTGTGCATAACGTGGTGTTTGACGTGTTGGCGACTTGAAATGCCAATTTCCACGACCTCCCAGACCTCCCTCTGCGATAATTTTCTCCTGACCAGCTTCTGTGATTTCAAAAATCACATCCTTACTTTGTGTACTTCGAACCACCGTACCTACGGGTACATCTATGTAAATATCCTCACCTTGAGCCCCGCTACTCCTACTTTTGCTACCGTCACCACCGTGTCCTGCTATGAAATGTCTTTTAAATTTGAAAGGATAGAGGGTCCACAGTTGCTCATTTGCCCTAATAATTACATGGCCTCCTCTTCCTCCATCCCCACCGTCAGGGCCTCCTTTAGTAATGTACTTCTCACGGTGCAAATGAATAGAACCTTTTCCTCCTTTACCAGAGCTTATTTGTAACTTAACATAATCGACAAAATTTCCTTCTGTCATAAAACTACAAGCTGTTGATTAGTTGAGTTAACCGTTGGGTAATCTCTTCTATGGTTCCAATGCCGTTGACGCTATGGAATTTATTTTGTTTGGTGTAATAATCTCTTAACGGAGCGGTTTTTTGATTGTATTCTTCAAAGCGATTTCGAATTTTACTTTCGTCTTGATCGTCAGTACGTCCACTACTTTTTCCACGCTCCAAAAGTCTTTCTACCAAAATATCGTCTTCGGCCTCTAGAGCAATTGTTGCAGAAATTTTCATTTGTTTTTTAGCCAGAAAAGCATCTAAAGCACCAGCCTGAGCCTCTGTTCTGGGAAAACCATCGAAGATAAATCCTTTAGCTTCTGGATTTTGATCTACCTCAGATTCCAACATATCAATAGTAACCTGATCTGGCACCAAGTCTCCTTGATCCATGTAAGATTTTGCGAGTAACCCCAAAGAGGTTTGGTTTTTAATATTGTATCGAAAAAGATCCCCTGTGGAAATGTGAACTAAATCGTATTGCTCTTTTAAAAAAGAAGCCTGAGTTCCTTTTCCAGCTCCTGGTTTTCCAAATAAAAGAAGATTGATCATGAAAAAATATTTGTGCAAAGATACCCATTTTAGACGGCTTTTTTCCATTCCAAAAAACTTATGCCTATTTTTGCCAAAAGAATAGGATGGGATATTTCTCCACAACAAGAACAATTGGAATTTTGGGAGGAGGGCAGTTAGGTAAAATGCTGCTCAACACAACGCGTCAGTGGGACATACAAACTCATATTCTGGATTCTAATGCTCAAGCTCCGGCACGAATTGGTTGCAATACATTTGTTCAGGGAGATTTGATGGACTATCAAACCGTTGTAGATTTTGGTAAAAACGTGGACATCCTTACCATAGAAATCGAAAATGTTAATGCCAGTGCACTAGCTCATTTGGAAGAACAAGGGGTTCGGGTTTATCCTCAAGCCAATGTTATTCAAACCATACAGAATAAATGCCTCCAAAAAGAATTTTACAAGAAAAACAATATCCCAACAGCACCCTTTCAACTATTTAAATCCATAGAAGCACTTAAAGATGCTGTAGCAAGAGGCTGGGTTTCTTTTCCTTTTGTTTGGAAATCTGAGTCTATGGGATATGATGGTTACGGTGTCAAAATCATTCGTTCTAATCAAGACTTAGAAACCGTAAATGAGGGTCCTTGCATGGCTGAGGATCTGGTAAACATCGAAAAAGAAATTGGTGTTATTATGTGTAGAAGTGTTAGCGGTGAAACCGTAAACTACCCAAGTGTGGAAATGGAGTTTCACCCTACAGCCAATCAGGTAGAATATGTTTTAAGTCCTGCGCGAATTTCAAAAACTGTTGAAAAAAAAGCTCAAGAGGTTGCTCGTAAAGTCTCACAAGCATACCAACATGTTGGGCTCCTGGCAGTAGAATTATTTTTAACCAAAGAAGGTGAAATTTGGGTCAACGAAGTTGCTCCAAGACCACACAATAGCGGACATTATTCCATAGAGGCTTCTTACACTTCTCAGTTTGAACAACACATAAGGGCCCTTTTAGATCTTCCTTTAGGGAACCCGGAAAACAAAGTATCAGGTGTTATGGTTAATTTAGTTGGGGCACCAAACCACAAGGGTCCAGTTCATTACAAAAACATGGAACATATTTTAGCTATTGAAGGAGTATGCCCACATATCTACGGAAAAAAAGAAACTCGACCATTCCGAAAAATGGGTCACATCACTATTGTAAATAAAGATTTGGAGACCGCACGACAAATCGCAGAACAGGTAAAAGAAACTATTGAAGTAATCTCAAAATAATATGGCACAAGTTGGAATTATTATGGGAAGTCAGTCCGACCTCCCCGTTATGGAAGCAGCAATCTCAATTTTAAAAGAATTTAAAATTGAGGTTGAAGTAGATATTGTATCGGCACACCGAACTCCAGATAAAATGACTGAGTATGGAACTCATGCACATCAAAGAGGAATTAAAGTTATCATTGCGGGTGCCGGAGGTGCTGCACATTTACCCGGCATGATTGCCTCATTAACCCCCTTACCCGTTATTGGCGTCCCTATCAAGTCCAGTAATTCTATTGACGGTTGGGATTCTGTTTTGTCCATTTTACAGATGCCAGGGGGTGTACCTGTAGCTACGGTTGCTTTGAACGGAGCAAAAAATGCCGGTATTCTAGCTGCTCAAATTTTAGGCAGTCAAGATTCAGAAATACTCAATAAAGTCGTTCAGTTTAAAGAAAGTCTCAAGCAAAAAGTCTTGGACAGTAGTAGAAACATCAAAAAATAAACCCATTGAACAACCCCCTTTTAAAGGAGTTCGAAACTCCCTTTGAGTCAGCTCCATTCAGCACAATCAAAATTGAACACTTTATTCCTGCGATTAAGGAGTCCATAGCAATTGCGCTTAAGGAAATAGAAACGATCACAGAAAACAAGGAAGCTGCAACGTTTGAAAACACTATTGAAACTCTAGAAAGCTGTGGAAAACTAATCGGACGAAATACTTCGCTGCTTTTCAATCTAAACAGTGCCGAAACCAGTGATGAACTCCAACAAACAGCACAGCAAGCGTCGCCCTTACTGACTCAATTCCAAAATGACATTCGACTAAATCAAAAGCTATTTAATCGAATTCAAACGGTTTACCAAAATGAAGACCGAGAAAAGCTCACCGAAGAACAGAGAACGCTCTTAGAGAAAGAATACAAAAGTTTTGTCCGAAACGGAGCCAATCTCGCTACTGAATCCAAGGAAAAACTTCGTGAAATTGACACCGAACTTTCCCAACTTAGCTTAACTTTTGGAGAACATGTGTTGGCAGATACCCAGTCGTTTTTACTTCAAATTAAAAAAGAAGAAGATCTCAAGGGATTACCCCCTTCAATTATTGAAATGGCTGCTGAAGAAGCGCGATCCAGAGAAAAAAAGGGATGGGTTTTTACATTAGATTATCCGAGTTACGTCCCTTTTATGACGTATGCTGAGAATAGATCTTTACGAGAAAAAATGAGTAACGCTTTTGGACGACGAGGTTTTCAAGACAATCCTCAAAATAACAATGAGACGGTATTAAAAATTGTACAATTGCGAAAAAATCGTGCCGCTTTACTGGGCTATGATTCTCACGCCTCTTTTGTGCTAGAAGAACGTATGGCTCAATCTGAAGAAAACGTTCAAAACTTTTTGAACCAACTGACAGAAAAGGCAAAACCTGCTGCAGAAAAGGAATGGGAAGCCATGAAAACTTTTGCAGCTGAAAACCTAAATCTGAATTGTTTAGAAAAATGGGACACCGCCTTTGTTTCAGAAAAACTGAAACAAGCCACACTGAATTTAGACGAACAGCAACTCAAACCCTATTTTCCTCTTGAAAAAGTTCTTAAAGGGCTGTTTGAAATTGTTTACAAACTGTACGGAATTCAATTTCATGAAAACACTAAAATTGATGTTTACCATCCCGATGTCAAGGTTTTTGAAGTGCACAAAAACAATGAATTTCACGCACTACTTTACACTGACTTTTTCCCGCGATCCGGAAAACGCAATGGTGCATGGATGACCAGTTATCGCTCTCAAAACAAAGAACAACGACCTCATGTATCTATCGTTTGTAATTTTTCAAAACCCACAAAAACTCAACCCTCTCTTTTAACATTTCAAGAAGTTACCACCCTCTTTCATGAATTTGGTCATGCTCTTCACGGCATGTTAGCCGATACCACATACAGTTCTTTGAGTGGAACTAGTGTATTTTGGGATTTTGTTGAGCTCCCTTCTCAAATCTTGGAGAATTGGTGCTACCAACCTGAGGCCTTAGAATTATTTGCAAGACATTACAAAACTGATGAAGTGATCCCCTCTGAGATGATCCGTAAAATCAAAAAAGCAGCCTACTTCCAGCAGGGACTTCAAACGCTCAGACAGTTGAGCTTTGGTTATTTAGACTTATCTTTTCACAATCAAAATGCACATAAGATTAAGGATGTTAAAAATCATGAGCTAAACCAAATCGCTCATCTACAATTTACTCAAGACACATCAGAGAATTGTATGAGCACAGCTTTTTCACATATTTTTCAAGGCGGTTATGCTGCAGGATATTACAGTTACAAGTGGGCAGAAGTTTTAGATGCTGATGCCTTTGAATCGTTCTTGGAAAATGGTGTTTTTGATACTCAAACAGCAGCAGCTTTTCAAGAGCATATTTTATCTAAAGGAGGAACCCAACACCCGATGACTCTCTACAAAAAATTCAGAGGGAAAGAACCAGACCCTTCAGCACTTTTACGCAGGGCAGGATTGGTTTGAATTTTTGCTTCATTTTTTTTAATTTGATGTCCCAATTTTTAAAAAATGAAGCCCCAGATCAACATTTTTGTTCTCCTTAAATGCTTTTTACTGTCCCCTTCTCTCTGGGGTCAACTTTCAATTTTTGGAGACATTTATGTAAGTGAAGAAAATCAACTTCATATCGCATTTGAGGATACCTACTTTAACGGTGGCAAAATCATCACAGAAAAGAAAAGCATTACTGAAGGGGTTGTTTCCTTTGGCTCCAGAAGCAAGTGGCATCAAGTTCGGGAAGCTTCCTATGTAGCGGGATCAGTCAGAATTTATCACGAAGGAGAATTTACATTCCCTGTGGGGTCCAACACAAACTTTAGCCCCATAACACTCTACCTTTTAAAAAATAATGATTTTGTTCAGGTTCAATACCAAGACAGACCCCCTCACATATTAAGTCTAATGGATACGGCTTATGAGTCTCCAAAGTTTCATTACTGGAGTTGGAAAACAAGTGGACTAACAACTGCAAAAATTAAAATCTATTGTTGGGATTGGCACCGTCTTGACCGATTATCATTTAGTCAATTAAATCCCAATCAACTTCACTATGGGCTTTTAAGCAATACTGGCTGGGAAGTGTTTATGGGGCATCTTATCAATAATCCATTTACTGAAAAAGAATCCATTAGTTTGGAATATGGAGGGGCTTTACTTTTGGAACCTTTCGAATTATCAAATTACAAAGGAATCAGCTTTACCCTAGCCCATTTATCTCCAACTTTTTCAGAAAAAACGATAAGTGAAGTCATTACCCCTAATAACGATGGAATCAACGATACTTGGAAAATTAAAGGATACAGCTTTTCGCCAAAAAGCAGGATTCGAATTTACGCTATTGATGGAACCTTAGTTTATGATCATATTGGAACATATCAAAATGACTGGTCAGGAACTAAAATTATGAGCAGTGAAAAGCTCCCACAAGGAAGTTATTTTTACAGTATTGATCTGGACGGCAATCTAGCACCAAATCTCCAAGGTTGGATTTTAATCAAATATTTTTAGCATGAAAAAAATTCAGTCTTACGTACTCTCTGGAATTCTTTTATTATGCTTCATCGTTAGGGGGCAAGATGAGAACAATCTGTTTCTTTTAGAGGGGCAAACTCAATGGACGAATCCATCAAATACAGGGCTGAATGGAGTGTCCTATTTGAGCTTTCTAATTGACAGTCAATGGCTCGGAATAAAAGATGCTCCAAAACAGCAAAGTGTAATTTTTGACTCTTTTAGCCAATCAAAAAAACTAAACTTAGGAGCAATTATCCGAAATGGAAATCGTTTTGGCGAGCAAAACATCCAAACACTCCTTCAAAGTTCATTTCCCGTTCAAATCAATAAAAAAACAAGGATTCAATTGGGTCTTCAAATTATGGGTGATTTTTTCAGTTCTGAATATCAATATTTAAGAAGTGTTGATGGAATTCAAAAAGACCCACTTTTACAACAACAAAAACGTTTTGTGCCTAACGTGGGAGTTGGATTTTCATTGGTCAAGAATAATTTCTGGATCAAAGGGTCTGTACCGCGCCTTTTAGATCCGTTTATGATTCGAAACAAACCTACCATTTTCCTTAGAGACCAACTCCATTTTTTTACTGAAATAGGTACTCAACTTTCAGACGAACAGCCTCTTTATGCTGTGAGAATTAGTGCTTGTTTACACAATTTGGCTTACGATCAATTGACCCTTCAACTCAAAGGAACTTTGGCGTTAAGAATAGGTGAAGTTTTAGTGGGATTGAACTCTTCAAAAAATTTGGGAACTGGATTTCAATTCAGTCTTCAAGACTTTTTTGGTGTGGGTTATTTCTTTCAATTTCCAATCTTCACATCAACCGCGCTAAATAAAACAAATCACAGCCTAAGTTTACGTTTTAAAATCTCATAAAAATTTAATTATGATTAAAAACACTGCCCATGAAAACATTTGCCCAAATCCTTTTCACGCTGCTTTTTTTCTTTTCCACTCCCTGTCTAAAAGCACAAATTAAAATGGGAGACCATCCGCTCCAAATTGATCCTCATGCGATTTTTGAAATTGAAAGTGATAGTCAAGGAATACTTATTTCCAGAATGTCCCTAGAAGACCGAGAACGCGCTTTTAAAAAAAATGTCCCAAACGGTTTGCTCATTTTTAACTCAACCTCCAATAGTTTTGAATTTTACGACCAGGAAAAACAACAATGGATACCTCTCCAAACAAAGATTCCCAGATTGAAATTACAAGACAACACACTTGTGCTACAAGAAGAAAATTCCGTAGATCTAAGCCCTTTGTTAGATAATACAGATGCACAGCAACTTTATCTTGAAGGAACAACATTAAAATTAGAAAATGGAGGAAGTATTAACCTTGATTCTGTTTTTGACGAAATACAAGCCCAACAATTAAGGCTTGAAGGAACAATACTTAGTCTTGAAAACGGAGGGGCTGTAGATTTGAGTTCTCTTTTTGAAGACAAAGATGAACAACAACTCAGTATTCAAAATACAAAACTTAAACTGGAACGAGGAGGAAGTGTGGATTTGGCACCGCTATTGATCAATCCTCCCTCTCAAAAAATAGATCATTTTAAACTGGTGAGTAACACCCTTGAACTCTCTCTGTCTTCTGATGGAGAATTACCACATAAAGTTCCCTTGGGCGCAATTAATGCAGTCAAACAACAGCTTTCGTTATCGGGTACTACACTTTCACTTCAAGATGGCGGACAAGTTAATTTAGCTTCTTTTTATGACAATACAGATGCACAAAATATGTCCCTAAGCATCGTAAACTCTTCCACTTTAAATTTAGGCATTAGCAACGGAAACTTCCTAACTTTCACCAATAGTGGAAGTCTTTCTTTCTCAAAAAAACAGCCACCCATACGGTTTCATTTAATGTGACACAAAGTCCTTTCCAAAACTTGCAAAACATTACATCAAACCGACAACAGAATTGGGCAGTAGATGATTTTGTCTTTGGCAGCACCAAACTAGACAATGATCCCTCAACAACTGACGATAATAAACGTATGTTTTTCGACAAAAGTAAAGCTGCCTTTAGGGTTGGAATGGCACAAAGTGACCAATGGGATGAAAAGAAACGAGGCACCTTCTCTGTCGCTATGGGAAGAAATACAATTGCTTCAGGATACCACGCAACAGCCTTTGGATCAAGTACCGAATCCAATGCATGGTACACCACCACTATGGGCAGAGGAACTATTGCATTCAGCAGAGCTGAGACTGTTATCGGAAGCTTCAATACCACTTACACCCCATCAGGTGGAACAAATCTCTGGAATCCTTCAGACCGTTTATTTGTTGTTGGAAATGGGACTGGAAGCAGTACCGCCAGCAGGACAAATGCGTTAGTTATTTTTAAAGACGGAACCGCTACAACAAGCGGAAATTGGACAGGTCCAGGCTTCAATGTGCTCTCAGATCAACGTTTGAAAATAGATATCAGATCGTTAAAATCAAATAAAGAAAAAATCTTAGGGTTGAATCCAATAGAATTTAGATACAAAAATGATCCGCAAATCCCACATTATGGTTTTCTCGCACAAGAAGTTGAAAAAATTTTTCCTGAATTGGTTTATCAAACAACTGGTTCGGATTCTATGAAAAGCATTGATTACTTTGGATTTATTCCACTTTTAATTCAGGTTTTGAAACATCAACAACAAGAGCTAAATCAATTAAAAAAGAAAATAACGGATTAAGAAGATCTATTACCAATTCCTAAACCCTCCCTTGAGTTCGTAAACTTTTTTAAAGCCCATTGAATTCATTAAAGAAGCTGCTTTTGCACTTCGCCCTCCAGCTGCACAATAAATTAGAAAGGGTTGCTCTCTGTCTAATTCAGAAATTTGATCCTTAAAACTAGTGGCATTGAAATCAATATTTACCGCATTTTTTATGTGTCCTCCTGAAAATTCTTGGGGAGTGCGGACGTCAATCAAAGGATAATCCTTTTTCATAAGCTGTTGAAAACTCTCTTTTTCTACGGTTTCAACCACAGGGAGTTCTTGAGCACAAGAAACAACAAGCAGTAATAGGATTAATTTTTTCATCTTATCGCAATTGTTTTAAGGTTTAATGACATGCTAAAAATAATAAATTAAAAGACACCACAATATCGGCAAGGCTTCAATCCAAAAACGAGCAAAATAAGGCGATTGGTTCTCATTACTTTTCCAAAGTCCATATCCTAAAATTAAAAAAACACAGAGTGTACTCAATGATATCCCAGTAGCAATACCAAAATTAAACACAGTTATCAAATAGCCTAAAACTAAAATTACTGAACCCATTTTTTTTACAGTAACAATACCAAAACGTTGGGGTAAGGTTTGCAAGCACTTATCATCTGTGTTTAAATCACCAATCTCAAAAGGAAGTACAGCAACAAAAATGTAAATTCCCTGCAACACAGCTAATTTTAAAAAAAGAACTGTATGGAATAACTCAACATAGGCAAGGGGAACGCCAACGGTAAGACAGATCCAACTCATTACAACTAAATTTAGTTTCCATCCCTTTTTCCCCCTCCAATTAGTTGCACTAGCATAAAATGGAATGGCATAACCCAACACCAAAATTCCTCCCAACAAAACAAAACCGACAGCTAAATAGGGCATTGTAAAAAATAACCCCATGCAAGAAATCATTGCGACCAGAGTTAGTGACACAATAACCCAATCTTCAGTACCTAAATTTTGAGATGAAATCAAAGGAAAAAACTTAATAAAATTGTAGGCAGAAAGTGCTCCTAAAAAAATAAATATTAACAAAGAAGGTTCTGTTTTAAAATTTGCTACTATCAAACTGATCTTGGCAAGGGCAACAACCGATAAAGCTACGTGAATGCTGGATTTTAAGTAAAAATCGAAAAAGGTTTTTAATAACTTTTGCACATGTAAATATCGAAACTTTAATGCAGTTGTTTTAGATTTTTAAAAAACTTTTTATGGAATGGAAAAATCAGGATGAAAATTTCATCTAGATATCCTATTTTTGGAAATTAATTGATGCTTATGAGAACGGATAAGTTTGTTGAAAGACATATCGGACCTAATGAAGAGGAACAAAAGAAAATGCTTGCCAAAATTAATGCTAGTTCAATTGACGAATTATTGGAAGAAACCATTCCTGCTAGTATTCGTCTGGAAGCACCACTGGATCTTGAGAGTGGGATTAGCGAACATGAATTTTTAAAGCACATTCAAGCCTTAGGGGAAAAAAATTCCAACTTCACCAATTTTATTGGTTTGGGTTATCATCCTGCAATTACCCCAGCTGTAATTCAAAGAAATATTCTTGAAAACCCTGGCTGGTACACTGCCTACACTCCTTATCAAGCAGAAATCGCTCAGGGACGTTTAGAAGCTCTTTTTAATTTTCAAACGGTGGTGTGCGATCTAACAGGAATGGAACTTGCCAACGCCTCTCTGTTAGATGAGAGTACCGCTGCAGCAGAGGCCATGACCATGCTTTTTGGAAGTCGTTCAAGAAGTCAAAAACAAAATGATGCGCATCATTTTTTTGTAGATGAAAACATTCTCCCTCAAACACTCTCATTACTTCAAACAAGAGCGGAACCCTTAGGAATTGAGCTTGTCCTTGGAAACCCTGATACCTTTAATTTTTCTGAATCTTTTTACGGTTCTATTTTTCAGTATCCTGGAAAAAATGGAGTACTCCCTAACTTAAAAAATTGGATGCTTAAAGCGCAAGAACTTGGAATCTCAACTGTAATTGCAGCAGATCTAATGAGTTTGGTTCTGCTAGAAAGTCCAGGATCTTTAGGAGCTGATGTTGTTGTAGGAACCACTCAACGCTTTGGTATTCCTTTAGGTTATGGAGGACCACATGCTGCATTTTTTGCCACCAAAACACAATACAAAAGGAATATCCCTGGAAGAATTATTGGTCAAACTAAAGACCTTAATGAAAATCCTGCCCTTCGCATGGCATTGCAGACAAGAGAACAGCATATCAAAAGAGATCGTGCAACCTCTAACATTTGTACCGCCCAAGTTTTATTGGCAGTGATGGCTGGAATGTATGCTGTTTATCATGGCCCTAAAGGATTAAAATACATTGCAAGTCAGATCCATCGCAAAACAAGTCGATTAAATAGTCAATTAATCAAGTTAGGTATTCTTCAAAAAAACGAATTCTTTTTTGATACACTTCAAATTAAGATTGATGCCCCAAGCATCAAAGAAATAGCAGAAGCAAGAAAGTTTAACTTTTATTATCCTAATGAAGAAACCGTTTGCATAGCTCTAAATGAAACTACCTCAGAAGACGAAATCGATCAAATTATTTCAATTTTTGCTGAATATTTAAATCAAAATATTCCTTCATCTGAGGAAAATATTGCTCAAAACATACCTGCGGATCAACAAAGAAAAAGTTCTTTTTTAACACATTCTATTTTTAATTCGCACCATTCTGAAACAGCATTAATGCGTTACATAAAAAGTCTAGAACGCAAAGATTTGGCTTTAAATCACTCTATGATTTCATTAGGATCATGTACAATGAAGTTAAATGCTGCTGCTGAAATGCTTCCCCTGAGCGATCCCAATTGGGGAAACATTCACCCCTTTGTTCCTATTGAACAAGCCAAAGGATATGGTGAAATGCTAGCAGAACTCACAGAGCAACTAAATGTTGTAACTGGATTTGCAGCAACATCTTTACAGCCCAACTCAGGAGCCCAAGGGGAATATTCTGGACTGATGGTCATTCGTGCTTTTCACGAATCGCGCAATGAAAGTCATCGAAACATTTGTTTAATTCCAGCCTCTGCACACGGCACCAATCCTGCATCAGCCGTAATGGCAGGGATGAAAGTCGTGGTTACTGGTACCGACGAAAAAGGGAATATTGATTGGGATGATCTTCATCAAAAAGCACTTGAAAACAAGGATAACTTAGCGGGGTTAATGATCACTTACCCCAGTACGCACGGTGTTTTTGAAGCAAAAATTAAAGACATTACAAGTTTAATTCACCAATGTGGAGGACAAGTTTACATGGACGGTGCTAACATGAATGCCCAAGTAGGCTTGACCAGTCCTGCAGCTATTGGTGCTGATGTATGTCATTTGAATCTCCACAAAACATTTGCCATTCCTCATGGAGGGGGTGGTCCGGGAGTAGGTCCCATTTGTGTTGCAAAACATTTGGCTCCATTTTTACCTAGCAATCCAATAATTAAGACTGGAGGAAGCCAGGCCATTACCGCCATATCAGGCGCACCTTTTGGTTCTGCTCTAGCCTGTCTTATTTCTTACGGTTACATCAAAATGTTAGGAAGTTCTGGACTTCAAAAAGCAACTGAAGTCGCTATTTTGAACGCCAACTACATTCAAAAACGTATTGAAGGAGCCTACGATATTCTCTACACTGGAGAAAAGGGAAGAGCTGCACATGAGCTTATTATTGATTGTAGACCATTTAAAGAAATGGGGATAGAAGTAACTGATATTGCCAAACGATTAATGGACTACGGATTTCATGCACCTACGGTTTCCTTTCCAGTAGCTGGTACGATGATGATTGAACCAACTGAAAGTGAAAATCTAGCAGAAATAGATCGATTTTGTGACGCAATGATATCGATTCGGATGGAAATTGCTTCTGAAAATCCTGAAGATCATTCCTTATTGAAAAATGCTCCACACACACTAGCGATGATCACTTCCGATCAGTGGGACTTTCCATACACAAGACAAAAAGCAGCATTTCCATTAGATTTTGTACACGAAAATAAATTCTGGCCAGCAGTTCGTCGTGTGGATGAAGCTTATGGAGACCGTAATTTGATTTGCAGTTGTACACCCATAGAATCCTATGCAAATAGTTGATTGACAATTATTAAGATTTAATTCCGTTTTGTTTTTTACTCGTTATTTAACACTTTAGGCTTCGTAGCGATTTTTTACACCCATGTAGGTAAAACACTCAAAAAAGTACTTTTGCCAAATACATTATGAATATTAAAATAACAGGTAGCGGGTGTAGTATTCCTCACCACATTCAGTTAAATTCGAGTTTTTCAAGTAACTCTTTTTACGATGCTGAAGGTGCGCCCATCCAAAATCCAAACGAGGAAATCATCGAAAAATTCAAAGCCATTACTGGAATTGAACAACGAAGATACATCAAGGACGAACAAACCGTGGCCGATATCGCTATTGAAGCAGCTCAACGTGCCATCGAAGATGCTCAACTGGATGCTGAAACTCTTGATTACATAATTGTAGCACATAATGTTGGCGATATTTCTTTAAACTCCAATCAGGTCAACACACTTCCTAGCCTTGCATCAAAAGTAAAAGCAGGTCTTAGAATCAAAAGTCCTAATTGTGTAGCTTATGACATTTTATTCGGCTGTCCGGGTTGGGTAGAAGGAGTGATTCAAGCCAAAGCCTTTATCAAAGCAGGAATGGCAAAAAAATGCCTCGTTGTAGGTGCTGATACCCTGTCTCGAATTTTAGATCAAACCGATCGAGATTCCATGATTTACGCAGACGGTGCTGGAGCAACTGTTATTGAAGAAGTGAATGGAAATGCTGGAATTTTATCTCATAAAACTGCAACATACACTTTCGAAGGTGAGGCAGATTACATATTTTACGGGCCTTCAAACGAAACTAGAAAAGGAACAAAATACATTAAAATGCAGGGACGTAAGGTTTACGAATTTGCTTTGAGTCATGTCCCTGCTGCCATTAAAACTTGTCTGGATGAATCGGGAGAATCCATTGAT
This sequence comes from Flavobacteriaceae bacterium, assembly GCA_029243165.1. Taxonomy (GTDB): domain Bacteria; phylum Bacteroidota; class Bacteroidia; order Flavobacteriales; family Flavobacteriaceae; genus MS024-2A. The sequence continues at coordinate 133,953 of JAQWSN010000005.1, forward strand.
GAGGTTAAAAAAATATTTATTCACCAAGCTAACCTTAAAATGGATGATGCCATCATTAAGCGCTTGTATCGACTTTACAAAAAACCCATGCCCGAAGGAGTACTACCCATGAATATTCATGAGTTTGGCAACAGTTCTGTGGCTACCGTTCCTACCCTATTCGATCTAATTCGAAAAGAAAACTATGGAGGACACGAATTACACCAAGGTGATTTGATCCTTTTTGCCTCGGTTGGAGCTGGTATGAACATCAATGCAATTGCCTACAGGATGTAGCTCATAAATTGCACTTCATAAAAGTATTTTTTAGTTAAAATTGCTACCTTTGATAGGGTATGAAAGTCCTTTCAAAAATTGGTAGATACTTCCTAATGCTTAAAAGTATTTTTGGAAAATTCACCAAATGGAAAATCCTAAAACAACTTATTCTAAAAGATATTGATACCCTTATCATTGGGTCGTTAGGAATTGTATCCTTCATCTCCTTTTTTGTTGGTGGGGTTGTATCGATTCAAACGGCTTTAAACCTTGAAAACCCATTACTCCCTAAAAACTTAATTGGTTTTGCCACTCGACAGTCTGTAATTTTAGAATTTGCACCCACATTCATTTCCATCATTATGGCAGGTAAAGTAGGTTCTTACATTACTTCTAGCATAGGAACCATGCGTGTTACTGAGCAAATTGATGCACTAGAAGTTATGGGTATTAATACCTACAACTATCTTATTTTCCCTAAGATTGTTGCGCTATCTCTCTACCCTTTGGTCATCTGTATTTCTATGTTTTTGGGAGTTTTTGGAGGGTACATTGCCTGTGTTTATGGAGGATTTTCTTCCAGTAGCGAATTTATTGAAGGCATTCAAATGGATTTTATTCCATTTCATATTACTTACGCATTTATCAAAACCGCATTCTTTTCTTTTATTTTAGCTACCATACCCTCGTATCATGGCTACTTCATGACTGGGGGTGCTCTTGAAGTTGGTAAAGCCAGTACGGTATCTTTTGTTTGGACCAGTGTGGTTATCATTTTACTGAATTATTTAATCACTCAAATGCTGCTCACCTAGAAAATGATCGAAGTACAAAACATAATAAAATCATTTGACGGAACTAAAGTTCTCAAGGGAATCTCTACCGTTTTTGAAAAGGGGAAAACGAATTTGATTATTGGCCAGAGTGGATCTGGTAAAACTGTTTTTTTAAAATGCCTATTGGGACTTTTTGAAACGGATCGTGGTAAAATTCTTTTTGAAGGAAAAAGACTTAAAAAAATGTCGGTCCTGGAACGCTCAGTTTTAAGACAAGAAATGGGGATGGTATTCCAAGGAAGTGCATTATTTGATTCAATGACTGTAGAGGAAAACATCATGTTTCCCATGCAAATGTTTACTCAAAAAATGGACGATGAAATCCGCGAGCAAGCCAATTTAGCAATCAAGCGAGTAAACCTGATCAATGCCAACGAAAAATATCCTGATGAAATTTCTGGCGGAATGAAAAAAAGGGTAGCTATTGCACGAGCAATAGTAATGAATCCCAAATATTTATTTTGTGATGAACCTAATTCAGGATTGGATCCAAAAACTGCCATACTGATTGACAACCTAATTCAAGAAATTACTGAAGAATACAATATTACAACTGTAATCAATACTCACGACATGAATTCAGTAATGGAAATTGGCGAAAAAATTGTCTTTTTAAAGGACGGTTACAAATCTTGGGAGGGTACCAAAAATGAAATCTTTAATACGGACAATGAGGCCGTTACTGATTTTGTCTATTCTTCAGACCTCTTTAAAAAAGTACGGGAAGTTTATCTCAAAAAAGAGAAAGAGGAGGAAGAAGATGGGATGACCTCTGCATGAGGACTGAAAAGATAAACCCTTCCACTAACCCGTTCTTCACATTCAAAGCGTATGCGACGTTTTTTGATCTTAACAAATTCTCTGCCGTTTTCAAGTTGAAATTGCTGCCCGTCTGCTAGTTCAAATAAGGGAGTGGTTTTACTCGGTGGATCGTATTTTTTAAGTGCCATTACCAAGGCGAAGTCACGATCCGTACTTGCTTTGGGATTAATCATATGTGCTGCAAATAAGGAACATAAAGGTTCTGGAAAAATGCTTGGATTTAAAAACTCCAGTACCAAATTTTTGTACGCACTTTTCCATTCCTTGCCGTGAGGTCTGATCCGATAATGTGTAGCTTGTGAAACTTTAAAATGCGCTAATTCATGGAGTAATGTAATTAGAAATCGGTAAGGATTTGGAGTAATATTCAATGTTATCAACGAAGTGCCGTTGTGCATCTTTCTAAAATCCCCGTGTTTGGTCTGACGTTTTTTGGTGATTTTGATCCTCAGCTTAGAGGTCTCAATAAGTTGCTTTACTTGAATTCTAGCTTCTTCAGGAACAAAAGTCAAAACATCCTCCATAGTTTTTAGGGTGTTGATGAGGAAATGGGTAAAACTTTTCCATTAAAAAATTGCTGTCCTTCGAGAGCAAATTTCAAAACATAAGAGGCCATTTCTTCCGCAGTGAGCGGTGCTTGAAAACCAGGAAAAGCTTGAGCCAACATTTCCGTTTGTACAGCACCTAGTGCTAAGGAATTGAAAGCAGGCCCTGAATTTTTGTACTCTTCTGCTAATAATTCTGTTAAAATATTGACCGCTGCTTTACTACTGCTGTATGCCGCCAATCCAGGGAATTTTGAACTTCCCCCGATACCTCCCATACTGCTGATATTAACCACATGACCTTCTTCTTTGATACAAGGTAAAAGCATTCGTGTCAAAGATGCCAAACCAAAAACATTCACACGATACACAGCCTCAAAATCTTCGGTTGTGGTTTCACTAAAAGGTTTGTTGATTAAAGCGCCTGCATTGTTTATCAAAGCATCGATTTGAACTCCCTCCTTTTTCAATCGAGAAGAAAAGTCTATCACGGCCGCTTCGTCAATAAGGTCTAATGATACGGGATGAACGAGTTCTGTTTTAAGAACATTTTGAATGTTGCGTGAAAGCGCATAAACCCGATGACCGGATTGGGCTGCAAGATGAACCAGAGCATTACCAATACCCCGACCCACGCCTGTAATAACAAGTGTTTTGGACATGGATTAAAGGTAAGAAAATTAATGTGTTTCTGATAAAGTTTCCAGACAGTAAAATCTAACTAAGTATCATTAAAAAACTAAATCACCATCGTCAAAGGATTCTCGACAAAGCTTCTTAAGGTTTGTAAAAACTGAGCTCCTGTAGCTCCATCTACCACTCTGTGGTCACATGCTAAGGTCAATTTCATGGTATTTCCAACCACTATGGCTCCTTCTTTTACTACGGGTTTTTGAACAATTGCTCCTACGGATAAAATGGCACCATTAGGTTGGTTGATGATGGAGGTAAATTCTTGAATACCAAACATTCCCAAGTTAGAAATGGTAAACGTACTTCCATCCATTTCCTCTGGCTTTAACTTTTTATCTCGAGCTCGAACCGCATAGTCTTTTACGGCTGCACCAATTTGAGGAAGGCTTTGCTCATCTGTAAATTTAACTACAGGAACAACCAAACCGTCTTCCACTGCAACAGCAACACCCACATGAACGTGATGGTGTTGTGTGATTTGATGATCTTCCCATTTCGCATTGACTTGTGGATGCTGTTTCAGGGCAAGCGCAACCGCTTTAACCACGATATCATTAAACGAAATTTTTGTGTCAGGAATTGAATTGTATTGTGTTCGGAAGGCAATTGCATGATCCATGTCAAACTCTACTCCCAAATAATAATGAGGGGCTGAAAATTTTGATGCTGACAAACGTTTTGCGATGGTTTTTCGCATTTGAGAATTGGCTAGTTCTGTAACCGACTCCTTACCCCTAGGAGTAAAAGCCTGAACGCTGCCACCAGCTTGAGGTTGATAATTATCAATGTCTCTCTTAATAATTCTTCCTAGATCTCCAGAACCTTGAACTCTGGACAAATCGATTCCTTTTTCACTTGCTAATTTTTTAGCAAGAGGAGAAGCAACGATTCTACCGTTTGAATTTGCAATTGGAGCGGTTACTGGTTTTGGAGCTTCTTTAACTTCAATTACCACTTCTACCTTTTCAGGAGCAGCCGGCTTAGCTGTAACTGGAGCAGAATTATTTTGTTCTTGGGCTGCTAAGACACCACTAATGTCCGTACCTTTTTTACCAATAATAGCAAGTACACTGTCAACGGGTGCAGATTCTCCTTCATTGAGACCAATATGCAACAAGGTTCCTTGATGAAAAGATTCAAATTCCATGGTGGCCTTATCGGTTTCAATTTCGGCTAAAATATCGCCTTCATTAACTGCATCTCCTACTTTTTTGTTCCACTTGGCTACGGTTCCTTCTTCCATGGTATCACTCAATCGTGGCATGTTGATCACTTCAACTCCTTCAGGGATTTCGGCTGGAGCAACAACTGTCGCTTCAGCGTTAGATACAGTAACTTCCTCCTTCTGATCTTCAGCTTTATCCTCGGGAGAAATTAGAGCTGAAATGTCTTCGCCCTTCTGACCGATAATTGCTAACAAGGTATCTACAGGAGCCGTTCCTCCTTCTTGGATTCCGATATGGAGCAACTCTCCTTCGTTAAAAGACTCAAATTCCATGGTAGCTTTGTCTGTCTCTATTTCGGCAAGTATGTCACCCTCATTAACTGTGTCACCTACTTTTTTAAACCATTTTGCTACAGTACCTTCTTCCATGGTATCACTTAACCTAGGCATGTTTATTATTTCAGCCATCTACTTTAATTTGTGTTTGATAAAAGGATAATCTTCTTGTTCATAGACCGCATCATACATCAGACTTAAATCTGGATAAGGCGAAGATTCAGCGAATTTTTCGCATTCGGCTACACGATCTTTTATGGATTTATCTACTACATCCAACTCTTTTTGAGTAGCGTATTTTTTTGATAAAATCACCTCTTTGACCTGGGTGATAGGATCTATTTTTCGGTACTCTGCAACCTCATCTTTGGTTCTGTAATGTTGTGCATCAGACATAGAATGCCCTCGGTAACGGTAAGTTTTCATTTCAATAAACGAAGGTCCTCCCCCAGAACGAGCCAAACGAATTGCTTTGTCCATAGTTTTTGCTACCGCAACAGGATCCATTCCATCACAAGGTTCGCATGGCATGTCATAACCTAGACCTAATTTCCAGATTTCTTCTTGTGAAGCGGTTCTGGCTACTGAAGTCCCCATTGCATATCCATTATTTTCAACCACGAATACGACAGGCAACTGCCATAACATGGCCAAGTTTAGGGTTTCGTGAAGCGAACCTTGACGTGCTGCACCATCTCCTAAAAAACATAGGGTAACATTGTCCCGTTCAAAATATTTATCTCCAAAAGCCATTCCTGCTCCTAGCGGAATTTGACCACCAACAATACCGTGACCCCCATGAAATTTAAATTCTTTTGAAAATATGTGCATGGATCCTCCAAGACCTTGGGACGTTCCAGTGGCTTTTCCATAAAGTTCTGCCATCACACGTTTGGGATCAACGCCCATTCCTATGGGCTGGACATGATTTCTGTAAGCGGTAATCATCCGATCCTTTCCAAGCTCCATTGCGTGAAGAGAACCCGCTAATACTGCTTCTTGGCCGTTGTACAAATGTAAAAACCCACGAACTTTTTGCTGAATGTAGACTGCGGCAAGTTTATCTTCAAACTTTCTCCAGAAAAGCATGTTTTCATACCAATCCAAGTAAGTTTGTTTTGTTATTTTCTTCATAAAATCCTAATAAATAGTCCCAATTATTGAGTGCAAAATTACTGATTTCTATCCTTAAGGTGAAATATTCCTAGCAATTTATTCATCTGGGTTCAACAGATTATCGAATGACAACTTCGTCAGAAGATTCAGGGGCGGGGGTTTCCAAATCTAAAGTCAATGAAAAACGGATGGTGTTTTCTAAAGGATTACGAACGTTAGAGGTAGAAAATAAATAAGAGATATCAACATCCATAAAATTTAAATCAAAACCAGCACCAAGGGTTAAATAACGACGCGATCCTTTATTTTGACTTTCATTAAAATATCCTGTTCTTAAAGAAAATACATCCTGAAACAAGTACTCTAATCCTAGGGCCATTGTAATTTCACTTAGTTCTTCTGACAATCCATTCGGAGCGTCGCTAAATGAAGTAAAAATTCCTTTGATAAAATCAATATCGGGTTGGCGGTATCCGAGCATTGCTCCATCGTCTCCATAAACAGCAACCGGGGTGGGAACTAAAAGTTTATTAAACTCGGTGTAAATTCCCAAACTGTTTTTATCGTCAAAAAGTAAATCCAAACCAAAACCCATTTTTAAATTAGTAGGAATAAAGCTTTTTCGGCCACCTACATCGTAATTGAGTCGAGGACCAATATTGGAAATATTGATTCCACTTCTAAATAGAGCACTATTTTTTCCTAAATCAAAAGGATTGCTTTGGTAATACCCTGCAATGTCTATTCCGAGTGTATTTGCTGAGGAAGTGTCCGCATCCGATGCAATTTTCAAGTCGGATCGGATGTACCTTCCCCCAACAGCCATCGAAAATTGTTCACTTAATTTCAGTGCGTAAGACAAGTCTAATGTGAGTTCTGAGGGGCGCTCTTGCCCTTGATCTACAATGGACCCAGCAACAAATTCATTAAATTGAATATTTCCTAAACTAAAATATTTAAGACTTGTTGCCCAAGAACTTCGATCGTTCAGTTTTTTGTAAAACGTAAGATTGCCCAGGAAAATGTCGTCTACCAACTTACTAAGATATGGGGTGTAACTTATTCCAATACCCTTTTCTGAAGATGCAAAGGCATATTTAGCAGGATTCCATTGCTGAGAGTAAGCATCCGCTGGGGTGGCTACACCAAGCTCTCCCATTCCAGCTGATCTTGCATCTGGTGTAATCATTAAAAAAGGGACTCCAGTTGTAATTACACGATTTGAGTTCTGCCCAAAAGATAGCATGGTTATCAGGGTGCAGGAAAACAAAAAAAGCTTTTTAGACCAACGCTCCATGTTTGATAAAATTCTTGATAATTACGACCAAATGTTTATTAATGTTAACGTGTATTAGTGCAATTTCTTGTTTAAGAATTAATTTTTTTATTTTTCTGTTAGCTGTGACAATATTTTTTGAGTAAAAGCGTTGAGTATTGTGTTAAGTAAATTTAATTGAAATGCAATTCTTTCTAAAGAAAACGATTATTTGTATATTGCATAATGTTTTGAAAATAACATCGAACTATATGAAATTGAGTCAATTCAAACAACTGCTACTTCCCTGTTTCGGACTTTTTCTAATGACTTCCTGTGGTGGGGGAAATAACGCTTCCAGAGCAACGGGCTGGGATATCAACTCTAAAAAAGGAGGATTTCAATTTAATGTTGATTTTGAAGACCAAGAAACAGGTCCAGGACTTGTTTTTGTGGAGGGAGGAACTTTTACCAAAGGACAAGTTCAAGACGATGTCATGCACGACTGGAACAATACACCGAATAAACAGCACGTAATGTCCTTTTACATAGATCAAACTGAGGTTACGAATCTTATGTACTTAGAATATTTAGATTGGTTGGAATATGTTTTTCCAACAAACGAACCTCGCTACAGACAAATTTACGAAGGAGCACTTCCCGATACTCTCGTATGGAGAAATCAATTGGGTTATGTTGAGGAATTAACGACAAACTACTTGCGCCATCCGGCTTATGCTGAGTATCCGGTAGTAGGTGTGAATTGGCTGCAAGCGGTTCAATATGCTGAATGGAGAACCGACCGAGTTAATGAATTTATTTTAGAACGAGAAGCTTATGTTCAGAAAGATGTACGATACAACGAAGTGGAAACCAACAGCACTTTCAATACAGCTGCTTATCTGAAACGACCCGAAACTTCTTATGGAGGTAAAATGGATAGCTTAAGCGGTAAAAAAGCAGAAGTGAAAAAAGGAGATTCCATCGTAAAAGCTTATGCAGGGGTTGAGAAAGGAATTTTATTACCTTCTTATCGACTTCCCACCGAGTCTGAATGGGAATATGCAGCACTTGCCCTTGTTGGTGATCGAGAATACAATACCTACAGAGGAAAGAAAAAATATCCTTGGTCTGGAGAGTACACGCGTTCTAGCGACAGAAGAACAGAAGGTGATCAACTCGCAAACTTCAAACTTGGAAAAGGTGATTATGGAGGTATTGCAGGATGGTCTGATGATGGTGCAGATATTACCATCCAAGTGAAACAGTATCCTCCCAATGATTTCGGAATTTATGACATGGCAGGAAATGTAGCGGAATGGGTTTCCGATGTTTACAGACCAATAGTGGACGATGAAGCAAATGATTTTAACTATTATCGTGGAAATGTTTATCTAAAAAATGTTATTGGTGAAGACGGAAAAGCCGTGACTATTTCTCCAGATGAATTAGTATTTGATACCTTACCCAACGGAAAGGTTTTACTAAAAAAACTTCCTGGCGAGTTGGCTCAAGTTGCTATTGATGAAGAAGAGACCTTTCTAAGACAAAATTTCTCTGAAAGTGACAATCGTAACTTTAGAGACGGTGATGTTGAGTCCTCCAGAAGCTATGCCTCAGGAGCTCCAGATGAGGCTGATGGGGAGGGAAAACCTGAGACTTCCTTGATGTACGACGCACCACAATCTCCAAAAGTAGCTTATGATGTGGATGGAAATGTATCTCGAGAGATTGATGCCTCATCCAAAAGAACAACTTTAATTACTGATGAAGTTCGAGTTTACAAAGGGGGATCATGGAAAGATCGAGCTTATTGGCTTGACCCAGCACAACGCAGATACCTCCCTCAATACATAGCAACAGATTACATTGGATTCCGTTGCGCAATGTCTCGATTGGGAGCTAAGAGCAAAGTCAAAAAGACTGCGCGCCACAAAAGACGCGGATAACAAAAACATCAAAGCATCTTATTCCAAAGATGCTTTTTTTTTACCATGAACATAGCACCGCTTTACACCTCTTTTCTAAACGCAACAAAAGTCTGTACGAACACACGAAAACTGGAACAAGGGGATTTGTTTTTTGCTCTAAGCGGACCTAATTTTGACGGAAATAAATTTGCACAACAAGCCCTTAATATGGGCGCAAGTGCAGTAGTTATTGATCAGCTAAATTTGGATTTAGAAAGTGAAAATGTTTTTGTCGTAAAAAATTCACTTGAAACACTACAAGCTTTAGCTACTTACCATCGTCAAAAATTAAACACTCCACTAATTGCCTTAACCGGAAGTAATGGGAAAACAACAACAAAAGAGTTAATTCGAGAAATTTTAGCTGCTAAATACAAGGTACTTGCTACTGAAGGAAATTTAAACAACCACATTGGAGTTCCACTAACCTTGTTGAAATTAAAACCACATCACCAAATTGGGATCATAGAAATGGGAGCCAATCACCCAGGAGAAATTGCCCAATTATCTGAAATTACAAAGCCTAATTGGGGGTATGTAACCAATTTCGGTAAAGCTCATCTTGAAGGATTTGGAAGTCTCCAAGGAGTTATTCAATCTAAATCAGAATTGTACAAATACCTAATTTCTCAAAAACAAAACATCTTGATTAATGGTGACGATCTAGAACAAGTCAAACAAACTCAAGGTCATAAAATAACTCGATTTGGTCATACCCAAGAAGCAGATTTTCATTGGGAAATTTTAAATACCGATGAAGAAGGTGTCCGAATTCAATTTCAAGGCAATTCCTACCCCTCTAAACTCTATGGTGCTTACAATAGGAGCAATATTGCCGCAGCACTTTCTTTTGGGGCACTTTTTAATGTATCTGTAGAGGCTGCTCAAAAAGCACTTTACAATTACGTATCTAAAAACAATCGCTCACAAAAAATCAAAATTCACCAAACGGAATACATACTAGATGCCTACAATGCAAATCCAACTAGTATGCTCGCTGCCCTTGAAGCTTTCAATCAAGAAAAGAAATTAAAAAAAGTAGTGGTCTTAGGAGATATGATGGAATTGGGTTCAACTTCTGCAATAGAGCACCAAAATATTTTGGATCATTGCCTTGGCCTTTCCATTGAAAGAATTATCACTATTGGTAAACAATTTTATGCTAGCTCAAATCCAAATGAAAAAATTGATAAATATGAAACCCTAAGCGCTTTTATGGAATCCTTTGAACTAGTAAATTGGGAGTTTGATCAGGTACTTATTAAAGGTTCACGTGCTCTAGAGTTAGAAAAGCTGATTTCATTTTTTAAATCTCAACAAAATTAATGAAGAGGCTATTCTTTTTTATTTTAATGTTTGCTTTATCAAACTGTCAAAAAGAAGATGATCGTTGTGGTCAAATCATTCAAAAAGTAACACAGAACTCCGTTTACTATTTTATTCTTCAAACGGATGATTATCAAAATCGCTACACAGATCCTGATTTACCCGGAATCCCAGATGATGGTGTACGTCAAGGGAGCGTGAGTAAAGAAACCTACGATTCGTTTCAGGTAGGAGAAGACTACTGTTCTGAGGACTAAATCAGGTCAGACCCGCACCTACAATAATTTGTTCAACGATTTCTGGATTGAGCAAGGTTGAAGTATCTCCTAAGTTAGTAATATCTTTACTTGCTACTTTTCTTAGAATTCTACGCATGATTTTTCCGGAACGGGTTTTTGGTAATCCTGGCACTATTTGCACGGCATCAGGTTTGGCTATGGGTCCAATAATTTTTCGAACAGTATCTTTTATTTCCTGAATGAGAACTTCAGGGTTGCCCCCTTCCGTATCACAAATCACATAAGCATAGATCCCCTGTCCTTTTATTTCATGAGGATATCCCACAACGGCAGACTCAATTACTTTTGGATGTTCGTTAATCGCATTTTCTACTTCTGCTGTTCCCATCCGATGACCCGAAACATTGATTACATCATCTACCCTTCCTAAAATTCTTAAATAACCATCGTGATCTCTTTTGGCTCCATCACCCGTAAAATACAATCCAGGGTAGGTTGAAAAATAAGTTTCTTTACAGCGATTATGGTCCCCATAGGTCGTTCTTAAAATCGAAGGCCAAGGGAATTTTATGCACAAATTACCCTCAACGTTGTTACCTTCTAGTTCATTGCCTTCAGCATCAACTAAAATGGGTTGAATACCAGGTAATGGTAATGAAGCGTGTGCAGGCTTATTAGGAGTAATACCCGCCAAAGGTGAAATCATGATGCCTCCTGTTTCGGTTTGCCACCAAGTATCTACCAAAGGACATTTTCCTTTACCGATATGATCGTGATACCAATGCCAAGCTTCTTCATTAATGGGTTCTCCTACAGAACCAATCACTTTTAAAGAAGCTAAAGAAAAAGGGGCTAAAGGTTCCAAGCCGTGGGCTTGTAGAGCTCGAATTGCGGTAGGTGCTGTGTAAAATTGGTTTACCTGATACTTGTCCACTATTTCCCAGAAACGCCCTGCATGAGGATAGGTTGGCACTCCTTCAAACATGAGTGTTGTTGCCCCTGCTAATAGGGGTCCGTAAACGATGTAAGAATGACCTGTAATCCATCCAACATCTGCCGTACACCAGTACACGTCATCTTGCTCGTTTTGAAAAACATTGGAAAATGAATAGTGAGTGTAAACCATGTAGCCCGCAGTAGTGTGCACCACTCCTTTTGGTTTTCCAGTAGACCCAGAGGTGTAAAGAATAAAAAGAAGATCTTCGGCATCCAAACTTGCAGGTTCATGTGTTATGTTTTCGTTTTGAATCACTTCATGCCACCATAGGTCTCTGCCTGTTTTCATCGTAACGTCCACATTTGTTCTCTTGTAAACAATAACTTTTTCAATGCAGTTTGAATTTTCTAGGGCTTCGTCCACCACAGCTTTTACAGCTATGTTTTTAGCTCCTCTAAAATTGCCGTCAGAAGTTAAAACCATTTTGGCTTGACAATCGTTAATTCGATCGGCTAAAGCAGTGGAAGAAAAGCCAGCAAAAACAACCGAGTGAACGGCTCCAACTCTAGCACAAGCAAGCATTGCTATTGCCGCTTCAGGAATCATGGGCATGTAAATAATGACTCGATCTCCCTTTTGAATTCCTTGAGATTCCAGTGCATTTGAAAACTGACAGGTAAGTTCAAACAATTCGTTGTAAGTGATTCTTCTTTCGGCTTCGCTAGGATCATTGGGTTCCCAAATGATGGCTGTCTTTTCTCCATGACTTGCCAAATGGCGTTCGAAGATATTTTCTGTAATATTTAATTTTGCATTTTCAAACCACTTAATATCTGGTCCTTCAAAATTCCAAGAAAGCACCTTATCCCAGGGTTTCTTCCAATGAAAACTTTGGGCAATTCCTTCCCAAAAATCCTCAGGCTGTTCAATACTTTTTTGGTATTCATTAAAATAGGCTTGGAGAGATTGGATTTTTTGACTCATGATTAATTCAAGTTTTTGTTTAATGCATCGCTGCGGTTGTATTTTCTGCGCCTCTAGGGGTGCGAATTCGTTCCGTAAGATCTACTACCTCTTTAGGGGGTGGACTTGTCATCCTTGAAATGATCAATGCTACAGTAAAGTTAAGTAGCATCCCTAAAGTACCAATTCCTTCTGGAGAAATTCCCCACCAAAAATTTTCAGGAAGACCAGGTCCTCCTAATTGAGGTTTAAAATAGATGATGTAACTGGTAGTAAAAAGGATCCCCACAATCATTCCTGTAAGGGCTCCATTTTTATTCATACGTTTGTCGAAAATTCCTAAAATAATGGCTGGGAAAAAAGAAGACGCAGCCAATCCAAATGCGAGTGCAACCACTTGCGCTACAAAACCTGGTGGATTCAAGCCTGCAAGACCAGCTGCAACCACGGCCACTGCAATAGCTATTCTTGCCGCATAGAGCTCTCCCTTTTCACTGATGTCAGGTCTGAGATAATTTTTTAATAAATCATGGGAAATTGAAGTCGAAATAACCAATAATAAACCTGCAGCTGTTGAAAGTGCTGCTGCCAAGCCTCCTGCTACCACTAGACCAATAACCCAGGCAGGTAAATTTGCAATTTCAGGGTTGGCTAGTACAATTATGTCCTGATCTACTGTAAGTTCATTCCTCACTGGATCTGCAACATACTGAATAGTACCATCTTGGTTTTTATCCTCAAAAGTCAATAAACCAGTACTCTCCCAATTGGTAAACCAACTCGGAACTTCTTCATAAGTAGCATTTGATAATGTATTGAGAATATTGGTACGAGCAAAAACTGCTACTGCAGGTGCTGTGGTGTAAAGTATGGCGATAAACAATAAAGCCCATCCTGCTGAAATTCGAGCATCTTTAACACGAGGTACGGTAAAAAAGCGAACAATGACGTGAGGCAAACCAGCAGTACCAAACATTAATGCACCCGTAATAAAAAACATATTGATCAAATTGTTTTGATCAATATTTGTGTAAGAATCAAAGCCTAAATCCACCGAAAGTTGATTTAATTTTTCAAGCAAATAAACTCCGTCAGTTCCACGAGATCCAAAACCTAACTGTGGGATAGGATTTCCAGTCATTTGAAGTGAAATAAAAATTGCTGGCACGGTAAAGGCAAAAATAAGAACACAGAATTGAGCCACTTGGGTGTAAGTAATTCCTTTCATGCCTCCTAAAACAGCATAGAAAAAAACGATTCCGATTCCAATCAAAACTCCTGTGTCAAAAGGAACATTTAAAAAACGAGCAAAGGCGACTCCTACTCCCTTCATTTGTCCTACTACATAAGTGAAAGAAACAAATAGCGCACAAATCAATGCAATAAGCCTTGCGTTTTTAGAATAATAACGCTCTCCGATAAAATCCGGTACCGTAAATTTTCCAAATTTTCTAAGGTAAGGAGCCAACAAGAGGGCTAGCAGTACATAGCCTCCTGTCCATCCCATTAAATATTGTCCTCCTGAAAATCCCATGAATGCGATCAGTCCAGTCATGGATAAAAATGAAGCTGCCGACATCCAGTCGGCTGCAGTAGCCATTCCATTTGCAATTGGACTCACGCCTCCCCCGGCAACATAAAATTCTTTAGTAGAGCCTGCCCTTGAAATAATTGCAATAATGATGTAAATAAGAAAGGTGGCGCCCACCAATAGGTAGGTCCATGTCTGTGCACTCATAAATCTAGTTTTTAAATTTCATCAACATCAAACTTTTTATCCAACCGATTCATTAGGTACACATAAATAAAAATTAAAATCACAAAAGTGTAAATAGCTCCCTGGTGTGCAAACCAAAACCCGAGAGGAAAACCTGCAAGGTGAAATTGATTAAGAGGCTCTGCCAATACAATTCCAAAAAGAAATGAAACAGTGAACCATATTATTAAAAGTATGGCAAGGTATTTTAAGTTTGTCTTCCAATAGACCTTAGAATTTTTTGTAGTCATGTTTGTTTAAGTTGATGACCAAAAGATACAGAAGTTCCTTTTGAATCACTAAAAAATGACAAATTTATTCAATCTGTGATAGGCTCTTTATTAATTGAATATTAGAAAAACTAGATAAGACACTTAAAATCATGTTTTGGATTTTGATTAAAAGTTTACCTTCAGGAAAAGAAAAAGGTTTCCAATTGCTTGGAAACCCTGTGGGTGTTGAGGGATTCGAACCCCCGACTTCTACCCTGTCAAGGTAGCGCTCTAAACCAACTGAGCTAAACACCCTATCATTGGATTTTGTTGTATTAATAAAGGACAAATATATTATTTTATCATGAAAAGGATCTTAAATTAAAGCGCACAACTGATCTTTCTAGGACAATAAATCAAAATGCCTTTTTTGAAATCCTAAAAATGAGACTCCACTTAAGCTCTTTATTTACTTTCTCAATAGTAAGTGTTGCTTTTTTGAGAATTTGAGTAAATACTTCTCTTCAAAATAAAAAAATGTGATTTTAAAGTTTAATTATTGAATATTCAATAAAAATGTAGATTAAGAGCGTTTCAGTGTAAAAAAAAGGCAGATTCAACAGTATCTTTGAATAATAATTAATGAAACGGCGTTATTTGTTCATTTAATTCAATTTTTGTTTTTAGTTTAAGTTAATATCCGTCTAGACTTTACATCTGGACGGATTTTTTTTAAAATAGTATGGATCTATTTACGCTTCCATATTTGGGTTCTCCCGAGGAGTGAAAAACCAAGAAAACCCCTAACTTTTAATGTATTGGTGTCTTCAAAATCAACATAACAATCGTAAACCTTTCCTGATTTCGGATCTAGAATGGTTCCTTCTTCCCAAGTGTCATCTTCTAATTCTAAATCCTTAATGATGATCATGCCTTCGATAGGCTGATCTTTATTTGCTCCTTTACAATTTACACACTTTTTACCTTGATCTTCAGGCAAAAGTAATTTGGTGATTTTACCGTAAAGTTTTCCGTCTTCTTTATAAATTAACACTTCTGATTTTTGTTTCCCAGTCTCATCATCTTGGGTTACCCAAGTACCTTCTATGGGATCTGTTTGAACAGAAAAAACAATGAGGGATATTAGTAATGTGTGAAATAATGTCATATGCTTTGATGTTAGTTTTTATAAAATTAAAAAATCTATAACTATATTCGTGAAAATGATATTGTAAATACACAGATTTGAAAAAATTTAAATTTCTACTTCTTCTTATCCCTTTAGCCTTATTCATTTCATTCCTTGATAGCGAGATACTAAAGGGATTTTTAGCTTCAGGGGAAACACTTGACCATTACAGCTACATTGGAGTATTGGTCACAGCCGTTGTAATCATCATTTATTTTGTACTCCAATTTGATAAAAAGTCAAACACTTGACTTATTATTTTCTTAGCTATCTTTAAACAAAAACTATGCATCATTTTGAAAAGCAAGACCTTGAAAGCTTGTCAAAAATTTACCGCTTAAATTTAATCAATAGTGTTACAGGTTATAAATCTGCACATTTAGTGGGTACTGTTTCCGCATCTGGAAATGAGAATTTAGCTGTTTTTAGTTCTATCATCCACCTGGGCAGTAATCCTGCTTTGATTGGATTCATTTTACGTCCTACAACAGTTCCAAGACATTCTCATGCCAATATGAAATCCACTGGCGTATTTACCCTGAATGCCATCACCAAATCTGAAATTAAAGACGCACACCACACCTCGGCAAAGTATCCTGAAGATATTTCTGAATTTGATCAAACGAATCTGAAATCTGAAAAAAAAGCAAACTGGGTTGCACCTTATGTTAAAGGCGCACCCATACAGATCGGTTGTAGTTATGTAAATGAATATCCCATAGTAGAAAATGATACCATTTTAATCATTGGAAAAATGGAGCATATTTACATTGAAGATACGTTACTTGGAAAAGATGGTTGGGTTCAGTTAGACCGAGGCGAAATTGTCACTATCAACGGTTTAGATGGCTATGCACTTCCTACACTTTTAGAACGATTTGAATATGCCAGACCAAAAAAATAAGAAACTTCTCACTTCGGATGGAGTAAACGAAGACTGGTTTTCATATGCCACAGAACACAGTGAAAAAATTCCACAAATACTACTTGAACTAGAAAAAGAGACCCATCAAAAAGTACTCCAACCGAGAATGATAAGTGGTCGGCTTCAGGGTCGTTTTTTAAGTTTTATGTCTCATTTAATTCAACCCAATACCGTAGTAGAAATTGGAAGCTACACAGGATACGCAACTTTAAGTTTAGCGGAAGGCATACCCGAGGGAGGAACAATTCATACCATTGACAGTAATGAAGAATTAGTTACTATTCAAGAACGCTTTTTTAAAAAAAGTGAAAATGCCAAAAAAATCCAAAGACATCTGGGTAAAGCCCTAGACGTACTGCCCAAAATTGATGGCCCTTATGATTTGGTTTTTATTGATGCAGATAAAGAAAATTACAATGCTTACTTTGAAGCTGTCATTCCAAAAATGCGTAAAAATGGACTCATTATTTCCGATAATGTAATGTGGAGTGGCAAAGTCCTCAGTCAAGCTAACCCTATGGACGCCGCTACCCAAGCACTGAAAGAATACAATAAAAAGATCAGGAGTGATACTCGAGTTCAAACTATTTTACTCCCTTTTAGAGACGGTCTTAGTTTTTGTCGTGTGATTAAAGGTCTCGACGAATAGAGTCCTCAAGGTCAGTAAAATCTTTTTTGACCTCATCAACCTCTTTTTTAAATTCACTAGTAATCGATTTTGTAGGGTTTTCTACATCAACAGATTTCTGAATTTCACTTTTAATATCATTCGTAGCTTGCCTTACCTGAGTCATTCCTTTTGCCAATGTTCTTGCAATGGAAGGGATCTTATCCGCGCCAAAAACAAGTAAAACAATAAAGAACACAAAAACAATTTCAGCTCCACTAATGAATAAAAGCATGTACTAGATTTTAAGCAAATATAGAGGTTTCAAGAAAAATACGGTTTAAAATCAAAGGAGATTAAACCGTATTTAGACATATTAACCTTTAATTTTTTCTTTAAATTTTTCAAAGTCAGAAGGAGTTTCTTTCTTAGGCCAACTGTTATTGTCGGGGTTGACATCTGCCGTCTCCTGATCAGGATCAACAGTCACTCCAACCAGTTCTTTATCCGAAGTAATAATCTTCTTAACACTTGCGTCGTTTTTTCTCCAAAGCTGAACTGGATAGGTTACTCGTTCTTTGGAACCGTCAGCATAAGCATACTCAACGATGAGTGGCATGACCAATCCTCCTGGTTTTTCAAATTCTATCTCATAAAAATAGGTTGGTATTTTAGCCGTTTCTAAACCTTCCTCTTGCATATTTTGTTGCAAAGCTTTAGAATCATTGATCGGATTTTTTCCTAGTACATTTGGATCAAACAATTCACTATCCTCATCAATTTTGTACAACAAATTTGAAACGTCCTGTGAATTTGATTCTTTTTTGGCCTTCTGATCAGGAGTATCAGAATAGTAGTACCGTTTTACTTTTTTCACTCCAATATCAACAACGTCTGTGGTGTAAAACCAACCTCTCCAAAACCAATCCAAATCAATTGCTGATGCGTCTTCCATGGTTCTGAAAAAATCCTCAGGTGTTGGATGCTTAAACATCCAACGCTGGGCATAGGTTTTAAAAGCATGATCAAAAGCTTCTCTTCCCATAACCGTTTCCCTTAAAATATTTAAAGCAGTAGCTGGTTTAGCATAAGCATTGGGCCCTAGCTGATAAACATTTTCTGGGTTTGACATGATAGGTGAAATAAAATCTTGATCTCCAGCCATGTAGGAAACAATTTTTTGAGGCTCTCCTCTGCGTGATGGATACTTAGACAAACCCTTAAGGGCGTCAGGATAGGTAATTCCAAATTCCTGCTCTGTAAGATATTGAACAAAAGTATCCAATCCTTCGTCCATCCAGCCCCACTGTCGTTCATCAGAATTGACAATCATTGGGAAAAAATTATGTCCAACCTCGTGAATAATTACACTTATCATTCTAAACTTGAGCCTTTCGGAATATTTTCCGTCTTTATCTGGTCTTCCGTAGTTCCAGCAAATCATTGGGTATTCCATTCCTTGGCGTTTGGCGTGAACAGAAACCGCCTTAGGGTAGGGATAATCAAATGTAAATTTGGAGTACGTTTTTAAAGATTGTACAACGGCTTTGGTCGAATATTCCTCCCAAAGTGGATTTCCTTCTTTGGGATACAAAGAAACTGCCATCACTTTTTGGTTTTCTAACTGAACCGCTTGACGCTCCCATATGAATTTTCTAGAGGTTGCAAATCCAAAATCACGGACATTTTTAGCGGAATATTTCCACGTACTTTTCTTTTTAGAAAATGACCCTTCTTTTGCTTTAGCTTCTTCTTCAGTGACAATTAACAAGGGACTATCAAAACTTGTTTCAGAAGCCAAAAACCGATTGTATTCTTTCTTAGTCAATACCTCTTTTGGGTTTTGCAAACTTCCTGTAGCTTCCATTATGTGATCTGAAGGTACCGTAATATTGACATCATAATCACCAAATTCAAGGGCAAATTCTCCATTTCCCCAGAACTGATAATTTTGCCAACCCTCTACGTCATTGTACACACATAATCTTGGAAAAAACTGAGCGATAACATAAGCCTTATTTCCATCTTCTTCAAAAAATTCATAGCCTGAACGTGCTCTATTTACCACATGGTTGTTGATATTGTACCACCATTTAATTTTAAAAACATAAGACTCTCCTGGTCCAATAACTTTGGGAAGATCTACCCGCATCATGGTTTGATTTACTTTAAATGGCAGTGCCTTTCCATTTTCATCTTGCACCCAATCAATATTAAAACCCCCATCAAAAGAATCTTTTACGTAACTCTGAACAAATGCATTGGGGTCAATCGTGGCTGGATTATTCGCTGGATTTTTCTCTAAAGCGGGAGCATCCTTCTCACGGATGTTTTGATCCAATTGAATCCACAAATAGGGTAATGGATCGGGTGAGTTATTTGTATATGTAATCGTTTCCTGACCGTAAAGTTTACTTTTTTCATCGTCCAACTCAATGTCCATCACATAATCCACTTTTTGCTGAAAGTATTCAACTCCTGGTGCGCCAGATGCGTTGTGATATTTGTTAGGATCAGCAAATTGATCGTACAATTGCTTGAATTTATTATTATTAACGTGTCCTTGGGGCGTTTGTGCTTGAAGTAAAAATGAATTGAGGAATAAAATAAATATTGATATGCCCCATGGGTATTTATTAAGTTTCATAATAACAAGATGTTTTTGAGTTTAAATATACATAATTATCTAAATTTTAAATTCTAATTCAGGGCTTTAAAATAAGGGCAACTCGTGGCTTATTTTTATGAAGTAAAAAACTTTTTCGCTGATCTGATTTTTTAAAATGAACAATGTTTTGTTGATCCTCGAATAAATCAAAGAAAAGACCATTAAACAATTCTATTTCGTCTGGAACTTGATCAAGTTTTAGCTCAATGTAACATTTGACAATATCGTTTTTGTATTCCTTCCCTAAAAAGGTAAAATTTAAGGAATTTCCTTCTGAACTAAAACGAAAAGTTTTTTTAAAATAGTCTGCGATGAGTGCTTTGATTTGGTCACTATTTGAATCGGGATCCAAACTTAAATCTTCATCACGTTCTCTTAAAACCGATTCAATATCATCAGTGAAAATTTGGGAGGTAATTTCAAATGTTTTGGACTCCGTTTTAAATTCAATAGTAGTTGTACTTACGTAAAATTTATGTGTTTTAACTGAGGCAACAGAGCTGTTGACCCAAAAAAACAATGAAATCAAAAGAGTTATTGGCATTGGTTGATTTCTTATTCTTTAATAATTTCTTTGTAGCTTTTGCTTTCATTGATCAAAAAATCGATGAGTTGAAACTGCTTACTTTGTTTGAGTAAGGCACTGGTTTTCATCTGAGTATCAATGTATTCTAAAAATCCCGTTATTTGATCTTTTTCCAACTGAAGATCATTTTCAAAGAACGAGGTTTCAAAAACAAGCGGTAAAACCTGGCTGGGTTTCATTTGCATTCGTTCTTCTTCGGGTTTTGAATTCAATGCTTTTGCAATTAGTTTAGCAATATTGACAAAATCAATTCCTTGAGTTAAAACACGATCATCTGTTAATTTGTTATTGATTCGAGTGGATTTATCTTGATCGTAGTCAAATCCCTTAAATTCCTCTTCTACTAAATCTAAGTACTTTTCTACATCCTCAGTGGTAACAACTACCTCCTTTAGCTCCGTAATATTTTCAACTACATTTACCACCAAACGATTTTTAGCCAAAATTTCAGGGGTAATGGTAACGGCTCTAATTTGATACTGAACTGATGAAAAAATAATCTCATCTCCCTCGGCTACTTCAATTTCAAAAGCCCCTTCACTATCGGTTATGGTATTGATCTGAGCAGTATTGTTTACCACATTGGCAGCAACAACACTAGTGTTTTTGTAGAACAATCTTCCCTTAATTGGACGTCTTTCCTGACCTAAAAGGATTACACTAAAGAATATGCAAACCCACAAAAAAAGAGTATTTTTCATTTTCTAAAGATAGTTCTACCAAGTGATATTGATACGCCCTTGATGTTAATTTTTTAATAATGAAAATAAAAATAAAAAAAATTCTTGCGCAAGAAGCCTATGAACTTAGACATCCTTTGCTTCGTAAAGGACAGCCATTTGAAACGTGTCGCTTGGATAATGACGACCATCCTGAAACCCTTCACATTGGAGCATTCGTTTCTTCACAATTGGTGGGCATACTGAGTGCGTTTCCAAATCCATGCCCTGAAAGGAAAGCACAAAATGCATTTCAACTTCGCGCTATGGCAGTACTTCCTGAATTTCAACGAAAAAAAATTGCCACCCAGCTAATTCAAAATATTCTTTTAAGAATTAAGCAAAAATCAACTGTTCAAATTATTTGGCTTAATGCGAGAATTAATGCAAATGAGCTATATTTGAATAATGGCTTTAAAAAATTAGGAACCCCATTCGAAATCAAACCTATTGGTATGCACCAACGTTTTCTAAGAAATATTCCAAATGAATCGTAGACTATTCCTTAATACAACTATGGGGTTTGCAAGTTTTCCTATTTGGTCTCCATTTAAAAAAAAGGAACCCTATTCAAAAGAGTTGCTTTTAGGTATGAGTAAACTTCCATTATTTAGCGATACCATACCTCTAAACCTTGAGGTTGGAGAAGCCTTTATGGAAATGCAAAATGCGGCACTAAAACAAGGTGTTTTTTTAGAGATTGTATCAGGATATCGGTCTTATGAAAGACAAAAAAGCATTTGGAATCGGAAATACAAATCCAACGAATTAGTTGGCCTATCACCACAAAAAAACATAAAAAAAATTATTGAGTACTCAACACTACCCGGTACATCAAGACACCATTGGGGAACAGACGTTGATATTATTGATGGGAGTCAGATTCGAGAGGGTGATGTATTGGTTGAAGAGAAATTTCACGATCAAGGACCCTATGTAAAGTTGAAAAAATGGATGGATCAACATGCTGAAAAATTTGGCTTTTATCTTCCCTACACACAGAATCCCAAACGAAAAGGATTTTATTATGAGCCTTGGCATTACAGCTATGCACCACTTGCCATCCCCATGCTAAATTCCTACTTAAAATTAGATTTGAACAAAGAATTACTAACTTCGGGATTGGAGGGGAGTAACTATTTGAATGCTCAGTTCCTAGCTAAATACAAAACTGAAAATATTTTAGGCATTGCCAAAATTCTAAAAGAATTTTAAAAAGTGTATTTTAGTATTAACCAAATCAAAATACCATGGGAAAAGGCGATAAAAAAACCCGAAGAGGAAAAATCATCAAAGGCAGTAATGGAGTAAGACGCCCAAAAAAAAAGTCGAAAAAAATAAGCGCTAAAAAATAATTACCTTACAAAAACGGGGTTCATCTCATCAACTGTTTCTGTTGAACTGAATGCATATCCCTCTGAAGTAAAACTATGAATGTCCTCTAGTGTGGATGCATTTTGTTCGATTAAGTGACGAACCATCATGCCACGTGCTTTTTTGGCAAAAAAGGATATTATTTTAAGTTTACCGTTTTTAAAGTCTTTAAAATGCGGAGTCACAATAGCATTCTTAATCGCTTTTTCATCTATTGCGCTGAAGTACTCTTTACTTGCTAAATTTACAAGCAGCTCGCCTTCTTTCAACTCCAAATTGAGTTGTTCTGTTAGCTTATTTTTCCAAAACGAATAAAGATTTTTGTGAGCATCTAATTTTAGGGAAGTCCCCATTTCCAGACGGTACGGACGAATAACATCCAAAGGTTTTAAAAGACCATACAATCCTGAGAGAATACGAAGTTTTTCTTGAAGTATTTCTATTTGTTTCTCTGATAGAGAATAAGCATCAAGGCCTGTGTAAACATCTCCGTTAAAAGCAAAAATAGCAGCTCTAGAATTTGTGGAATCAGATGGTGCTTTAAACACCTGATTACGATTCCAATTCAATTCTGCCAAAGCTTCAGAAATACTCATAAGCTTGCTTAAATGCTGTGGAGATTTTTCTTTCAGTACAGAATTAATGTAAGAGGCTTCATTCTCAAAAACAGCTGTTGTTGTGATTTTACTCGGAAGTTCCTTTTTAAATTCTAATGATTTGGCAGGTGAAATTAATAGCTTCATAATTCAATAGCATTAAGTAAAAAACTTATTCTTTTATCAAAAGTAACTGCTTTTATCAGCCTTTGCAAGAATTCCAAATTAAAGCTTTAAATATTACTATTGCAATTTCTTATGCTGTGCATATTGACGCCACTTTTGCAAACCAAAATCCAAATCTTGAGGTACGTTAGAATCAAATATTAACTTCTCTCCTGTATCGGGATGAATAAACCCAAGTGTTTTTGCATGAAGCGCTTGGCGAGGTAAAAGACTAAAACAATTTTCAACAAACTGTTTGTACTTAGTAAAACTTGTCCCTTTTAAAATTTTATCCCCTCCATATCGAGCATCATTAAACAATGTATGACCAATGTACTTCATATGAGCTCTTATTTGATGAGTTCTACCGGTTTCAAGCTGGCATTCAACCAAAGTTACATACCCAAATCGCTCTTTAACCTTGTAGTGAGTAATGGCTTCTTTTCCTTGAGAATTATCTTCAAAAACGGTCATTTGTAATCTGTTTTTAGGATGCCTCCCAATCGCTCCCTCTATCGTTCCTTCCTCTTGCCCAAAATCACCCCAAACCAAAGCCAAATAGGTCCGCTCGGAAGTTTTGTCAAAGAACTGTTTTGCCAGATGAGTCATTGCGTATTCTGTTTTTGCAACAACTAAAAGTCCGCTCGTATCTTTATCTATTCGGTGTACTAAACCGGGGCGATTGTTACTGTTTTTGGGTAGCTGTTGAAAATGATGTAATAAACCATTTAATAGTGTCCCTGAATAATTTCCATGCCCTGGATGAACAACAAGACCCGCTGGCTTATTAATTACAACCAAGGTCTCGTCTTCAAAGACAATGTCCAAGTCTAATGCTTCCGGTACTAATAAGTTTTCATAAGGTGGGTGAGCAAAAAGAACTTTTACCTGATCACCAGCTTTCACTTTGTAATTTGACTTGACCACCTGATCTCCTACAAAAATACTTCCTGCCTTTGCTGCCTGTTGAATTTTATTCCGTGTTACTTTTTCGATTCGTGACATCAAAAACTTATCAACTCGCAAGGGCGATTGACCTTGATCAGCAGTGAATGAATAATGTTCATAAAGCGAATCTGAGTCAGTAGACTCATGATCTGTTGAAAGATTATCTTTTTCCATTTCCTAAAACTAAATCTATTTTACTTGTTTTAGGAAGTAAAACACCAGGAGTTATTGTTTTTCCTTGATGTGCAATTTCTAAGACCATATCTTTTCCAATATTGTCTTTGTAAGTGATTTCTCCCAGCTGAAAACCAACTGCATTGATCATAGACTCTGCATTTCTTTTGGTAATCTGAATTAAGTTTGGAACCGTAATCTGTCGATATCCAGAGGGATTAACTGTAAGGTAAATTTTTCTATTCTTTTTCACTTCACTCCCAGCTGCTGGCAGGTGATCAATTACAGAAAGCGGGGGTAGATTCGGCACAAAACGTGTAGAATCAATAATCTCAAATCGTAAGTTTTCTTGGCCCATAAGATCTGGAAGTTCAGCAATTGATATCCCTTCTAAGTCAGGAACCTCTAGATACTCTTGATGGTGCGTTACGAGCTTTAATGAAAATGAGATGATCCAAAATAAAATGGGCAAGCCCAATCCCAGATAAAGCAATTGTTTGTAAAAAGTCTTACTAAGCAGAAAGCGTAAAAAATTCATGTTTCTAATTCTATTCAAAGATAATAAAACCTCGGCTTTTTAGGTTGCATTGAAATGCCATACATTTGTAATTAAGTTTTGACAAGATGAGTGCAAAAAAGGTGGGGATAGTTTGCGGTGGTTTTAGTTCTGAATTTGAAATTTCAATTCAGAGCGGAAAAACTGTTTTTTTAAATTTAGATCGTAAACTTTGGGAAGTCTACCTCATCACAATAGATGCTTCAAATTGGACTGCTGTTGACGACCATGACAATAGATTCCGTGTTTCTAAAGGAGATTTTTCTTTAAATAGAGAAAATAAACAAATTAAACTCGACGTCATTTTCAATGCTGTTCATGGAGCTCCTGGAGAAAACGGACAATTAGCAGCCTTATGGGAATTACTCCAAATCCCTTTTACTAGTTGTGACAGCTACAACGCTGCCCTTACATTCAATAAAAGAGATTGCCTATCTGTACTCAGAGATTGTAAAGTGCCTACCGCTAAACATTTCAGTCTTGATAAAGGAGATGCTGTAGATCTAAATAAAATTTTAGATGTAGTGGGATTGCCCTGTTTTGTAAAAGCCAATCGTGCGGGTAGTAGTTTTGGAGTCTTTAAAGTCAATCACTTAAATGAATTTCAATCCGCAATAACAAATGCCTTTAAAGAAGACAGTCAATTAATTATTGAGAGTGCATTAGAGGGTCGGGAGGTTTCTGTAGGTGTTGCTGAGTTTAAAAATAAGATACAGGTTTTACCCATCACAGAGATTATTAGCGAAAATGATTTTTTTGATTTTGCTGCTAAATACGAGGGTAAAGCCCAAGAAATCACCCCAGCCGATCTTCCTGAGTCTTGGCAAGCTCAAATAGAAAAATGGAGTACCTTGATTTACAAAAAACTTGGGCTAAAAGGAGTAGTACGTAGTGAATTCATTTTTGTTGAAAACACCCCTCACCTTCTTGAAATTAATACTGTTCCTGGATTTACAGCAAATAGTATTATCCCCCAACAGATTAGTGCAATGGGAATTGAGCTTTCCGATTTTTTTAGCTACCTTTTACAATCCGCTTTAGAACAAGAATAACATAAAAACCATGCGACGATTCGTTTTTCCTGGCTCCTTTGATCCCATCACCGTTGGGCATCAAGAAATCATAGAAAGAGCATTGCCCTTGTGTGATGAACTGATTATCGCTGTCGGTGAAAACAGCGAGAAAAAAAATATGTTTTCTTTAGCAGAGCGTATGAATTTCATAAAAGAAACCCATAAAAATAGCCCAAAAGTGAAGGTTGAGTCTTACGAAGGATTGACCGTAGATTTTTGTAAAAAAGTACACGCTCATGCGCTACTTAGGGGCTTGCGAAACCCTGCCGATTTTGAGTTTGAAAAAAGTGTCGCACAAATGAATAGAAGACTCTCTGGAATTGAAACCGTCTTCCTTTTAACTTCTGCCAAACACGCCTTCATCAGTAGCAGCATTGTTAGAGAAATTATGCGCTTTGGTGGTGATTATTCTTCTATTGTACCCCAAGCGGTTCAATACAACAAAAGCTAATTACTTCAAAGCTGCACCAACTACAACCTTAATATTTTCATAGGCATTATCCAGTAAGCCCGAGATCTCTTCTTTATTGATCCACTCTGCTTTTTGAATATTTTCTTCAATCTGAGGTTTTAGTGGTAATGTGTATTTAGTTTTCATTAAAAACCAATGGGTCAATTTTAATTTAAATTTACCGTTGGCATTGTAAATATGATATGTTGTAGGAAGCGGCTTAGAGACAATCAAATCTGCTACACCCGTTTCTTCTGAGACTTCACGTACCGCCGCATTCAGTATGATTTCTTTTTTTTCAATTTTGCCTTTTGGTAAATCCCATTTATCATTGCGATAAATGAATAAATACCGACCGTCTTTGTGCTCCACTAACCCTCCTGCAGCCTCAACTTTCGGGAAATGTTTAAGAAAATGTTTTTCAAGTTTTTCTTTTTTTGGATGATACAAATAAATTCCAGACACTTTCT
The DNA here is from genome assembly GCA_029243165.1 of Flavobacteriaceae bacterium. Lineage (GTDB taxonomy): Bacteria > Bacteroidota > Bacteroidia > Flavobacteriales > Flavobacteriaceae > MS024-2A. Next base: position 160,883 of record JAQWSN010000005.1, read on the forward strand.
TTGATTTTAAAGCTTTTATTAAGCTGGTAACTGTAGTATATTTGGCAAAAAATAATGGAAACTCATCAGAATTTCCATTCCTATCGGTAGTCAAGTAAATTGGTTTCTGGTTATAAAAAACTTTATACATTTAAGAATGGTATTTAATCAAAAAATTGCTCAACAAACTGCAGAGTCACTCTTACAAATTAATGCAATTAAATTGAATCCCAAAAATCCTTTTATTTGGGCCAGCGGGTGGCAATCTCCTATTTATTGTGACAATCGAGTTGCTTTATCTTATCCAAAAGTTCGAACGTACTTAAGCCAAGTACTTGCGGAAGAAATCAAAAATCAATTTCAAAACGATATTGTCATAGCAGGTGTGGCAACAGGAGCTATCGGTATTGGTATGTTGGTCGCTCAAGAGTTAGGACTTCCTTTTATTTACGTCCGTCCCGAACCCAAAAAACACGGTCGAAAAAATCAGATTGAAGGAAAGTTGGAACCCAATCAAAAGGTAGTTGTGATCGAAGACCTGATCAGTACCGGAAAAAGCAGCCTAAATGCAGTAAAAGCGCTTGAAGCGTCAGGAAATGAAATTTTAGGAATGCTAGCCTTGTTTACCTACGGCTTTCCTGAAGCATCTCATGCTTTTGACCAGGCAAATCTGAAACTACAAACCCTTTGTGATTACAATAATCTTTTAAAAGTCGCCTTAGAACAAAACAAAATCACCGAAAAAGAAGCCCAAAATTTAAGTGAATGGAGAAAAAATCCAGCCCAATGGACTCCTTGATACCATCATTTATCATAGCACATCCTAGCTTGGGTTAGGTCAATCTCTTCCTCTTTTTTCTTCTCTAGATCAAACAGCAACAGTTTTCCTTCTCGGGTAACACCAAGAGGAATCGCTTGAAAATTCCCTCGAAGTCCATCAAAGGTACAGCTAGTATCTCTTCTCCATAAGTTAGCATTGAATTCAGCTAAGTTGGAATCTGCAACATCTAAAAAATTACAAAATAATTCCTTTTCAAGACAAGCCAATAAAATTTCTAAAACTGTTTCTAAATTCCATTTTTTTTGAGTTACCGAAAACAACGAAGCTGCATTGGGAAGAGATTGAAAGTTTTCTTGATTAATATTTAATCCAATCCCTACAATCGTTTCTTTCAGTTGTGAAGATTTGAACGTATTTTCAATCAAAATGCCTCCGATTTTTTGGTCGCATGACAAAATGTCGTTAGGCCATTTTACGCTTAAATCGGGAATGCCTAACTGGTGTAATCCCTGAAGCATTGCATGAGTAACAGCCGAACTTATCTCAAAAGGGTGTTGAGGGGTATTTGTATCAAAAGCTCTGTAGATACTAAATGTAAGACTTTTTCCAGCCGTTGATTTCCAGCTTTTATCCCCTTGACCCCTACCTGCTGTTTGATCTTTTGCCCAGATCAAATCACCATCTTGACAATTTCCTTGTGAGCGTCTTTTTTTTAAATAATCATTTGTTGATTCGGTGGCACTAAGTTTGATTAAGTTAAAATTGCCCATAGAAGTGGTGAATTGCGATTTAAAAAGTAATAAATTTGTTGAAAAGAGAACAGCTTAATGGCAAATAAAAAAGAAAGGGACGTCCAGCTCGTTGATGAGATCATACTTGGAATTGAAAATGTTAAAGGACAAGATATTAACCAACTGGACTTGAGGGAATTAGACAATACCCCTTGCGATTTTTTTATTGTTTGCAGTGGAAATTCAAATACTCAGGTATCCGCCATAGTTAATTCGGTTTTAAAAACAGTAAGTAAAGCATTGCAAGAAAAACCATTTCATACGGAAGGTTTAGACAACGCAGAATGGGTATTGATCGATTATGTAAATGTCGTAGTTCACGTATTTCAAAATCATATCCGTGAATATTACAACATAGAGGAACTCTGGGGAGATGCAAAAAGTACTCAAATCGCCTCAAACTATTAAAATATGAAAGAAGAAGAAAAAAAACCACAAACACCAAAGTTTAACGTTTACTGGCTTTACGGCGCAATTATTTTTGCCCTACTTGGAATGAGTTTATTTGGCGGTAGCGACTCTTGGCAATCCGTAAGCAAAACCAATATTTCAAACTTTGAAAAATACCTCAACGCTGGAGATGTTAGCGAAGTCATCGTTATTAGAAATAAAAGCAGTGTTCGCGTCACTTTAACTCAAGAAGCGCTTGGTAAGAGTGAACACCAATCCATCAACTCCAAAAATATTTTCGGACAAAAAAATTCACGCGGCCCACACTACCAATTTGAAGTAGGTAGCCTAGAACTGTTTGAAGAAAAACTGGAAAAAGCTCGTGAAAATGGAGTTCCATTCCGTCTAGAATTTATTACTGTTGAAAACCGTTGGATTGATGCCATTATTGGATTCTTACCCATTATTATTATTATTGGAGTTTGGATTTTCCTAATGCGAAGAATGTCTGGCGGAGGTGCCGGAGGCCCTGGAGGTCAAATATTCAATATTGGAAAATCAAAAGCAAAGCTTTTTGATAAAAACACAGATGTCAAGACCACTTTTAAAGATGTAGCTGGATTGGAAGGTGCAAAAGAAGAAATACAAGAAATTGTTGATTTTCTTAAAAATCCTAAAAAATACACCGTCCTTGGTGGCAAAATACCCAAAGGAGCCCTATTAGTGGGTCCCCCCGGTACAGGAAAAACCCTTTTGGCAAAAGCTGTTGCAGGAGAAGCAAAAGTTCCCTTCTTTTCACTATCTGGTTCTGATTTTGTAGAAATGTTTGTAGGTGTTGGAGCTTCAAGAGTTCGAGACTTGTTCAAACAAGCTAAAGACAAGTCACCTTCCATAATTTTTATTGATGAGATTGATGCTATTGGTCGAGCAAGAGGAAAAAGCAATATCACTGGTTCAAACGATGAAAGAGAAAACACGCTTAATCAGTTACTTACTGAAATGGATGGATTTGGAACCAACACCAACGTAATAGTGGTTGCAGCCACAAACCGTGCCGATGTTCTAGACAAAGCCTTAATGCGAGCAGGTCGTTTTGATCGTCAAATTTATGTCGATCTACCCGATCTTTACGAGCGAAGAGAGATTTTTAAAGTTCATTTAAAACCCATTAAAGTAATCAAAACACTTGATGTTGAATTCCTAGCAAAACAAACCCCAGGATTTTCAGGTGCAGACATTGCAAATGTTTGTAATGAAGCAGCTTTGATTGCTGCTAGAAAAAATAAAAAGTCTGTTGGTAAGCAAGATTTTCTCAACGCTGTAGATCGTATTGTAGGAGGTTTAGAAAAGAAAAATAAAATCATCACCCCAGAAGAGAAAAAAACCATTGCTTTTCATGAAGCTGGACATGCGATTATCAGTTGGTTATTAGAACACGCTGCACCTCTTGTAAAAGTAACCATTGTGCCACGCGGTCAGTCATTAGGTGCGGCATGGTACCTACCCGAAGAAAGACAAATTGTAAGAACAGAACAAATGTTAGACGAAATGTGTGCAGCTCTTGGAGGACGCGCAGCTGAAAAAGTAATGTTCGATAAAATTTCTACTGGAGCCCTAAGCGATTTGGAAAAAGTAACCCGACAAGCTAGAGCTATGGTTTCGGTTTATGGACTGAATGATACACTAGGAAACATTACCTATTACGATTCATCTGGACAATCAGAGTACAATTTTACAAAGCCTTATTCCGAGGAAACTGCTAGGAAAATTGACCATGAAATTTCTGAAATTATTGAAAAACAATACGAAAGAGCAATTTCATTACTCGCATCTTCTAAAGATAAATTAATCCAATTAGCTGATAGACTTTTGGAAAAAGAAGTTATTTTTAAGGACGATCTAGAAAATATTCTTGGAAAAAGGCCTTTTAAATCAAATGCTGAAAAAATAGAGGAAGCCAAGGCCAAAAAATGATTGATGTATTATGGGTATCTGGGACAAGTTTTTTGGCAAGAATAAAGCGCAAAAGCCAGAGAAAAGCCCTTTTCTCCCTAAAGAAGAAGATCCATTAGACATTGGTTTCGCAAAAAACTTTACAAAAAAAGGGGGAAAGTTCCTTTTTATCGAGTCCGATGTCAGTTTATTGAAAAATTTTAAGGACATCTGCCTTGAAAACAACTGGAAACCCGAGCAGGTTTTGAGTTTAGATGAAACTTTTTCCTCTCAATTCGGTACCCGTCCTATTCCTCAAAGCTCAGGCAATCTCAAAGCCTTCAAAGCGGCTCTAATAGAATGTGAATACCTCATTTCCAATACTGGGAAAATTTTATTAAGTGAAAATCAAATCAAACATTTCAAACTTCCTGATTTACCACAAACTATCATTGTAAAAGCTCAAATGAGTCAATTGGTAAGGGATGTCAGTCAGGGGATGACTTTCCTAAAGAATAAATACCCACAAACTATTCCCACAAACATCACAACCCTTAAAATTAAGTCTGATACCGAGGAGGAAAAGGATACCACAGAGTACAACACTACCTCAAAAAGCATATATTTGCTCTTAGAAGATAAATGATTTTATGCTGACTACTTTCAACCAATTGTCTCTATTTTTCCATAGAAAGGTATTCAGCGTTCTTTTTGTTGAAAAACTTTAATTCATATGAGAGAACTCGTTGTCAGAAGCATTTCCGGACTCTTGTATGTTACCCTTATTGTGTTTTCTGCCTATTGGTCTAATCTAGCTCTGCTGATTGTAATTTTTGTTTTTTCTGGGCTTGCACTACTTGAATTTCAGAAGTTGATTCATTACAAAAGCCCAATCTCGTTTTTGGTTTTTGGTCTTTTAGCTTATCAATTTCAGAGAAATCAAGTTCCTGAAAGTCTTCATCATGTCCTTTTGAGTTTGACCCTATTAACAAGCCTGTACCTAACTTATTGTCTGATCGCCAAAAAAAAATTTCCTTCGGCACCCTTCCAAAAAAGTGGTCTCAGCTTTTTTTACCTTGTAGGTTCCGCCTATTTCATATTAGCCACAACCAAATTAACAGGCTTGGAAAATAACAGCACTACTTTAGTGATGTACTTACTCATATGGACCAACAATAGCTTTGCTTATGTCTTTGGTAAACGTTGGGGAAAAACATTATTATTTCCCTCCATTTCACCCAAAAAAACTTGGGAGGGTTTTTGGGGTGGAGGTCTGAGCTGTATTTTACTAAGTTTGGTGTTGATGAATTTGGATACAGAACTCGCAAATTGGATCTTCCCCGTTTTAGCTATTGTCATTGTTGTGACAGCAACCTTAGGAGATCTTATCCAATCCAAATTCAAAAGAGAAGCCAAAGTAAAAGACAGTGGGTCGCTCATTCCTGGTCACGGAGGTTTTTTTGATCGTATGGACAGTGTATTGTACACTGCTCCTTTTGTTTATTTAATTTTTAAAATAACTGAATATGTTTCATAGAGAAGGATCCCGTATCATCATGAACTCATTCATATTAGCAGCAATTATTACTGTATTGGCTGAATATAAAATTTCAATAGAATGGCTAAAAATGCTTATCCAAATAACAACTTTGGTACTTCTCCTATTGGTTCTTCAATTTTTTAGAAATCCTAAACGAACCACACCAATAAATGAAAAGCATCTCATTTCCCCAGTAGATGGCAAAGTAGTCATTGTAGAAGAAGTCTTTGAAAAAGAATATTTCAAAGATACACGCTTGCAAGTTTCCATATTCATGTCCCCGTTAAACGTTCATGTTACCCGTTATGCAATGAGTGGAACTGTAAAGTTCAGCAAATACCATCCAGGACAATATTTGGTGGCGTGGCATCCAAAATCTTCAGAACTGAATGAAAGAACAACCATAGTTCTTGAAAATGAATCTTTTGGAGAGATTTTGTACCGGCAGATTGCTGGAGCTGTTGCAAGAAGAATTGTCAATTACGCACAAGAAGGCACTCAAGTTGTCCAAGGGGAAGATGCAGGGTTCATTAAATTCGGATCTCGTGTAGATTTATTTCTTCCACTAAATACACAACTCAATGTAAAAGTTAATGATGTGGTTAAAGGTGGGGTTCAAACCATAGCACACATTGCTTAACTTAAAGTGACTCCAAATTCTTTTCTAGCAAGCTGATTTTTTCTTTAGCGTCTGCTGCTTTTTTTCGTTCCAATTCGATTACTTTTTCAGGTGCATTGGCCACAAAACGTTCGTTGGATAGTTTCTTTTCCACCGATGCCAAAAAGCCACGTGTGTAGTTTAATTCTGTGATGAGCTTTTCTTTTTCTGCTTCTGGATCCTCAGCGGCTTGAGTAGGAATAAAGAGTTCTAAATTGAGAATTCGAAAACTCCCACCAACAAGATCCTCAGGAGGTGCAGTAAAATTTAGTTCAGATACTCCTCCTAATTTCATTAAACTGGACTCAAAACTAAAAGTACTTGCTTCAGTATTGATGTAAAGCACCACACTTTCTTTGTAGGAAATATTTTTTTCTTTTCTAAAATTACGTATCCCTCCAATAATTTGCTGCGCCAACTCAAAGTTAGCAAGGAGTTTCTCATTGAAGTTTTTCGGTTTGGGCCAAGAAGCAACTGTCAGTGCCTCTTTCGGTTTACGATCTGCAATAAAGTGCCACAATTCTTCTGTGAGAAAGGGCATAAAAGGGTGGAGAATTCTCAAATTGCTTTCAAATAGTGCAATCACTTTATCATACGACTGACGATCAATCGGTTGACCATATTCAGGCTTGATCAGCTCCAACAACCAGGAACAAAAATCATCCCATAGAAGTTTGTAAATAGACATTAAAGCATCTGAAATTCTGTATTTTTCAAAGTTTTCATCTACCCAAGCAAGTGTTTTTTGAAAGTGATTTTCATACCATTCCAAGGCCTCCTCTGAGGCTTTAGAGGCTTGTCTGCTTTCGTCTATCTCCCAACCTTCAATCAAGCGGTAAGCATTCCAGATTTTATTTGCAAAGTTTTTTCCTTGCTGGCAAAGAGACTCGTCAAAAAGCAAGTCGTTCCCTGCAGCAGAACTCAGCATCAAGCCCACACGAACCGCATCGGCACCATAGTCTTCTATTAATTTAAGAGCATCAGGAGAATTTCCTAATTGTTTGGACATTTTACGACCTTTCTTATCTCGAACCAACCCAGTAAGATACACTTTAGAAAAAGGTTTTTCATCTCTAAATGCATAACCTGACATGATCATACGTGCTACCCAAAAGAATAAAATATCCGGTCCTGTTACTAAATCTTGAGTGGGATAATAGTATTGAATCTCCTTGTTCTCAGGATGTCGAATTCCATCAAAAACAGATATGGGCCACAACCATGAAGAAAACCATGTATCCAAAACATCTTCGTCTTGTTTAAGATCTTCTAAATTCAAATCATAATTACCACTCTTTTCTTTAGCCTTTTCCAATGCCTTATCCTTATTTAAAGCCACAACGAAGTCTTCTTTACCTTTACCGAAATAATATGCCGGAATGCGTTGCCCCCACCAAAGCTGTCTAGAGATGTTCCAATCTCGAATATTTTCCATCCAGTGACGGTATGTATTTTTAAACTTTTCAGGAAGAAGTTCAATATCATTTGAATTCAATACCGCATCTATTGCAGGTCGAGACAATTCCTTCATTTTAAGAAACCACTGATCCGATAAGCGGGGCTCAATGACGGCCTTTGTTCGCTCTGAAATCCCCACCTTGTGCTTGTGTGGTTCTTTCTTGATCAATAAATTTTGCGCTTCTAAATCCTTCGCTATTATTTTACGAGCCTTAAAGCGATCTAGGTCTTGATATTTTCCCCCATGTTCATTCAGAGTCCCATCAGCATTAAAAATATCAATAACTTCTAGCTTGTGTTTTTCTCCTAAAATCTTATCGTTTTGATCATGAGCTGGAGTAACTTTAAGACAGCCTGTTCCAAAATCCATCGCGACATAATCGTCTTGAATAATGGGAATGACCCGATCCGTGAGCGGAACCCGAACTTTTTTCCCTTTTAAATGAAAATAGCGTTCGTCTTCAGGATGAACACAAATAGCTGTATCTCCCAATAAAGTTTCTGGGCGAGTGGTAGCGATAATGACATGCTGATCACTATCCACAATCTGATAGCTAATATGGTAGAGGTTTCCATCTTTTTCTTCGTAAAGCACCTCTTCATCCGAAAGGGTAGTTTGTGCTTCAGGATCCCAATTTACCATCCGATAGCCTCTGTAAATATGCCCATCGTTGTACAATTTTTCAAAAACTTGAAGCACTGATTCAGTCATTTCAGGATCTAGTGTAAATTTAGTTCGATCCCAATCACAACTGCATCCCAGCTTTTTTAATTGTTCGAAAATAACACCTCCGTACTCGTGTGTCCATTCCCAAGCATGGTTAAGAAAGGCTTCTCGGGTCAGAGCACTTTTATCAATACCCTCAGCTTTTAATTTTGCAACCACCTTGGCTTCTGTTGCTATGGAGGCATGGTCGGTTCCTGGAACCCAACAGGCATTAAAGCCTAACATTCGTGCTCTGCGGATAATAATATCTTGGAGCGAATTATTTAGCATATGCCCCATATGCAAGACCCCTGTTACGTTAGGAGGGGGGATAACTATTGTGTAGGGTTCGCGTTCGTCTGGAATGGATTTGAAAAAGTTATTCTCCTGCCAAAAGGCATACCATTTACTCTCTACCCCTTTAGCATCAAATTTGGAAGGAATTTCCATGTGAAAATTTTGGTCTAATTTTTGTTTACAAAAGTAGCAACACTAATCTTATAAACATAATGACAAACAAATAAAGAAAATTTTTATTTTTATGTCCTAAAACCGTCTTATGAAAACAATGAATTACCTCAACGTCTTATTAATCCTGTTTAGCGTATCCTTGTATGCTCAACAAACTGCCCCTGAAATTGAATTTGAATCCACCACCATCGATTACGGCACCATCGAAAATGGAAGTGATGGAGAACGTGTATTTACCTTTACAAACAATGGAAATGCAGATTTGATTATTACACATATTCAATCTACCTGCGGATGTACCATTCCACAAAAACCAGAAGAGCCTATTGCCCCCGGAGAAACGGGAGAGATTGTTGTCCGATACGACACCAAAAGAGTAGGACCTTTCAGAAAAACGATTACGGTATCTACCAATCAAGAAAACAATTCAATCATTGCTTTAAAACTTAAAGGAACGGTACTTCCCAACTAAATACAAGACTTTAAACGCTCTGAAAATCTTTAAAATTTTTATCAACGCTAAAATATTGGTTCGTGGCGTGCTAAAAACCTCATAATTTTGCATTTTTGCAACTTTATTTGACTCATGCCACAATTATCCAAAAAAGGAATTGATCTTCCCACCTCACCGATTAGAAAACTTGTCGTTTATTCTGAGCAAGCCAAAGCAAACGGAATTGATGTTCTGCATTTAAACATTGGTCAGCCTGATATTGCAGCTCCAAAAGAAGCAACAGCAGCGGTGAAGCATTCAAATTTGGATTTATTGCCTTACGGTCCTTCGCAAGGCACCCTTTCTTACCGAGAAAAATTAGTTGATTATTATGATAAACACCAAATCAATATTTCAACTGAGGACATTATTGTCACTACTGGAGCCAGCGAAGCTCTTACTTTTGCCCTCAATGTAATCTGTGATGCAGGAGATGAAATTATTATCCCTGAACCGTTTTACGCAAACTACAATGGTTTTGCAAGCGCCGCTAGTGTCCGAGTAGTTCCCGTGATTTCAGAATTCCATGCTCAATTTCAACTCCCCGCATTAGAAAATATCAGCGGAAAAATTAGTGCCAAAACCAAAGCCATTCTTCTCTGCAACCCAAGCAATCCAACAGGATATGTTTACAGTCAAAAAGAGGTGGACACCCTCTGTGAATTAGCTATTAAACACGATATTTTTCTGATTGTGGATGAAGTGTATCGAGAATTTATTCACGGTTCAGAGCCTCATTATTCTGTTTTAAACAACGAAAGTGCAAGCGACCACACTGTTATGATCGACTCTGTTTCCAAACGTTACAGTATGTGTGGCGCACGGGTAGGTTCCCTTGTTTCTAGAAATAAAGAATTAATCCAAAACGTATTAAAATTTGCGCATCTAAGACTTTCACCTCCCACTTATGCACTCATAGCAAGTGAAGCAGCACTTTCAGCTCCAGAGAGTTATTTGAAGGGAGTAATAAAAGAGTACACCCAAAGAAGAAATGTACTGATCAAACATTTGGAGCAAATTCCAAATGTTCAAGTATCACATCCTATGGGTGCTTTTTATTGCATCGCAAAATTGCCAGTGGACGATGCTGAGGAATTTTCTAAATTTTTACTCACCGATTTTAATTTAAACAATCAAACGGTAATGCTAGCCCCTGCCAAAGGGTTCTATTCTTCCCCTAACGTAGGTCTCAATGAAGTTCGAATTGCCTTTATTCTGGATCAGGAAAAACTGATCCTTGCGGCAACTATTTTAGAAAAAGCATTGGAAGCCTACAAGAAATTTGTACCTTGAATCATGCTCAAATTTAAAGAGAACATTTCTTTAAAGCCCTACAACACCTTTGGGATTGATGTCCAGACAAAATACTTTTTTAAAATCACAAAGGCTACAGAGTTAAAAAATATTCTCACTCAAAACAAAGAACTTCCATTTCAAATTTTAGGAGGAGGAAGCAACATCTTATTCACTAAAAATTTTGAAGGACTCACCTTGCTTATTGACACCAAAGGCATTGAACTCATAGCAGAAAATACCGAAACGGTTGTCGTCGAAGTACAAGCCGGAGAAAACTGGCATGACTTTGTTTGTTGGTGTTTAGACCATGATTACGGTGGTGTAGAAAATCTAGCACTAATTCCAGGTAGTGTTGGTGCTGCTCCCATTCAAAACATTGGTGCCTATGGAGTAGAATTGACCTCTGTGTTCAAATCTTGTAAAACCCTAGACCTTAATACCTTTGAAGAAAAAAAAATTCTTAAAAAAGAGTGTGAATTCGATTACAGATCTTCCATATTTAAAACACATCAAAAAGGAAAACAAATCATCACCTCCGTATGTTTTGAACTTCAAAAACCCCCACACCGTTTAAAGCTTTCCTATGGTGCATTAAAAGCCAAGTTTGCAGACTTTTCACCCAGCATTCAACAAGTTGCAGCTGCGGTAACTGACATTCGAGAATCAAAACTACCCAATCCAAAAATTTTGGGAAATAGCGGCAGCTTTTTCAAAAACCCACTAATCTCAAAATCACATTACGAAAAACTCAAAAATAAACATCCTGAGCTTCCTTCTTACCCAGCACTTGCGGATCAGCTAAAAGTACCCGCTGCATGGCTTATTGATCAATTAGGATTTAAAGGAACCGCTCATGGAAATGCTGCTGTTCATGAAAAACAAGCTTTAGTTTTAGTAAATCTAGGCAATGCAAAAGGAAGCGAAATCTTAGCTTTAGCTCAAAAAATTCAAGCAGAGGTTAAAAAAGTTTTTGCTATCACACTCGAAATGGAGGTAAATGTTCTTTAAAAGTTACGCATTATTACTCCTTGTTTTTTGAGTCTATCCAAAGAGTAACAGGACCGTCATTTTCAAGGGCTACTTGCATCATCGCTCCAAAAGTTCCCGTTGCCACTTTAGTTCCCAATACCGCTTCAGACTTTTTAACAAAAGACTCATAAAGCGGAATAGCATGTTCGTGATTTGCAGCTCTTATGTAAGAAGGGCGATTCCCTTTTTTAGTTGCAGCCATAAGGGTAAATTGACTCACCACCATCAATTCACCTTGAACATCTAATAAAGACTTGTTCATCACTCCATTCGCGTCTTCAAAAATACGCAAGTTCAACACCTTATTGACTAGCCAATCCACATCAGTTGTGTCATCTGCCATTTCAATTCCTAATAAAACTAAAATGCCTGAACCGATGTTTTCTGTACTTTTTTGTTCTATTGTCACTTGGGCTTTACGCACTCTTTGAATCACTACTCTCATGTCTTTTTTTTAACGATATGTTGAATCATTTTCTAACATTTGTAAGTAGTTTTGATATCGTGTCTCTGCAACTGCTCCGTTATTCAATGCATCAATAACAGCACATTGAGGCTCATTTTGATGCAGGCAATTGTGAAACTTACAGTCTGATTTTAACGCGATAAATTCTGGGAAATAATTTCCAATTTCTTCAAGTTTCATATCCACCACACCAAAGCCTTTGATGCCCGGGGTGTCAATTAACTTCATTCCTTTGGGCAAGGAAAACATTTCTGCAAAAGTAGTGGTATGAATACCCTGCTGGTGTTGCTCAGAAATCGCAGCAGTTTTTAATTTTAAATCGGGAGCTAAAGCATTGATTAATGTAGATTTCCCAACACCACTATGACCTGAAAACATACTTACTTTGTCATGCATCATCATTTCAATTTCTGAAAGATTTATTCCATCTGTTGCTGATATTTTTAAGGTTTTGTATCCTACTTTATCATAAATAGTAGCCAAGCGATCAATTTCTTTTTCTTGATTTGGAGTACAGGTATCCAACTTATTAAATACTAATATCGCAGGAATTTGGTAAGCTTCAGCAGTTACTAAAAAACGATCGATAAAGGCAGTAAAAGTAGGAGGGTTATGAAGTGTAATGAGCAAAAAAACTTGGTCAATATTTGAGGCAATTATGTGTGTTTGCTTAGATAAATTTACTGACTTTCTAACGATGTAATTTTGGCGTTCTTCAATTGCCACTATGGTTCCCTCGGGCTCTGAAGCGTGCTGATCGACTTCAAAAAAAATACGATCTCCAACAGCAACAGGGTTCGTGCTTTTAATTCCTTTTAAGCGAAGTTTTCCTTTAATTCTACAGGCATAAAAGATACCTTCAGATTCAACTGTGTACCAACTCCCTGTAGATCTAAAAACGAGGCCTTTTTTCAACTCTTTTTTTACAAAGTAACAGTTTTTTTTTCAGCTAAGCGGATTTAACGGAGAGCGGACAAATTTGTATCTTTGAAAAAAAATTAATGGCCCAAAAAACACTCTTAATGATCTTAGATGGCTGGGGAAATGCCCCAGATCCAAAAGTATCTGCTTTAGATCAAGCTCACACCCCTTACATTGATTCACTCTATCAAAATTACGCTTCTAACACCCTTCGAACCGATGGTATTCATGTTGGTTTACCCGAAGGACAAATGGGAAATAGCGAAGTAGGCCATATGAACTTAGGTGCTGGAAGAATTGTTTATCAAGATTTAGCAAAGATAAATTTGGCTGTAGATAATAATGAGCTTCAAAACGAAAAAGTATTAATTGAGAGTTTGGAGTACGCCAAGAAAGAAAATAAAAAAATACACCTTTTAGGTTTACTCTCAGACGGAGGGGTGCATTCACACATCAAACATCTAGGGGGCCTGATCGATTTAATAGAAAAATACGAACTCCCCAAAGTGTATCTTCATGCCTTTACTGATGGCCGAGATGTTGATCCACAATCTGGAAAAGGGTTTGTAAATCAAATTGAAAATAAACTCATTGGTAAAAACACGGTATTTGCTTCTTTGATAGGACGCTATTATGCTATGGATCGTGATCAACGTTGGGAACGAGTAAAACTAGCTTACGATCTTTTGGTTCACGGGAAAGGAAATGCTTCTTCCAACTTCGAAGAAAGTTTACAAAAAAGTTATGATGATGGCATTACCGATGAATTTATTAAGCCCTTGGTTAAACTAAATGACAACGGAAAAGCGATTGGGAAAATTGAGGAAGGTGACGTAGTTCTATTCTTTAACTTTAGAACGGATCGTGGAAGAGAACTCACTCAAGTTCTTTCTCAACAAGCCTTTCCAGAACATGAAATGCAGCCACTTGATTTATTTTACGTAACACTCACCAATTACGACGAATCGTTTAAGGGAGTAAAGGTTGTATTTGATAAAGATAACCTTCAAGACACCTTGGGCGAAGTTTTGGCTCGGGCAGGAAAAACACAAGTGCGCATCGCAGAAACTGAAAAATATCCTCACGTTACTTTCTTTTTTAACGGAGGAAGAGAAGTTCCTTTTGAAGGAGAAGAAAGAATTTTATGCCCGTCGCCTAAAGTGGCAACCTATGACCTCAAACCAGAAATGAGCGCATTTGAAATTCGTGATGCTATCGTTGAAAAAATTAAAAATGACCCCCCAGATTTTATCTGTTTAAATTTTGCAAATCCAGATATGGTTGGGCATACTGGTGATTTACAGGCTGCCATTAAAGCGTGTGAGGCAGTGGACAGTTGTGCAAGAGCAGTGTTAGACACAGCGCTCGAAAAAGGTTATGCTAGTTTAGTTATTGCTGATCATGGAAATTGTGAAACGATGATCAATCCAGATGGAAGTCCTAACACCGCACACACCACTAATCCTGTCCCAGTCATTTTAGTTGATCCCGAGAAAAAAGAAATCCATTCAGGAATATTAGGGGACATTGCCCCTACCATACTCGATTTAATGGGGGTAGCAAAACCTGAAACCATGACCCAAAAATCTTTACTCCTTTAATTATGAAATATTTTGTTCTATCACTCTTTTTAAGCCTTGCGATTGTTAGTTGCAATCAATCCCAAACTCCGAAATACAGTTCTAAGCCTATGGATGTTAAAACCTTGGTTGGTGAAGAAGGAGAAACGGTTGTTCTGGGCTACATGAATAGGGCAAACCTCAACACAGATGAATTTTTAGCTTGGTTTCAATCAGAATACGATCAACTCAAAATTCCTGAAGGATGGGTTGAACAGCACGCACCTCTTGCTAAAAATTTGACATTCAAGCTGTTTCTTGGAACTTGGTGTGGGGATACCCAAAGAGAATTAGGCGGAATGTTTAAACTTTTAGATGCATTAGGAATCTCCGAAGATCAAATAGAAATGTATGGTGTTTCAGAAGCAAAAGACAGTCCTCTTGGTTATGAAAAAGAGTATGACATCTTAAATATTCCGACACTGATCTTTTTTGAAAATGGAAAAGAAAACAACCGGATTGTAGAATTTCCCGTAGAGAGTATGGTTGAAGATTTTTCTAAAATATTGAAAAAAGAAGCCTACAAAGACGCTTACGCCGATTTCTGATATGTCTGGAATAATATTAAAAACTCGAGAGGAAATCGAATTAATGCGTGAAAGTGCACTAGTTGTTTCCAAAACCTTAGGGATGTTGGCTTCAGAAATTAAGCCTGGGGTTAGTACTTTGTCTCTGGATACACTTGCTCACGATTTCATCAAAGACCAAGGCGCAGAGCCGGGTTTTCTAGGGCTCTATGATTTTCCAAATACCCTTTGCATGAGTCCCAATGCACAAGTTGTACACGGCATACCCAATGATCAACCCCTTAAGGAGGGCGATATCATTTCTATTGATTGTGGTGCACTCAAAAATGGTTTTTATGGAGACCATGCCTACACCTTTGCGGTAGGAGAAATCTCTGAGGAAACTAAAAAACTTCTTCGCATAACGAAAGAATCACTTTACGAAGGCATCAAAGCCTTTCAATTGAACAACCGAATTGGCGATTTAGGCTATGCAATTCAGAATTATTGTGAAAGGGAAGGCTATGGAGTTGTTCGCGAATTGGTAGGTCACGGACTGGGAACAATCATGCACGAAGCCCCAGAAGTGCCAAATTACGGGAAACGAGGACGGGGAAAAAAATTCTTAAATGGAATGGTTTTGGCAATTGAACCCATGATCAATATGGGAACACATCGGATCAAGCAACTCAAAGACGGCTGGACCATACTTACTGCCGATGGAAAACCATCTGCTCATTTTGAACACAACGTAGCTCTTGTCGATGGAAAGCCCGAACTGCTTTCTACTTTTGAATACATTTACAAAGCATTATGTATTTCTAGCGAGGAAGAGTATCCCTTTCGTGCACAGCCTTTGGTGCTATGAAAATACTACTGAATTTGATTCCAAGACCTTGGCTCATTTCAATGAGTATTTTCTTTCGTCCTGTAATTAAATGGTATTTTAAAGGAACTCGCTTTACCGATCCCATAGACGGATCCTCCTATCGAAAATTTCTTCCTTACGGCTATCAAAAAATAAGAGAAAATGCACTTTGTCCCGGTACACTTTCACTTGAAAGACATCGCCTGTTATGGCTTTATTTAGAGAGAGAAACAAACTTTATCAATAACGCAATTAAAGTATTACATGTTGCCCCTGAGCAAGTTTTTTATCAAAAATTTAAAACTTTTTCTCATTGGGAATATACTACAACCGATCTCCACTCTCCCTTAGCAGAAATTAAAGCCGATCTCTGTGAACTTCCCTTTCAGGATAATTACTACGATTTGATTTTATGCAATCATGTGCTAGAACACATTCCTGAGGATCAAAAAGCCATGCAAGAAATGTATCGGGTTCTAAAACAGGGTGGAACCCTAATTGCTCAAGTCCCCCTAGAGGAAAATCGGACACAAACTTTAGAAGATAACAGCATTACGGATAAAGCAACTCGAACTGAAATTTTTGGTCAATACGATCACGTCCGAATTTATGGAACAGATTATTACACCCGATTGGAAAGTGTCGGGTTTGACTCCCATGCAATTGATTTTCTCAAAAAACTCACAAGTCAAGAAAAACAAAAGTTTGCACTACCCTACAGTGAAAAAATTCCAATTGCGATTAAAAACTAAAACCTTATTCGTTATTTGGAAACCCCGAAGAAAAAAGTTCTTTCATCTCCATTTTTGAATCAGAAACAATCCAATACGCCTCAAGACTCGAATCGGTTTCAATCATTTTACGTCCCTCTTCCAAAGGCATTACCATTAAGGCAGTAGCATAAGCGTCAGCGGTCATACAATCCGCCGCCAAGACCGAAGCGCTTAATACTTTTGTAGGAATTGCTTCACCTGTAATGGGGTTGATGGAGTGCGCAATGCGAAGCCCTGTTTGTTTATCGATTGCATATTTTCTGTAATTTCCCGAGGTTGCAAGGGCTTGATTTTGAAGCGTAATTGTCCGAATAAAATTTCGTTCATCACTCTGTTGTGGATCATCAATGGCAATTTTCCAAAACTCCCCAGAACGAGGGCTTTTTCCTTTGGCAACAATTTCTCCTCCAATTTCAACCAAATAAGAATCTAGATTCCAACTTTTCAAATAACTCGCCAGTACATCTACAGCATAACCTTTAGCTAATGCATTGAAATCAAAATAAACATTGGGGTATTGCTTCTGAATGGTTCGTTGCTCTGTCAGTTTTGTTTTTGACCAGCCAGTAAAAGTCAATAAACTATCACGCTGAAATTGGGAAACAGTGTTTAAGGATTTTCCAGGCCCAAACCCATATGCATTAACCAAGGCTCCAACTGTGGGATCAAAAAATCCACCCGATTGTTTCCAAACTTCAGAAGCTTTACGATAAACGTTTACAAAATGATCGTCAACAACTAAAAGGCTGTCTCCTTTATTGATTTTGGTAATATCAGAATCAGAAATATAAGTGGACATAGATTGATTTATTACCTCGATTAGAGAGTCTACCTTTTGCGTTAAGTGTTCAGGGGTAAGTGTATTGGATACGTATGAAATGGAGTAGGAAGTCCCCAATGCATACCCTTGAATCTTTTGTGATTTTTCTTGCTCTGAAGTACAGCTCCAGATAAGTGTAAGGCAAACGAAAAGTCTACTGTATCGCTTCCAGTCCATGAAAATTGACTGCATAAGGGTCCTTTTTTGTTAATGGGTAATCGTAATTTTCCGCATGGGCAAAACCCACTCCTGCAAGAAATAACTGTGCGTTATTTTTTTCTGCATGGTCTTTTACTTTTTGAATTAAATCAGCATCAAATTTTTTTGGAGCCTTTGGATATAAAGTTCCTTGAACTACAATAAAAAACAATTTTTTTTCTTTTACACAAACAAATTGAGGAGTTCGCTTGATTTGAGAGTTTACTGCCAAAAATTCATATCCTTCAGCTTCCAGATAATCGCCAACCTCTTGCATGGCTAGCTGATGGATTTCTTGTTGTGTTAACTGACTCATGTCCAACAAATTTAAATTAAAAAGCTTGAATGATTTAGGGTCTTATTTCTAAAACTAAAAAAGAGGTTAAAAACCTCTTTTTTATGTGTTGATTACCCTCCGAAATCATCAAAGCGAACATTTTCAGGAGGAACTCCAAAGTCCTCTGCCATACGTTCAATTGCCTGATTCATCAGCGGAGGCCCACAGAAGTACACCTCAATATCTTCAGGAGCGTCATGTGCGGATAAATAATTATCAATAACAACTTGATGGACAAAGCCGGTAAATCCGTCTCCGTCTCCATCCAAACCGTCCTTTTCTTTCCAATTATCGTCTTCCATAGGTTCAGACAGTGCAATGTAGAATTTGAAGTTTGGAAAATCTTTTTCCAAAGCTCTAAAATGATCGATGTAAAACAATTCACGTTTGGAACGACCACCATACCAGAAAGTTACTTTTCTTCCTGTCTTTAAAGTTCTAAATAATTCGTACAGATGAGAGCGCATTGGAGCCATTCCCGCTCCACCACCAACGTAGAGCATTTCAGACTCAGATTCGTTTATGAAGAATTCACCATAAGGCCCTGAAATGGTCACTGCATCACCTGCTTTTTTGGAAAAAATATAAGAAGAGGCAACTCCAGGATTTACATCACTCCATCCGTTTTTAGCTCGATCAAAGGGGGGTGTTGCTATTCGAACATTGAGCATAATTTCTTTCCCTTCGGCAGGGTAAGAAGCCATGGAATAAGCTCGCTCCACTGTCTCGGGATTTTTCATTACCAAAGGCCACAAATTGAATTTGTCCCACTCCAGTTTAAACTTGTCTGGTTCGCCAGGATGTTCTTCAGGGTGAGCAGAAATATCAATATCCTCGTATTTTACTTCACAAGGAGGAATTTCAATTTGAATATACCCTCCCGCTTTGTAATCCATTGCTTCAGGGATTTCGACTACAAACTCTTTAATAAAAGAGGCAACATTCCAATTTCGAACGACTTTAGCCTCGTATTTTTTAATTCCAAAAACCTCTTCAGGGACTTGGATTACCATGTCTTGTTTCACTTTAACTTGACACCCTAAACGCCAGCCTTCGGCTACTTCTTTTCTTGAAAAATGAGGAGCTTCTGTGGGTAAAATTTCTCCACCACCTTCAAGCACTTGGCACCTACACTGAATACAAGTTCCACCTCCACCGCAAGCTGAGGGCAAAAATATTTTATTGTTCCCAAGAGTACTTAATAGCGTACTTCCTGAAGAAACTTCAACTTCATTATCCCCATTGATTAAAAGAGAAACGGGACCCGATGGCAATAATTTTGCCTTAGCTCCCAAGAGCATTCCCACCAATAAAAAGGTAATAACTAAAAAAACTAAAATACTTGCTAATACAACTGAATAATCCATCTCACATTATAATTTAATTCCCATAAAACTCATAAAACCTAACGCCATTAGTCCTGTAATAATAAAAGTAATTCCCAATCCGCGAAGTGGAGCGGGAACGTTGGAATAGGTAATTTTTTCTCGTATTGCTGCAATTGCAACAATGGCCAACAACCATCCAATCCCAGATCCAAAACCGTACACTGCAGACTCTGTAACACCAGAAAAATCTTTTTGCTGCATAAACAGTGAACCCCCCAAAATAGCACAGTTCACTGCTATTAGGGGAAGAAAGATTCCCAAAGCACCGTAGAGTGCAGGAGCAAACTTTTCTACAATCATTTCAACCAATTGTACCATTGACGCTATCACTGCAATAAACATGATAAAGCTTAAAAAACTTAAATCAAGGTCTGCGTACTGGGGACCTAACCAAGATAAGGCTCCAGATTGCAGCAAATAGGTGTCCAATAAAAAGTTAATCGGTACTGTAATTGCCAAAACAAAGATTACGGCAAAACCAAGTCCTACCGCAGTTTTAACTGTTTTAGATACCGCCAAGTAAGAGCACATACCCAGAAAATAGGCGAAGATCATGTTCTCTATGAAGATACTTTTTACAAATAAGTTTAAATACGATTCCATAGTTGGGTCTTAATTTTTTTCTATTAATGTTCTGTTACGCGAACGTTGAATCCAAATCAAAATTCCTACTGTGATCAATGCCATTGGGGAAAGCAACATCAGTCCATTATTGACATAACCCATCTCGTAAACAGCATCTGGAATGACCTGAAAACCAAACAGCTTGCCCGAACCAAACAACTCACGGAAAAAAGCTACGAGTATTAAAATTACTCCATATCCTGCCGCATTTCCAATTCCGTCTAAAAAGGATTTCCACACTCCGTTTCCAAGAGCAAAGGCTTCCAATCTTCCCATAACGATACAGTTTGTGATAATCAGGCCAATAAAAATGGATAATTCTTTACTGACATCGTAGGCATAGGCTCTCAAGATTTGATCTACTAAAATTACCATAGAAGCCACCACAACCAATTGAACAATGATTCGAATTCGATTTGGAATTAGATTTCTCAAAAGAGAAATGATGACATTACTTGCTGCCATAACTGCCATTACCGAAATACTCATAACCACAGCTGGTTTCAGCTGAACAGTAATTGCCAAAGCGGAGCAAATACCCAATACTTGAACAGTAATTGGATTGTTGTCATCCATCGGATCAGAAAGTAGCTTTCGATTCTTTTTGGAAAACAGAGGCTCTCTTTCTTTATTGACAAAAAGCAGCGTAGTTTTCTTTTCGGGCGTTGGTGTTTTTTCTTCCATTAAATTATTGGTTTAATGCCACGGTGTTTTCGTTTGCCTTGAGGTAAGGAAGGTAGTGTGTTAATCGTTCTAAGATCATATCGGTAACTCCATCTCCTGTAATGGTGGCTCCAGAAATGGCATCTACTTCGTGATCATCTTTGTCGGTATCTTTAGGGTCATTGTTTGTTTTAGAAACATTGATTCCAACTAATTTTCCTTGAGTATTAAAAACTTTTTCCCCTACAAATCGGTCCTGAAACCACTGTTGGGTAATTTCAGCTCCTAGACCTGCAGTTTCTCCAGTATGGTCAAAAACTGCACCTTGGATCGTATTTTTATCTTCTCTCAAAGCAATGTATCCCCAAATTGCATTCCACAAACCAGCACCTCTTAATGGAACAACATAAAATTTATTTCCATCAACATTGGCTTCGTACAGGGGAAAACGTTGTTGGTCAACGGGTTTTTTAAGTTCGTTATTCAAATTGATTTCAAACGCGCTAACTTGATCGTCTAAATTGCCAGAAGCTGTAAGGGATAATTCTCCTGTAATGTATTCGTTGTATAAATTTTCAGCTTGTTCTCGGTCGGTTTCAATGCCGATAGTTGCTAAAATATTTTGCATTTTTTCTTTACGCACGTTTGAGGCTTGGAGGTCTTTTAATGAACTAGCCGTAAAGGCTAATGCTGATGCTACCACCAAGACCATCAGAGTTGCGAAAATAAAAGTATATGCGTTACTGTCTCTATTCATTTTTATGCAGTTTTAAGTTCTTGTGCATTACTCCATCGTTTTTTGCGTTTGTTGATATTCGCATTGATAACATAATGATCAATGGTAGGTGCAAAAACGTTCATTAATAAAATGGCAAGCATTACTCCTTCTGGATAGGCCGGGTTAAAAACTCGGATCATGATACAGAAAATACCCGTTAAGATACCGTAAATCCATTTTCCTTTATTGGTTTGTGCAGCTGAAACTGGGTCTGTAGCCATAAATACAATTCCAAAGGCAAAACCACCAACTACCAAATGATTGATCCAAGAAAAACTCATCAACGCATTTGCTCCCCAAAGGTTGAACAAGAAGCCCATAAATGCAGCTCCTAGAATTCCTCCGGTAATGATTCGCCAGCTTCCAATTCCTGTAAGAATCAGAATCAAGGCTCCAACAGCCACCCAAAGTGTTGAGGTTTCTGCAATAGAGCCGGGAATAGCACCTTGAAACATTTCCAACATGGAGTAGTTTACTTCTTGTCCTGCAGCTAGGCTTCCAAGAATCGTTTCTCCCGAAATAGCATCTACATTACTTGCCTCAGAAACCCAGACTTTATTTCCAGACATGTATGTGGGGTATGCAAAAAATGCAAAGGCTCTGGCAGTCAATGCTGGATTGAGAATATTCATCCCAGTCCCTCCAAAGGCTTCTTTTGCAATCAAAACAGCAAAAGCAGTTGAAATACCCACCATCCAAAGTGGAATATCGACCGGCATGATCATTGGGATTAAAAGACCTGTAACCAGATACCCCTCATTGACTTCATGTCCACGATACACTGCAAATGCAAATTCTATTGACAAACCAACCACATAAGACACAATAATCATAGGAACAATTTTCCAAGCACCGTGGATAAAAGCATCCAGAAATGTGAACGGTGTATTTGTTTGAATGTAGTATTGATATCCCGTGTTGTAAATTCCATACACCAGTGCGGGAAGTAATGCGATGATGACCGTTACCATGGTGCGCTTTAAATCTACCGCATCACGGATGTGCGCACCTTTTTTTGTCGTGTGATTGGGCACAAACAAAAAAGTATCAAAGGCATTGATTGCAGGTGCAAACTTTTCCAATTTTTCACCTTTCCCAAAAGGCTTTTTTAAAGCGTCTAAACGTTTTCTTAATGCATTCATACGTGTAATTTTAACCTACTTCATTTATCATTAATTCTATTCCTTGGCGAATAATCTCCTGAGCTTCTATTTTGGAAGTATTGGCATAATCTATCAAACCAAAATCTTCTGGTACTACTTCATAAATACCTAAAGCTTCCATTTTCTCAATATCTTCTACCATACAGGCTTTAATAAGTTGCATGGGGTAAATGTTCAAAGGAAAAACTTTCTCCATCTCTCCCGTAACCACTAGGGCGCGTTCTTCTCCGTTTAAATTGGTATCCACTTCAAAACCCTTCTTTTTAAACAAACGAGAAAAAGAAGTGTTGGAAAGACTAAGGATGTTGTTGTCTTTGAAAGGCAACCATCCGAACATTCGATAATCGTTCCCTTCTGGGATTACAGTAATTTGATTATTAAAAAATCCTAAATGACCGTTTTCAGAACTAGTGGTCGATCCTGTGAGCACGTCTCCGTTAATAACTCTATTCTGAGGATAACGAATTTCGAATTCGTCTAGTATGGGCTTTAATTCACAACCGAGCGTGGTAACAACATACTTCGGATTGTTCAATGAATTTCCGGTAACAGCAACGGTTCTTTGAGGACTGAATTTTCCTGTTTGAAAAAATCGTCCTATGTTGGTAACATCTTCTGGATTTAGGGTCCAGACTCGATCTCCCATATTAAGGGGCGCCAATTCTTGTATGTGTAAACTAACATTCCCAGCAGGATGGGGACCCGCAACTGAGTAATGCTGAACTTCTTCAATCTGCTCAAAAACACCTGGGTGATCTTCGTCTACTCCGAGGAAAACATTTTGATCAACCAGCTTGTTAAGTACTTTAATACCCTCTTGAAATTCAGCGACATTTTTACTTGTTATGAACTCAAAATCTACACCCAATGGGCAGGTTTTGTGTGTTGAAACAAAAATTGCCTTAGGGGTCTCTTCAGGGTTTGCAATAATCCCATAAGGTCTTTGTTGAATAAAAGGCCAGTTCCCACTCTCCAAAAGAAGTTCTTTTAAAGCTTCTCGATTCATTTCTTGCCAGCTTTTTACTTGGTATGAAACTGAATCTTCAGCAGAGGATTTGGCAATAATAATTTTCTCAATTTTTCTTCGGGCTCCACGCTGAACCGTTTGAATCATTCCTGAAACAGGAGACACAAACTTAATTCGGGGGTTTTTTTTACTAAAAAAAATAGGTTCTCCCGCTTGAACTACCTCGCCTTCTTTTTTAATGAGCTTAGGAATGGTTCCAAAAAAATCATCGGGTTTGAGTGCAAAGGTATCTGTAGAGAGGGTTCGAGATAAAACTTTCTCAGCTTTGCCTTTGATGTTAAGCTCAGCTCCTCTTCGAGTTTGAATTTTTTTAATTATTCTCATTAAATAAGTTAAATTCTAAAATCGCACAAATTTACTAATAAACCCTCTTTTTATTAAGTGATATCTTGAGGAAAAAAAGTTATTTATACTCGTTCTAAATAGATGTTTAAGGATTTCTTTCGGAAGCTCCGTATTTGGACATCACAAGGTGAACAATTACATTTACACATCATGAGGATTCACAACATCAAGCTTGCCCTATTTATCATTTTTTCAACCGCTTGGACTTGTGCACAAGTACAAAATGAATATCCCGCCCCAGAATACATCAAATCCATTCAATTTAATAGCGGAAAAGAAAGAGAAATTTTCCCAGTAATTGCCTTAGGCGAACAAATGACATTACGTTTTGACGATCTCAATGCTGATGAAGCTGATTATTACTATCGAATAAAACATTTTAATCACGACTGGACTCCATCACAACTTTTTCAAAACGAGTTTTTAGGGGGGTATGATAACTTGCGAATCGACAACTACAGCACTTCGTTCAATACCCTTCAACGTTACACACACTACAGACTAAATCTTCCAAATCAAAACACCCAACTTAA
Organism: Flavobacteriaceae bacterium; assembly: GCA_029243165.1. GTDB lineage: Bacteria > Bacteroidota > Bacteroidia > Flavobacteriales > Flavobacteriaceae > MS024-2A. Next base: position 185,436 of record JAQWSN010000005.1, read on the forward strand.
AGTATCGGGAAATTACATGATTGAGGTCTATTCTGCTTATGACGAATTGGTTTTTTCCAGAAGGTTTTGTGTGTTCGAAAACGGAGCTACCGTTCAAGCAGCAGTGTACAGACCGCAAAATATGGATCGCTTTAATACACATCAATCCATTCACTTTGCTGTGACTCCCAACGATAATTTTTTTGTAAATCCCAAAGAAAACATTAAGGTTGTTTTACTTCAAAACCAACAATGGAACGATCGAATTACCGACATTAGACCTCAATACTTTTCTGGGAATACTTTGGATTACCGCTATGAAGGACCTACTCAGTTTGAAGGAGGTAACGAATACCTTTTTTTTGACACTAAAGATCTCCGAATTACGACGCCTAACATTAATTACACAAACCGAACCGATTTGTATGAATCTTACCTGAATACTGATATTACTCGTTCGATTTTGGACTACACCTATGCCCCTGACATCAATGGAAATTTTGAAATAAGAAACATCATGCGTCCGGGAAATGCAAATACAGATGCGGATTACAGCTTTGTTTATTTCAGTTTGGCATATCCCTACAAATTGGATCAAAATCAAGAAATTTACATCTACGGTGCCTTTAATAATTTTGAACTAAATGATTTGAACAGAATGTATTTCAACCCTGCCCTTGATATTTATGAAGGGGTACTTTTAATGAAACAAGGATTTCACAATTACAAGTACGTTTTAAAGCAAAATGATACTTTATTTAAAAATGCATTGAGTGGCACTCATGCATTGACCGAAAACGATTATCTTATCTTGGTGTACTACAGGAACATAGGGGGTCAATACGATGCTTTAGTTGGTGTGGGATATGCAAATTCATTCGAATTGCAAAATTAAGTTCAAAATTTTGTTAACTCACTAATTTTTATTACATTTATTGATCATAACTGAGTCAAATTAGATAGTGTGATACAACAAATTACAAAAGGCATAAAAATCTCAGTTGAGACTAAATTTGAAGGAAGCTTTTTAAAAGATCAAATCCTTCATCATGCTTTTATGTATTACATCACAATTGAAAACCAGAGTAAAGATGTGGTTCAATTGCTTTCACGCCACTGGAAAATCTTAGAATCCATCAGCAGACCTCAATACGTCAACGGTAACGGTGTTGTAGGTAAAAAACCTGTCCTCAAGCCGGGCGAAAGTCACACTTACCAATCTGGAAGCCTCATTACCTCTCCATTGGGATCCATGACGGGTACGTACATTATGATCAATTTCTCGACTGCCAAAAAATTTAATGTTGATGTTCCGAGTTTTAAACTTAGCGTTCCTTACATACTAAATTAAGCCTCTTTTTTTTCTGTCTTTATTGAATTTAATCGATACTTTTGATTAAAAAAACAAAGGTATGGCACATAGTATTTTCCAGGTCCCTTATCCAAGCAACGAACCCATTTTATCTTATGCCCCAGGGAGTAAAGAAAAAAAGGAAGTTTTGGAAATGTATGCTAAATTGTACAATGCTAAAATGGACATTCCCATGCGCATTGGAAATCAAGATGTTCGTTCAGGGGATACGCAACACATGCATCCTCCTCACGATCACAAGCACTCCTTAGGAATTTATCACAAAGCGGAAGTACAGCACGTAAAGGAAGCCATTGAAGCATCCCTTAATGCAAAAGCTGCTTGGTCCAAAATGCCATGGGAGTCTAGAGCATCAATATTTCTAAAAGCTGCGGAACTTGTCGCGGGTCCTTACCGATCAAAAATAAATGCTGCTACCATGTTGGCCCAATCCAAAACCATACACCAAGCAGAAATTGATGCAGCATGCGAATACATCGATTTTCTCAGATTTAACGTGTCCTTTATGCAGGAAATCTACGAAAATCAACCTGAGAACAGCCCTGGAATTTGGAATCGGTTAAGCTACAGACCCTTAGAAGGGTTTGTTTATGCAGTCAGCCCATTTAACTTTACAGCAATAGCAGGAAACCTATGTGCAAGTTCAGCCATGATGGGAAATACAATTGTATGGAAGCCCAGTGATCATCAAGTTTTTTCAGCGCAAGTTCTTATGGAGGTTTTCCAAGAAGCAGGATTGCCTGACGGAGTGATCAATATGATTTTTGGAGATCCAGAAATGATTACCAACACCGTACTGGAAAGTCCAGATTTTGCAGGGATTCACTACACAGGATCAACAGATGTTTTCAGAGGAATTTGGGGTAAAATAGGCACTCAAATTGAACGCTACAAATCCTATCCCAGAATCGTTGGGGAAACGGGAGGTAAAGATTTTATCCTCGCGCATCCTTCAGCAAAACCAAAAGAGGTAGCCACTGGAATTGTAAGAGGAGCTTTTGAATTTCAAGGACAAAAATGTTCCGCTGCTTCGAGAGTGTATTTGCCCGAATCGATTGCTGAGGAAGTCATAAGTTTCCTTAAAACAGATTTGGATACCATTAAAATGGGATCCCCAGCAGATTTTGAAAACTTTGTTACTGCCGTGATTCACAAGGGAGCATTCGATCGATTGAAGAATGCCATAGAGCAAGTTCGAAAAGACAAGGAAGCAGAAATTATTGCAGGAGGAGGTTATGATGATAGTGAAGGTTATTTTATTCAACCTACCGTAGTTCGCACAACCAATCCAAAGTACACTACCATGACAAGGGAACTTTTTGGACCGCTTGTGACTCTTTATGTTTATCCAGATAATTCATGGTCAGAAACTCTTGAATTAGTTGATACCACTTCTGAATATGCTCTTACAGGAGCTGTTTATTCTCAAGATCGTTATGCACTTGAAGAGGCATTAAATGCTTTAGAACAAAGTGCGGGAAACTTTTACATCAACGACAAACCTACGGGTGCAGTTGTGGGTCAGCAACCCTTTGGAGGTGCTAGAGGATCTGGAACCAATGATAAAGCAGGATCGGCTTCCAACTTACTCCGTTGGGTTTCTCCTCGCCTCATTAAAGAAACTTTTGTCCCTGCAAAAGATTACCGCTATCCTTTTTTAGGTTGAATTAATATGTAACATTTTTCTTCTTTTTTCGTCTATGCTTTAGAACCCAAATTCAAAAGCAAATGAAAAAACCAACTCTTATTTTGTCCATATGCTTGAGTTTTGGTCTCCTTTTTGCCCAAAATCAAGAAGCAACTGACTTGGATTATCGAGTGATTAAAGAATACGATGAAAATGGTAAAATGATTCGTTATGACTCCACCGAAATTACAAACACTCCTCATTCAAAACATTTTAAATTTAGATTTAAAATGGATTCCTTAGAAGCGTATCCTCACGCAAAACTACTTCCCCACTCATTTGACTTAGATTCTTTTCTCTTATCCTTTCCAAGCGACTCGATCTTTAAAAACAAGCTACATCATCTTAAAGGACGTGCAATTTATTTAGATTCAATGTTTAAAGGGAAAGATTTTTCCATGGAACATTTCAAGTGGTTTAAAAATAAAGACTCAGACTTTTTTTTAGATTTTCACGACTTGAAAGAGCGCATGGAATGTTTTGATTCTTTGATGGAAAAAAACTTGCATCGCTTTGAAAAATTATTTGAAAAACTCGAACATTCAGAAAAACAAAAAACTTAAAGCGGCAGGTGAACTACTTTTTTGGTTTCAAAAAAAAGGGTGTTGAAATAATCATTTAAATCAAAACAGATTGCCTTGGGGAAGTTTTTCAATTCTTCGTCAAGATCACCTCCTTTTAAATAAAGTACCCCATTTTTCAAATGGTGCCTTGACTCTGAACTTATGTTACTTTTAATCCAAGGAACAAAAACATCCATTTTGGTCACTGCTCTACTGATCACAAAATCAACTTTTGGCTTAAAGTCTTCCGCCCGAAGTTGGGAAGCTTTTACATTTGTCATTCCTAAAGATTCTTGAACGGCGTTCACCACTTTTATTTTCTTACCAATAGAATCAATAAGGTAAAAATGTGATTTAGGGAATAAAATGGCCAGAGGGATTCCCGGGAATCCCCCTCCTGTTCCAACATCCAAAATGGTAGTTCCCTTTTTAAAACTTAGGATTTTGGAAATTCCCAACGCATGCAAAACATGGCGTTCATAAAAAGCATCCATATCCTTTCTTGAAATCACATTAATCTGTGCGTTCCAATAGGCATAAAGTTCCTTAAGCATCTCGAACTGCTTTTGCTGTGTTGCATCTAGGTTAGGAAAATAATACCGCAATTTATCCATAGTGTTTTTTTAATAGGAGTGTAATTTTAAAATATTTTAAGTTATTTTTACAATTCAAAATCATTTATGCAAGCTACACAAAGACTCCGCTTTTCAAGAAAAGACTCAAAAGAATTTTTTAAAACACTAAATAAAAGGGTTAACCAATATTTTAGAGAAAATAAAATCGAAAAAACAGGAAATTGGAAACTGTACCTTAAAACTTTTGTCATGTTTTCTTTATTGATTGCACCCTATGTTTTGGTATTAACCCTAGGCATAAGCCTTTGGATTAAATTACTCCTCTGTGTGGTAATGGGTATTGGAATGGCTGGTGTAGGAATGAATGTTATGCATGATGGTAATCACGGCTCTTTTTCAAAAAGACCCTGGGTAAACACTTTTATGGGAAGTAGCATCTATTTTCTTGCAGGAAATGTTTTTAATTGGAAAATTCAACACAACCTACTCCACCACACATACACTAACATTCACGGTCACGATGAGGACCTTGAAGCTGGGCGGGTTCTTCGTTTTTCCAAACATGCCAAATGGATGCCTCACCACCGATTTCAACATTTTTATTCCGTATTTTTGTACGGTCTTTTGACCTTAAATTGGGCTGTCTTTACCGATTTTCAGCAAATGAAACGATACACCAGAAGAAAACTATCCTACCTCAACAGCAAGCGTCCAAGCATTCAGTGGACTGGACTTTTGCTAACCAAAATGATGTATTTTTTACTTTGGATTGTTTTACCCATATTCATTATTGATGCTCCATGGTGGACTGTTTTGATCGGATTTGTAGTCATGCACTACACCGCAGGTTTGATTTTAAGTTTAGTTTTCCAATTGGCACATGTCATTGAAGATGCTGAAATGCCGGAACCTGATTCTTCTGGAACAATGAAAAATACTTGGGCTATTCATCAGCTACTTACTACAGTAAATTTTTCTACAAAAAACAAAATTGTAAACTGGTTTACAGGAGGTTTAAACCACCAAATTGAGCACCATATCTTCCCGCACATCAGCCATGTCCATTACACCAAGATTGGAGCAATAGTAAAAAAAACAGCCCAAGAATTCAATCTACCCTACAACGAATACAAAACAACACGAAGCGCCCTGTTTTCACATTTTAGATTTCTAAAGCAGATGGGAGTGCAACCCAGCTAAACATAAAAATGGAAGTATTATCTCAACGAATAAATAGCTTACCCGTGTCGGCTACCCTTGCTATGGCAGCAAAGGCACGTGAATTGAAAAACCAAGGAATCGATATCATTGGACTCAGTCTAGGTGAACCCGATTTTAACACTCCTGACTTTATTAAAGAAGCAGCAGTACAGGCCGTAAATGACAATTGGAATTCCTATTCTCCTGTTGATGGTTATGCCGACCTTAAAGAAGCGATCTGTGATAAGTTCAAAAGAGACAATCAACTGACTTACACTCCTTCCCAAATTGTAGTTTCTACTGGGGCCAAGCAGTCCATTGCAAATGTTTGTATGGTTCTCCTAGATCCAGGAGACGAAGTATTGCTTCCCGCACCCTATTGGGTAAGTTATTCTGCCATTGCTACTTTAGCTGAGGCAAAATCCACAATCATTCCTTCCAGCATTGAGACGGATTTCAAAATTACTCCAGATCAGTTGGAAAAAGCCATAACCTCCAAGACCAAATTGGTCATGTTTAATTCTCCTAACAACCCCAGTGGAACCATTTACACAGAAGAGGAATACAGAGCATTAGGAAAAGTATTGGAAAAATACCCTGAGATTTACATTCTTTCAGACGAAATTTACGAACATATCAATTATGGTACTCCTCACTTCAGTATTGCTGCAATCCCTGAATTGTACGATCGAACAATCACTGTAAATGGTGTGGCAAAAGCATTTGCAATGACCGGTTGGCGAATCGGCTACATCGGCGCACCCGAATGGATCGCAAAAGCCTGTAATAAAATGCAAGGACAAATAACCAGTGGAGCCAATTGTATTGCCCAAAGAGCTACTATTGCTGCTGTTTCAGCACCTGTAAGTGCAATTCAATACATGGTTGACGAATTTGCATCACGTAGAGAAATCATCATAGAATTACTTACTGCAATTCCAGGGATTAAATTAAATCGGCCACAAGGTGCTTTTTATGTATTCCCAGATGTGTCCTATTACTTTGGCAAAACCTTAAAAGGCAAACAAATTCAAAATGCAACAGACTTTGCACTTTTCCTTCTAGAAGAAGCTCATGTGGCAACCGTAACTGGAGAAGCTTTTGGTAATAAAAACTGTATTCGAATATCTTATGCAGCTTCTGAAGAAAGTATTAGAACCGCTGTAAATCGTATTGAAAATGCATTAAAATAGATTCCTTGTATTTTCAATTTTTACTACCTTTGTTATTGAGAATTATCTACAAATCAATCCCAGATCAAATACTTCTATTGTAAACACTCAACGGCTAAAAAAGCTTGATGCTATGCATCATTAAATATTAAAACTGGACTGATTTTAAAGCTTATCAAAATAAGTTGACCCCATGAAATTTACCCCAGATCATTTTAATGCTGTTCAAAAAAGAGCAGACCTGATTCGCATTGCTGAAGAAAATAATATTTCTTTAGAAAAACCACTCAACAAAATTAAATACGAAGTCGAGTTACTAAAACTACAATCGGAATTTGTTAATCTCCAAAAGTGGATTTCAAATAAAAAAATGCGCGTTGCAGTCCTTTTTGAAGGAAGGGACGCCTCGGGAAAAGGGGGTTCAATTAAATGATTTAAAGAACATTTAAATTCAAGAGTTGTAGCCCTTACAAAACCTACTGATGTAGAACGCGGACAATGGTATTTTAGACGCTACATAAAAGAACTTCCAAATCCTGGGGAAATTGTTTTTTTTGACCGCAGCTGGTACAACCGCGCTGTGGTAGAACCAGTCATGGGATTTTGTACAAAAAAAGAATACAATCAATACATGGTTCAAGTTCCCGAATTTGAACACTTGTTGCATGAAGATAATTTAATCATCATCAAATTTTGGTTTTCCATTTCCAAGGAAGAACAAAAAAAGCGATTTGACTCCCGGCTAAACAATCCATTAAAGCAATGGAAATTTAGCCCCGTAGATTTGAAAGGACAAGATTTATGGGATCAATACACCTATTACAAAGAGCAAATGTTTAGCAAAACACATACCGCATTTAGCCCTTGGATTATTGTCAAAACAAATAGTAAAAAACAGGCACGACTTGAAAGTATGCGTTACGTTCTATCCTATTTTGACTACAAAGAAAAGGGTGCGGCTAAAATTCCGCTTCTCCCCGACCCCAATGTTATCATAAGATACCACAGAAGCGCAACACAAATTGATATTTAAACCTAAAAAATGATTTTAAAAAAAATGTTTACCCAAGAAGAAATTGATTTACTCAATTCAGATTTAGGTCTTTACACCCTACTTCAGAACAAAAAAATCAATACCGAAAAAGCACTCGAAGAAATCCGTTATCTCAGTGAATTAAAAAACAAACAGAGGGAACTTATTAAGTTGCAAAATTGGGTAATCGAAAACGATCAAAAAGTTGTGGTTCTTTTTGAAGGGAGAGACGCCGCAGGAAAAAGTGGGGCAATTAGAAGAATAACAGAATACATTAATCCAAGACATTTCAAAACTTTTGCACTAAAAATTCCCACACCAGACGAAAGAAAGCAATGGTTTTTTCAGCGCTACATAAATCGCTTGCCCAAGCCTGGTGAAATTGTCTTTTTTGACAGAAGCTGGTACAACAGAGCCGTGGTGGAACCCGTAAATAAATTCTGTACCAATAGTGAATACGAATTATTTTTATCTCAAGTCAACGACTTTGAACAAATGCTGGTGCAGTCCAACACCTTTCTTATCAAATTGTACTTTTCGATTTCGAAAGAAGAACAAGCCAAACGATTTAATGAAATTCAAAACGATCCCTTGAAACGCTGGAAAATGACCCCACTAGATCAAAAAGCACAAGAATTATGGGAAGAGTACACCAAGTATAAACAAAAAATGTTTGAGACTACCCATACTAAAATAGCGCATTGGTTAATCATTGATGCAGATAAAAAATCAACCGCACGCCTGATGGCTATCACCCATATTTTAGAAACAATCCCTTACAAAAAAAAGGTTTAAACCTCTTGTGTTTTGTGCTGTTGTCCTTTTAAGTAATCGTAATAATTGGCAACGGTTAAATAATGCCAAGGCATCACAACAAAAATTCCCACAACAAGGCAAATAACTCCTAAAATGTACCACGGAATAAAACGGAGGTGTAACTCAAAAAGCTCCCATTTGTAACCGTCTGTAAGTGCCCAACTCTCTTTGAGTGCATCCTCAACGGATAACTCAGGATTTTCAGCAATAAGATAAAAGGTCATGGAAAAGCCTAAAGCAATAATAAATCCTGGAATAATTAAAAGAATAAGCCCTAGTATGGTGGCAACTGAAATTATCAAATAAATCAACAATATCTTTACTAGGGGTTTAAATCCTTCGGCTAGATTTCCAATTGTGACCGGACGATCATACAAAATATTTAAAAAATAAATACACATCCCCAACTGAAGAGGTCCTGCTAATAAAAAGGAGAGAAGTTCTCCAAAAACATTTAATTCAGAAGGCACCCCAACAAGTAGTCCGTAAATCACACACGCCAGTGAAGCAAAAACCCAATGAGGTTGGAGTTTCTCTCTAGATTTTCGCATTAAATTAAGTAAGTCCATAGTGTAAAGATTGGTACAACAAAATTAAGACATTTTACCTAAGCATTGAGGATTTTTTCCTGCTTGTTAATGGATTCTTGATGAATGGCCTTGAATACACGGAGAATAAATTCTTCAGAAAGTTCACGTTCTTGCCCTTCTAAGATCATCTTGCCCAAAATTTCATTCCACCTTTTGTTTTGGAGTACTGCAACATTATTAGACTTTTTTAGTGTTCCAATTTCAGATGCCGCCAACATGCGTTTCCCTAGTGTGTCCAATAAAGTTTGATCAATCACATCAATCTGTGCTCTTAAAGTATTTAGAGCAAATTGATAAGCTTCTTCATCCGTGGTCTTTTTACGAACAGTTAAATCGTGCATAATTTCTACCAAACGCGAAGGAGTAACTTGTTGTGCAGCATCACTCCATGCGTTATCAGGATCCCAGTGTGTTTCTATCATCAAACCATCAAAATTAAGATCCAGAGCAGCCTGAGAAATATCAAAAATCAGATCTCGTCTTCCTGCAATATGCGAAGGATCACAAATCATTGGAAGGTCAGGAAATCTATTTTTTACTTCAATAGCGATCTGCCATTCTGGGATGTTTCGGTACTTAGTTTTTTCATAAGTAGAAAACCCACGGTGGATTAATCCTAACTTTTTAATGTTGGCAGAATAAAGTCGTTCCACCCCTCCAAGCCAAAGTGCTAAATCAGGATTTACAGGATTTTTTACTAAAACAATTTTATCGGTACCCTCCAAAGCATCAGCAATTTCTTGCATAATAAAAGGACTAACCGTAGAACGTGCTCCTATCCAAAGAATATCCACATCGTTTTCCAAAGCCAATTTAACATGATCTTTATTTGCTACCTCAGTAGCTGTCAACAAACCGGTTTCTTCTTTTACTTTTTTTAACCATCCCAGACCGATAGCACCCACCCCTTCAAACATTCCAGGTCGAGTTCTCGGCTTCCAAATTCCTGCTCGGTAAACCGTTACGTCAGTATCTTTTAGTTCGTGAGCAATTTTCAAAACTTGTTCTTCCGTTTCAGCGCTACAAGGTCCTCCAATCACTAAGGGATGATCCAATCCAAAATTGTCTAACCATTGACGCATTTCCTTTTTATTTTCCATTGTATTAAGTATTAATTCGTAATTAGTTTTTATTGTTATTTTTTCCTTCTGGTATTCCTTCAAGTATTGTCCTTATCGCATTAATCTCTTTCATTTGATCGTGCATCAAAGACCAATCATCATTTTCTAACAGTTTTTTAAACTGATCTAAGTTGGCAATGTATTCTTTTAAAACCTCAAGAATATTGTCTTTATTCTGTTTAAATATTGGAGTCCACATTTCTGGAGAGCTTTTTGCCAATCGAACGGTAGAAGCAAATCCACTACCTGCCATATCAAAAATTGCTCTTTCGTCCTGCTCCTTTTCCATAACGGTTTTTCCAAGCATAAACGATGAAATATGGGAAATATGTGATACATATGCAATGTGTTGATCGTGTTCTCCAGGATCCATTTCCTCTAGGTGCATTTCCATAGAACGAAAAAATTGCATCGCCCATTCCAATAAATCGGGACGGGTCTTTTGTGTTTCACACAGTATTTGTGTTTGATTAAAATAGAGCTCAGAGAAAGCTGCAGAAGGACCAGAAAATTCTGTACCCGCAATGGGGTGTGTTGCCAAAAATTGATTTCGCTTTGGGTGTAATGCCACTTTTTTACAAATCAAAGCTTTAGTGGAACCCGCATCAAAAAGCAATGCATTGTCATTAATTTGATCCAATAGATCCAAAATCAAGGCAGAAGCTGAATCTACAGGAATAGCAAGGATTAAGACATCCATATTTGCATAGTCTGAGTTTTTCAATTCCTGATCAATAATTCCTCTCTGTAGAGCATCTTTAAGGTGCTCAGGATTATTGTCTGCACCGAATAGGGTTACCTCTTCAAGATGCTTTTTGGCAGCAAGTGCAAAAGATCCTCCAATCAATCCCAAACCGATTACTCCTATTTTCATGATTCAAATCGCTTTAAAACTTCATGTATGGTTTCTTCTGGAACACAAAGAGAGAATCGAATGTATCCTTGACCTTGACTTCCAAAAATTGTCCCTGGCGTGATGAAAAGGTGTTTTTCATTTAAAATAGAATCAATGTAAGCCTCAGAATCTGAAATACCTTTAGGCAATTTAGCCCATACGAACAGCCCCACACTTTTAGAATTAAATTGAGCCCCTAAGCGGGTCGCTAATTCCTCAACCAAAGCTCTTCGTTTACTGTAAATCTGATTTAAATCTGCAAACCAAGATTGTTCCATTTTCAAAGCTGCAATAGCCCCTTGCTGAATACCATAAAACATCCCAGAGTCCATATTGCTTTTTACTTTTAAAACTGCTTGGATACAATCCGCTTTCCCACTGAGCATTCCAACTCGCCATCCTGCCATGTTAAACGATTTGCTGAGTGAGTTTAACTCCAACACAACCTCTTTGGCTTTAGGGCGTGATAAAATACTCTGAGGGGTGTCGGTCAAGACAAAACTGTACGGATTGTCATTGACTAATAAAATATCGCGTTGTATTGCCCAATCTATTAGACGATCAAAAGTCTGGGCATTGGCATCTGTTCCTGTAGGCATATGCGGATAATTTATCCACATAATTTTTATCTTTTTGGTATCTAGTTCTTCCAGCGCATCAAAATCGGGCTGCCATCCGTTGGCTTCAGCTAATTCATAAAAAACGGGTTCAGCCTCCATCAAACGTGTGACAGAAGCATAGGTAGGATATCCTGGATTGGGAATAAGAACTTGATCACCCGGATTGAGAAAAGCCATTGAGATATGCATGATCCCCTCTTTGGATCCCATTAAAGGAAGAACTTCTGAATTTGGATTTAAATCCACATTGTAATGCAACTTGTAGAAATCACACATTCCTTCTCGCAGTTCAGGAAGCCCCTGATAACTTTGATACATATGTGCTTTGGGATGGGTTAATGCATTTTGAAGTGCATTGATTACGGAGGGATGAGCTGGCAAGTCTGGACTCCCAATCCCCATATTAATAATTGGCTGACCCTGCTTAATCCGCTCGGCGACTTCTCGCAACTTTCTGGAAAAGTAGTATTCCTGAACACTTTCTAAACGTCTTGCTGTTGTCTTCATCTTTGGTGTTGGGCGTACTCGCCTAAAATTTTAAATTCGGAAGCCATAATAGCAATTAGTTTTCGAGCTTTTTCATAATGAGTAAAATCATCGAAAGTAACATCAACAAAAAATGCGTATTTCCCAGGAGTCTGGATTACAGGAAGGGATTGGATTTTAGTCAAATTCAACTGACAATCACTCATCACATTGAGTACCGCTGCCAAACTTCCACGCTGGTGATCTAAAATAAATTTTAGAGCGGCTTTATTGATTTGTTTTTCTGCGATCAATTGCCCTTTGCTTTGGATAATTACAAATCGAGTTACGTTATTTTTTATCGTCTGAATCGAAGCGGCTAAAATCTCCATACCGTACAAATCTGCTGCCTCTTGGCTGGCAATCGCTCCCAAACCCTGTAGTTGATCCTCCGAAATACGCCGTGCTTCATCGGCTGTATCTTCTGCTTCGACCAGTCGAATATGGGGGTTTTGATGGAAAAAATCTTTACACTGCAACAATGCCATAGGATGGGAATGGACTTCTTTAATATCTTCAATTTTTTGTCCAGAGAGTGCCATTAATTGGTGGTGAATACTCAAGCTGTATTCTCCTACAATCTGCAGATCGTTTCGATCGATCAAAGCGTAGTTTGGAATGATGGATCCAGCAATGGAATTTTCAATAGCCATGATCGCTTGGTCAGCATCACCTTTGAGAACCGCTTTTACGGTGTCGTCAAAAGTCTCACATACCACAAGTGTAAAGTCATCTTTAAAGCATTTTTTTGCTACGACATGATGAAACGAACCTTGATTTCCTTGAATGGCTATTTTTTGTTTGTGCTCCATTGTATTCAAAAAAAAAGTCCCGAAAAAATCAGGACTCTTTATTTATGTTGTAATAATCTTACTACAAAGTCCCACCTGCTTCGTTAAAGAAGTAATAGAAAGCGTTGTAATAAGAAAATTTGTTTTTCATGATATTTTAATCGCCCACAAATGTAGCATTGCTTTTTAAAAAAACAAACACTTCACTCTTTTTTTTAGTTTTTTAGCCTGAAAACAAGTAAATAACAAGAAATTAAATTGAAAAAACTATCTTACTGATTCTAAAATTCACCTAATAACAGTACTACACTGATTTGAAATGAAAAATAATTACCGCCATTTCATACTGTTAAATATTGCCATGTTATGTATTTCCACTTCTGGAGCCCTAGGGCGTTTTATCAGTTTACCCCCTCCTTTAACGATTTGGTCTCGTTCGGTTGTCGCTTTTATGTTGCTATTAGCTTATGCAGTTTGGAAAAAAAAGAGAATTCAAATCAACTTGGAAAAAGAAGGAGGAGCCGCATTGCTCAGTGGTATTTTAATGGCGGGACATTGGATTACTTATTTTTTTGCGTTGCAGTGGAGCTCTGTAGCTATTGGTATGCTCTCTTTGTTTACCTATCCCATGATTACCGTATTACTCGAACCTTTTTTCTTCGATACTCGTTATCAAAAAAGGCATTTAATTCTCGGTTTCATGATCTTGACAGGAGTCTATTTATTATCCCCAAATTTTGAATTGGACAACAGTCTCACCCAAGGAGTTTTGATGGGGTTGCTTTCCTCAATTTGTTATTCCCTCAGAAATATTTTAATGAAACAAAAAATTGCCACGGTGGACGGATCCGTTCTCATGCTCTATCAAATGGGGGTTACTGTAATAATACTCATCCCTTCCCTTTATTTTTTTGAACCGAATTCCTATCAAAAAAACCTCCCTTACATCCTTATTTTGGGAATCCTTACAACTGCGGTGGGGCATACCCTCTTTTTGAATAGCTTTAAAAAATTCTCAATAGGAACCGTAAGCATTATGAGTGGAATTCAACCCATTTACGGTATTCTTTTGGGAATTCTTTTTTTAAGTGAGATCCCTTCCTACAGAAGTATTCTAGGCGGAATATTAATAATTCTTACCGTATTGATAGAACAAAAAAGCAATCAAACAACTGCAGATAAATAAGTATCTTTAAAACAAAAAAATGGGTTTAGTCATTGAACATGTGACCAAAAACTACGGAAAATTAAAAGCTCTAAAAGGTATTAGCATGGAGCTTAAAAAAGGGGAAGTTGTGGGATTGTTGGGCCCTAACGGAGCAGGTAAATCTACCCTAATGAAAATATTGACGGGTGCCTTTACCCAATGGGAGGGACAAATTCATTTTTTTAAACAAAACCTGCGCACCGAACTTCAACAGATTCAAAAAAAAACAGGTTATCTCCCTGAAAACAATCCACTTTATCCTGAAATGTTTGTAGCTGAATATTTGAAATACAGCGCCGATTTGTATCAAGTTTCCGACCCCCCTTTGGAAGACATCATGGTAAAAACAGGTTTAAAAGATCATGCAAGGAGTAAAATCAATACCCTTTCCAAGGGATACAAACAACGCGTAGGACTTGCCGCAGCCTTAGTACACAACCCTGAGGTAGTGATTTTGGATGAGCCTACTACTGGACTGGATCCCAATCAACTCATCGAAATTAGGAAGCTGATAAGAGAATTGGGGAAAGATAAAACCGTTATTTTATCTACCCATGTTCTTCAAGAAGTGGATGCGATTTGTGACCGAGTGATCATCATAAATAAAGGGGCTATCGTTTTAGACCAACCTTTAGAAAGCTTGAGAAAAAACCAACAACAAATCATCGAAGTCAGTTTTGACTATCGAGTGGAAACCGAAGCATTGGCTCGACTAGATCAAGTGGAAAAAGTCAAAAACACCCATGACTTTCAATACGAAATCTATCTCAAAGGATCCGAAGATCAACGCCCAGCTGTCTTTGATTTTGCACATGACAACGGACTAAAAATACTTTCCCTTCAATTAAAAAATGAAAGTCTTGAAAAGCTTTTTAATGAGTTGACATCCTGATCGCCTAAGATGCTTTGATGAAAATAAAAAAAAAGTTAATATCAGTTTTTAAACCAACCATCCTCCGGGTTCTAGCCACTAAGCTCTTTAAAACACCTGCTTGGCAATTGCCTTAATATTGTCGGATTTACTCATGGAATAGTAATGTAAAAAAGGAACACCAGAGTCTTTTAGTTCTTTACTTTGAGCGATACACCACTCCACTCCTACTTGTCTTACGGCTTTGTTGTCTTTACATTTAATCACTTCTTTAACCAAAGCTTCGGGAAGGTCCACATGAAAACGGTGGGGTATCATATTAAGTTGTTTCAACGTAGATAGGGGTTTTAATCCAGGTATGATAGGAACTTCAATACCCTCTGCCCGTGCTTTAGCTACGAAGTCAAAAAACTTCTGATTGTCAAAAAACATTTGGGTAACAACATATTCTGCCCCTGCCTTAATTTTTTTCTTTAAAAAATGAAGATCACTCTCTAGACTGGGCGCCTCCATATGCTTTTCTGGATAACCTGAAACACCAATACAAAAATCAGTAGCTTGTGAATTGAGTAACTCTTCGTCAAGGTAAATTCCTTTGTTCAAATCAGCAATTTGACTCACCAATTCATTGGCGTATTGATGACCGTCTGGGGTCGCATTAAAATACGTTTCTGTTTTTAGGGCATCTCCTCGAAGGGCAACTACATTATCAATTTCTAAAAAATCCAAATCGATTAAAAAATTCTCCGTATCCTCTTTAGAAAAACCTCCACAAAGAATATGAGGAATGGCGTCGATCTTGTATTTTCCTTGAATGGCAGCACAAATCCCAACTGTTCCAGGTCGCTTCTTAACCACTTTCATTTCCAAAAGTCCATTTCCAGCGTCTTTGTAAACATGCTCCTCTCGATGATAGGTCACATCAATAAAAGGAGGTTTAAATTCCATGAGTTCATCAATAACGTTAAAAAGCGATTTGATACTTTGCCCTTTTAGCGGGGGTAGAATCTCAAAAGTAAATTGAGTGGCTCCGTCTGATTGGGCGATATGTTCTGTAATTTTCATTCGTATTTCTTTAGAATAGTTTATTCAGCAAGGTTAGGGTTGAGCCATTTCCTTGCTTCCTCTAAGGGTATTTTTTTTCTTTCACTGTATTCAATCAACTGATCTTCTTTGATTTTCCCCAAACCAAAATAGCGCGACTGAGGATGTCCAAAATAATAGCCCGAAACGGAAGAAGCTGGCCACATGGCCAAGCTCTCGGTAAGACTAACACCTATGGTCTCTTCAACTTCGAGCAATTCCCACAAGGTTTTTTTCTCAAGATGATCTGGACAAGCTGGATAGCCGGGTGCAGGTCGAATTCCTTGATACTTTTCCATGATCAATTCTTCGTTTGAAAGTCCTTCCTTTTGGGCATAACCCCAGTGGTTTACCCGAATTTGATGATGCAAATATTCTGCAAAAGCCTCAGCCAATCGATCCGATAGTGCTTTGACCATAATTGCGCTGTAATCGTCGTTTTGATTTTCAAAAAATTTAGCTTTTTCCTCCGTACCAAAACCTGTAGTTACACAAAACGCTCCCATGTAGTCAATCTTATTGGCTGCTTTGGGTGCAATAAAATCCGACAAAGCAATATTGGGTTGTTCTTTTGATTTTTTTAATTGTTGCCTAAGGGTGATCCACTTCCCTAAAGTAGCTGTTCGCTTTTCATCTGAATAAATCTCAATATCATCCCCTACGGCATTAACGGGAAACAATCCAAAACGAGCCTTGGCGGTCAGCCACTTTTCCTCGATAATTTTAGTCATCATGGATTGGGCATCCTGAAACAATACGCTTGCTTGTTCTCCTACTACCGCATCTTGAAGGATGTTAGGATATTTACCGTGAAGATCCCAAGATCTGAAAAATGGGGTCCAATCAATAAACGGTAAAAGCAATTCCAAATTCAATGACGTTAACGTTTGCATTCCTAGTTCCTTGGGTTTTTTAGGAATGAAATTTTGCCAGTCAATTTGAAAGGGATTTTTTTGGGCTTGAGTGTAAGTCACATATTCTTTTTCGGTGCCACGTGCCAAAAATCGGGCTTTAAAAGATTCGTATTCTTCTCTTATTTTAAGAGTGTAAGCTTCCTTTTTTCCCTTTTGTAAGAGATTACTAACCACACCCACAGCACGAGAAGCGTCATTAACATGAATCACAGGAGCCTTTGAAACAGGTGCAATTTTTACAGCTGTATGCGCTTTAGAAGTTGTAGCCCCCCCAATGAGAACAGGAATATCGATATTCAAACGATTGAGCTCTTTAGTCACATAAACCATCTCGTCTAAAGAAGGTGTAATCAAACCTGAAAGTCCAATAACGTCAACCTGTTCTTCTACGGCTCGTTGGATAATAACTTCAGGGGGTACCATGACCCCAAGGTCAATAATTTCATAATTATTACAGGCCAAAACAACACTTACAATATTTTTACCGATATCGTGAACGTCACCTTTTACTGTGGCAATCAATACCTTGCCTGCATTTTTTTTATCCTCTGTTTTTTGAGCTTCAATGAAGGGTTGCAGATAAGCCACTGCTTTTTTCATTACTCGAGCCGACTTAACGACTTGCGGTAAAAACATTTTTCCTTCCCCAAACAAATCTCCAACAATATTCATTCCTTCCATCAAAGGACCTTCAATTACCTCAATAGGCTGGTCTGCCTTTTGTCGGGCTTCTTCTGCATCTTCTTCTATGAAACCATCAATTCCTTTGATCAGGGCATGTGTTATTCTACTTTTTAAATCTTTTTTTCGCCAAAGATCGTCTTGTTTTTTCCGAGTCTTAGTTGTTGATACCAGTTGTTCAGCATAATCCAATAATCGTTCCGTTGCATCCGCTCTTCGATCCAATAAAACATCTTCCACATACTCCATCAATTCCTTGGGCACTTCATCATAAACCTCAAGTAAGGTAGGATTTACAATTCCCATATTCATCCCATTTTTAATGGCATGGTAAAGGAATGAAGCGTGCATGGCTTCTCGTACAGTGTTATTTCCACGAAATGAAAAAGAGACATTGCTCACTCCTCCACTGACACTAGCATGAGGGAGATGGGTTCGAATCCACTTAGTGGCATTAAAAAAATCCAAAGCGTTTTTTCGATGCTCCTCCATTCCCGTTGCAACGGGGAAAATGTTTGGGTCGAAAATGATGTCTTCTGGGGCAAAGTCAATTGTATTGACCAACAAGTCGTAAGAACGTTTACAAATTTCGATTCGCCGATCTAAATCATCTGCCTGTCCTTTTTCATCAAATGCCATGACAATAACTGCTGCTCCATACTTTTTAATTGTAGCAGCTTGGTCTAAAAAATTGGCTTCTCCTTCTTTAAGACTGATGGAATTGACCACAGATTTCCCCTGAACAACTTTAAGCCCTGCTTCAATGATTTCCCATTTAGAACTATCGATCATAATTGGAACTCGAGCAATGTCGGGTTCTGCAGCGATTAAATTTAAGAAGGTGGTCATGGCAGTTACTCCGTCAATCATCCCTTCGTCCATATTTATGTCGATAATTTGTGCGCCGCCTAAAACTTGGTCACGAGCTATCTCAAGAGCTTCATTAAAGTTTTGATTTTCTATCAATCGCAAAAACTTTCTCGAACCCGTAACATTGGTGCGTTCACCAATATTCACAAAATTGGTTCTCTCGTCAATAACAAGTGGTTCCAATCCGGATAACAACAAGGGTTTTTTCTGTGCCTCACTCATGCTTGTCCATATTAGGGATTCTAGGGCTGTATTTTTTGGCAACTTCAGCAATCAAACGAATATGCTCTGGTGTAGTGCCGCAACATCCTCCAAGAATATTAACCACATTTTGTTTTAGGTATTCCTCGATCAAGTCCCGCATTTGTTCTGGACTTTGATCGTATTCACCAAATGCGTTGGGAAGTCCAGCATTTGGGTGTGCAGAGATGAATTGATCGCTTTGATTGGAAAGCCTTTTTACGTAAGGCAATAACTGATCGGCTCCCAAAGCACAATTAAAGCCTATGCTTAAAACGGGGATATGACTCAATGAAATTCGAAAAGCCTCCACGGTTTGTCCGGAGAGTGTTCTTCCACTAGCATCCGTAATGGTTCCGCTAATCATTATGGGAATCAAGGATTCTTTCTCTTTCTTAACCTCTTCAATGGCAAAAAGTGCTGCCTTGGCATTCAAGGTATCAAAAATAGTCTCTACTAAAAGCAAATCAGCGCCCCCATCAATAAGTCCTTCTACCTGTTCGCGATAAGAAGTCACCAATGCATCAAAAGTAATCGCACGAAAACCTGGATCGTTAACATCAGGAGACATACTCGCCGTCCTGTTTGTGGGGCCAATAGATCCGGCAACATAGCGGGGTTGATTTGGGGTTGTTTTTACAAACTCAAGCGCTACTTCCTTGGCAATTTTTGCACTTTCAAAATTGAGTTCATAAGCCAAATCCTCCATTTGATAGTCTGCCATACCAATAGAAGTAGATGAAAATGTGTTGGTTTCTACAATATCTGCTCCTGCTTCAAAATAGGCACGGTGAATGGACTTAATAATGTTCGGTTGTGTAATAGAAAGCAAATCATTGTTCCCTTTTAAAGGTGAAGGATGATTTTGAAAACGGGAAGATCGAAAATCGGCTTCCTCCAGAGGATGCTGCTGAATCATCGTTCCCATGGCACCGTCTAAGACCAGTATTCTTTTTTTCAGTTGTTTTGCTATGTCAAACTCATGCATCTAAAGCCTCTTTTAAATCGTTCCAAATATCTTCGTGGTGTTCCAAGCCTACTGAGAGTCGAATCATTCCTGGAGTGATTCCCACTTCTGATTGTTCTTCTTGGGAAAGCTTGCTATGAGTGGTAGAAGAAGGGTGGGTAATGATGGATCTAGAATCTCCTAAATTTGCCGAGAGCGAACACAATTGAGTTGCATCGATAAATTTTCTACCTGCCTCCAAACCGCCTTTTACTTCAAAGGAAATGATATTTCCTCCTTTTTTCATTTGCTTTAGGGCAAGTTGATGTTGTGGATGTGAGTTTAGAAAAGGATATTTTACCCCATTTATCCTAGGGTGCTTTTCTAGTTTTTTAGCAATTTCTAAAGCACTATCACAATGTCGATCTACACGAATAGCGAGGGTTTCCAAACTTTTTGATAATACCCAGGCATTGAAGGGAGAAAGAGATGCACCCGTATTTCTTGCAAAAAGATAAAGAGCTCTAATAAGCTCTTTTTTTCCCACAGTAATTCCTCCCAATACACGACCCTGTCCGTCCATAAGTTTTGTTGCAGAGTGAATTACCAAATCCGCACCATAATGAATGGGTTGTTGTAAATATGGAGTGGCAAAGCAATTGTCCACGATAAATAACAAATTGTGCTTTTTTGCTAATTTCCCAAGGGCTTCTAAATCCAAAATTTCTACCCCTGGATTCGTTGGAGATTCTACATAAATACATCGTGTATTGGGTTGGATCAAATTTTCCAAATGATCAATGGCCTCCGTTGCTGAAAAATAAGTGGTTTCAATATTCCATTTGGGAAAAAATTTGGTAAACAAAGCATGTGTTGATCCAAAAACTGCCCTTGCGGAAAGTATGTGATCCCCTGCATTTAAAAAAGTGGAAAATGTTGCAAATACTGCCCCCATACCACTAGCAAAAGCAACACCATCTTCAGCATCCTCCATTTGCACAACTTTTTGCACAAATTCAGAGGTATTCGGATTGGAAAATCGGCTGTAAATAGCTCGCTGCTTTTCTTCAGCAAAAGATGCTCTCATTTCTTCTGCATCCTCAAAAACAAAACTTGAGGTCAGATGTAACGCAGAAGAATGTTCCGAATATGAGGAACGTTCCATCTGTGTTCTGATCGCTTGTGTTTCAAAATGCTGGTTAGGCTTCTTGTCCATTTAAAATTACTTTATGACGGATTTCGGCTGTGGGTTCCAATGTTTTTGAAACAGAGCAATACTTTTCGTAAGAAAGCTGTGCTGCACGTTTCGCTTTTTCTGGTGAAAAATCACCTTCTAAATAAATTAGAATGTCAATTTGATAAAATAAGGAAGGGACTGCATTGTCATGTCGGTGTCCTTTAACTTCCATTTTTAAAACTTTTGGATCAATTTTCTGCTTATTTAAAATTGCGACAATATCTATTGCACTACAACCGGCCACTCCCATCAGGAGAAGTTCCATTGGACTAACTCCCTGAACCACTCCATTGGTCTTGGATTTGTTGTCCAGTAGGACTTTATGTCCATTGCTGTTGGTTACTTCAAATAAATAGTCTTTGTTAATTCGTTCTAAGGATACTTCCATCATTATTTGTTTTTAAAAAGGGGGGTTAAAATTTGTTCCATTGCATCGTTTTCGATCAAAAAAGCATCATGCCCATGGATGGATTTGAGTTCATGATAGAAAATAGAATCTTTATTAGGTTTTATCATAGCAAATGTTTGTTGATCTTCTTCTGGGGTAAAAAACAAATCACTATCCACTGCGATTAAATGAATTTCAGCTTCAATTTTACTTATCAATTCAGAAGCCGTTTTTCCATCACGTTCAATATTAATGGATGCCAATAAATGATTTACTAAAACATAAGAATCTAGATGAAAGCGTTCTGCTAATTTCCTTCCATGATGCAACAACCAACTCTCAATATTAAATATTCCGAGTTCTTCGTTTCTGCTTCGCCCAAAGCGGTGGTCAAAAGACTTTGGTGTTCGATAGGTCAACATCGCGTGAATTCGGGCATCTTCTAGAGGGTTGCTAGAATTTTCCAAAATACGTTTTTGCAGAAAGGTATTCGCAAGAATCCAATCATTTGCTTTCCAGTCAGCAGCTATTGGAATTAGATATTTGGTCAACTTAGTTGCAAGTACTGCCATTTCCCAAGCAATTCCGCCTCCAATAGAACCACCCACAAGTGCGTAAAGGTTTGAAATTCCTAAAAGCTCAAGACCTTTTAAAAAAAAATCGGCAATGTCGCCCGTATGAAAGTCTTCAGGGTTGGGTAAGGTTTGTCCTTCAATCCCATTACCCGGTATGTTAAATGCTAAAATAGCATATCGATTCGTATCGATAGTTTTTTCAGGACCGACAAGTTCTTTCCACCATCCCTTGTGACCGGCAACATCGGAGTCGCCAGTCAAGGAATGGTTAATTAAAACTACGGGGGCCTCATCTAGTGGCAGACCAAAATGTTGATAATACAAATCGAGGTTAGCAAAAGAAGCACCCGTGTGCGTTTTTATTTCAGAAATAGAAAGACATTGAATCGGGTTCATTAGCATCTACAATAATGCAAAAGCATTTTCCAAATCTTCAATCAGATCATTAACATCTTCCAAACCAACGGATAATCGAATTAAATCCGGTGTTACTCCCGTAGCTTTTTGTGCCTCTTCATCTAACTGTTGATGTGTGGTGCTTGCGGGATGAATGATTAAGGATTTCGTATCTCCAATATTGGCCAGTAGTGCAAACAGCTTGGTTTCATCTGCAACAATTTTCCCTCCTTCAAAGCCTTTTTTTAGTCCAAAGGTTACAATTCCACTCTGTCCTTTAGTTAGGTATTTCTGAGCGAGTTGGTTGTATTTAGAGGTTTGAAGCCCTGGATAATTGACCCATGCAACTTCCTGTTTTGTGGAAAGCCATGCCGCTAATTTCAATGCATTCTCAGAGTGTTTCTTCATTCGAATATCCAAAGTCTCGATTCCTTGAATGGTTTGAAAACTATTGAATGGACTGGGTGCACTTCCCAAATCTCGTAATCCCTCAATCCTAACCTTAGCAATAAAAGCAATTGCTCCTAGTGCTTCATGATAGTTCAGCCCGTGATAACTTGGATTGGGTTCAGTAAATTCTGGAAAGTTCCCGTTACCCCAGTCAAAGGTTCCGGCATCAATAATCACTCCACCCAATGAAGTTCCGTTACCCGTCAAGTATTTTGTCAAAGAATGAATAACAATATTTGCTCCGTGTTCAATTGGATTTAATAAGGCGGGAGAGGCCACTGTATTGTCAACTACAAATGGAACTTTAGCCCCTTTGGCTTGATCTGAAATCGCTTTAAGGTCTAACACATCCAGTTTAGGATTACCCAACGACTCTGCAAAAAAGAGTCGTGTATTGGATTGGGTTGCTTTAGAAAAATTTTCAGCATCGTCAGGGTCAACAAAAGTGGTTGTGATTCCAAACCGAGGTAAGGTATTCGACAACAAGTTATAGGTTCCGCCATAAAGGCTGTTTGAAGCTACTATGTGGTCTCCGGCTTTAAGAATCACCATTAGGGTAGTTGCAATGGCAGCAGTCCCAGATGCAGTTGCTACAGCAGCAACGCCCCCTTCCATGGAAGCAAGTCGTTGTTCCAACACATCATTAGTTGGATTGTTTAGTCGTGTGTAAATGTATCCAGATTCTGCCAAGGAAAAAAGATTGGCAGCGTGGTCTGAATTATCGAAAACATACGAAGTTGTTTGATAAATGGGAACGGCTTGCGTTCCTTTTGAATTTGAAGCGTCATGCCCTGCATGAAGTGCTTGAGTTGCGAGTTGATTACTCATAATTTAAATGTGTTTTTTATAGTTTCTAAATAATCTAATTGTTCCCAGGTGAAAAGCGCTACTTCCTTCGACACTTTTCCGTTATACGGGGATTCAAACGTTTTGGTTACTGTACGAGGCGTACGCCCCATATGACCGTAAGAGGCCGTCTCAGAGTACATTGGGTTTCTGAGTTTGAGTCGTTGCTCGATTGCATAGGGTCTCAAATCAAAAATGCTCTTTGCTTTCTCAGCAATTTCTACGTCGGTCAAACCAAGTTTTGAAGTTCCGTAAGAGTTAATGTAAATGGAAGTAGGCTCTACCACTCCAATGGCATAACTAAGCTGAACTAAAATTTCATCTGCCACACCTGCAGCCACTAGATTTTTAGCCATATGTCTTGCTGCATAGGCAGCACTTCGATCTACCTTACTAGGATCTTTTCCGCTAAAAGCTCCGCCGCCGTGACCTCCTTTTCCGCCATAGGTGTCAACAATAATTTTCCTACCGGTAAGTCCTGTATCTCCGTGCGGACCTCCGATGACAAATTTGCCAGTCGGGTTTACATGATAGGTAATGTCAGAGCCAAAAAGTTTTTGCACTCGAGGCTCGCATTTGGCTAATACACGTGGGATCAAGATGGAAATAATATCTGCTTTTATCTTGTTCAACATTTTAACTTCATCAGAATCAAAATCATCGTGTTGCGTTGAAACCACAATAGTGTCGATACGCACGGGTTGATTTTGGTCATTGTATTCAATAGTCACCTGTGATTTTGCATCGGGGCGTAAATAGTTTACGGTGTCTTTTTCTCTTCTTAAAGCAGCGAGCTCAATCAAAATTTTATGCGAAAGATCCAACGCCAAAGGAATGTAATTATCCGTTTCTTTTGAAGCATAACCAAACATGATTCCCTGATCTCCTGCACCCTGAGCCTCCTTTTCTTCACGATCTATTCCTCGGTTAATATCCTGAGATTGCTCATGAATTAATGAAATAACCCCACAAGAGTCTCCACTAAATTGATACGCTCCTTCCGTGTAACCAATTGTATTAATTGTTTCTCGTGCAATGGTTTGAACGTCTAAATAAGTTTTGCTTTTAACTTCTCCTGCTAAGATAACTTGACCAGTGGTTACTAATGTTTCACAAGCCACTTTGCTTTCAGGATCAAAAGCTAGAAAATTATCTAGTAACGCATCACTAATCTGATCTGCAATTTTATCGGGATGACCTTCACTAACCGACTCTGAAGTAAAAAAATATGACATTTAAAAGTTGCTTTTACGGAAGGATTCAAACGGTGCGTTTAAAAAAGCAACACTGCTTTAGCATTTTTTTTTCGAGGTTGCAATCAGTCAAATCCTTCCTCGTTTAATTGTTCAAAATTACATTTTTTTTTTAAATCACAAAGTTTGAGTAAAAAAAATTATGTTTCCGCTTTTTTAAAAAGGAGATTTCTTTTTTGTTCTCAAAAAAGCAACTAATTTGCAAAAACACTATTACAGAAAAATCGATGCATATTGCAATTGCTGGAAATATAGGTGCAGGAAAAACAAGTTTAACTGAACTTATTGCAAAACACTACAACTGGGAAGCTCATTATGAAGACGTAATTGACAATCCTTATCTCGACGACTTTTACAACCATATGGAGCGTTGGTCTTTTAATCTACAAGTCTATTTCCTAAGAAGTAGATTCCAACAGTTACTCTCGTTCAAAAACAATAAAAAAACTATTGTTCAGGATCGAACGATTTATGAAGATGCATACATTTTTGCACCCAACCTAAATGCCATGGGACTCATGAATCAACGTGATTTTAAAAATTACCAGGCGTTATTTGATTTAATGGAATCCTTAATTGACGGTCCAGACCTTTTAATCTATCTGCGAAGCAGTATTCCTAATCTGGTTAATAAAATTCACAAAAGAGGGAGACAATACGAAAACAGTATCAGCATTGATTATCTAAGCAGGCTTAACGAACGCTACGAAGCTTGGATCAGTACTTATGATAAAAATAAGATGATAATCATTGATGTAGACGGTTTAGATTTCGTAGAAAATAAAGAAGATCTCGATGCTATTCTAAAGGAGATCGATAAGGGATTATCCATAATAGGAAAATAAAAAAGGCGGGTTTTAAACCCGCCTTTTTTATTAGTAAAAGAAGCTCTGCTCTCCTTTATTCTTTAAGATCCACTTCTTCTGAATTCTTTTGAGACTCTTTCGTTGTGTTCATTTCGGTTGAGACTTTAACTGTCATTTCCTTGTCCTTCTCAGTTGTAAGAGTAACTTGTACAACCTCCTCGCCTTCTTCGTCAGAAGCAACAACAAGCTCAATCGTTTGATCTTTGTTTATTTGATCGTCAAGATAAGCAGCAACTTTATCGTTATCGATTGCGATACTTGGAGCAATAACTAAGGCAACTACAGACATTAATTTGAGTAAGATATTTAAGGAAGGTCCTGAAGTATCTTTAAAAGGATCTCCTACAGTATCACCAACAACAGCAGCCTTGTGAGCATCGGTACCTTTTCTACCTTGTTCTTCGATCATTTTTTTAGCATTATCCCAAGCTCCTCCAGCATTCGATTGGAAGATTGCCATCAAGACTCCGCATGTAGTTACTCCTGCTAGTAAGCCTCCAAGCATTTCAGCTCCCCCAATAAAACCAACAGCAACAGGAACGACTATTGCAAGTACACCTGGAAGAACCATTTCTTTAATAGATGCAGTTGTAGAAATCTCCACACATTTGTCGTATTCTGCAATTCCATCAGCAGCATCGAAAATTTTTCTATCTGCTTCAGACGCTTTGGACATATCTGAATCGTATTTAATCATTACATCTAGTGCAGCTCTTAAGGCCGGAATGTCTCTAAACTGACGTCGAACTTCCTCAATCATTGCCATGGCAGCTCTTCCTACTGCATTCATCGATAATGCAGAGAATACGAAAGGTAACATTCCCCCTACCAGCAATCCTGCCATTATTTTAGGTTGTGACACGTCGATCGCACTGACCCCTGCAGTTTTCATAAAAGCCGCAAATAAAGCCAAAGCCGTTAAAGCTGCTGAGGCAATTGCAAATCCTTTTCCTATGGCTGCAGTGGTATTTCCCACAGCATCTAACTTATCTGTTCTTTCACGAACTTCGCTTGGCAATTCAGCCATTTCAGCAATTCCACCCGCATTATCCGAGATGGGCCCGTAAGCGTCTACTGCCAATTGGATTCCCGTATTGGCTAACATTCCTACCGCTGCAATTGCAATACCATACAATCCTGCAAAATAGTGTGAAACAAGAATGGCCGCAGCGATTAAGAGAATTGGAACTGCAGTTGACATCATTCCTACACCTAAACCAGCAATAATATTTGTTGCGGCTCCTGTTTCGGATTGTTTTACGATTGAGTTTACAGGTTTTGTTCCAGTTCCTGTGTAATATTCTGTTACTTTTCCTACAGCTAATCCAGCTACTAAACCAGCGATTGTTGCGTAGAAAACTCCCATGGCACCGAAAGGTAATCCTTCAACTGCTTCTGGGATAAATGCGTTAATTAAAAAGTAAGAAGCGACTAGCATTAACCCGGCAGAACCAAACTCTCCAAAGTTTAATGCGGCATGAGGTGAACCTCCCTCTTTAACTCTCACAAAAAATGTTCCAATAATTGACATCACAATTCCTGCTGCAGCTAAAGCTAAAGGAAGATAAACAGCTCCAAGTCCATCAAAACCTGAAGTAGTAATCAAAGCTCCTAAAACCATAGTCCCTATGATAGATCCTACATAGGATTCAAAAAGATCTGCTCCCATTCCTGCTACATCCCCTACGTTATCACCAACATTATCCGCAATTGTTGCAGGGTTTAGTGGATGGTCTTCTGGGATTCCTGCTTCAACTTTTCCAACAAGGTCAGCACCTACGTCGGCAGCTTTCGTGTAAATCCCTCCTCCAACACGAGCAAACAAAGCTATGGAAGAGGCTCCTAATGAAAATCCAGATAATACGTTAAGTATTTCTGTAATTTCCCAACCTTGATTACTGTAAATTGCAAATAATCCACTCAAGCCCAAGACACCCAAGCCAACTACTCCAAGACCCATAACAGCTCCTCCAGCAAAAGCAACTTCTAAGGCTTTACCTAATGAGTTTCGAGCTGCATTGGTGGTTCTAACGTTTGCTTTCGTTGCAACTTTCATTCCAATAAATCCGGCAAGACCCGAACAAATAGCTCCTACAATAAAGGATACAGCTACCATCCCGTTAGATCCTTCTTCGGCTTGACCTTTGAAAAACAATAAGATTGCAACAGCAACAACAAATATTGCTAAAATTTTATACTCCGCTTTCAAAAAAGACATAGCTCCATCTGCAATGTTTTTTGCAATACGAGCCATTTTCTCATTCCCTACCTCTTGCTTTGATACCCAACTGTTTTTAAAGAATACAAAGAGAAGCGCTAAAACTCCAAAAGCAGGTAAAAATTTAATGATTAGTTCCATGGTGATTTATTCTAATTAGTTTTTGTTAATTCGTCGGTAAAAGTAGTAAAACAATGCTGAATTCAAAACCTCATCTAATGTTCAATTTAGCAAGGGTAAAAACAGGCATTTTAAAACCTTTTATTATTTGTAAAGTACTTTTTTTATTGATTTTACCACATCCTCTGCATTTGGCAACCATTCTTTTAAAAGAACAGGAGAGTAAGGCGCAGGAGTATCTGCAGTGTTAATTTTTTCAACTGGGGCATCTAAGAAATCAAAAATCTCACTTTGCACCTGATACGTAATCTCGGTAGCAATATTTCCAAAAGGCCAAGATTCCTCAAGTATGACTAGGCGATTCGTTTTTTTGACGGACTCAAATATTGTTTGATAATCTAATGGTCTGATGGTTCTCAGGTCAATGACCTCACAATCAATATTTTCTTCTGCCAAAATTTCAGCAGCTTTCAAAGCCTCTTTTAAAATTTTTCCAAATGAGACCAATGTCACATCCTTACCAGGACGCTTTATGTCTGCAACACCGATGGGTAGGGTGTATTCTCCTTCTGGGACTTCCCCTTTATCACCATACATTTGCTCTGATTCCATAAAAATAACGGGGTCGTCATCTCGTATTGCAGATTTTAGAAGACCCTTGGCATCGTATGGATTTGATGGGACTATTACTTTGAGTCCTGGACAATTGGCGTACCAGCTTTCAAAAGCTTGAGAGTGGGTTGCAGCAAGCTGCCCTGCTGAACCTGTAGGGCCCCTAAACACGATAGGACATGGAAATTGCCCTCCAGACATTTGTCTAATTTTTGCTGCATTATTGATGAATTGATCAATTCCAACCAAAGCAAAATTGAAGGTCATGAACTCAATTATTGGTCGGTTACCCGTCATGGTAGAACCCACACCAATACCTGAAAAACCCAATTCAGAAATGGGGGTGTCAATTACCCTTTTCTCTCCAAACTCATCGAGCATTCCTTTCGAAGCTTTGTACGCTCCGTTGTATTCTGCTACCTCTTCACCCATCAAGTAGATGGATTCATCCCTCCTCATTTCTTCACTCATTGCCTCGGCAATGGCTTGTCTAAATTGTATGGTTTTCATATGATTGTTCTCATTGAGGCGCAAATTTAATCAATAATTATCTATTTACTTAACTCAATAAAGAAGGAAAATTTACGTTTGTATGAAATAGTCATTAATTTTCCTTAGATCAGGGATCAAAACATCTAAATTTGTCTTTATGAAATTAATTCAAATGACAGTGAAAGGCATCTCTTACAGTGAGACACAAACAAGTGCCTATGCTTTAATTTTGAGCGAGAGTGAAGGAGACAGAAAACTTCCTGTAATTATTGGTGGGTTTGAGGCTCAATCCATTGCTATTGCACTAGAACAAGAGGTAAAACCCAGCAGACCACTGACCCACGATCTTTTTAAAAGCTTCGGTGAACGCTTCGAAATCGTCGTAAAACAAGTCATTATTCACAAACTTGTTGATGGTATCTTCTATGCTAGTTTGATTTGTGAACGAGATAAAATTGAAGAAATAATCGACTCTCGGACTTCAGATGCCATTGCACTAGCACTTCGTTACAATGCGCCTATTTACACCTACGATTCAATTTTGAAAAAGGCCGGTTTTACTGCTGCTGTTTCCTCGGGAGAAAAAAAGCTCTCTGAAGACAATTGGATTCAAAACTTTGTAACCGAACAGAGTAAAAAAACCAATCTTAATGAGGATCTTACTGAGCTTTCAGTAAAAAAATTAAAAGATCTTTTAAGCACTCTAGTACTTCAAGAAAACTACGAAAAGGCTGCTCGAGTTCGCGATGAACTCTCAAAGAGAAAAAGTTAAATCACTTTGTTAATTTTTTTTGAACAATTTTTTTAGACGACCGTCTATCATTTGTCCAATTGCACCTATTTTTGGAACGTATTCTTGATAACTCCTATTCAAGTAGCGAGCAAATCTAAGATTGAAATATCAACAAGCTAGAGCAAAACGAATGAAACAATATTTAGACTTATTAGAACATATCAATAGTCAAGGGACCGTTAAAACAGATCGAACAGGCACGGGTACAAAAAGTGTTTTTGGATACCAAATGCGATTTGACCTTTCCGAGGGTTTCCCGTTAGTAACTACAAAAAAAATACACGTAAAGTCAGTCATTCACGAATTGCTTTGGTTTTTAAAGGGATCCACTAATGTTGATTATTTGCAAGAGAACGGTGTTCGGATTTGGAATGAATGGGCTGATGAAAATGGGAACCTTGGACCCGTTTATGGACATCAGTGGCGCAATTGGAACAGTGAAGGAATTGATCAGATACAAGGTGTTATTGAGACACTCAAGTCCAATCCTGATAGCCGCAGAATGTTGGTCTCTGCTTGGAATCCTAGCGTGCTCCCCGATACTAGAATTTCTTTTTCTGAAAATGTAAAAAATAACAAAGCGGCATTACCTCCTTGTCATGCCTTTTTTCAGTTTTACGTAGCTGATAATAAACTTTCCTGTCAACTCTACCAACGAAGTGCAGATGTATTTCTAGGAGTCCCCTTTAACATTGGTTCTTATGCTCTTTTAACTCTGATGATGGCTCAAGTTTGTGGTTACCAAGCGGGTGATTTTATTCATACTTTTGGAGATGTTCACATTTACTCTAATCATCAAGAACAAGTAAAAGAACAACTTTCAAGAATCCCTAAGCCGCTTCCAACAATGAAACTAAATCCTAATATCAAAAATATTTTTGATTTTACTTACGAAGACTTTGAACTTGTAAATTATGATCCACACCCTTTAATCAAGGGAAAAGTTGCCATTTAAATTTTTGAATTCTTGTAGTGCTTTAAGCAAATGTTCGAGGTCTTTTTCAGTATTGTAAAAATGAAAAGAAATTCGAACACCTGAACCTCGAACTACAGTTCTAATATTTTTCCTTTGAAGAAATTCGAATAAAATCTCATCTCCCTTGATATTAAAAATTGAGCTGTGATTTGGACGTTCTTCCACCCAGCCTGATAAAAACCCAGAATCAGTCAGCTGAACTTTTGCCTCCTGGCTTAAGGTCGCTTTTTTTCTCATCAACCCTTGAAAATTTTGCTTATCCAATTGTTCGATTGCGAAATTTAAACTTGCCAATCCGAGAATATTAAAATGCCCTTGAAAGAATCGATCCCTGATTTTGTTTTTACTTAAACCCGTTTTGTTTACAAAGGTTTCCGATAACATCACGAGACCATTTCCAAAACCCGCCAACAACCATTTGTAACCGCTCCCTGAAACCAAATCGAAAGGAGATTCGTCAAAATGAAATTCATGAGCTCCTAAAAACTGAGTACCGTCACCCACTAGAATCAGATGGGGATATTCTTTTTTAATACGCTTTAAAAAATTTTGATCAATTAGCAATCCTGAAGTGTACTGTACGATACTCAATGCTAAAACATCCACAGATTCTGTTTTCAACTTTTCTTCAATTGCTTCTTCCAATCGGACTTGCATCGGTATGCTCGTATGAAAAAAATTCTGTTCTTCAATGGCATTAGACAAAGAGGGATAATCCTCGTCAATTAATAAAACTTTCAAATTTTTGGGTAACAATGAAAGTGCCGTTCGAATCCCTGAAGAGAAATTGGCAGTCCCAAAAAATCGATCAGGAGATAAACCAAAGAATGATGCAACATTTTGTTGCATGGGCCCCAAAGCTTCATAAGCTTCTATTTTATATTGATCTCCACCGTTTTGAACAAATGACTCTTCATGTCTTCTTCTGAACTCTGCCAGTTGGGTTGACATCAAGCCCACATAGGCAGTGTTGAGATAGGTGGTATTTGTTAATAACGGATAAAGCTCTTTGATCATAACAAGGGAAGAAAATGTATTTTTGCTCAAAAATAATCTTTTAGTGGGATGAACAAATCAGAATCTTCAAAAGAAATTACTCTAATTGCTGCGGCATCTGAAAACAATGCCTTAGGAAAGGACAATCAACTGATCTGGCATCTCTCAGAAGACTTAAAACGTTTTAAAAGACTCACTCAAGGACATGCAATCATCATGGGGAGAAAAACTTTTGAGTCCATGCCCAGGGCACTTCCCAATAGAAAAAACATCATCCTTACCCGCAACAAAGACTACAATGCCAAAGATGCTTGGGTCACGCACACTATCGATGAAGCATTAAAACTTACCGAAGGAGACTTACTACCTTTTGTTATTGGGGGTGGGGAAATTTATTCTCTTTTTCTACCCATTGCAGACCGTGTCGAACTTACACGAGTGCACAGTAGCTTTGAAGCCGATGCTTTTTTTCCCGAAATTGATCCCCAACAATGGAAGCTCGTAGAGGAAGAAAAACATTTTAGTTCACCCGATCAACCTTACGATTATTCGTATTTGACTTATAAAAAAAATAAGATATGAAAGCATTTGTATTCCCGGGACAAGGTGCCCAATTTCCTGGAATGGGAAAAGAACTTTTCGAAAATAGTCCCGTTGCAAAAACAAGATTCGAACAAGCCAATGAAATTTTGGGTTTTAAGATTACCGAAATTATGTTTGGCGAAGATGCTGAAGCCTTGAAAGAGACCCAAGTGACTCAGCCTGCTATTTTTTTACATGCCACCATTTTAAGTGAAGTCATGGGTTCCCGTTTTCATCCTAAAATGGTAGCTGGACATTCTCTTGGTGAATTTTCTGCTCTGGTTGCGGCTGGTGTTTTAGGCTTTGAACAAGGGCTTTCACTTGTAAGTGAAAGAGCACTAGCAATGCAAGCTGCTTGCAACGAACAACCGGGAACCATGGCCGCCATTTTAGGACTAGAAGACAGTCAAGTTGAGTCTATTTGTGAAGCAATTCCAGGTGTCGTTATCCCAGCCAATTACAATTGTCCAGGACAATTAGTGATCTCAGGTGCAGTAGATGCAGTTCAAAATGCCTGTGAAGCTTTTAAAGAGGCTGGAGCACGAAGAGCTTTATTGCTACCCGTTGGAGGAGCTTTTCATTCTCCCCTTATGGAACCTGCAAAAGAACGTTTGGCAAAGGCTATTGAAAATACGAGTTTCAGTGCTCCTAATTGTCCTGTTTATCAAAATGTTTCAGCCAAAGGAACCATTGATCCCGATGAAATTAAATCAAATTTAGTCGCACAACTAACTGCAGCGGTTCGCTGGACTCAAAGCGTTCAACAAATGATTGCGGACGGCGCTACCCATTTTACAGAAGTGGGACCTGGGAAAGTACTTCAAGGATTAGTCAAAAAAATTGACCGAAGCATGGAAACTGCCTCTGGAGTTTAAAAACTAATTTTTATAAACAACTCCGTCTTTCATTACAAAAGTGACATTTGTTAAGGTTGAAATATTTTTATTTGGGCTTTCGTCAGTCGCAATAATATCAGCCAAATAACCCGGTTTTAATTGACCCAATTGGTCTGATTGATCCAATAAATCCGCATTTTTGAGAGTTGCTAATTGCAGTGCTTCCTCTACTGGCATTCCCATTTCGTTCATGTAAATGAACTCTTTGGCGTTTTCCCCATGAGGAAATACACCAGCATCGGTCCCAAAAGCGATGGGTACACCAAATTCGTATGCTTTTTTAAATGTCTGTTGAATTTGAGCTCCAATAGCAATGGCCTTAGGGACAATAATCGCAGGATAAGAACCGGGGATTTTAGCCTGTTCAGCGACAAACTTCCCTGCTGTTATGGTAGGCACTAAAAAAGCATTTTTTGTTTTCATTAGTTCCATGGTACGTTCTTCAATTAAAGTTCCATGTTCTATGGTTTTTACTCCATTTGCTACGGCTCGATACATCCCTTCATCTCCATGAGCATGGGCAGCTACTTTGAAACCGTAATCCGATGCTGTTTTTGTGATTGCTGCAAGTTCTTCATTAGTAAATTGTGGATTTTGACCACTTTTCGCAACGCTAAGTACTCCTCCAGTAGCGGTGATCTTAATCCAATCCGCTCCATTTTTGTAGCGTTGACGTATTGCTTTTTTAGCATCATCCACCGAATTGATCACACCCTCTTTGGGTCCTGGATCCCCTTGAAAATCATTTTTAAAACCGTTAGTTGGATCAGCATGTCCTCCTGTGGTACCAATGGCTTTTCCCGCTGTAAAAATTCTAGGTCCCGGCACTTTTCCTTTGTTTATTGCATTCCTCAAGGAAATATTGACTCCACTTCCTCCCATATCACGAACTGTAGTAAAGCCAGCCATCAGTGTCCGATTAGCGATTTCAGCAGCTTCGTAGGCCGTATCAGCGGGATTGTTCTGAAATACTTTTAAATAGCGATCTGGACTGTACTCGCCCTCTATGTGAACATGCATATCGATCAATCCTGGGTAAACCGTTTTTAATTTAAGATCAATTACTTTTGCATTTTTCTCAGTAGGATTTTGATATCCTTTAACTAAAGACTTGATTTGATTTCCTTCAATCACTATGGTGTGTGGACCTAAAAACTTCCCTTTTTCAGCATTAAATAATTTGCCGCAATGCAAATAAGTGCTTTGAGCCAGTAAAAAACTGGATACTAGGGCGAGGCATAAGTTAAAAAAAGTCTTCATTTTGAAAAAAAGTTTAATTAAAGAATTGTAAAAGTGTGGTTGCAATGTAATCAATTTGATCGTGAGTCAATTCGGAATGCATGGGCAATGAAATAACTTCTTTGACCAATTGGTTGGTTATTGGGAAATTTCTTGAATCGACTTGATCGTCTGCATAAGCTTTTTGAGCATGAAGAGGAACCGGATAATAAACCCCACAAGGAATATTATTTTTGTTTAAATGCACCACCAACGCATCGCGATCAGAGTTTAGAACCCTTAAGGTGTATTGATGAAAGACATGCGAGTCACAGTCTGCGGCTCGGTGAGGTATTATTAGATTAGCATGGTTTTTAAAATACTGATCGTATCGATTCGCTGCTTCTTTTCTACGTTCATTGTAAAAATCTAAATATTGTAATTTCACTTTTAACACTGCAGCCTGAAGGGCATCCAATCGAGAATTTACCCCCACCACATCATGATAATATCGCTGGTACATACCGTGGTTCACAATTCCTCTAATAAAATGTGCTAATGCATCATCGTTAGTGAAAATGGCCCCTCCATCCCCATAGGCTCCTAAGTTCTTAGAGGGAAAAAAGGATGTTGCTGAAACGTGTCCTAGGGTTCCTGTTTTAGCTTTTTTGCCATCAGAAAAAGTATGGGTTGCTCCTATTCCCTGGGCGTTATCTTCTACTACATACAAGTTGTGTTTGTTAGCTATCTCCAGAATAGAATCCATGGCAGCAGATTGCCCAAAAAGGTGCACCGGAATGATGGCTTTAGTTTTGGGAGTGATCGCTTTTTCAATGGCAAGGGGGTCAATGTTAAATGTCTGAGGATCGACATCCACTAGAACGGGTTTTAGTTTTAGAAGAGAAATAACTTCAACCGTTGCTGCGAATGTAAAATCTGAGGTAATGACCTCATCGCCAGGAACCAACTTAAGCCCCATCAAGGCAATTTGTAAAGCATCTGTGCCATTGGCACAGGGAATGACGTGTTTTACATTGAGGTAAGCTTCCATGTCGGCTTGAAACGCTTGTACCATAGGTCCGTTAATAAATGCGGAAGTCTCAAAGACTTGGGACATGTTTTCGGTTACTTCTTTTTCAATAAAGTCGTATTGACTTTTTAAATCCACCATTTGGATTTTTTTCATGACGGCATTTTTTACAAATTAACTAAAAAATTGAAAGGGAAACCTTATTAAACCAAAGTTTCAAACCGTTTAGGAATTCGCACTAAAGCATTCTTTTTCAATGGGGAGGGTTTGTTCCAGGCATACCACTTTCTATTTCTGGAAAAATACCGTCTTGCGTAATCAAAAAACAAATCACCTTCTTGAGCATTTTGCTTTTTTAATACTTCATACAATAGAAATCTTCTGTTAAAATGCGCTTTCCATCCCGAAGCAATCAGCTGTTGGTTTTGAGAATTCTCATCAGCCTTTTTGTAATCCACTAAACCAAAATGAAAGAGATACAAATGAGGGTCGATGGTGAAATTTTTCCCTTTTACCCGATGAAATCCTGAACCCCATTCAATAGGTTTTAATCCAACCACGGGTTTGGTGTATCGATCTGAGACCTGTGCATAACCTCTTTGTGAAAGAAAAGGCATGCTCAGGTCAATGGACTGTTCCAAAGTGGGGTGCTGACCTACGTCAAGCCCCAAAGCACTTAACGAAGAAGTTGTAAAGTCTTTTGCTAAATAATCGGCTAAAGAAATGTTTTGGTTCGGATCAATTACGAGGAACTCGTCGATATCCATTGCCAAAACTACATGGTGTCTTTCAAATAAAGTTTGTGCATATTTTGAAATACGCTGCGCTCGTTTTCGATCCCCTTTAGCACGACTGTATGCAACATGAGGCACTTGAAAACAGTTTATTTTTTCTGCCAAATTTGGAAGTTTCTGATCCATGCCATCTACAAACAAGTAAATATTTTCAAATCCAAAATGACTTCCATAATAAGCGATCCATTTATCAGCAAAAAAGGTATCGTTTCGAACCATTGAAATTACCGCTATGGATTTTTGCTTTATCATAAAACCTCCAAGTCAAGTATTGATTTCATTTTTTGAATTACTTTTTCCTGATCTTTTTTACGAGCCAGATCCAAACTTTGGACACAGATAAAAAGTAGATCATCGTTAATTTGAGCACGTTTGAATTTCCGATCCACATAGAGTTCATCACGATTGTGTGGTTGCATGTAAATCGCCTGTGAATCTTTAAAATTCTTATTTCCAGAAAGAATTTCCAAATGATTGGCAAGGGCCACTGTATTGAATTGATTGTAATTCCTAAAACGGTGGGCTATATTATTTTCTAAACGCTCGGGATAGGTCTTAAAATATGTCGCTAAGATATTTTTTCTCATTGCTAAAGGAGTGTGTCCAGACCTAAAATATCGCCAACGAAATCCCAGTTTTTTTGGAGCATTCCACTGATTTACTTGAAAAGATGCAGCGCGCTCATTCTTTTCTTTTGAAGAAAAAATCAGTTGTAATTTTTCCTTCATTTCATCCCAGAACAACCTCTCGTATGGGGGAAACCTCCACTTGCCTCTAAGTATGGGTTTGCCATCAATAAACCAGTCGGATGGGGATACCTCTCTCAATAAAAAAATATCGTCATTGAAATAAACAAACTGATCTGATAACCCTTTGATCCTCCAGAGCATATTGCTAATACAAATACTATTAAAAGTTGGTAGATACTTTTCGTAGCCTTCAAAAATTTCGGTATGATCAACAATTCGAATATCTTTTAATCGTTGAGGGAAATAACGCTTAACCGCTTGATCAATTTTAGGGTCTTGCTGATCTGTAACAATGAAAATATTTCGAATAAAGGAAGCAAATTTTAAGATCGAAAGGACACAATATTCTACTTCATTTAATGAGTGAAAACGAGTTTGAGCTGCACCTGGATGGGTTACCGATTTATTGGAATCCAAAAAACGCAATCGTTTTTGCCGTAGGGCGGGATCTGATCCATCAACCCATGCAACAACAATATCAATCGGATTTTGTGTTCTTTTTTTCACCTTAATAATTACCCCATAAAGGTACTACATGTTATTGGGAATAAAACGAAGAACTTAGAATTGAATTTTACTTATTAAAGCAAAGGAATTGTATATTTGAATGATCTTTATGTATTAAAAAAATGAAAAAAACAATTCTTTTTTCCCTGTTAGCTGGTATCTTATTCTGTCAAGCTCAGGAAAATCCGCCAAATATTATTTTGATGATTGGCGATGGTATGGGTCTTACCCAAATTAGTTCAGGTATGTATGCCAATAACAACCAAACAATTTTAGAACAGTTCCCATTTATTGGACTATCCAAAACACATGCAACAAACAAACTCGTTACAGACTCTGCAGCCAGTGGAACAGCAATGGCTACAGGGGTAAAAACATACAATGGTGTAGTTGGGATTGACAGTGAAAATGTATCTCAAAAGAGTATTTTAGAAATTTGCAAAGAAAAAGGATACACTGCCGGTCTCATAGCCACCTCAAGTATTGTCCATGCAACTCCAGCCTCGTTTTATGCAAATGTAAACTCCAGAAGGCAATACGAAGACATCGCATTACAACTTAGCGAACATAACATTGACCTTTTTGTAGGAGGAGGATCAAAATATTTCAATCAAAGAAAGGATGGACGTAATTTAATCAAGGAAATGAGTACTTATCAATTTGTGAATAGTCTTAAAGAATTTAAAAAAAGTTCTGCTCAGAAAATTGGTTTTTTAACGCATGAGTCAGAACCACCTTCTTTAATGTTGGGAAGAAAACCAGCTCTAAATCAAATAACCAAGCTCAGTTTAGAGAAAATGAATGCAGCTGGCAAACCCTTCTTTATGATGGTAGAGTCGTCTCAAATTGATTGGGGAGGTCATGCCAACGAACTTAAATATGTGGTTTCAGAATTCATAGAATTTGATGAGGCCATCAAAGAAGTGTTAGAGTTTGCAAAAGCGGATGGAAACACACTTGTTATCGTAACTGCGGATCATGAAACCGGAGGGCTAAGCCTTCTCGATGGGAATCTTAAAAAAGGAAAAGTTGAAGGTAAATTTGGTACCACTAGTCATTCAGCAGCCATGGTTCCCGTATTTAGTTTCGGTCCCAAGGCTGAATTGTTCTCTGGAATTTACGAAAACACAGCCCTCTTCGATAAGATGTTAGAAATTGTAGAAGAAAAATAATTTATTTGGTTCGGGCAACAGCTACTATGACTTTTTCAAACTTATCGTCATTCTCTAAAACTTCATAAAAAGTACCCATAAAATCAAACATGTTTTGATATTCTTTTGGATCTGAAAATTCGCTCTCATAAGATGCTACCATTTGCATCAATGACTCTTTTTGATCTAAAAATTGACTTCTGACTTGATCAAAATATTGTTGCTCACGCTTAAAACCGCGATACTTCCGATCTTGAACTGAGTTGATTCCCAATGTTGTGTTTACAGTTGCGTAACTCGGATTGACCCATCCAGTCATATCGAAATCATAGGGTAAAGGAATAATCTCCTTATCTACGTAAAGTAATTTGCCGTTATGCTGATAGGCTACCGAAAAATCTGTATTTCCGATCAAATACTGGAAAAAAGCATTTTGAACTGAAGTAACATGTTGCATTGCCATGGGATGAATAAAACGCTCCATAACCTTTCCTTCGTGACGTTTCGCTACCCTTTTATCATC
The DNA here is from genome assembly GCA_029243165.1 of Flavobacteriaceae bacterium. Lineage (GTDB taxonomy): Bacteria > Bacteroidota > Bacteroidia > Flavobacteriales > Flavobacteriaceae > MS024-2A. The sequence goes on from JAQWSN010000005.1 coordinate 224,855, forward strand.
TTCAATTAAAAATCCTTTCAATTCGAACTCTTTAATTTTTTTACCTTTTGGCTCCGAAAACTTAATATTTACTCTTCTTGTTTTAAAGTGAAAAGGTGAAATTTTTTCATAAATTTTGTAGGCTATGAATTCTTGCAAAACATTGTCATTTTTTTCACTTTCTATTTTACAAGGAAGCACCAATTTCATTGTCTTATTTCCATCGAAAAGCGTTCCAGAATATTGGTTTTTTTTAATTTTCATTTTCACTGGAGGGAAATAACATTCATTTCTTCGGAAGTTTCCTCTAGCTCTTAGGTTCACTTCGATATCAGCCCATTTGTTTTCGTGATAATAAGAAAGGGTTGTTGTAATGAAGGTTGAATCATCTGTATTTCTATTTAACTCTTTATTGGAATAGCCCAATTTGATTTCAAGAGGTGTTTGATCTTCATAGAGTTTATCTGATTTCAGAGCATTCTGCGCAGACAGTACGCCTGTAAACAGCAAAATGAATGAACATAACGTTTGTTTATTCATAATATAGTTAATAAATTCACTCAAATATAATAAATGTTTTTTTATGTCTAGATACCTCAGTATTATCAATTACCGTACATTAATAACCCTGGCCTTGTCGCTGATTGTTCCTCTTGTTGCCTATCAATTTAAGGTCGTTTACAATATTGATCTCACCCTAATGAGTATTGCGATCATTTTTCCTTTGGTATTCACCATTAGAGGTGCATTTAGAAGAAGAGAAAAAGCATTAGAACATTTAAGTTTATTTAGAGCGGGGCTAAAAACAATTGATAATTTGATTCAATTCTCACCCAAGATTAGTGACGCGGATAAACTTGAAGGACAAGAAAAAATAAATGCCCTAAACAACGCACTGTACAACCACCTAACAACTAAGGATGAAGATCCTACTGCATTTGATATCGAATATGAAAACTTCTTAAGTTACATAAGAGCTAAAAATGAAACGATAACAGGGGGTACTAGAGAAAAAATATTTCGGTTTTTAAAAGATGTTTTGGATAGCGCTGACAACCTAATTGCAATCCACTCACATCGAACACCTATTAGTTTAAAAGCCTACTGCCTGATTTTTATTTACATTTTCCCAGTAATCTACACACCTACGATTATAAATAAAATTGGTTTTGACAACCCGAGCTGGTTAACATTTTTCATTGTCATTCTCAGTGAGTTTATTCTTATTTCACTTTACAATATTCAAGATCAAATGGAACATCCTTTTGATGACGATGGATTGGATGATATTAAACTAAAAATATTCAGTGTAAATAGAAACTGATTTCAAAATTCGTTTTCAAATTGTACATTGCTGTTAATTAAGCCATTCAATTAATTTTTGGAATCACCCAGAACGAGGTATTAACATAAAACCATTTCAAAATGAAAACCATACTTCTTACAGCAACTTTAATCTTTTTAATCAGTTGCAATGGAATTGCACCCGATCAAGAACTCAAAACATTAATTGAAGACTACCAAAATTTCAAAAAGCAGAACGACTCAAATTATCCCCTAGGAGATTTTAGAGAATCTACTATTGAAAAAAGAGCTTCTTATTGTAAAGAGCTTCTTGCCCAATTAAAAAAAATTGATCCCAGTTCATTTGATGAAGAGGATACAATCTCCTATTCGCTACTCGAATTTGTGTTAAATGAAGTTGTTACCAAATACGAATTTAAGACCCATTGGAATCCCATCTTATCAGATGCAGGATTTCATTCCAGTCTGACTTACCGAGTAAATCCGATAACCAGTAAGCAGGGTGCGTTGGAGTATCTGAACCTACTAAAAGCCATTCCCGAATACATTGATCAACAAACCCAACTCATCCGAAAAGGACTGGAAGCAGGAATGGGGCAACCCTTAATAATTTTTAAAGGTTATGAATCAACTTATGAGCAACATATCACCCTCACTGCAGAAGAAAACTTTTACTTTAGTCCTTTCTTAAAACTTCCTAAACCTTTGTCAAAGTCAGAAAAAGACTCTCTTCAACTTGCAGCAAAAGAAGTGATTTTAGAAGCGGTGATCCCATCTTTTAAATCGGTAAAAACTTTTTTTGAAAAAGAGTATTATCCAAATACACGCCAAAGCATTGGAGTATCTGAAACTCCAAACGGAAATGCCTATTATCAAAGCCGTATTGATTTTTACACTACCCTCGATTTAACACCTGAGGAAATTCATCAAAAAGGACTTGAAGAAGTGGACCGTATCAAAGCCCAAATGGAGGAAATTGTAAAAGAAGTTGACTTTAAAGGTTCCATTAAAGAATTCATTCAATTTCTTAGAACCGATCCTCAGTTTTACGCAAAGACTCCTGAAGAGCTTTTAAAACATGCTCGTAATATCGCTAAAAAACTGGACGAACAACTCCCCCGCTTTTTTAAATCACTACCCAGAAAACCCTATGGAGTTGCACCTGTCCCAGATGCAATTGCACCCAAATATACCGCAGGTCGTTACATCGGTACTTCGCCTAACAGCACCGACCCCGGTTATTATTGGGTGAATACTTATGATCTACCCAGTAGACCGTTATTCCTAATTCCTGCTCTAACGGCTCACGAGGCTGTTCCTGGGCATCATTTACAAGGAGCTTTAAATCAAGAACTCCCCGAAAGCATCCCCCAATTTAGAAGAAATCTTTACCTATCTGCCTACGGTGAAGGCTGGGGATTGTACACAGAATTTTTAGCAAATGAAATGGGTATTTACACCAGCCCTTATGAACATTTTGGAAAATTGACCTATGAAATGTGGCGTGCCTGTAGACTGGTCGTGGATACAGGAATGCATGTCTTTGGTTGGTCTAGGCAGAAAGCAGTTGATTTTATGGCAGAAAATACCGCACTGTCTTTTCATGAAATCAATACCGAAATTGATCGCTACATTTCATGGCCTGGACAAGCACTCGCTTACAAAATCGGAGAATTAAAAATCAGGGAACTACGATCACGAGCTGAAAAAGAATTAGGAAGCCAATTTGATATCCGTGAATTTCACGAACAAATCCTTGCAAAAGGAACACTTACCTTGCCCTTGTTGGAACTCAAGATTTTAGCCTTCATTGAACAAAAGAAAAAAAACTGAACTTAACTGCTTTGTAATCAGATTATTTACTGTTAAAATAAATTTTTAATACTTTTTTAAAAATCATTTTTTCCTATCTTTAGTAAGATAATTTAATACGGTCAAACTTATACTTTAAAAAAATGGCACAATTTCAACTCAATGTAAATGGAAAAACACACGAGCTAAATGTGGATCCTACTACCCCTATTTTGTGGATACTTCGAGACCATTTAAATCTTGTGGGAACTAAATACGGTTGTGGTATTGCACAATGTGGAGCCTGTACTGTTCATTTAAATGGAATTGCAGTTCGCTCCTGCCAACTGCCAATATCTTCTGTAGGAAGCAATAAATTGACAACCATTGAAGGACTTTCAGAAAACGGGGAACACCCTGTACAAAAAGCATGGCTGGAACACGACGTCCCTCAATGCGGATATTGCCAATCTGGACAAATCATGAGCGCTTCAGCTTTGCTGGAAGCCAACGCAAATCCTACCGAAGAAGAAATTGAAGCAGCCATGCATGGAAATATTTGCAGATGTGGTACGTACACTCGAATAAAAGCGGCTATTAAAACAGCCTCTAATTCTTAAATTATATTTTATGAAAACGATAAAAACATCAATTGGAAGACGGTCTTTTATAAAAAGAAGTACACTAGCCGGTGGAGGAATTATGCTAAGTTTTAATTGGCTGACCTCTTGTGATATGTCACCCAAACAAGTAAAAGCACTCCCAAAGGAATGGTTTAAAATTAATGGGTTCTTGAAAATTGGAGAAAATGGTTTGGTAACCATCATGTCGCCCAATCCTGAAATTGGTCAAAATGTTAAAACATCAATGCCCATGATAGTTGCAGAGGAATTGGACGTTGACTGGAACGATGTAATTGTAGAACAAGCCCCTCTTAACACCAGCTTGTTTAAAAGACAATTGGCGGGAGGAAGTCAATCCATTCGTCAAGGTTGGAATAGTTTAAGAATGGCAGGTGCCACCGCACGAAACATGTTGGCTCAAGCAGCTGCTCAAACTTGGGGAGTTGAGGTTAATGAAATTATTACCCAGAAAGGGTATTTAATTCACGAAGCTTCTGGTAATAAAACAGGCTTTGGCTCCATGGCTTCATTAGCTGCTGAAATGGAGATCCCTGAAGAAGTCCCTTTAAAAGATCTCGCTGATTTTAAAATCATTGGAACTTCTAGGAAGAACGTTGATGGAACTAAAATTGTAACAGGAAAACCACTTTATGGTTTAGATTATTCCGCCGAAAATATGCTCATCGCAATGCTCGTCCATCCACCTGCTTTTGGTATGCAACTCAAATCAGTTGACGCTAGTAAAGCCGCTAGTATGCCCGGAGTAAAAAAGATTTTTCCAATTAAAACCCACCTAGAGGATTACAGCCTCGGTGCATTAGACAATGATGCTTTTAATGAAGTAGCTGTTATTGTTGGTGATTCTACCTGGGAAGTAATGAAGGCAAAAGAGGTCTTAAAAACAGAATGGGAATTAGCTCCAGCTAAAAAAGAAGAACTCAGCTTCTTCGGTCGGACAGTGACTGTAGAAACTCCAGCTGGATTAGAAAGCAGTAAAGACCACCGTCAAGTATTTGATAAAATGTCAAAGAAAAAAGGAAACGTAGTAAGAAAGGACGGCGATCCTGAGAAAATGTTTAAAAAGGCTGCAAAAATTATTGAGCGAACTTACACCTGTCCTTTTTTAGCGCATAATACCATGGAACCCATGAACTTTTTTGCCGATGTAACTTCGGAGCGTGCCAATTTAGTTGGTCCAATTCAGACTCCAGAAATCATGGAAGAAAGCATCTCCAAACGATTGGGAATGGACAAAGAAAAAATTGATATTCAAATGACACGTATGGGAGGTGGATTTGGAAGACGTCTTTACGGTCACTTTATGACTGAAGCAGCTGTTATTTCAAAAGAAATGGGCCAACCTGTCAAGCTCATCTATTCTAGAGAAGACGACATGACCCAGGGTACCTACCGTCCTGCATATCACGCACTCTATCGGGCTGCATTTGATGAAAACAATAAACTCATCGCTTTTCATGTCAGAGCAGGAGGGATTCCAGAGAGCCCTCTCGTAGCTAACCGTTTTCCTGCCGGAGCTGTAGACCATTACTTAGCAGAAGAGTGGTCTGAGAAAAGTAATATTACCGTGGGTGCTTTCAGAGCTCCCCGTTCTAACTTTATCGCCGGAGCAGAGCAAGCTTTCCTAGACGAAGTAGCAGAAACTATGGGCAAAGATCCCATAGACTTTAGACTTGAATTATTGAGAAAAGCAGAAAAAAATCCTGTAGGTGAAAACAACGATTATGAAGCCTCACGATATGCTGGCGTTCTTGAATTGGTGAAGGAAAAGTCAAACTGGACTGATTCCGATCAAAATGTTCATCGAGGAACAGCAGCTTATTTTTGTCATAATTCTTATGTGGCAAACGTACTTGACCTTGAGGTGAAAAATGGAAATCCAATCGTCAAAAAAGTTTATTGTGCCATTGATTGTGGTATTGTTGTAAATCCAGATGCCGCCACGAACCTGGCTGAAGGAGGTGTAGTAGACGGTATTGGACATGCAATGTACAGTGCCATGACCTTCAAGGATGGAGTGCCAGAACAAAATAATTTCGACACCTACCGCTTGATCCGTCACGGTGAGGCGCCTAAAGAAATTGAAGTACATTTTCTGGACAACCAAATTGACCCTACTGGTTTGGGTGAGCCTCCATTCCCTCCCATTATGGGTGCAATGGCAAACGCTCTTTACAAAGCAACGGGGGTTCGTCATTACAACCAACCCTTCATCACTGACAAACCACTAGCCGGATAAAACACTTATTCGATTTAAAATACCAACAGGAGTTTGCTTTAATTTAAAGTAAATTCCTGTTTTATTTATTCAATTCATGATCTCCGTAGAAGAAGCACTTGCTTTGGTTTTTAAAAACAGTTTCGCAATAACAAAAACTGAGAAACTACCTCTAGCTCAATGTTTGAATAAAATTTTAGCAAATTCTATTGAAGCACCCCTAAACCTTCCCTCATACAAATTATCTTCGATGGACGGTTATGCATTGAATCTCCATGATGCTCATGAATATTCAATCGTTGGTGAAGTAAAAGCTGGAGACTCAATTAATCCAAAATTAGAGATCGGAGAATGTGTACGTATCTTTACAGGGGCGGTAGTCCCGGACAGTGCAAATGCGGTTGTTATGCAAGAAAAAACGACCACAGATGGAAATCGCATCAAAATTGATACTGTGATCAAATCAGGTGATAATATTCGTCCTGTTGGATCGCAAGTGAAAAAAGGAAGCTTTCCTCTCAAAAAAGGACAGGTACTCCAAGCCTCTGGAATGGCTTTTTTACAAAGTCTAGGTATTCAACAAGTGGAAGTTTTTAAAGCTCCAAAAGTAACTCTCGTCTTAACTGGAAATGAGTTAATTTCATCCCATGAAAAGCTTACAAGAGGAAAAATCTACGAAAGCAATAGTATTTTACTCGAAGCTGCATTGCACCAACAAGGAATTGAGACCCAACGCATCTCTTTTACAGAAGACACACTTAAAGGCACAATTGAAGTTCTCAAAAAGGCTTTTTTATCTTCTGATGTAGTCCTCGTTTCTGGAGGAATCTCAGTTGGAGATTATGACTTTGTAAAACAAGCTCTTGAAGCACTTAAAGTTAAAGAGGTTTTTTACAAAGTAAGACAACGTCCAGGAAAACCTCTTTTTTTTGGAAAAAAAGAAAACCGTTTTGTTTTTGCTCTTCCAGGAAATCCTGCTTCAACACTCAGCTGTTTTTATGTTTACGTACTTCCCTTACTTGCAAGATTAAGAGGAAGTCAAAGCCAAGGATTGATTCGAGTTTCTATGCCCTTGACTCATGATTTCCATTCTAAAGAGCCTAGAGCGCTCTTTTTAAAAGCTCATGTAGAAAATAAAACTGTTACCGTTTTAGATGGTCAACACTCGTCCATGTTAGTCAGCTTTGCTCGAGCCAATGCATTGGTTTACATACCAGAAAACGGTGTTTCCCTAAAAAAAGGAGCCTCAGTAGAAGTACTGTTATTACCCAACATCATTCTGACCTAAACCAAAAAAATGACTTTCGAAAATCTGATGTTTTATGTTCTTATTCCCCTTGTGGCTTTTTTGTACTCCAGTGTTGGGCATGGAGGTGCAAGTGGTTATTTAGCCTTGATGGCCGTCTTTTCCTTTCCTAGTGATACAATGAAGCAAACTGCTCTACTTCTCAATTTATTTGTCGCAGGGATTGCCTTTTATCATTATTACAAAGCAGGACATTTCAATAAAAAACTTTTTATTTTTTTTGCTTTAGGTTCAGTACCCGCAGCATTTATCGGGGGGCTATTTTCTCTTGACCCATGGATTTACAAAAAAATCCTTGGATTCCTTTTATTTTTTGCCGTTGCAAGAATGCTTTTCGTCCAAGAGAATCGTAATTCAAAAAATAATGAATTGCCTATTCTAATGGCTCTTTGCATAGGAGCCAGTATTGGCTTTTTTTCTGGACTCATTGGAATCGGTGGTGGTATTATTTTAACGCCACTGATTTTGTTGTTTCATTGGGGCAATATGAAACAAGCTGCTGCAGTATCTGCCTTGTTCATTTGGGTAAATTCTGCTTCAGGACTTCTCGGTCAATTCAGCAGTGGAGTCACTCTGAACATAAATGCTTTTTTTATGATTGGTCTTGCTCTTGTAGGGGGGCTTTTTGGAAGCTACTATGGAAGTCAGCGTTGGAACCCTAGGCGACTGGAATATTTTTTAGCTCTGGTATTGACCTCAGCAGGAATAAAGCTTATCTTGTTTTGATATGAAAATTAAAGTGCGCTATTTTGGTCAAATAAAAGAAATCACAGGTAAAAGTGATGAATACCTTGTTGAACAATTTGAAACTGTACAGAGTTTGAAGTCGTTTCTCAAAAAACGCTATCCAGAATTAAATGCATTGAATTTTAAAATTGCGCAAGACAACAAAATCGATGAGGATTCAAGTCATTTGCATGGAACGCTCATCGATTTATTGCCCCCTTTTTCAGGAGGTTAATTATGGAAAATCGTTATCAAAGACATATTCAATTAACCGAAATAGGTACAGAAGGACAACAAAAAATTAAAAAGTCTAAGGTTCTTGTTGTGGGTGCAGGAGGTTTGGGCTGTCCTGCACTTCAATATTTAACAGCAGCTGGTGTAGGAACTCTTGGCATAATGGATGCTGACGTAGTTACCGCATCAAACCTTCAGCGACAAATCCTTTTTAATGAAAATGATTTAGGGAAAAATAAGGCAGTTGTAGCTCAAGAACGATTGCGCCAATTAAATTCAGAAATCACAATCAAATCCTATCCTTTTGCATTAACCCATGAGAATGTAGCCGATTTCATAAACCTTTTCGAGATTATTATTGATGGAACCGATAACTTTTACACCCGCTATCTAATTAATGATCAATGCATTTTATCAAAGAAAGTGATGATTTACGGAGCTTTATTCAAATTTGAAGGACAAGTATCCGTATTCAATCATAAAGACGGACCCAGCTACAGATGTCTTTTTCCATCACCTCCAAAAGTTGGGGAAATTCCAAATTGCAGTGAGGTTGGTGTCTTGGGAGTTGTCCCCGGGATAATTGGAATGTATCAGGCAACTGAAGCTTTAAAAATTATTTTAGGCTTTGAAGATGTTCTTAGTGGCAAACTTCTTTGTGTAAATTTACTGAACCACTCCAACACCCTTTTTAATTTTGAAAAAAGAGATACAGAGATCAAAAAAATTAAGAAACTAAAAAGAGTAATTCCTATCGAGAATAAGGATTGCTTCGTAGATTTTGAAGTATCTTTAACTCAGCTATCATCAAATGAAAAGATAATGTGGATCGATGTTCGAGAAAAAGATGAAGCCCCGCGTATTACTCATCTAGAAATACAGGAATATCCTCTGAGTCGCTCTATTACATCAAACTCCATTGTCCAGGGTGAGGCTAAAATTATTGCGTTTTGTCAAACTGGATTGAGGAGTAAAGCCTTTGTTCAAAAAATGAAAAACAAAGGGATAAAAAATTGCTTTAGCCTTAAAGAAGGGGCGTCAGAACTAAACGATTGGGGACGTAAGATTTAAAATAATGAAACAAAAAATCAAAAACATATTTGTAGAGGGGGCCATTCCTCCTTCAAAAATTGCAGCATCTATTGCGCATCACCAAGAAAAAACAAAGATCGGGGCCCACAATATTTTTTTGGGTCAAGTGAGAGCTGATCAAATTGAAGGCAAAACAGTAAGTGCAATTGAATACTCAGCTCAAACCGAAATAGCCAATCAAGTATGCCACGAAATAAGAGAAGCTACCTTTTCAAAATACGATCTCAGCTGTATGCATATTTATCATAGTCTAGGTAAAGTAAAAGCTGGAGAAATCTGTTTTTTTGTTTTTGTTTCAAGTGCACACAGAAAACCTGTTTTCGACAGTCTAGCTGAACTAGTGAACGACATTAAAGAAAAACTTCCCATATTCGGGAAAGAAGTATTTGAAGATCAGTCCCATCAATGGAAAGTTAATCAATAATCATGGTTGATATTACACATAAAAAAAATACCCTACGTATCGCAAGGGCAGAAGCGATTTTAAAAGTCAGTAGTCAAGCTACAATTGAAGCAATTGAAAACCAAAAAGTCCCAAAAGGAGATGTCTTTGAAATGAGTCGAGCCGCAGGGCTTTTGGGCGTAAAAAAAACACCCGAACTACTTCCTGACTGCCACCCGCTACCCATTGAATACGCCGGATTTGATTTTGAAATAAACGGTTTAACAATAAAAATTTCATGTACTTTAAAAACAATTTACAAAACAGGGGTGGAAGTTGAAGCTATGCACGGAGCCAGTATTGTGGCTTTAAATATGTATGATATGCTCAAGCCACTTGACCAAGGGGTTGAAATCGCATCCATCAAACTTGTTTCTAAAAAAGGAGGGAAAAGCGATCGGCATCGGCTTAAATCTGAGTTAGGGAGTGCCGTCATTGTTTGTTCTGACAGTATTTCAAATGGGCAAAAACAAGATAGAGCTGGGAAAAAAGTAATTGAATGTCTTGAAAACTGGAAGGTTAAAGTCTTGGATTACAAAGTGATTCCCGATGAAATAGACCAAATCCAGTCATTGCTAAGAAAACAGATAAAAGAAGGTGCCTCCATCATTCTTTTTATTGGTGGAACAGGACTTTCTCCAAGGGATCAAACCCCAGAAGCCATTACCCCTTTACTAGAAAAACGAATTCCTGGAATGGAAGAAGCAATTCGTAAATACGGACAAGACAGAACCCCTTACGCTGCTTTATCACGGAGTGTTGTTGGGATGATTGGATCCTCTTTGGTCATGGCATTACCAGGATCTACTAAAGGTGCTGTGGAATCGGTAAATGCAGTTTTCCCTGAAGCTTTCCATCTTTTTGACATCATCGAAGGAGCACAACATTGAGTATGGATCAATCAAATTCCACTTTAACAGACCGTTTTGGCAGGCATCACAACTACCTCAGAATTTCACTTACTGAACGGTGTAATCTACGATGTAATTATTGCATGCCGATTGACGGAGTCAAATTGAGTCCCCCCGAGCATTTAATGAATGCAGAAGAAATTTTCAAAATTGCTAAAAGTTTTGTGAAATTTGGAGTTACAAAAATTCGACTCACAGGAGGCGAGCCCTTAGTCCGAAAAGATTTTCCTAAAATTTTAAAATCACTCTCAACACTTAATGTTGAATTATCTCTTACTAGTAATGCGGTTTCCATTGATCGTCATATTGAACTCCTTAAAACTGCAGGAGTAAAAACCGTAAACATAAGCTTAGATACTTTGAAAGCGGAACGCTTTCAAAAAATCACTTTTAGGGATTATTTTGACAGGGTGTACCAAAATATCTTAAAACTGATCGACGAAGGCTTTCAAGTAAAAATTAATGCTGTTTTAATGCGGGGTATCAACGATGATGAACTTTTGGATTTTGTAGCCTTTACGAAAAGCCATCCTGTTGTTTTCCGATTCATTGAATTTATGCCTTTTGATGGCAACCAATGGAAACGAGAAAAAACGATTTCATATCAAGAAATCATGGATCAAATTCAGAATACCTATTCAGAAAAACAAATCATTCGACTCCAAGATGCTCCAAACGATACGTCTAAAAATTATTGTATTCAGGGACATCAAGGTTCTTTTGCCATTATCAGTACTGTAACCCATCCATTTTGTGATCAATGCAACCGCATTCGATTGACTGCCAATGGACAATTAAAAAATTGTTTGTTTTCTCAAAAAGAAAATGACCTACTCACCGCACTTAGAAACCAACAGGATATTGAGCCCATTATTCGTCAGAGTATCTCGAGTAAGTTTGCCATTCGATCAGGAATGAATGCTCCAGATCAGTTTGAAGATCCTGAACAACACCGGCAAAACAGAAGCATGATTACCATTGGGGGCTAAATTCATTATGTAGTTTTCGATACATTTCAGGGGTATCCATATCCACAAGGGTTTTTCCTGCTTTGACTAAGGTTGTGTTTTTGCTGTACTTTTTTATCATTTTTTTTGCCCCTTCTTCTCCACTCAGAGATTGCAGTTCCTCAAAATAATGTGCATCAAATAAAACAGGGACACCAAGCCACCCAAGGTCTGATTCGGATACAATAATCTGCTTTTTTCCCTTTTCAAAAACAGCTCTCATCTTCAAATAATGTGAAGTCGTTACTAGAGGCTGATCTATTAAAGATATCAAAACTCCATCGGTTATTCTGTTGGATTGTAGAATTTGTTGAATACTAAATGCTAAAGAATTACCCATTCCATTTTCCCAATACTCATTTCGAATCACTTCTGCATTACTGCTTTTTAAAAGAGGTTCAATCAAATCGGCATAAGCTCCCAAAGTCACATAAAACTGGTCTGAAGTAGGCGCAATAGTATCCATTTGAAATTGAATAAGACTCTTATTTCCCCAGCGTAAAAGTTGTTTGGGTTCTCCCATTCTTTTTGAGGTTCCTGCTGCCAAAAGTAGATGTGGAATATTATTCATGAATACTCCCCTTTTTTTCCTTAAGCTGCATTGGATTTTGTTTACGCACAACAGCCAAAATTTCTGCCAAAATGGAAATTGCAATTTCTTGAGCACTTTCAGCTCCAATATTTATTCCTGCTGGTCCGTGCAGTCGCTCCAGAAAATCAATAGATAATTCTGAGTTGAAATCCAAGGCTTTTTCTATCACTCGCTCACGTCGGTGCTTAGGTCCCAAAATACCAAAATAGGCCGATCGGGTATTGGCTAGGGCTAGTAAATATTGAACGTCCTTTTTAAAACTATGAGTCATCAAAAGTATGGCTGTTTGAGAATCTACTGCGCTAACATCTAAGGAGTCGATTGTAGTACTGATAAATTGATGCGCTCCCTCAAAAAAAGATATGGTTTTTGCCTCATCTGCGGATGCTACTACTGTGACTTGCCATCCCAAATCTGAAGCAGTTTTGCATAAGCAAACTGTATCGTGTTCTGCTCCAAAGAGATACAGCTGAAATAAAGGCTCGAAGGTTTGCCTAAAACAACTCATTTTTTCTGATGGAGCCTCAAAATTATCGCGTAGTGAAAAGGAATTTCCTGAAAAAAGAAACTGTGTCCCAAAGGCAATATTGCTTTGCTCCTCTCTAGTGAAAAAGGTTTCGGAGTGAAAATCAATTCGTTTTTTTAGAACCGTTTCAAATTGAATCTTGAGCTCCTCAGATAATTTTACAGGTTCAATAAGAATGAAGATAATTCCTTCACATCCCAGCCGATACCTTCCGTCATAGGTCATTATTTTAGGAACATCAGACTCCAAAACAGACTGGGCTTGAAGCACTACTTCCTTTTCCACACAACCGCCGCTTACAGCTCCAAAAGTTTTGCCATTTTCTTGAATCAACATCCGCACCCCGGGTCTGCGATAGGAAGAGCCTTCTAATGCTACAACCGTTGCCAAAACCGATTTTAGATTTTGTTGCTGGGCAGTCCAGATGTGTTCAATCAGATTTTTAATTTCGTGCGTCATGAATAATTGTCTATTAATCATAAAGATATTGATTTGTAAAGGTTTTTAAAAAAAGTGCGATCATTTACCCCCTCTACAACCAAAATCATTTTTAAAAAAAAAACCTCTGTGGACTCACAGAGGCTTAAAGAAGTGCGGGTGAAGGGACTCGAACCCCCACGCCGTGAAGCACTAGATCCTAAATCTAGCGTGTCTACCAATTTCACCACACCCGCATTTGGGAGGACAAATATAACTAAGTTTTCGTATAAAATTTCTACTTCTAAAAAAAATACATTGGTTAGCTTTGTGTGTTTAAAAAGAAACGATATGATGACACTGACTACCGACCAAAAACGTTACCTAGATGAATGGATGTCCTTCTTAAAAATTCCCTCGGTAAGTGCGGATCCGAATTTTAATTCAGAGGTTGCTGCTGCTGCTGCATGGGTCAAAGATGCACTTGATAAAGTTGGTTGTTCTCACACCGAAATCATCCCTACAGCTGGACATCCTATTGTTTATGGCGAACATCTAATTGATCCCAAATTACCTACCGTATTGGTTTATGGACACTACGATGTTCAACCACCAGATCCTGTAGACTTGTGGGACAGTCCTCCGTTTGAACCAGTAATTAAAACCACTCCTCTCCATCCTGAAGGGGCTGTATTTGCTCGAGGTGCCTGCGATGATAAGGGACAGATGTTTATGCACATTAAAGCTTTTGAGGTCATGAAAAAAGAAGGATTGTTAGGCTGCAATATCAAATTTATGATCGAAGGGGAAGAAGAAGTTGGTAGTGATCATCTAGAAGATTTTGTAAAAAATAATAAAACTAAATTGGCATGTGATGTAATTCTTATTTCTGATACAGGAATGATTTCTAGAGAGCAACCCTCAATCTCTACTGGCTTAAGAGGATTGAGTTACATGGAAGTGACCGTTACAGGGCCCAATCGTGATTTACATTCAGGACTTTACGGAGGAGCAGTTGCAAATCCAATTAACGTTTTATGTGAAATGATCTCTAAAATGCACGACGATCAAAAACGAATTACCATTCCTGGTTTCTACGACAAGGTAGAGGAACTCACACACAACGAAAGAAAAGCTATGGCTGAAGCCCCTTTTAATTTGTCCGAATTTAAAGATTCAATCGGTATCAAAGGAATTTGTGGAGAAGAAGGCTACACAAATGAAGAGCGCCGAACCATTCGCCCAACCTTAGATGTCAATGGTATTTGGGGAGGTTACACAGGCGAAGGTGCAAAAACTGTGATTCCGAGTAAAGCCCACGCTAAAATTTCAATGCGATTGGTACCCAATCAAGATTGGAATGACATCAGTGAATTGTTTAGTAACTATTTTCAATCGATTGCTCCCCAGGGGGTCACGGTTGAAGTTCAAACCCATCATGGTGGATATGCATACGTAACCCCTACAAATAATCTTGCCTATCAAGCCGCACATCAGGCCTACCTTGACACCTTCGGAATTGCACCCATACCAAGTCGAGGAGGTGGAAGCATTCCCATTGTTCCCATGTTTGAAAATGAACTGGGAGTAAAATCAATTTTAATGGGCTTTGGATTGGATTCAGATGCTATTCATTCCCCAAATGAACACTACGGTCTGTTTAACTTTTTTAAGGGGATTGAAACCCTTCCTAAATTTTACAAACATTACATTGAACTCCAAAATAAAGATTCCTAGACCCTAAACAAATCTGCAGCCAAACCATCCGTTAAAAATTTTGCGCTTTGGCTAATTTTTAAATGATCGCCATCCCAATAAAAAAAGTGCTCTGCCAAATGACGCTCAGCTTGCTCTTCCAAATAAAGTGCATATCGCTGTCCAAAATGCTTTTTAACATGGTCTAAAGAAACTCCTTCTAAGGTTCTTAAACCAGTCATTAGATATTCATTGTATCGATCCTTTAGGGTAAGTTCTTCTTTTTCAAAGGACAGTTCACCGTCTTTCAAAGACTTAAGATAGCTGTGGTTGTTGGAAACATTCCATTTTCGAATGCGTTCTCCATCGTAACTGTGGGCCGAAGGTCCAATACCCAAATAGGGTTTTCCTTCCCAATAATTCTGATTGTTTACCGAAAAATAATTGGGTTTTCCAAAATTTGAAAATTCATAATTGACATAGCCGAATTCTTCCATTTTATAAATTAAAAACTGGTATTGCTTTGCAACCTCCTCTTCGGGGAGGGGCAAAACTATTCCTTTCTCAATTTGGTGATGTAAAGCTGTTTTCTCTTCAACAGTTAATGCATAGGAAGATAAATGAGGAGGATTAAAACTCAGAGCCGTATTTATGTTTTCTTCCCATTCGCCTAGAGTCGAATAAGGCATTCCATAGATTAAATCAAGTGTGTAATTATTGAAAATTTTTCCAATTAATTCCAATGATTTTAGAGCCTGATTTCGATCATGAGCTCTATTCATAAGTTCAAGATCTCGGTTAGAAAATGACTGTACTCCGAGACTTAATCTATTAATTCCTGCTGCTTTTATTCCGCTTAAATACTCTGCAGATACATCGTCTGGATTGACCTCCAAGGTCACCTCTACATTAGGGATTAATTTGAATTTTTTAGTGATAAAATCAATTAGATTTCCAATTTCCTGAGGGCTTAAAAGCGAGGGGGAGCCTCCACCAAAATAAATACTCTCTAAAGGAAGATTGATTTCATTGGTTCGTATCGTTAATTCTTTTTTCATAGCCTCCCCCATGGCGTTTTTATGTTTTAGGGAAGTAGAAAAATGAAAATTACAATAATGACAAGCTTGTTTGCAAAACGGATAATGGAAATAGAGATTTGACATTTTCAAAAAACCCGTTTAGGGTTTTATTTTTTTTGGGTTTTGATTCACATATGCACTCCAACCAGAATAATTTTTCCCTTGGCTTTCTTTGCCTCTGTTGTAGTAATGGCAAACAGCTGCTGCCAGACCATCGGTAGCATCTAAATTTTTTGGCAGTGTTTTGATTTTAAGTAACTGTTGAAGCATTTTGGCTACTTGTTCTTTAGAGGCATTGCCATTGCCAGTAATTGCCATTTTAATTTTTTTTGGTGAATATTCTGTAATGGAAAGCTCCCTAGACAAACCTGCAGCCATGGCTACACCTTGTGCCCTGCCTAACTTTAGCATGGACTGTACATTTTTCCCAAAAAAAGGAGCTTCTAGTGCCATTTCATCAGGATGATATTCATCAATCAACTCAATAGTTCTTTTGAAAATATGATGTAGTTTTAAAAAGTGATTGTCGTATTTTTTTAGATGTAATTCGTGCATTTGAATCATCTGCATCGAATTTTTACTGACTTCAATTAACCCAAAACCCATGATCGTTGTTCCTGGATCAACGCCTAAAATAATTTGTGTCTCTTGCATTATTTTGATTCCAGAGCAATAATACGAACAGGAAGCTGAAACTCAGTGGAAACATAAGTTCCAACATTGGATTTGATTGCGGGAATTGCCTGTGGAAGCTGAAGAATTGCATCGGTTAAAATTTGTTCTAAATCAGGAATTGCATCTCTAAGGGCATTAGATAAATCTACTTTATCTAAAGAGATAAAGCCCTCTTCATCTACCCTAAGCGACAAGAATAATTCTTCTTCTATGGTTTGATTTGCCTCTGACAAATTATCGAATAGATATTCGCTAATTGAAGTTGAAATCGTGTTTTTAAAACAAGTAGTGGCTTCACTTCCTTCAAGACCATCACAAGCATTAAAGCTTGGACCTATGTCGTTCGCTGACCATTTTGAGGCCTTGGCTATTTCTTGTTTTGAAACTTTCGTAGATTCAAATAAATGACATGCGGTAAATTGCATTGAAACCAATCCGATTAAAAAAAATGAGCGGTATTTTTTTAAAGAATACATTCTGTTTAAAATTTCAAAATAAAGTTACAATTTTTATTTATTTTCGAACTGATAATGCTCCAATTTACTCTTCAAATAAGATATGTTTGCCTATGGACCTTCTTTTAATTTGTATCGCTGGATTTTTTATTTTATTGGGGCTAGTTGGTAGTTTTTTACCCGTTATTCCAGGACCGCTTACCTCTTGGATTGGTTTTTTAGTATTGAGTTTTATCCCTGAAATTTCCATTTCGACAACTTTTCTACTAATCAGTTTTTCTATTGCACTATTTATTTTCTTATTGGATTTTATCATTCCTATTATCGGAGTAAAAAAATATGGGGGTGGAAAAGGCAGCACTTATGGTGCATCAATTGGGCTGATTTTAGGCATCCTATTCTTAGGTCCTTTAGGCATTTTAATGGGTCCTTTTTTAGGAGCGTTTTTTGGAGAACTAATTGTAAATAAAAGCAATAATAAAGGAGCACTAAGAGCTGCATTTGGCGCGCTTATTGGTTTCTTGTCAGGTGTTTTCCTAAAGTTTATTATTGGGATTGCATACGGATTCTATTTTATCCGCTTTGTCTGGAATGCTAGAGATCTAGTTTTCTAATAATCATAAAGCAACTCCTTTCCCGAAAAATTCAATCAAACCACAACACTATATTTATTTAATGAATGTTGTTGTATGCCATCAGCACATATTAATGCTTTTCTACTTTTTTTGTAGGGCGTTCTCGGGTAAGGAGTTTACTTCATGAATAACTTTTTATTGATTTTTTAAATTCTAACGTTTCATCTTTTATTGATAATTTTCCGATAGCGTTCAAACTTACCTTGATAGGGTTGTGTGTCTGCCAACCGGTCTTGCGATGACCAAAATTATTGATACGTACATAATAAGGGGATTCCGTAATGGAAGTATCATTGTGATGTACCAAACGAAATTCATAAAACTTACTGGAAAGCTTTTGGACCCTGTAAAGGTGTTTTGCTAAAAAACTCTTCGACTCATTTTCAATAGTCAACTGTGTTTCCTCTATGTCGAGTAAAAATAAATCGTTTATCTGTAATGTAGTTACAAATTCAACTCCATCCTCTGGAAGTTGAAAAACAGGCTCACCAAAACGAAATCTACGAACAGCCTCCCAAAAAGTAACAACATGCTCACAATATTCATGGGATTGATTTAGATAGATCAATACATGATGATTGTTTCTCAAATTTACATACTGATTCTCACCATTCTTCACTTGAACAACTCCACTTAACATCTCCCTTATTCTGACTTTCTTTATGGGAACATTGTCTCCTTTTGTATTGGTCATAAATACTTTTGGAATAGAGTACCCTTCATCATTTTTGCTAAAAAATGCTTTATTAGGAATGCTATCTGCTGAAAATCCTCCAGCAGCTTCAATAGCATCTATCACAACTTTTCTTACTTCTACATCTACAATTTTAGAAACTTGTTTTTTCGTTTTGATTTGACTTAAATTTTTTCGAATATGATAGGCCTCCTGTTGATCTTCTGGAGATTTTCTCTTACCTAGTAAGGTTTCTTTATGTAATGAGCCTCTAACCGATAAACAAAAATTTTCATAGTGCCGATCACCGTTTCTTGTTCTGTGTTTTCTACTTGAAATTAACTTGTTTACTTTTTTATGTGAAACCAATACCGAGTTAATATGACACTCCAAATCGTCTTGAAAACCTTTGTATGGTTCGGGAAACTCTATTCTATTTCCTGATGGATGATATTTGTTTTCATTTGCTAACAGTTCAATGTATTCTTTTGATCGATTTGCATTAATGTAGGCCAAAAGAATATTGTAGCGATAATCGAGTTGAGAGGATTCATAAATTTCCGGACTGAAAATTTGATGTAACCTCCACTTTTCAATAAACATGAGTGTAGACTGTCCTGGTGAAATGCTAACTTTTTCAACCCCTTGAGACAAATAATTTTTAAGATTTCGGCTTAAAATATTCGCATCCATTAACTGATGCTTAAGAGGATCTCTATGGTTATGTTTTTTTACAAAACGTTTAAATTTTCTGAAACTTGAAGGAAAGGATTTATTGTTAGAAAACAACCTTGCGGCTCTTTTTACAACGGTACTCCATTCTTCTGAATTGTAGGTGTTAAAATATTCGTAAGGGCTAAAGTCTAAAATATTTTTTGAGAAGGATTTTATGCAAAGTGCTTTGTTCCAATGACTGTCGTTTAGAGAATATTTCCATGGTTGAATGTAAACAACTTTTACTGCTTCGGTAAATAATTCCGTAATTGGGATATGAGCTCCTGTGTAGGGGCAGGTTTGCTTACATTCTTCCCATAATTCGTATTTAGTTAGATTCATTGGGGTAATGTTTTCTGCACGTTCACCGAGAAGCTCAATATATCTTGCCCTTAAGGCTTCTCTTCTTTTTTGGTCTAATTTATTCAGATAGCGCTGAAATTTATTGAGTTTAATATTTGCACTTAGTTCCGCTTGAATCTCATGGATTGTACCAAATTCTTTGATAAGTTCATTCAGGATTTTTCTCAACTGAAAAGTTGTGTTTACTAAATGAGGGTTTTTAAAATCTCTAATTTGCTTGTCGTCTTCTTTACTTACAGGAAATTTTGAAAGCCGCTTAATTTGTTTTTCCTCAGTTTCTACTCCGTAAAGTTTGGAAACATTGAGGTCTAACAATGCCATTTCCTCCTCCAGAAAATCCTTTAATTTGGGTATAAATTCTCCATTTTTATTGTCTTTATACAGATTTGAAACCGTCTTTATCACATAGCTTACATCTCTATCGTCAATGGTTTTCCATCTCTCACCCAAACAATTTTTTACACCTGCAAGAATTACTGCAAGATCATAAACTACCCCTCGTTTTAAAAAATACAAAATCCCTCGAGCTGCCTTCTTACTGATAGGGGCATAATTTTTATCCAATTGGATGGAGGAGATTTTTTTAGCTTGAAAATCATCAAATCCCCATTGATTTATGAAGTATGTCTTTAGCAGAGATACATTATTAAAAAAATACAGATTATGCCAAATATCTTCTCTATCCTTTTCACTCATCTCAAACCAGGAGGCACCAAAAAGTTGAGGATGAGATAGTGTTGCATTAACGAAGGATCCCTTAATTAATTCGTCTTCTTTGATATTGTAATGGCCCTCTCTGTTTTCAAAATGATTTACAACTCTATTGAAATCAAATCGTTTATGAGTCAAAAAGAAATCCTTGGCGATTCTGCGATCTCTTGGAGATAAATAAATTCCATTTCTTTTAAGAGAATTTGCCCGGCGGTAGGCAAGCACTTCTTGAAAAGTTAAACTCGATACACAGCATTTTGGTTTTTTAGGCTCATAATGACAACGTCCAATTCTGAATTTTTGAGACTTTAAAGGTCGCTGGAAAAATATGGCTCCTTTTTCAATTGAAGTTTGGACCTGATTTCCAATGAGATCAATTTTTAATTCCTCTGTAAGCCCTTTGTGAAATTGCTTTTGATAATTCCAGATTTGCAGCAATTCTTCCTGAAACATTTCTCTAGTCAAATACCGATTTCGCAATCGTTCATTTGTGTAACGATACGTTTGATTTTCTTTAGGTAGAACAGTATTCAAATAACTCCCAAGTGTCTTTTCTTTGAGGTTTTTAAGGGTATGATTGATTCCTATCCGGTCTTGCATTGGAGAGCCATAGTACATGGTGGTCTCTTTTTTACCTCTATTTCTTTCAGATACTGGAAATCCTCTTCTGAGAGTAATTTGATAGAAAATACGTCCCAATTCTTTTAAATCCAAAGGCTCTTTCAACGCTTTTGCTCGAAGTTCATAAGGGTTGAGTCTAAACCAAGACTTCAATTCTAAATCTGGAAAGGCTTTTTGTTTTTTATAATTAATAAGCCCCTCTTCAGTTAATTGACACATTAAATTTTTAACCAAAAGATTTAAAACTTTTATTTTTCTTTTTCTTCTTCTTTGATATCTTAAACGAGTGGTTCTTTTTCCTCTTTTAAATGCTCTTTTCGAAAGCTCTCTTTTTCCGGATCCATAATTTTCAGAGGCAATAGGAAAAATGCGACTACCTACAGAAATGATTTTCTTACTATCAGAATCTAACAATACCCAACCTATCGCATTTACATCAATGGAAAGTCCTAGTAGATTTGGCATATTGAATTATTTTTATAGCTTTGTCATTCAATCTTATCACAATAAGGCTAAATGCCGTAGATGAATTCTTAAATCCCGCTTTGGTGGGATTTTTTATTTAATATAGTTGACATGAAACTTGATTCTACATTAGAATAAAACTCAAGTAACATTTCATAAAGTTCCCAAATAGTTTTTTTTGAATCTTCTTTACTTGATTTGAAATGCTCTTCATACTCATGTGCAAATTTCAAAGCAAAACCTTTTACCTTTTCAGGTGTAAATTCCTTAGATTTTAAAATGTTGACCTGGTAGGCTGTCTGAACAGCAGCATATGCATTACAAACATCCAGTTTTTGAAATAAATTTTGGCAATGTTTTTCGTAGGTCTCTTTTGAAATTTCAAGGAGGTCTCTAATAGTATCACAACTTAAACCCAGAGCAATCGATTTTAAAATGATAAGCTCTGAGTTAGAGAGTGATTTTTGCATTCGGGATTGGGGTATTTTAACTTTCTTGTTCACAGATAAATTAGTATTAAAAGCAACATTAGGTTTGCTAAATCCAAAAGTGCTAATAATTGTTTATTCATTTGAACAACCCTAATCAAAGGCTTGATTTATGTAATTTTCGGTAAATATTGTGTAGTAATTGGATTTTTATTGATCAATTGGTTTGTAAGTATTTTCTTACAATGCGCTTTTGCTTCATGAGATATCAATAAAGATTAGTATTTTTGTGTATCAATTTCAAATCCATGGAATTATTTTTAATCACTTTCGTACTATTGTTTCTAGCTTTTGCCGGGATTTCCATAAAGATTTGGGGCAAAAAAAATGGTGAGTTTTCAGGTACTTGTGCCAGTCAGAGTCCATTTTTAAATAAAGACAACCAGCCTTGTGGTATGTGCGGTAAAATGCCCGAGGAGTCTGACTGCAAAAACACTGTATCGTTCAACAACTAAATTAGTACGTAGGTCTGATGTTTCTGGAAAAAGAAGTGATAGAAAAAGCCAAGGCAAATAACCAACTTGCCTTCAACAGACTATTCAATAAATATTGGGATCCCGTATTTTCTTTTCTTATTTCTAGAACTGGCGACCCAAACCGTGCTGAGGAATTAGCAATAGAAACCTTTTCAAAAGCATTTGATCGAATTGAGGGTTTTGACAATTCGCTTGCCTTTCATTCTTGGATCATGACTATTGCGAAAAATCATCATATCGATAACTTTAGAAGTTCTAAAAAAAAATCTGCACGTACTCATCAAGTATCAGACTTAAGTACACAAGAAATCTGCAGCAGTGAGCCCTCCCCTGAAGAGCTTTTAATTTCCAATCAGAACTTGGATCATGTATTGATTCAAATAAAATCTTTGAAGAAAGAATATCGCAACATTCTCAAACTTCGCTATTTTGATAATCTTTCTTTAAAACAGATTGAAGGGGTATTAAATGAACCAGCCACTACTATTAGAGTCAAGCTTTTTAGAGCAAAAAAAATGTTAGCCAATAAGTTAGATCGTGAGTAAATTTAAATTTTCAAAATTAGGTCCAGGACTTTTATTTGCTGGAGCAGCCATTGGTGTATCACACTTAGTTCAATCTACTCGAGCAGGTGCTGACTTTGGTTGGGGATTGGTTTGGGCACTGTTATTAATCAATCTCTTTAAATATCCTTTTTTTCAATACGGTCCCCGCTACGCTCAAGCCACTGGCGAAACCTTATTAGATGGATACTTTAAAATGGGGAAAGGATATCTATGGGCTTATTTTATTCTCAACATTGCCACAATGTTTACTATTCAAAGTGCCGTTACCATAGTAACAGCTGGATTAGCATCTACTTTATTTGGATTAACATCAAACTTAGTGACTTGGAGTATTGTAATTACACTTTCTTGTAGTGTAATTCTGGTGCTTGGAAAATATCAATGGCTGGACAAACTGATCAAAGTCATCATGGTTACTTTAGCTTTGAGTAGTATTTTGGCCGTTAGTGTTGCTTTTATTAAAAACGACACGCCACTTTCATTTCAACAGATTTTTCCAGAATCATCCGGATTGCTTTTTCTCATCGCTTTTTTAGGATGGATGCCCGCTCCACTCGATATTTCAATTTGGCATTCTATTTGGACACTTGAAAAAAACAAAATGCAATCAAAAAACTCGCTTAAAGACAGTTTGTTTGATTTTAATGTAGGTTATGTAGCCACAATAATTCTTGCATTATGCTTTTTAGGACTTGGAGCATTAGTCATGTTTGGTACGGGCTCACAGTTTTCCAATCAGGGAGGTGCTTTTGCTCAACAATTAATCCAACTGTACACTACTAACTTAGGTCAAGCTGCTTACGGAATTATTGGTGTCGCAGCTTTTACTACTATGCTGAGTACCACACTAACCACACTGGATGCCTCTCCAAGGGCAATGTCTAAAACGGTCCAGCTCTTATTTCATAAAGAAAAAAATTATTACCTCCATTGGATGGTCATTTTAACTTTAGGAACTGCTGCAATTTTTCTATTTCTTTTATCAGAAATGGGACAATTAGTTCAAATAGCAACAGTACTCTCTTTTATGACTGCTCCTTTGTATTCTTTCTTAAACTACAGATTGGTGATAAGTGATGCAATGCCAAAAGAATTTCAACCCAAAAAGGGATTGAAAATCTTGAGTGTATTGGGGATTATTTTCCTGACAAGTTTTACGCTCTATTATCTTTTGAGTCTCTAATCAAGAGTTTGTATCTTTGTACAAAAGAATGATGATGGAGGTACAAGAAAAAGAAATAAAACATCAAAAAAAACCAGATTGGATTCGTGTAAAGCTCCCAACAGGTAAAAAATACACTGAACTCAGAGGTTTGGTAGATAAGTACAAACTCAACACCATATGTACCTCGGGTAGTTGTCCTAATATGGGCGAATGTTGGGCTGAAGGAACCGCAACTTTCATGATCTTAGGAAATATTTGTACCCGTTCTTGTGGTTTTTGTGGTGTGCAAACTGGCAGGCCCAGTGCCGTTGATTGGGCAGAACCTGAAAAAGTGGCTAATTCCATTAAAATCATGAATATCAAACACGCAGTAATTACTTCTGTGGATCGTGATGATTTAAAAGATATGGGATCCATCATTTGGGCTGAAACTGTAAATGCAGTGAGAAGAATCAGTCCGCAAACTACAATGGAAACACTTATTCCAGATTTTCAAGGAAACACTAGAAATATCGATCGAATCGTCAAGGTTGCCCCTGAAGTAGTCTCTCATAATATTGAAACTGTTAGAAGGCTTACACGTAAAGTACGTGTACAAGCCAAATACGATACCAGCTTAGAAGTTCTTCGTTATTTAAAAGAGAGTGGCATAGAAAGAACCAAGTCAGGGATTATGTTGGGGCTAGGAGAAAAAGAAGAAGAAGTGATGGAAGCCCTTCACGACTTAAGAAAAGTAAATGTAGATGTAGTAACCCTTGGACAATACCTCCAACCAAGCAAAAAACACCTACCTGTTCAGCAGTTTATCACACCCGATGTTTTTAAAAAATTAGAGGTTTTTGCTCTCGATTTAGGTTTTAGACATGTAGAAAGTGGTCCGCTTGTTCGTTCTTCTTACAAGGCTCACAAACACATTGCTTAATTAGTGATCCTTCTTTACAAGGAGTGAATCAAATTGTGTTTTCATGGTTTGAGTAAGAAACTCCATTTCTATGGGAAGAAAAAATAGATTTTCATCTTTCATAAGGGGTTCCAGTCGGGTGAAGTCCTTTTCTGTGGTTAAAATAACTCTTCCCTTTTGCATTTTCTTGATTGTCTGAATATCTTTTAAAGAAAAAAAATGATGATCTGGAAAAGTAAGATGGTCAAATTTCAACTGAACTGACATCAAATATTCTGTCAAAGGTTCTGGATTGGCAATCCCAGTAACCAATAAACTAGACGGCTGTAATTCATTTAAAGGTTTTTTGTGTTTTTTATTTTGTACTGTAGCACTGTATTTTATTTTAGTAAAAAACAGCTTTTGATGATGCTTTAAGTTAAGACTTTGGCTAAAAGTATTCATCTCCTCATCCGATAGTTTATCAGGGCATTTGGTAACTACTAAAATGTCTGCCCTTTCAGCGCCCGACTTCACTTCCCTTAAATTTCCCAAAGGCAAGAGCGAATCTGAGAAATACGGTGCTCGGTATGTGGTAGTTAATATCATTTGAGAAGGACGAACATAACGATGCTGCATTACATCATCTAATAAAAGAAGATCCACAGTAGGGTTCATCTCTTTCAATCTTTTTATCCCCGAGATACGTTTTTCAGCTACAACAACTGTAGTATTTTTATGTTTTGAAAAAAACTGAAAGGGCTCATCGCCTATTGTTGAAGCTGTACTATTTACATCCGCAACAACTACTCCGGTGGTTTGGCGTCCATAACCTCTACTGAGAACTGCAACTCGGTGGTTATTTTTCAAGTATGAAATCAAATAATCAATAACTACTGACTTTCCTGTTCCACCTACCGATAAATTCCCTACTCCAATACTTGGCATCGGTATTAAATGACTTTTCAAAACTCCCCAATCGAATAATTTATTGCGAACTACAACGACAGCCCAATAAATTGGAGTAAAAGGGTAGAGTAAAATTCGCCACAAATTCATGGCCATTAAGATAAATATTATATTTGTGATGATTCCGATCTATGGCAACGATAAAAAACATCATCGATCACCTTGACCAATGGGCTCCTCCAAGCTATGCCGAGGATTTTGACAATGTAGGCCTTTTGGTTGGCAAAGCAACAAATGAATGTACGGGAGCTTTAGTTTGTTTGGATTGTATTGAAGAAGTATTAGATGAAGCCATTCGATCTAACTGTAACTTGATTGTCTGCTTTCATCCTATTATTTTTTCAGGATTAAAAAAAATTACAGGAAAAGATTATGTAGAACGAGTGGTCATAAAAGCCATCCGAAATGACATTTCTATTTTTGCGATTCACACACGTTTAGATAATCATCCCGAAGGAGTAAATAAAATTCTTGCAAATCGCTTAGGACTCAAAAACAGCAAAGTATTAATCCCAAAACCCTCAGGGTTAAAGAAATTAGTTACTTATGTGCCTAAAGAAGATTGCAATAAAATTCTTGATGCACTCCACCAAGCAGGCGCAGGAGCCATCGGAAATTATTCTGAATGCAGTTTTACACTAGAAGGAAAAGGACAGTTTAAAGGAAATAAAGCCAGCAAACCTCATTTGGGAGAACCCCTTGAAAAAATGCAAGTAAATGAAGTTCAAATTCAAGTGGTTTTTGAGTCTTATTTAAGTCATTCCCTTGAAAAAACCTTAATCCAAAACCACCCCTATGAAAATGTTGCTTATGAAATCTTCAGTCTAGACAATACGCTAACAAATGTTGGTATGGGAAGAATAGGAACCTTAGAGCAACCCATGGAGGAAACTGATTTTTTAGCATTTGTAAAAAAAGAATTAAATACAACCTGTGTTCGTCACAGTCCTTTATTGGGAACTAAAATTAAAACTGTTGCCGTATTGGGAGGGTCGGGAAGCTTTGCCATTCCACATGCTCAACAACAGAAAGCAGATGCTTTTATCACTGCCGACCTAAAATACCATCAATTTTATCAAGCTGAAAAAAAACTGTTACTCGTGGATGTCGGACATTACGAAAGTGAGCAGTTTACCAAAAATTTGATATTTGATTATCTTACCAAAAAAATGCCTAATTTTGCAATCGTTTTATCACGTACAAAAACAAATCCTGTTAATTATTTCTAATTATGGCTAAAAAAACTGAAGTATCCGTCGAAAAAAAACTGAGAGCTCTTTACGACTTACAACTAATCGACTCTCGTATCGACGAAATAAAAAACTTAAGGGGAGAACTTCCATTGGAAGTAGAAGACTTAGAAAATGAAATAGCAGGGCTCAATACCAGGCTTGATAAAGTCAAAGCTGAAATAAAAGAGGACGAACACGGAATCACAGAACACAAGCAGACCATTGAAAATGCGAAAGAGTTGCTCAAGAAATACGAAGAGAAGCTCAAAAATGTTCGAAACAACAGAGAATACAATTCGATTGTAAAAGAACAAGAATTTCAGGAACTTGAAATTCAGTTGGCAGAAAAAAAGATCAAAGAATTTAAGGCGCATATTGAACAAAAGCAAGAAGTTTTGTACGGTATCAATGAACGTTTGGAAGAAAGAAACGCCCATCTAAAAGCCAAAAAAGGAGAACTGGATGCCATCTTAAAAGAAACTCACAAAGAAGAAGATCTTCTTCAGAAAAAATCAACTGAATTTGAAAAACTAATTGAAGAACGTCTGATTTCAGCTTACAAGCGTATCCGAGGAAGTGTGAAAAATGGTTTGGCTATCGTTCCTGTAGAACGAGGAGCATCGGGTGGCTCTTACTTCTCCATTCCCCCTCAAGTTCAACTTGAAATTGCATCTAGAAGCAAAATCATCATGGACGAACATAGTGGTAGGATATTGGTTGACCCAGAATTGGCAAAAGAAGAACAAGCCAAGATTCAAAAACTAATCGGCAACTAACTCACCCTTTACTTATTCCCAATAATCGTAAACCAATACAGACTCTGTAAAGGGAACAAATAATTTCACAAATTTCTGGTGAATTGGATGGGGCAGATAAATACTGTCACGATCTAGTGCCGTAGCGAATTTCATAGTTAAACTATGCGTGTAATCCCTATTTAAACCTTCAGGAGAAGTGTTTTTACCAAAATTTAGATCTAGGACCCCTTCGATCTGCTGTAAACTGTAAGCACCGTCAGCAATCAATTGCATTTCATCTTCTGTCATACCTGACTTAAAATCAATGAGTACCAAATGAATTAGTTTTTTAGAATCTACAAGGGTTTTATCGTCTGTCTTTTTTTGATCTGAAACAAACAAATAGCCTACCAGGAAAGTTAGACTGTAAAAAACTCCCAAGATTAAAAAGGATAAACGATCTGTGATACCAATTTTTTTCAATTACTAAATTTTATCTAATGTATCGTTTTTATGAGTAAGATAAAATCTAGAAGAAAAAAATCTGCCCGCTGAGTGAGGTTATTTTAACAAACAATCTAAATAATCAAAATGAATCAAAGCAGGCAGATCACTTAAACCAAATCATACATTAGACTGTTACTTAACTACAAAAGTTACATCCGACAATCGTAAATTATTGTTAAATTTTAAACCATAAATTTAAAATCAAGTCTGAAATTAGATTTTCTGATTGTTCTAACAACTTACTTTTTTACTCAGAATGCTTGAAAAAAAACAATTCTTCAATCGAAACTTTAAAAAGATTTGCCATATTAAAAGCAGTAGTTAAACTTGGATCGAATTTTTCTTTTTCGATGGCAATGATTGCCTGACGCGAAATTCCTATTAAATCCGCAAGCTCTTCTTGAGTTAAACTTTTATTTTTCCGAAACTCTTTAACTCTATTTTTCACGAATATTGCCTAGAAATTACAACAGAGGAAACAATCATGCTAATTGATGAAAAAACAACAATTAAACTAAAACGAGGCTGGATTGGAAGCAGCCCAGAATGATAAATTCCTTCCCAAAACAAACCTAAAAAAACCGTTAAAAAAAGTGTAACGGCAGTTGCCTTAAGATTAATTGTTTTTTGTAACTCATCATAGCTTTTAAATAAATTTTTATTGGAATAAAGCATACTGACTATCAACACAAGATTTGCAAAGGCTGCGAAGATTGTAAAAAGATTATTATTCTCCCATAATTCACGGGGTCCAACAACCAATAAAGCAAAACTCAATAGCCAAAGAGAAGTCCAAAGTAAGTTTTTTAAAAGATTTTTTTTCATGCTTAAATTTATGTAAGGTTTACTTTACAAAAGTAGCAAAAAAAAGATTAATGTCAACAAAACTTTACTTTTAAAAAAACAAAATAAATTGTGTAACGTTTGCTTCTCATATTAAAAAAAAATGTTAAGTTTGAGTTACATAAAAACAATTTAACTTATGGATCAAAATATAATAATCCCCCTTTTTGGAATGCTGACAGGAATCATAATTCCGATAGCCGTATTTATTTGGATGTACTTCGACGCTAAGGGAAAAAGGGAAACGGTTTTGGAAATATCCAAACATTTGGATGACTCATCCAAAGTAGAAGAATTATTGGCCATTTTTGAGGAACGAAAAAAAGAACCTCTAGATTATCGCAGAAATGGAATTATTACAATTTTTGTAGGAATCGGTCTTTATCTTTTGGGTTTTATGGCATTTGGAAATATACTTGAAGGGATTGGACTCTTGGTTATTGCCATTGGTGTAGGCACATTAATTGCTGGATATCTCTATCCCAATACGGGCAAAGAACTTACCAATGCTGTTGAAGAATATGAAAAGAAATAGCCTTGGGAAAAAACCACAAAAAACTATTAAATAATCTAGAAGAGCTTCGAAAATCGGCAGGGCTAACCCAGCAAGAACTGTCTTTTGCAGCAGAAGTATCTAGAAAAAGCATCAATGCTATTGAAAATGGAATCTACATTCCTTCTACGGTTTTGGCATTAAAAATTACAAAAACAATTGAGTGTACCGTTGAGGATCTATTTGAACTCCCTTAAAATAATAGTCTTTTTTTGAGTTCGTTAGCCCTGATTTTTGGGGTTATTTATTATTGGCAACTTCATACAACAGTAACCCATTGTTAATGGAGGCTCAAAAAATCTGAATCAATACACTATGGCATCTGATGCTAATCTTGGCAAAGCATATGTCCCGATTTCGATTATGGCTTCAAGCTCAGGAGTGAGTTCAATCTCTTCTATTAGATTTCTTTTCGACTGATAAACGAACACTTGTTCAATAGCTGGTAGGTTTAATAGTAAGGGAAGTGACGTTCCTTCAAGCGCTGTTTCAACTAAGTACAGTTTTTTTAGATGCTTCAAAGTATTTAGTTGGCTTATTCCTTCACCGGTAATCTGAGTGTGATTGAGTTTGATTTGAACCAAATTAGGAAATTGAGCCAAACGATAAAAAATAGAATCGTTTACTAAACTGTAACTTAAATCAATGCTGACCAAATGTTGCTTTATTCCCTCTAAAAGATTCATTTGTTGGTTTCCAAATTTTGGATAATTCAGCACACTGAGATTGAGAAGGTTTGATTCTTTTGTGACAGGAGAAATTAGAATGTTTTTAGAGAGTAAGCGATCAAGGGTTTCAAGATCCGGTGTTTCAAGGACCACCTCTGGATAGAAATTTTCCTTTTCTTTTACAATAAAGGGATCAATTTTATGACGTTCAACACCTAATTGTCCAAGGGTTTGCTTTTCGGGTGCACCAATTTCAATCCAATGACTAATAATTTTGATTTCCGCTTTAGTCAATTGTTTTTTTGACTTTGGAGGCATGTGCTTTTTATCTTCTTTAGGAAGATGAATTCTCAAAAAAAGCTCACTTTGTTTTGGATCCTCATAGTTAATTAAAGATCCATTTTTACCCCCTATTTGGAGTGCTTGGTAAGTGTGCATTTGCAACTCACCTTTGGTCTTTTTGGGGTTATGACAGCTAATACATTTTTGTGATAAAATAGGAGCTATGACACTCGCATACATCGGCTGATCTCGAAAATTTTCTTCCTTCAATTGAAACTCAAATTCAGTGCTTTCGTCCATTAAAAGGGTGGAGGACAACTCCTTTAAAGGTTTGGTTAAATGGTCCTCACCATGTGTGACAGATCCTCCTAAATGTCCTGTTAACAAAAGAGATACCAGTAAACCCAAAGAGAAGAAAAGTCTCGGAATTTGAATTAAAAATACCTGCCTTTGAAGAAAAAAATAAAACCCTATTGACATGAGCAGGGTGAGTATTCCAAAATAAAAATGCCCTTGGACAGTTTCCCATAGATAGCCTTCTTGCTGGTATTGTAAATAGCCCGAAATCAGCGAAAAAAAACCGCTAATTATCGTCCAAAATAAAATGAATTTGAGGAATTTTTCTGATTCCTTAAAATACTTTTTGTAGAATTCAATAAGAAGAGCAAGTAAAATAAAGCCAATAGGCAAATGCACAATTAAAGGATGCAAACGACCGATAAATGTCAAAAAAGCCTCCATCTGATTAATTATTTTGATTCATTCGTTCTCTAAGTTTTTTCATAATAAATACGTTAGCCTGCCATTGATCACTCAAAGGATTTTGAGTAAAAGGTTCTGTAGGCAGATAATTTGGTGGACCAAATTCAGTGGTAACAGTAGGTACACTTCCATCTTGCCAATGGTTTAAAATAATTTCCTCCCAAAGCAATAGATGTCGCTCTACAGCATTTTCCCATTCTGGAGCTTGAGGGTTATTCACTTGAGGACCTTCTTCAAAACCTACTCTGGCATGAATGTGGCTCGTGCGATCTAGTACCTCACTTAAAAGTTTTTGTTGCTTTTCAAGTAAGGATTCATGAACTACCATCCAATGGCTAACGTCCAAAGTGAGTTGGAATGATAAACTGGTATTCAAATATTTTTTTGTTTCCGGTAATGAATAACTAAACCTGCCCCTATGGGTTTCATGAAAGATAGGAATGTTGTGCTTTGTACTCAACTCATTGGCAACCCTTAAAAATGCTGAATTTTGTTCAAAACTTAAAAAATCACTGCCAGTATGTGAATTAATAGCATACGGTTTTTGGAGAATTGCCATCTTCAAATATTCACGATAGGCCTTTAAACTTTCATTAAATGGGAGGGTATTGTTCGTCCCACAAAGGTAGATCACTTTCAAATTGTATTTTTTTAGTCCATCCGAAATCTCTTTCTGAGTAGAAGGATTAGTGGGAAGCCAGACCTCTACCCCATCATAACCTGAGCTTTTTGATTTTAAAAAAAACTCATCCCACGTCCCTTCAAAACCCCAATTAGTTTGAAAAAATAAAACTTCATTTTGAGCAAATGCTGTCTGAAATGAAAAAACAACAAGAATTAAAATTCTTAAAAAAATACTCATGGTGTGTCGAATTAGGCTAGAATCTCGTGGATTACACGACCCTCTACATCGGTCAATCGAAAAGGTCTTCCCTGAAAATCATAAGTAAATTGTTCGTGATCAAAACCAAGAAGATGTAGAATAGTTGCTTGAACGTCATGCACTGAAACCCGTCCACTAATTCCTCTGAAACCAATTTCATCTGTTTCTCCATGAACATATCCTTTTTTTACTCCACCTCCTGCCATCCACATAGTGAATGCCTCACCTTGATGGTCTCTACCAATGAGGGTATTTTGAATTCCTGCTCGGTTTTCCCACATGGGTGTTCTCCCAAATTCACCCCCCCAAACTACCAAAGTTTCTTCTAGTAAACCTCGTTGTTTGAGATCAAGTAATAATGCTGATACAGGCCTATCCATATCTCTACATTTATTTAAAAAACCTTTACTAAGCGCTTCGGATTCAGAGGCTCCATGTGAGTCCCATCCCCAATCGTAGAGTTGGACAAAACGCACCCCTTTTTCAACCATTTTCCTAGCTAAAAGGCAATTGTTTGCAAATGACTCCTTGTCTGGTCTGACCCCATACATTTCTTTGATGTACTCTGGCTCATCATTAATATTCATCACCTCTGGAACAGAAACTTGCATTCTGTATGCCATTTCATATTGACTGATTCGGGTCAATACCTCAGGATCTTTAAAGTTTTGATATTCTTTGTAATTAATTTCGTTAATTGACTGAATAACTTTCCTTTTGAGGTCTCTGGACACTCCATTTGGGTCTTTTAAATACAGAACGGGGTCTCCTTTTGAGCGACAATGGACACCCTGATAAATTGAAGGCAGAAAGCCATTACCCCAAAGACTTTTCCCTGCGTCAGGGGTTCCGCCAGAAGTCAACACTACAAAGCCTGGTAAATTATTATTTTCAGATCCTAACCCATATGTAATCCACGAGCCCAATGAGGGTCTTCCAAATCGAGCACTCCCAGTAAACATTAGTAATTGTGCTGGACCGTGATTAAACTGATCCGTATGCACTGCTTTTAAAAAAGAAACCTCATCAACAACATTTTTAAAATGAGGCAAGTGATTTGAAACCCAATTCCTTGATTCCCCTTCTTTAGTAAAAGTAGCTTGGGGGCCTAACATATTGGGAACGCCTTCAATAAATGCAAATTCCTTCCCCTTAATTAAGGACTCAGGACAAGGCTTGTTATGTAATTTTGCTAATTCAGGTTTGTAATCAAATAATTCTAACTGGGAGGGTGCTCCTACCATATGAAGGTAAATGACACTTTTTACTTTTGGTGACAATGGAGGTGCAAGAGGAGCCATTGGATTTAAAGCTCTACTCGCACTGTAATCATAGGCTGATTTTTGTTCAAAAGAACAGGAGTTCATGAGGCTCCCGAGGGCAATTACCCCAAGCCCAAGGGTACAGTCCTTCAAAAAGTGACGCCTACTATTGAGCCTCGCCTCCATCTCTTGATTTTCAATTAATAATTTTTTTAAGTTATCCATGAGTCAAAAATTCATCTAAGTTCATAATGGCATTCGCTACAACAGCAAGAGCAGCTAACTTGATATCAATCGCTGTTTCTTGATTGAAAAAATTCTGAAGTTTTTTGGGAGCTTGATCAAAATCCTGAAACGCATCAGTGTAAAGTGTCTTTAATAACTCCAATACCTCATCGTCGATCTCGTCATACACTGCTTTACGATACATTTTTTTAATCGCATCATCAACTGGTTTTTCAATAGTTAAGGATGCTAGACCTAAAGCTGCCTCCAAAAAAACAGGATCATTGAGAGTTACTAAAGCCTGCAGTGGAGTATTACTCGGAGATCTTCTAACCAAACATACTTCCCTACTTCCTGCATCAAAAGACACCAAAGAAGGGTACGGACTAGTTCGTTTAAGATAGATGTAAATCGCTCTGCGATAGCGATCCTCACCTTTACTTTCCTTCCACAAATTACCAAGATAAGCATGTTCCCATATCCCTTCAGGCTGAGGGGGCATAACTCCAGGCCCATACTTTTTATCACTCAATAAATCAGACACAAATAAAGCTTGATCCCTTATTTCTTCTGCATCCAAATGTAATTTGGGACCACGAGCGTAAAATAAATTTTCTGGATCTAATGCGTATTTGTGTTCTTCGATAGCTGAACTTTGTCGGTAAGTAGCTGACAGCAAGATCATTTTAATAAAAGCCTTTAAACTCCATTCTTTTGAACTCACAAAATCAGCTGCTAACCAATCCAATAATGCGGGATGGGTTGGAGGTTCAGATTGAGTTCCTAGATCTTCCAAGGTCAAGACAAGTCCTTTTCCAAAAATTTGATACCATACTCTATTTACAACCGTTCTGGCAGTAAGAGGATTCTCCTCGCTTACTAACCATTTTGCCAAACCAAGACGATTTTTTTCCCACTCTTCATCCCATTGATTTAGTATGGAAGGAATGGAAGGTGAAACTTCTTCCATTTTGTTTAACCAGCTCCCTCGATCAAACAGTTGTGTTTTCCTCTTCATAAAGTCTTTATTTTCAACCATGATAGGAGTAAGATGTTCGGGGTTGTTCAGTACTGTCCTAATGTTGGCCTCAACCATAGAAAAACCTTTTTTATTTTTACCTGGGATTTGAGGAACAAATGAAAACCAATGGAGCGATGCCGCAATATCATCATAGTGATAGCCATTTTCAGTTTTGGTACTTAGGGAAGGGTTTTTGGTTTCTATGTACAAATCAAAAACTCCATCTATTGGTTTAATTTTAAGTTTGGCAAATTGATTTTTTGAATTCGTAAACTGAGGGTCTCCTGAATCATTTAACCGAATCCTTCCAATAACCTCCCCTTTGGGATCGTCTTTACGAAAAATTACATCTGTTTTATGAGCAGTTTTACTGTATTTGAAGTACATGTTTTGATTCCCATTCGTATTGATATTTTTGTAAACAGCCTGCCCATTATTTCGCATTGAAAGGGTTACTCCTGATACATAAGCCAGATCAGAATTTAACGAAATAGTATTGTGGGCTTGATATTTTGGCTCTAAAAACTGAAAATAATCACGATAAAAATTATGTGTTTTTTGATCCCCATATTTTGATATCCAGGATAAAATAGACTGGATTTTTTGATTATTCACCTTAGAGTAGGAGCGAAGATTCGGAGATTCGTCCGTTAGATCTTCATCCCGAGTATTATTGAAAAAAGACATTAACTGATAGTATTCTTTTTGTAGAAACGGATCATATGGATGGTCATGGCATTGGACACAGCTCATAGTAGTACTCTGAAACACATCGAAAGTAGTATTGACACGATCAATTACAGCAGCTGTACGGTATTCTTCATCAGAAGTCCCTCCCTCATCATTATTCATGGTGTTTCTATGGAAGGCTGTGGCTAACAATTGATTGAAAGACGGATTTGGGAGCAGGTCGCCCGCCAATTGTTCAATGGTGAATTCATCAAACCTTAAATCTCTATTAAGTGCTTTGATTACCCAATCCCGATATTTCCATATTGTTCTACCCCGATCGGCCTCATAGCCTTTTGTATCGGCATACCGCGCCAGATCAAGCCACCAGCTGGCCCATTTTTCACCAAAACTAGGCTGAGTCAATAGGCTATCTAGATAGCTTTCATATGTAATTTTTTTTCCTGTAAATAAATCAAAAAGTGTTTGATCGGGAGGCAAGCCCGTAATATCAAAAGCAGCCCTACGTGCCAGAACATGAGATACAGCCTGCTCGCTAGGTAAAAGATTTAAATCTTCCATTCTAGCAGCGATAAAATAATCAATTGGCGTTTGAAGAAAGTTGGCTTGCTTAAATTTTGAGTCGACTTCAGGAAGTTTTGCTTTTAAGGGAGGAATGTACGCCCAATGAGTACCCCATTGCGCCCCTTGATCAATCCAACGGGTAAACAGCTTAATTTCTTCCTCACTTAATGCAGGCTTTTCATAGGGCATCCTAAGCTCTAAATCTGTCTCATGAAGTCGTTGAATCATTCGGCTTTTTTTGGCATTGCCAGGAATGATTGCAGGAGAACCTTCATCGGTATTTCCTAACGCCTCGCTTTCAAATAGAAAACTAAATCCCGCATTCTTTTTAACACCACCGTGGCAGGAAATACACTTATTATTAATGATAGGTTTTATTTGGGTACTAAAATCTACTTGCTCTGACGGCTGACAGCCCAATACAATGCAGAGAACACCAATGAATTTGGCGCTTTGATTCAACTTAAAACAGTTAAAAGAGAACACGAATATTCTGAAATTGATTCCTTTGTTAAGTTACGAATTTAATTTGTAAAGGTCTCCATTTGATTCTTCTGGCTCATCTCCATCAGTTGTAATAAACAGATTTCTAGAAACTGTGCCATCTGCATTAAATAGGATTATCCCATTCGCAGAAACAGCAACTACTTGTCCATCCTCTGTCTTATCTTTTAGTGAGAAACTTGATAGCCAAGAACCAATTATGGGATCGTCCTGATTTTTAGAGTTAAAGCTATTGTCTTTTGAACATGCAAATGATAAAAGTAACACGAAGATTTGTGATAATTTTTTCATGCTTTTATTTAGTTTTTAACGAATGCACGAAATTAATTGTTTTTAAAAAAAAATTAGTTTCCCTGAGCTTAAGTGGACTTTTTAACCATCCAAATATTTTTTAGTAAAAAATCAAAGGAGGCTGTTTCGTAAGAAGAAAAAAAGTAGAAAATAAAAAAACCTCTGATTCTACAGAGGTTTTAAATGTGGGCGCTGAGGGATTCGAACCCCCGACCCCCTCGGTGTAAACGAGGTGCTCTGAACCAACTGAGCTAAGCGCCCATTGAGTGTTTCAATGAGAACGCAAATATAAAATTTAAACAACAATTCCCTACTATTCCTTCCTAAATTTTAAGTCTTTTCATCATTTAAAACTTCTAAAACCTCTGCCACTACAAAAGTACTTCCGCAAACCAGAACCAAATCATCCTCTTCTGCATTAGATCGCGCATGATGGAATGCATCGGAGACCGAATTGAAATATTCTATTATGAAATTACTTTCTCCCAATTGTCTTTGTAAATCGGATAGAGGCAAAGCTCGTTTCAACTTAGGACTGCAAAGGTAAAATGTCGTATCTGCCGGAAAAAGAGAGATCAATTCCTTAGCATTTTTGCCTTGTACAAAACCCAAAACCAGATGCAGTTTCTTAAACTTTAAACTTCCTAATTGATTAACAATTAGAGAGATGCCTTCTTTATTATGCCCTACATCCAATATGATTTGAGGCTTTTCAGAGACTAACTGCCATCTTCCTTGCAAGCCTGTGTTTTGGATGATCTTCTCAAAGCCCCCTTTAATAATTTCGTCGTCAAGGTTCAGATTTTCTAAGTGGCGCAGTGCTGTATGAGCCGTCTGAATATTTTGATTTTGATAAATTCCTTTTAAATCCGTTTTAAAAGTATTTTGTTGCGGTTCTGTAAAGAATAAAGGAGCTTCATTCCGCTGAGCAACAGTTTCAAAAACAGCTTGTGTTTCAGAATCTTTTTGCCCTACTACAACAGGCACTCGGTGTTTGATGATTCCTGCCTTTTCATTTGCAATTTTGGAGCGAGTCTCCCCTAGAAATTCTGTATGATCAAGTCCGATGTTAGTAATTACAGAAAGCTCAGGATGGATTATGTTGGTAGCATCCAAACGTCCGCCCAAACCAACCTCAATAACAGCAAAATCAACATCAGCAGAGTTAAAATAGGTAAAAGCCAAGCCCACTGTCATTTCAAAAAAAGAAACTCCGTGTTCCTCAAAATATTCTCGATGTTGGATGATAAATTCTATCACTTCAGTCTCTGGAATTTTAGCGCCATTAATTCTGATTCGTTCTCTAAAATCCAATAAATGAGGCGAAGTGTACAGACCTACTTTGTATCCAGCATTTTGCAAAACGGAAGCGATTGCATGCGAAGTTGATCCTTTGCCATTGGTGCCTGCTACATGAATGCACCTAAACGACTGATGTGGGTGTTTTAAATAAGCATCCAAATCAAGCATGCCCTCTAAGCCTAATTTGTAGGCAGCTGCTCCTACTCTTTGATACATTGGAAGTCGAGAAAACATCCAATCCAGGGTTTCTTGATAGGTTTTCAATCGCTATTCTCCGAGTTTAAATTGAATGACAACAAATCCGATTTGTTCTGCAGGAGCCTTACCATCTGGAAACCATTTATGAAGCAAAGCGGTTTTTCTTGCTGGCTCAAGCAAGCAAGGGTGTGTATTGGTACTTCCCTTGACTCCTGGCTCTGCTTGAATAACCTCTCCTTGATTATTTACTGTGATTCGAACCACTACGGTTCCCTCTTGATTGCAGTCTTGTACAACCTTGCCATTGGATTGTAAGTTTCTTCCATTGAGACCGTACCCCTTTCCTTTTCCTCTCAAGCCAAAATTATTGTAGTAACTACTCGAATACGGATTTCCCTCAATTTTACCTTTATCGCCTTGAACTGCATCATCTCCCTCACCTTCAATTTCCTCACCTTTTTCAGCCTTATTTTTAAGTAAGCTTGAAACTACACTTTTGGTTGCTTCTGAGACTTTTGGCTTTTCTTCAACGGGTTCGTCTTGAGCTTCTGATTCAAGCTTTTCTGTTAGGGGTTTTAACACTTCAGAGGATTCTTTTTTTTCAGGTACTACTACCGTCGATTTTTCCTCGGTTAAAACTTCTTTAACAGACTCTTCTGTTATTTGTTTTGGTGGTTCAGATTCAACTTTTTCCTCGACCTCGACAACTTTTTCCTTGACTTTTTCAATAGCCTGAACTTTTTTTTGTGGTTGAACTTTACCACTTCCTTCAGCAAGGGTACCAAAATTTACTTCCATGCCATAACTTATGGGTGGGTCGTAATAGGTGAGTCCTAAAAGGAAAAATAAAATCAAAAGCAACACACCAATGACTGCGGTAAGTCCTGCAGATTTTTTTTTATGTGGTGTGTCTAACATTTTCATACGACCTGAATTTTATGGTGTATCCACTGCAAGTACTACTTTAATCCCATTTTTATTGGCAATATTCATTACAAAAACAACCTCCTGAATGGATACTTTTTTCTCAGCTCTAAGAACTAAGGAAGGATTGTTTACACTCCCTAATGTCTGTATCAATTGAGCTTCCAAGTTTTTTTTCGTGACTCGACTTTCATTGACATAGTATCGACCTTTATTATTGATTGTAACAGCAACTGTATTTCGATTTTCGGTTTTTCCTTCTCCCTGGGGCAATTTTACATCTATGGTATTCAACTGCTTTGCCAAAGTAGATGCAATCATAAAAAAAATCAGTAACAGAAAAACAATATCCGTCATAGACGACATATTGAATTCCGGTTTGATTTGATTTCTCCCTTTGAGCTTCATTAGTTAAGCAGGTTCATTGAGTAAGTCTAAAAACTCCAAACTTGTGGCTTCCATTTGATAAACGGCTTTATTGATCTTTACAACCAAATGATTGTAACAAATGTATCCTACAATTCCAACAATCAACCCAGCAACTGTTGTGGTCATGGCAGTGTAAAGTCCATCTGCCAATAACTGCATGTCGATATTACCCCCAGCATTTGATATCTCAAAAATAGATAGAATCATACCGATTACTGTACCCAAAAATCCTAACATTGGAGCTGCTCCAGAAATCGTAGCCAAAATACTGATGTTTTTTTCTAATTGATACACTTCCAACCGTCCCGAATTTTCAATAGCGGTATTGATATCGTCCAATGGCCGTCCGATACGAGAAAGACCTTTTGAAATTAATCGAGCAACAGGAACATTTTCTTGGACACAGAGCTGTTGCGCTCCGTCCAGTTTACCATTCATAACAAACGATCGGATTTGGGGCATGAAGTTAGGAGTAACTTTTATTGCTGAACGTATGGCAAATAACCTTTCAAAATAAATGTAGGTTACCATCAATAACAATACAAACAATAAACCAATAATCAGTTGCCCCCCTAAACCGCCATTTTTAATTAGTTCCAGTAAGGAAAGTGTTTTCTCTGTTTGTAACGGAGCTGGATCTTGCAAATAAAATAGTATCATAGATTACATACTTTTATAGAGTATCAACGTACTTTTTAGTAAAAAATTCTATGACTTAGGCATTTATAAGATAAAATCTCGAATAAGAACAAAAGTGATAAAACCACCCAAAAAGCCAACAAAAGCTAACCATGCGATCTTTTTCAAATACCAAAAAAAGTCAATTTTTTCCATTCCCATCGCCACAACTCCTGCTGCAGAACCAATAATGAGCATGCTTCCTCCTGTCCCTGCAGAATATGCAATAAGGTGCCAGACTGGATCGTCTGTACCCATAGAAAACATCCCCATACTAGCTGCTACAAGGGGCACATTGTCAATTACTGCGGAACCTATTCCAAGTAAACCAACCACTACATCTGTATTGGGTATGGCTTTATTCAAACCTTCAGCGAAATTAAACAAGAGACCTAAAGATTCTAGAGCCGCTACTGCTAATAAAATTCCTAAGAAAAATAAAATACTTGGAAGCTCAATTTTTGAGAGTGAACGATGCACTGGACTTGCAGTTTGATGAGCGTCACTTTCTTCGTCAAAGGAAGTAATATTAATTTTTGCTTTACTAAAAATCTCTGCAAAAGTTGCAACAACTGCCAGAGACAACATCATTCCCACATATGGTGGTAAATGAGTAAGCGTTTTAAAAACGGGAACAAATACAATTGCAGAAAGCCCCAAATAAAGCATCGTTCCACCTCGTTTATGAGTTTCAACTGTTGAATCCTCTTTCAATTCAGCTATCTCTCCTTGAAAAGCGGGTAACAAAGAAGCAACTCCGACCGGTAGCACAAAGCAAACAATTGAAGGAACTAAGACATAAGTAATTAGTTTTAAGGTAGTCACCTTATCTCCGATCCAAAGCATGGTTGTTGTAACATCACCTATTGGTGACCATGCACCTCCAGCATTAGCACAAATGATAATGAGTCCTGCAAACCACAAACGAGTATCTCGATCGTGGATTACTTTTTGTAAAATCGTAATGAGAACAATAGTTGCCGTAAGATTATCAATGATGGCGGATAAAATAAATGCTAGAATACCAAAAATCCACAATAATCCTTTTTTACTCTTGGTCTTAATGAAGTTTTTTATGGTGTAAAAACCATTAAAATAGTCAATTATTTCAACTATGGTCATTGCACCCAGAAGGAAGATTATGATCTCGGCCGTTTTTCCCAAATGATGGAGTAAGATTTCATCTATGTGGGTAGGTTCAAGTTCTTTTAATTCCGTATTTACATCGAAAACAGGTAAATGAGCTAGTGAAATGATTGCCCACATCAATGCCATCATTGCCAAGGCAGGAATCAATTTGTCTACTTTCAAATTGTGCTCCAAGGTTATTGCAAGATATCCCAAAACAAAAAGGGAAATAATAATGGTCTCCATAAGTTTAAATTCGTTTTGTAGCTAAAATATAAAAATCTCTCTCGCTTCTTTCATTTCTCTGGATAAAATATCAACCCGCTGCTATGATCCCTTTTAGAACCTGTTACAGATGCCAAACAATTAACCTCATTTTTCATTCGTAAAAGACCTAGAAATGCAAATATTAATGCCTCTTTAAAATCAATCACCTCAGAATCAGGAATCATAAAATTTGCCTTGCTGTTCTGTTTCAGAAGGGTTATTAAAAAATGATTTTTTGCCCCTCCTCCGCTTACTAGAATCTTGTCGCTTGACAAAAAATTACTTGCAATCTGTTTTGCAATATGTTGTGCAAAAGTATGAATTCGATCTTCGACAGCCGTTTGATGAAACAAATCTAAAATTGGTAGTACCTTGCTGTTGACCCATTCTAATCCCAGTGATTTTGGATATTTTTTATGGTAAAAATTCAAAGATTCCAAAGAATTAAACAACTCTGGAATCATTTTTCCAGCTTTTGCTAAAGCTCCATTGGTGTCGAATTCCATAGCTTTTTCTTGGGCCAAGAGATTCATAACGGTATTGACTGCACAAATATCGTAAGCGATCACTTTTGAATCCTTAGTTTTAGAAACATTAGCAAATCCACCCAAATTCAAACAAGCAGAATAATTTTTGAAAAGACAAAGATCACCGACAGGAACCAAAGGAGCCCCTTGACCTCCCAAAGCAACATCCTGCGAACGAAAATCACAAACTACAGGAAGATTTATCTGCTTAGACAAAAAAGCGGTATTGCCTATCTGAAGTGTAATACCCTTATCTGGCTGATGAAAAACAGTATGACCATGGGAACTTACAAAATCAACAGCGCCTAAATCTTTAGTAAAATCAAGAATACAACTTGCCATTAAAACAATAAAATCATCTTCTACAGCCTTTATTTTTTGAAGGGATTGGGTATACAATTGCCCCAATTTTTTTCTCCAATGTTTATTGTATGAAAATGTTTTTGCTTTGAGAATTTGAAACTCCCAATGTTGTTTTTTTTCGAATGTTACGCAAACTAAATCCAACCCATCTAAAGAAGTCCCGGACATAGCTCCAACTATGGTATGTTTAGTTTTCAAAAATACAATTGTAATTAGCTAAACAAAGGACGTGAAAATTCCTATTTCAGCAATTTATAATTCAAAAATTATGAATTCAGGTGTTAATTTGGGTTAAAATTATCAAATCTTCAACCGCTTGGATTTTAATCTAGGATTAATACATCAGATACAAATGGATTCTTATTTTTGTATCCCTTCAAAAAAAACATCTTATGCTGCCAGCAAAACAAGGATTATACAACCCTGAAAATGAACATGATAACTGTGGTGCGGGTTTTATCTGTAGTCTTCAGGGGAAAAAAACAAATGACATCATTCACAAAGCCCTAGATATTCTCGATAAACTAGAACATCGAGGAGCGGTAAGTGCTGATGGAAAAACAGGAGATGGTGCAGGAATTTTAATTGAAATTCCTCATGATTTTCTAGTTACCCAGTGTGCGTTTGAATTACCTGATTTTCATCAATATGCTGTGGGTATGGTTTTTCTTCCCAAAAAAGAAAACCAAAGAACCTACTGCATTGGTGTATTTGAGTCTGAAATCAAAAAGCAAGGACTGAACATACTCGGATGGAGAAAAGTTCCTGTAAACCCAGATGTGGTGGGAAGTATTGCTGCCCAAACCGAACCTTACATCATGCAAGTGTTCATTGATAGAGGGTCAGATGAACTTTCAGATCACGAATTTAACATCAAACTTTTCTGCGCACGCAAGATTTCGGAGCATACAATTTCAAACTCTAAGCTCTCTGAAGCATCCTATTTTTATCTCCCCAGTCTTTCTACGCATACCCTGATTTACAAAGGGCTTTTGATTCCTGAAGACATTAAAGGCTACTACAAGGATTTGTCTGATCCTGCTGTGGTGACACGATTGGCTCTGGTGCATCAGCGTTTTTCTACCAACACTTTCCCAACTTGGGATTTAGCG
This sequence comes from Flavobacteriaceae bacterium, assembly GCA_029243165.1. Taxonomy (GTDB): domain Bacteria; phylum Bacteroidota; class Bacteroidia; order Flavobacteriales; family Flavobacteriaceae; genus MS024-2A. Next base: position 268,624 of record JAQWSN010000005.1, read on the forward strand.
CAACCTTTCCGATACATGTGCCACAACGGTGAGATCAACACCTATCGAGGTAACGTAAGTAGAATGCAGGCAAGAGAAGAGCTTTTAGAAAGTGATTTCTTCGGCCCAGACATCAAAAAAATACTCCCTGTAATTCTTCCCGGAAAATCGGACTCCTCTTCTATGGATATGGTGGTTGAGCTCCTCCTTGCTACCGGGCGCTCTTTGCCGGAAGTCATGATGATGCTCGTTCCTGAAGCATGGGAAAAACACACTTCAATGGATGCTGGTAAAAAGGCTTTTTACCAATACAATTCCTGCATCATGGAACCCTGGGACGGCCCTGCTTCCATCCCATTTACCGATGGAAAATTTATCGGAGCACTTCTAGATCGAAATGGACTCAGACCCTCTAGGTATTCCGTCACTAAGGACGGTTATGTAGTGATGTCCTCAGAAACAGGTGTCTTGGACATAGCTCCAGAAAATATTGAACGCCACGGACGTTTGGAACCTGGAAAAATGTTTTTAGTAAACATGGATGAAGGACGCATCATAGAAGATGAAGAAATCAAAAGTAGAGTTACTAGCAAAAGACCTTACAGAGAGTGGTTGGACAATAACTTATTACCACTTAAAGAAATTCCCTACACTGGGAACGTAAGCCCTATGGAAGACGAAGGTTTTGAAACACGAATGCGTATTTTTGGCTACACCCAAGAAGACCTTAAAACCATCATCACTCCCATGAGTCTTCAGGGCAAAGAAGCCATCGGTTCAATGGGTACTGATACTCCCCTTGCCGTGCTTTCGGAACGCCCTCAATTGTTGTACAACTATTTTAAACAACTTTTTGCTCAGGTAACCAATCCACCTTTAGATGGGATTCGTGAAGAAATAGTAACCGATACCAGTTTAAGTATCGGAAGTGAATACAACCTTTTTGATATTTCGCCCAACCATGCTAAAAAACTCAGCATCCAAAATCCTGTCATTTCAAATGAAGATTTAGATAAAATAAAATTCATCAATCACGATGACTTTAAAGCAGAAACTGTTTCTACGCTGTATGAAATAAATACGGGTTTGAACGGTCTTGAAAATGCTTTAGAAGACCTGATTAAATCCATTGAAAAAGCGATTGATCAGGGAGCGAATATCATCATTTTATCCGATCGTGGGGTATCTCCCTCCATGGCACCCATTCCCATGTTGTTGGCAACTTCACACACCCACCACGCTTTCAAGCGAATGAAAAAGCGTTCCAAATTTGGAATTATTATTGAATCTGCAGAGCCTAGAGAACCCCATCATTTTGCACTTCTATTTGGGTATGGTGCCAGTGCGATCAATCCTTACATGGTAAATGAAATCATAATTAACCAAGCTAAAGAAGGAAACATTGCATTAGAAGCCAACGTAGCCATCGAAAATTTCAATAAAGCTATTGCCAAAGGAATCATCAAAGTGATGAATAAAATTGGAATCTCCACCTTACATTCGTATAGAGGTTCACAAATTTTTGAGGCACTAGGCCTTTCTGAAAAATTCATCAATCGTTTCTTTTGCAACACTGCCACTCGGATAGAGGGTATCGGTTTGTACGAAATTGAAAAAGAAATCAGCAGTCGTCATTCCAAAGCATACGTACACGAATCCAATTTAGGATTGCCGTTAGAAATTGGTGGAGACTACCGGTGGAGAAGAGATGGAGAAGCCCACGTGGTAAATCCACAAACCATTGCTTCACTTCAGCAAGCAGTTCGCCAAAACAAGCCAGAAAGCTATGATGCTTTCGCAAAAATGATTAACGAACAAAATGAAAAACTCATGACCCTTAGAGGGTTGTTTGAGTTTTCAAGTTTTGATCCCATTCCTATCGATCAGGTAGAACCTTGGACCGAAATTGTAAAGCGATTTAAAACGGGAGCAATGTCGTTGGGATCCATAAGCCAAGAGGCTCATGAAAATTTAGCCATTGCGATGAATCGAATTGGAGGAAAAAGCAATTCTGGAGAAGGGGGAGAGGATGTAAGACGCTTCCAACCCGATCAAGATGGTAATTGGAAAAATTCTGCCATCAAACAAGTTGCTTCAGGACGTTTTGGAGTCTCTAGTCACTACTTGAGTTCTGCCAAAGAAATTCAAATTAAAATGGCGCAAGGAGCCAAACCCGGAGAAGGCGGACAGCTCCCTGGACCAAAAGTCAACCCTTACATTGCTTCAGTACGAAACTCGACACCTTACGTAGGGCTGATATCCCCACCACCCCACCACGATATCTATTCCATTGAAGATTTAGCTCAATTGATTTACGATTTGAAAAATGCAAATCGAGAGGCCCGAATCAATGTCAAGCTGGTTTCTGAAGTGGGCGTTGGTACCATCGCTGCTGGAGTAGCCAAGGCCAAAGCAGATGTCATTTTGATTTCTGGTTTTGATGGAGGAACAGGAGCCTCGCCACTAACCTCACTCAAGCATGCTGGACTCCCTTGGGAACTCGGTATTGCTGAGGCACAGCAAACGCTTGTCTTGAATGATTTACGAAGCCGAATTGTATTGGAATGCGACGGTCAAATGAAAACAGGTCGTGATGTTGCAATTGCTTGCTTACTTGGAGCAGAGGAATTTGGATTTTCTACAGCTCCTCTTATTGCTTCAGGGTGTATCATGATGCGTGCCTGCCACCTCAACACCTGTCCTGTTGGAATCGCAACTCAAGATCCTGAATTGCGTAAAAACTTTAAAGGAAAACCTGAACACGTTATCAACTACATGTATTTTGTCGCAGAAGAATTACGTCAAATTATGGCAGAACTCGGATTCAGAACCGTTGATGAAATGGTAGGGCAGTCACAAAAGCTCAATATGAAAAAAGCCATTGAGCATTACAAAGCACAGGGAATTGATCTGTCTAAAATTTTATTCAAACCCGATGTCCCCTCACACGTTCAAGAACGAAACACCAAAACACAAGACCATCAGTTGGAAAACGTCTTGGATTTTGACATACTTAGGCAAGCCCACCCAGCTTTGTACCGAAAAGAAGAACAACACCTCGAATACCGAATCAAAAATACCAACCGTACCGTTGGAGCTATTTTGAGTAACGAAATTTCTAAAATTCACGGTGCCGATGGATTGCCTAATAAAACTTTGAGTTTAAAGTTTACTGGAACAGCCGGACAAAGTTTTGGAGGTTTTGCAACCCACGGGCTTTACATGAAAGTTGTCGGTACTGCAAACGATTATTTTGGTAAGGGTCTCTCAGGAGCCACCTTAGTTGCCCAAGTACCCGAAAAAGCAACCTTTGTTCCTCACGAAAATATTATTGTAGGAAACGTTGCACTGTACGGTGCTACTCAGGGTGAAGCTTACATTAACGGAATTGCCGGAGAACGTTTTTGTGTTCGAAATTCCGGAGCAAAAGCCGTGGTAGAAGGCATTGGAGACCACGGTTGTGAGTACATGACGGGAGGAATCGCTGTGGTTCTAGGTCAATTTGGAAGAAATTTTGCCGCTGGAATGAGTGGGGGAATTGCCTATCTTTACAGTGAGGATGGTATTTTTGACGAGAAAAAATTCAACCTCGAAATGGTAGAGTTAGAAGATCTTCAAAAAAGTGATTTAGAAAGTCTTCAGGAACTGTTGCAAAATCACGTCGATTACACCAAAAGCCCAAAAGCAATACAAATTTTGAACGACTGGTCTACGTCTTCAAAAAAATTCATCAAAGTAATGCCTACAGACTACAAGCGCGCCTTAGAAATGATGGCTAACAAAAAAACTGAAAAAACTGTCTAGATATGGGAAAGATTAAAGGTTTTATGGAATACGACCGACTTAAAGAGCCGGTGATTAAACCCAAAGAGCGAATCAGTAATTACAACGAATTCACCATTGCACCTCAGCCTGAGAAACTTCAGGAGCAAGGAGCACGTTGTATGGATTGTGGAGTTCCGTTTTGTCATAGTGGTTGCCCCCTTGGAAATTTAATTCCTGATTTTAATGATGCTGTTTACCAAAATGAGTGGAAGCGGGCTTTAGCCATTTTACACAGTACGAATAATTTTCCCGAATTTACGGGAAGACTTTGTCCTGCCCCTTGTGAGGAAGCATGTGTTCTGGGAATTGTTAACCCCCCTGTTTCCATTGAATTGATTGAAAAATACATAGTAGAACGAGGATTTTCTGAAGGCTGGATAACGCCTGAACCTCCCCAACACCGAACGGGTAAAACAGTTGCTATTATCGGTTCTGGTCCCGCTGGACTTGCGGCTGCACAACAGCTCAATAGAGCAGGTCATACCGTAACTGTTTTTGAAAGAGACAACAAACTTGGCGGTTTGCTTCGCTACGGAATTCCGGATTTTAAAATGGAAAAAAGTGTCATCGATAGAAGGCTCGAAATTTTAGAAGCAGAAGGAATCGAATTCAAATGTAATGTTGAAATTGGAAAAGATATTGAAGCCCGTCAATTAGAAAAAGATTTTGATGCTGTGGTTTTAGCGACTGGAGCTACTATAAAAAGAGAAATTCCCATCCCAGGAGCCGATTTAAAAGGAGTAGTACAGGCGATGGATTTTCTCCCTCATAACAACAAAGCGGTTGACGGTCAACACCCAAGAGAAGCTCGGTACTTAGCAGAAGACAAAAATGTTATTGTAATTGGGGGTGGAGATACCGGTTCAGATTGTATCGGAACCTCTAACCGACAGGGCGCTCAAAGTGTTACGAATTTTGAGATCATGCCCAAACCCGCTGATACTAGAACCGAAGAACACCCTTGGCCTTATTGGCCTTTCAAACTCAAAACTTCTTCTTCTCACGAAGAAGGAAGTCATCGTGAGTGGAGCATTCTAACCAAGGAATTTGTCGGTGATGATAACGGTCATGTAAAATCGCTTAAGACCGTTGAAGTCCAGTGGAAAAAAATTCCAGGTGAACGTCCTCAACTCATTGAGAAAAAAGATTCTGAAAATGAATGGCCTTGTGATTTGGCACTTTTGGCACTCGGTTTTACAGGTCCTGAAAAAAGCCTGCCCGAACAATTCGGTCTTTCATTTGACGAAAGAGGAAACATTAAAGGTGAAAACGACTACCAAACATTGAAAGCTAATATTTTTACTGCGGGTGATTGCCGAAGAGGACAGTCTCTCATTGTTTGGGCAATCTCTGAGGGACGTGAAGCAGCTTATCAAGTAGATACTTATTTGATGGGTAGCTCTGTACTTCCTCAAAAAAATAAAGCAGGGGATTTAGTCGCACTTTAAGCATTTTACATTCGATTTTGAAGGTCTCTAAAACTTTAGGGATTTTTTCTTTATTTATTTTTTTACTATTTTTAAGTAAACTAAACTCACAAAAATGAAGCATCGTAAAATTCTTTTAAGCGAAAATGAAATCCCAGATAAATGGTACAATGTCATCGCTGACATGCCCAACAAACCGCTTCCTCCCCTTAATCCAGGCACTCTAGAACCCATTGGTCCCGAAGCTTTAGCTCCCTTGTTTCCCATGGAATTGATCAAGCAAGAGGTTACCCCAGAAAAATGGGTGGATATCCCAGATGAGGTTCGAAATATTTATTCGTTATGGAGACCTACTCCACTTTATCGAGCTTACGAATTGGAAAAAGCATTGGATACACCCGCAAAAATTTATTACAAATACGAAGGAGTCAGCCCTTCAGGATCGCATAAACCCAATACCGCTGTAGCACAAGCTTACTACAACAAGCAAGAGGGTATTAAAACCATAACTACCGAGACCGGTGCCGGACAATGGGGAAGTGCATTGGCCTTTGCATGCAATCATTTTAATATTAATTGCGAAGTTTACATGGTACGACTGTCTTACGACCACAAGCCGTATCGTAAAACCATGATGAACAGCTGGGGAGCTAAAGTATTCCCCTCGCCCTCAGAGGCTACCGAAATTGGAAAAAAGATTTTGGCCGAAACACCAGACACTACAGGCTCTTTGGGGATCGCAATCTCGGAAGCGGTAGAACGTGCCGCCAGTAACGATCAGACCAAATATGCCTTGGGAAGTGTGTTGAATCACGTCAAATTACACCAAACCATCATTGGACAAGAAGCGCTCAAACAAATGGAAAAAGCAGGCGATCTTCCTGATATTGTGGTTGCTCCCTTCGGAGGAGGTTCCAATTTTGCAGGAATTGCATTTCCGTTTTTACGACTCAATTTTGAGGAAGGAAAAAACATTCGATGTATTGCCAGTGAACCCGCTTCATGTCCTAAGTTAACCCGAGGTCAGTTCCGATACGACTTTGGTGATACGGGTGGGATGACACCTCTATTGCCTATGTACACCTTAGGACACAACTTTGTTCCTGCTCCCATTCATGCAGGAGGATTAAGATACCACGGTGCAGGGGTTATTGTGAGCCAATTGCTCAAAGATAATTTTATTGAAGCTGTAGCACACGATAATCTAGAAGTGTTTGAAGCAGGAGTTCAATTTGCTAAAGCAGAAGGAATCATCCCCGCTCCAGAAGCCACACACGGAATTGCCACCGTAATTGCTGAGGCAAAAAAATGTAAGGAAGAAGGGGTCTCTAAAACGATCTTATTCAACCTTTGTGGACACGGTAACTTCGATATGAAAGCTTATGAAGATTATTTTGCAGGAAACATTCAAAAACACGAATTGACCGAAGCAGAAATCAAAGCCTCTTTGGCCGAGTTAAATACTCCGCTTATTTGAATTGATTCAATCCGCTACTTAAAATCCCAAACTGTATCGTTTGGGATTTTTTACATCCTTTTTTAAAAAATAAGACGCAATCTGTAAAAATTTGGTAGGGCTACCGTCTTAAAGAGAAATGCCCTACCATGGAAAAGTCCTTTCTTTACCTACTACTTTTTATTTCAATTAATTTAATTGCCCAAAACAATCCGCCAAATTTTGATGGAATTGTAAGTTCGGAAGAATGGCAAGAGGCAGAAACTTACGAGATTAAATATGAAATTGATCCGGGCAATAATGTACCATCGCCTTATTTGACCAAAGTATTTATTACTTACACTGAAACGGATTTGTATGTCGGTTTTATTGCCTATGCAGATATGAAAAATTTGCGTTCTTCCGTTCGCAATCGCGATGAGGGCTATCTGGACGACAACGTTTTTATCGGTCTTGACACCTACGGTGACGGACGCTACATGGTAAGTTTAGGAGCGAATCCCGAAGGCAATCAACTTGATGTAAAACTTCTTTCTACAGGTGATGACGACATTTCGTACGATGTCAATTTTGAATCTAAAGCCAGCAAGCACGAGGACAGTTATCATGTTGAGCTTAAAGTTCCTTTTAGCGTTTTGCAATTTAAACAGGCTCCTAAAATGGAATGGAAAATCTTACTGTACTGATCTACTTAAACTGAAAACAACCGCAGTCAAAACATTGATTTCCCGATCGATCTGAACAATCCTTGTTTGCCTTGTCAAGCCAAATCTACCCTAACCCTTGAAAATGTGAGATCAAAAAATAGAGTCAACTTACTGCCTTACGTTTACGGAGGTTTAGATGGAACTAAGGAAAACAACAGTCTAAACTATGGAAACCCCAAGGGTACGGTAGGTCTGAGTGGTTTGTTTGACTTGAATAACATCACTTCATTGGAGTATGCTATCAATCCTGATTTTTCTCAGGTAGAAGCCGATGTTTCTAGAATTACTGCCAACACTACTTTTGCCATCTTTTTTCAAGAGCGTCGTCCCTACTTTAATGAAGGAAATGACATCATTGACACCCAATTGAATACCGTTTACACACGATCCATAAACAAGCCCCTGCTATCTACCAAGGTGATTAGCCAAGGAGAAAAGCAACGAATGTATTGGCTTACCGCTTATGACGAAGCTTCTCCCTACCTCATAGCCGGGGAAAACCAGTCCTACTTTGGAGAGGGGAAGGCTTCTTACTCCAACATATTCAGATACCAACGCACCTATGAACAAGGGAATAATTTAGGGTTTTTAACTACGAATCGATTGTTTAAAAACGGAGGGTATGGTCATACCTTAGGGGTTGACGGTCGGTACCGATTTAAAGAATCCTACACGGCCAGTTTTGAATTCAATAAAAGTATTGTTTTAGAACCTGAAGCCGATTGGATTGAAGAAAACGATCAAATTGGAGACAAGTCCACCCAACTTGATGGGGAAAATCTAAACGGAGATGCCCTTTATTTTTCCTTGAGGCGAAATACAAAACACTGGAACTCCAGATTTGAATACCAACACTATTCGCCACATTATCAAACGCCTATGGGGTTTGTAACTCAGAACAGTGTCCGTTTTATGGAATTTTTTCACGGATACCAACACTTTTTTGATAAAGAAGATTTTGTCAAACAACTGGGACTCTATGTGGGGAGTCAAATGAATTTTAACTTCCATAATTTGAGAAAACTATTGGATTTAGGAACCTCCATGTACATTCAACTGAGTGGAAATATTGAAAGTGAAATCAATTACAATTATGTATTCAATGAGGAATTTGAAGGTTTTAACGCTAAAGGCATGCCCGAGTTCAGTGTATTTCTTTCCTACAGCCCTTCAGAAACTGTTCGTTTACGAATGTTTACCCGAATGGGAGAATCAATCCGCTACGATTCAGAGAATCCAGCCGTTGGAAAAAACTTTTTTATTGGGACTTTTAATAATTTTCAAATCAGTCCCAAATTGCGACTAAGCCCTTCGATTCGTTATTCACAACTCAGAAATAAAATTGATCAAAGTCTTTACTTTGCTGGATTCATTGCCCGAGCCAATCTCAACTATCAATTTAACCCCAATTTATCTTTTCGGATCATTGGGGAGTTTAATAACTTTGATAAAAACTTTTTCTTTCAACCCCTGCTTAAATGGAATCCAAATCCGTTTACCATTTTTTATATTGGAGGAACCAACGGCTATTCACGTGTAGATGAAAAGAACCGATATGGAATCGAAAACAGTCAACTTTATTTAAAATTTCAATATTTGTTTGATCTGTAGGTATCAATCCTTATTGAGTGCTTTTTCTATTAGGGAGGCTACATCCATTCGAGCTCCATGGGGAATGGTATCCGTAACGGTTAGGATTAGAATGCGTTTTCCTTTTAATTCGAAGTAAATTTTTTGTCCGTTGGGCAAGTCCACACCGCTTCTAGAAAAAGGACTAAGATTGGGATTCATCACTCCAGGAATTCGTAACGGTAGCGTCTGCGCGGTATTGTTTTCCAAGTAAAAGGCGCGTTGTGGTGTGAGGGGCTTAATTGATTTTTTATTTCCTGAGCTGCCTTTTCGAAGGGTGTAGGCAATCTTAAGCGATGCTAGAAAACGATTTTCAAACTGTAAATACATCCCATCATTTACTTCCAATAGGGCATTTTTTCCTTTAGGAATTCCAAAACTTTTTCGTACCGAGTCTGTGACCTTGTCTCGTGCCGAAACCCCAACTTCAAACTTGGACTCGTTCCAAATCTTGACGTTAAAACCTTTGTACAATGGGTAATCGATCTGAACCACCTGCTTAGCTGGAATAATCAATTGAGAGCGATCTGTTTTTTGTCCAAAAGCAAGGCTAACAATTAGAAAAAATAAAACAACAATTGGATTCATAAAATTAAAAGTACTGCCTTTTCTACTGACAAGCAAAAACCTTCTTTATTCTCAAATTGAATCAATATTCTCTTTTCAAAATACATCCGTAAAAATCTAAGGTACACTTTAAAAAAAATAGTAATTTTAAAGAATACAGCCTCAAATCAAATATTCTTTCGTTTGCCTGCCACACGCTCGTTTTTTGATTGTATTAAAATAAAACAAAAATGAAACGACATCAATTCACCGAAAAATTTTATTGGCGCTGCAGCTTCTTGATTGTACTTCTTATTTTTAGCACTCTTTTCATAGGGAATCCCCTCGTCACTTGGTGTAGCCATCAAGGCGGTCATGCACTTGTATTCCTTACAGGAATGCTTTTAGTGGGAGCGGCAATTTTAATGGGTGCACTGCATTGGGAAGCGCATTGGGAACTTTGGGCTGTTCGATTGGGTTTAACCGCTGTATTTGTCCTTTTTTTTCTTCGTTTGTCCTTACCCGAACGAAGCCACGTGATGGAGTACAGCGTGTTGACCTATTGCTTATTTCAAGCGTTAATTCTCAGATACCGAAATCGTTTATCGCTTTTACACGTTTATCTTATCACCGCCGTTTTAGCAACTGGAATGGGCTTGCTAGATGAAGGAATACAGAATCTGTTACCCAATCGGTTAGGAAGCTGGGAAGATGTGATTTTTGATACTGGAGCCGTACTTTTTTGTTTGTTTTCGCTTTCTCTACTCGGATATTTTAAAAGAAAATTTAAATCCTAATGCTAAACAACTCCCCCTGAGTTTTCGCTTTTTTTAAGCGGCTTGAGTCGGTTCCGAAGTGAGCTTACCCAAGAAAACCAATTTTAACAAAACCAGTCATCAAACTATCAATATGATTATCAGTAAATTAAAAAGTAGACCCAGAAAATTATTGGGATACAAAACACCCAATGAAGTCCTTTTAGCTAATTTTAACCTAAAGGGTGTACTTATTAATTGAATCTAGCAATCTAGTAATATCCAAGTTTTGTTCAAATTACTTTTACTTTACACACTTTTTGAGACAGTACCTTATGAATCCTTTGGAACTAGCTGAAAAATATATGGACTGTGTTTTCAAAACAGGAGATTTGGAAGCCTTGAGGAAAATATTTTCAGATGATTTAAAATTCAGCGGACCTTTCTACAATTTTAACTCAGCAGATGATTATGTTAACGCACTTCGAAACAACCCTCCCGAAAACTTTAAGTACAAGATAATTAAAAGTTATTTCGATAATCATTCTGCTTGTTTAATCTATGAGTTTTCAAAGCTAGGGGTTTTAACAACTATGTTTCAAATATTTGAAATTGTTGATGGAAAAATAAGCCATGTACTGTTGATTTTTGACTCAAGATCATTTCAGTCTGACTTAAATGAAAAATGAATACAACCCCAAAAGCATCGAAAGTAGATTTAGAATAAATCTGGTAATGTAGCGGTAAAATAAAAAAAGACCCGAGCAAAATTTGCAAGGGTCTTTGAAGAAGGCGGCGACATACTCTCCCACCGTGTGGCAGTACCATCTGCGCTAGTGGGCTTAACTTCTCTGTTCGGAATGGGAAGAGGTGAGCCCCACTGCTATAACC